>CAZOBK010000006.1:72123-80529 GCA_964578115.1 uncultured Roseicyclus sp.
CATCCTCCTGCCGGCACCGGTCAACGCGCACAGCCATGCCTTCCAGCGGGCGATGGCGGGCCTGACGGAACTGCGCGGCCCGGACCCGCGCAACAGCTTCTGGACGTGGCGCGCGCTGATGTACCGCTTCCTCGACCGCCTGACCCCCGACCATGTCGAGGCCATCGCGGCCTTCGTGCAGATGGAGATGCTGGAGGCGGGCTATGCGACCAGCGTCGAGTTCCAATACCTGCATCACCAGCCGGGTGGCACGCCCTATACCAATCTCGCCGAGATGGCAGAGCGGGTCGCGTCGGCGGCGGCGCGCAGCGGCATCGGCCTGACGCTGCTTCCGGTGCTCTACCAGTTCGGCGGCTGCGACGGGCGTCCGCTGGGGCCCGGTCAGGTCCGTTTCGGCAACGACCCCGAGCGGTTCGCGCGGCTGCATGCCGCCTCGGCCGGGGTGCTGAGAAACCTGCCGCCCGACGCCCGGATCGGTGTCGCCCCCCACAGCCTGCGTGCTGTCGCGCCCGAGGCCATCGCGGGGCTGCTCGGCCTTGCGCCCGAGGGGCCGGTCCACATGCATCTCGCCGAGCAGACAGCCGAGGTGGAGGAGGTAAGTGTCGCCCTTGGCCGCCGTCCGGTGGAATGGGTTCTGGACCGTCTCGACCCGGGCGGCCGGTTCACCTTCATCCACTGCACCCAGATGGAGCCGCATGAAACCCAGGGCCTCGCCCGTTCGGGCGCCGTCGCCGGTCTCTGCCCGATCACGGAATCGAGCCTTGGCGACGGGATCTTCGATGGCGTCCGGTGGTTCGAAAACGGCGGGCGGATCGCGATCGGGTCGGATTCCAACATCCGGATCGCGCTATCGGAAGAGCTGCGGACCCTTGAATACTCGCAACGCCTGCGCGACCGGTCCCGGGCCGCGCTCGCAAGTCCCGATCTCTCGACCGGCAGACGGCTGTTCGAAGCGGCGGCGGCGGGGGGCGCGGCCGCGGCCGGGCGTCCGTGCGGTGCGATCGGTGTGGGAAAGCTGGCCGATCTTCTCGCGCTCGACGGCAGCCACGTCGATCTGGAGGGGCGCAATGGCGACACGATCCTCGACGTATTCGCCTTCGCGGGGGACGATCGCATGGTGCGCGAGGTCTGGTCAGCGGGCCGGCATCTTGTCCGGGCCGGGCGGCACATTGCGCGTGACGCCATCGTGGCCGACTATCGCAAGGTGTTGAAAGACCTGGGAGACGCGATTTGACCAGCCCGGCGATCAGAAGCTGGCAGGCCGTGCAGGGCGAGGTCCGGCGCCGGATCGCGCGGCGCATCTGGAAACCGGGCGACTACATTCCCCACGAGGCGGACCTGGCGCGCGAATTCGGCTGTGCCCGGGCGACGGTGAACCGCGCCCTTCGCGAACTGGCCGAGGAGGGGCTGCTCGACCGCCGCCGCAAGGCCGGGACGCGCGTGGCCCTCAACCCCGTGCGCAGAGCCCGTCTCGACATCCAGGTCATCCGCGAGGAGATCGAGGCGAAGGGGGCGGCCTTCCGTCACGCGGTTATCGCCAGGGAGATGCGCGCGCCGCTGCCCGAGATCCGTGCCAGGATGGGGACGGATTCGGGTAAGCCGCTGCTGCATCTGCGGACGCTCTATACCGCGGACGGCGCGCCGTATGTCCACGAGGACCGCTGGGTCAACCCGGACGCCGTGCCGGCGGTGCTGGACGAGACGTTCACGGACATCAGCCCCAACGAGTGGCTCGTGCGCGAGGTCCCGTTCGAGGGGGGCGATTTCACCTTCTCGGCGATGACCTCGACGCCGGCCGAAGCTTCGGTCCTGGCCTGCGCGGTGGGCGAGGGGCTTTTCGTTCTCGACCGGACGACCTGGAGCGCCGGGGCCGTCATCACCTCGGTCCGGCTGATCTTTCACCCAGGCTACCGCATGCAGACCGAGATGTGAGCGGAGGCCCGGCCTCTCCATGGCGCCCTGTCGCTGGCTGCCGGCGCGCTCGAGCGTGGTCAATGTGGCGGCCTGGGCTGGCGCCGGGGCGGTTTCCCTACCTCGCACATATGGGCGACATGACGCATGTGAACGGGTAAGCGTGTGGGGCCGGGAGGTCATGTTCGAAACGGCCAAACTCAGTTCTCGCATCTCAAGCGTCTACAAATCCAGGGGCACCTCACATCGCCGGGCCGGCTTTGCAAAACCTCGATGATTGCCGCACTGCAGTTAATCCCTGGGTAATCATGCGTTTATCGCATTCGGCACCTATCGCTGTATCCGGAGCTGCGCGTTCCGTGCGGGCGACATGCAAGAAATCGGAACGCTGGCCGATCGATGATGATCCTGGTGGCGCTCGTCTGTTCCCGGTGGCGTCGAAGCACTGCCCGAGCTGATCCAAGTACTTGTCCGCTTGTTCGGGCCCCCGGGTTTCTCGCGTGTACCGCATATACCCCGAAGGTCTTCTTCCGCCGCAAGTGCAAGGTCGTAGCCCGCCCTGGATCGGGCTGGACCCCGGCGCGCTTGCGCTCTTCACGCCGGATCTCGCCAAGGGACTTACCGGAAAGCTGGCCGCTCTGCGCCTGCTCGATCCTCGGCTCCAGTAAGCTGGTCAACGCGGTGAAAGCCTCGTCCTCGCTCTTGCCCTCGAGGGCAGGGGTGTCGCCAAGCGCTCGGTTCGGAACATACATCCTTGATGTTCAGCCCCTTGAGAGTAGCGATGGCCTTCAGCTTCCGGTGATCTTCCGGCGAGATGTCGGTCGAAAGCCTGGGCATGCCAAGAAGGTGGTCAATCACGCCCCAGATTACGTCATTTGTTGAAGCTGGAGGGATCAACCATGCCCCTTGTTTCGAGGCACCCCTACCCAAACGCCGCCGTCTTCCTGTCTTTGCACGGGGTGGGGTGGCAGGACAGACGCCGTGTGCGTATTGTGTGCACAACGGGTCCGTTCCGTTAGAGCGCGCACCCGAGGAGATCGCTGAATGCCCCAGAACGCAGCCACCCGGGCCGCGCGGTTGTCCATTGCCCCGATGATGGACTGGACCGACCGACATTGCCGGTATCTGCACCGGCTCCTGTCGCGACATGCGCTGCTTTATACCGAGATGGTGACTGCGCCTGCCGTGCTGCATGGGGAGCGCGACCGCCTGCTGGGCTTCGACGCGGCCGAACATCCGGTGGCCCTGCAGCTTGGCGGGTCCGACCCGGAGGAGCTTGCCCGCGCAGCCGCGATCGGCGCGGAGTATGGTTATGACGAGATCAACCTCAACGTGGGCTGCCCGTCGGACCGGGTGCAATCGGGCTGTTTCGGCGCGGTGCTGATGGAACGGCCCGGCCTCGTGGCCGATTGCGTCGCCGCCATGATCGCGGCCAGCCCGGTGGAGGTGACCGTGAAGTGCCGCATCGGCGTCGACGATCAGATCCCCGAGAAGATCCTGCCCGATTTCCTCGAGCGCATTTCGGCGGCCGGCGTGTCCCGTGTCACGATCCATGCCCGCAAGGCGTGGCTTCAGGGGCTGAGCCCGAAGCAGAACCGCGATGTGCCGCCGCTGGATTACCCGCTGGTGCACCGGATGAAGGCGGAATTCCCGCATCTGCACATCTCCATCAACGGCGGCATCGCGACGCTGGAGGAGGCGCGCGCGCATCTCGACGCGGGGCTCGACGGCGTGATGATCGGGCGGGCGGCCTATCACACGCCCGCCGAGATCCTCGGCCGCGCCGATGCCGAGATTTTCGGCGATCCCGCCCCCTCGCGCAGCGCCGAGGAGGCGGTTCTGGCCATGCTGCCCTATATCGAGCGGCACCTCAGCCGGGGCGGCCGGCTGCAGCAGGTCACGCGCCACATGCTGGGCCTGTTCGCGGGCCGACCGGGCGCGCGGGGCTGGAAGCGTGTGCTGTCGGACGGTGCCCATCGCGAGCGCGCGGGCCCGGAACTGGTGGAACGTGCGCTGAGTGAGGTCACCCTGCGCGCAGCCTGAGAGCGGAGGGCCCTTTCCTCCGCCCCGGTCCTGCGCTAGGCGGTCGCCGCCAATGAAGGTGGGGAACATGCCGGAACTCAACGAACTTTTGCCGATGCTGGCCCTGATTGCGGTAATCGGGGCGTTTGCCGGTCTCATCGCGGGCTTGCTGGGCGTGGGCGGCGGGATCTTCCTCGTGCCGACCTTCTTCTTCGCCTTCGAGCGGCTGGGCTACACCACGCCTGACCTGATGCAGATCTGTCTGGCCACGTCGCTGGCGACAATCGTCGTGACCTCCGTGCGCTCGCTGCTGACCCACAACCGCAGGGGTGCGGTCGACTGGTCGATCCTGAAGGGATGGGGCCCCGGTATCGCCATTGGCGCGGGGCTGGGCGTGGTCGCGGTGGCCGGGCTGCGCAACGAGATCCTGATGGCGATCTTCGGCGTGCTCGGCATCGCCGTGGGCCTCTACCTCGCCTTCGGGAGGGAACACTGGCGCCTAGGCGACACCATGCCGCGCGGCGTGGGCCGTGCGGCGACATCGCCCGTCATCGGGTTCCTGTCGGTCCTGATGGGGATCGGCGGGGGCAGTTTCGGGGTGCCGCTGATGACGCTCTACGGGGTCGCGATCCATCGCGCGGTGGCCACGGCGGCGGGCTTCGGCGTCATTATCGCGGTGCCCGGCGTGATCGGTTTCCTTCTGGTGCCGGGGCAGGGGCCGGACCGCCCGCCCTTCACCATCGGGCAGGTCAACCTCGTGGCCTTCGCCGTCGTTGTGGCGATGACGCTGGTCACGGCGCCGATCGGCGCGCGGCTGGCGCATGCGACCAACCCCAAGCCGCTGCGGCGCATCTTCGCGGCCTTCGTGACGGTCATGGCGCTCAACATGCTGCGCAAGGCGGCTGGCTGGTGAGCTGGCTCGACCGTGGCTGGCAGGCGTTCGCGCCCGAGGCAGAGCTGGAGTCATGGCGCGCCACGGCCGGTCCCGCGGCGCTGAGGGTAAGCGCCGACGCGAACCAGCGTGCAACATGGCTGCGCCACAGGGGCACGTGGTTCGTGGGTGTCGACGCGCTGCCCAACGCGTCGGATGGCTCCGTGGCCGGTGGTCCGCCCCTTGGCGGCCCGGCGCTGAAGGCGGCGCAGGCGGTGACGGGTGCGCTGCCGCTCCATCGCGGGCAGGTCTCGGTCACCTATCCGGGCTATCCAGGTCAGGACCCGAGCGAGAGCGACGCCGCGCATCGGTTTCGTCGGGACAGGGACGCGGCGCATCTTGACGGGCTCCTGCCCGTGGGGCCAGAAAAACGGCGTTATCTCAGAGAGTTCCACGCCTTCATTCTCGGCATCGCGGTGACCGAGGCGGCGGCGAAGGCTGCGCCGCTGGTCGTGTGGGAGGGCAGTCACCACCTTGTCCGGGCGGCTTTCACCAGGGCGTTCGATAGGATGCCGGCGCAACAATGGTCCGAGATCGACATGACCGACACCTATCAGGCGGTGCGGCGCGAGGTCTTCGCGACCTGCCCACGGCGGGAGGTGCCGCTTGCGCCGGGCGGGACGGTGCTGGTCCACCGCCACGCGATCCACGGCGTGGCGCCTTGGGCCGAGGGGGCCAAGGCGGCGCCGGAGGGGCGCGCCACCGTCTATTTCCGTCCGGAAGTGGCAAGAAGAGAGGACTGGCTCGAGCTGCCTTAGTCTATTGAAACCAGTGCTTTACGGGTCAGGGCTCAGGTGGTCTTTCGGGCCATCCGCGCCGCCCGTCCGCCCCGGCGCACGGTCACTTGCTTCTGCCGGCCGGGCAGCGCCGCGATGACCGAGCGACGTTCCTCGCGGCTCATCCGGCCCCATTGGGTGATCTCGTCGATCGTGCGCAGGCACCCGGTGCAGAGCCGCGCCTCGGGATGCACGACGCAGATCTTGACGCAGGGGCTCTCGACCTCGTCGCGTTTCCAGATCTCGTCGCTCATGTCGCTGCCCCGATATGCCTCAGCCGGTCCAATGCTCCCTGCAGGATATAGGACGCGGCGACCGCGTCGATCACCTCTGCGCGACGTTTTCGTGTCGTATCCGCCTCCAGCAGTGCCCTTTCTGCCGCAACCGTGCTGAGCCGTTCGTCCCAGAAGGTGATCGCGAGACCCTCGAAACCGGGCTGCCCGATGAGGTTGCGGGCAAAGGCGCGGGTGGACTGGGCACGGGGGCCTTCGCTTCCGTCCATGTTGCGCGGCAGGCCGAGGACAAGCCCCGCAAGATTGCGTTTCGAAACGATATCAAGAAGTTCCAAGGCGTCCTTCGTGAACTTCGTGCGCTTGATCGTGATGAGCGGCGTGGCGACACTTCGCAGCGCGTCGGAGACCGCGACGCCGATGGTCTTCGTTCCGAAGTCGAGGCCCGCAATCCCACGGCCCGGCGGCAGTGCCGCGGCGAAGGCGGCGATATCGTCAAGGATCACTCCACCGCCTCGCGCAGGGTTTCGCCCGCCGCTTCGATCTGCGCCAGTGCCGCGGGGTCCTCGGCGAAGACGCCGCGCGCCTCCTGGTAGACCGCCTGCGCCTGCTCCGTGCGGCCGAGGATGCCGAAGGCCGAGATGAGGCGCGCCCAGTCCTCTGGCGGGCCGCCCTCGGTCGCCAAGCGGCTGGCAAGACCCGCCACCATGCCCTCGATCATCGCGGCGCGGTCCTCGGGCGGCAGTTCGGCGGCGGCCTCCATGTCCTCGGCGGTGGGGCCGGGTGCGGGGACCGACGCCGGCTGCGGCAGGTCGGCGAGGCTGACCCTTTCGCCCGCCAGCGCCGCGACCTCCTCGATCTGCAGGCGGATCGGCCCCAGCCATGGCGCGTCGGGCGTGCTTTCAGCCAGAAGATTGCGCCAGATCGGGAAGGCGCGGTCGGGCCGGCCCTGCTGCGCATACATCAGGCCCGCGTAGTAGCGCGCCGTGCCGTTGCGCGGCTCGAGGTCCAGCCCCCGCAAAAGCGCCGCCTCCGCCTCGGGGCTGACATACCCGCCGGCGCCGAGGATCATCATCTCGGCGAGGTCGATGTAATGGGCGCCCGTGGCCTCCTCGCCGAGGATCTCGATCAACCGTTCCTGCGCGATCCGGGCGGCGCGGAAATTGCCGAGCGCGGCCTCGTTGGAGGCCAGAAGCGCCATGCCCTGCGGGTCGTCGGGGCGTTGTTCCATGATGGTGCGGAGCTGGGCCACCA
The DNA here is from genome assembly GCA_964578115.1 of uncultured Roseicyclus sp. GTDB lineage: Bacteria > Pseudomonadota > Alphaproteobacteria > Rhodobacterales > Rhodobacteraceae > Roseibacterium. The sequence continues at coordinate 79,248 of CAZOBK010000006.1, forward strand.
GTTCTTCGCGCTCGGGCTGTTCGGGCACGCCCTGGCGCATGGTGACCTCGGCCTCGGCCTCGGCCTGTCCGGGCCTTGTGGCGCGCGCCTCGTCGATGATGGCGATGCGCGTGGCCAGAGGCAGGTCGGGATAGCCGGGCGCGCCGATCTGGAAATAGACGCCGACGGCGCCGGCCACCACGGCGACAAGGCCGCCGGCGACGATCCAGCGTTCCAGCGCGCCGCGACCGGTCCGGGCGGCCGCAACCCGTTGCAGCGCGCGGTCGGCCTCGAGGATACGGCGCGATACCTCGGTGCGGGCGCGGGTGGCTTCCGCTTCGGTGAGGATGCCGCGTTCGAGGTCGCGGTCCACCTCCTTGAGCTGGTCGCGATAGACCTGCAGGTCATAGGCTGCCGCAGGTGCCCCGCCCGTCCGCGGGCGCAGGAACGCCAACAGGATCAGGAACGCCACCAGAAGCGATATCAAGCCCGCCACGATCCAGAATCCCATGATGCGACAACTCCCTTTGCTTCGCGCGCCTCTATTTAAGCGCGCGAAGGCCCGCGTGGAACCGTCAGAAGGCGCGGCATCCCGCCCCGGTTACGACAGGCGCAACAAGGCGATCTTGAACCCGGCGTCGCAATCGGGCGAAGAGGTGTCGGCCCCGGTCTCATGCGCGCGCCGCTTGTGTCGCAAAGGGTAGGAACAGGTCAGGAGGTCGCCCATGCGCCGCTATTCCGCATTCGCCATCGCGCGTGAGGCCGCGCGCCACCATCTTGGGTGGGAGCGCGCCTGGCGTTCGCCGACGCCAAAGGCGCAGTACGACGTCATCATCGTGGGTGCGGGCGGGCATGGCCTGGCCACCGCCTACTATCTCGGCAAGAACCACGGCATCCAGAACGTCGCCGTGATCGAGAAGGGCTGGCTGGGCGGCGGCAACACGGGCCGCAACACCACGATCATCCGCTCGAATTACCTGCAGGACCCGTCGGCCGCGATCTACGAGAAGGCGCGCAGCCTCTACGAGACGCTCAGCCAGGAGCTCAACTACAACATCATGTTCTCGCCCCGCGGCGTCATGATGCTGGCCCAGACCGAGCATGAGATCCGCGGCTACCGGCGCACCGCGCATGCCAACGCGCTGCAGGGCGTGACGACCGAGTTCATCGGCCCCGCCAAGGTCAAGGAGCTTTGCCCGATCATCAACGTCAAGGGCCCGCGCTACCCGGTCCTGGGCGCGCTCTGGCAGGCGCGGGCGGGCACCGCGCGCCACGACGCGGTCGCCTGGGGCTATGCGCGGGC
>CAZOBK010000007.1:0-78332 GCA_964578115.1 uncultured Roseicyclus sp.
TTCGCGGCAAGCCCATTGAGTTTTAAATGAAAAACTATGGTGGCAGCCCGTAGGGGAATCGAACCCCTCTTTCCAGGTTGAAAACCTGGCGTCCTAACCGATAGACGAACGGGCCGCGCTTGGCGTGGACGGTGTCTAGGAAAACGCGCGGGAGGGATCAAGGGGATTCTTGCATGTCCCGCACGCATTTCCGGATTTGGGCGCCTCACTCGGCCCAGGCGGCATCCTCGAGGCGAAGCTGCACCCGGCTGCGACCGTTCCAGTGGTTCAGTTCCACCCGCCCGGCAAGGTGCACCGGGCGCCCCTGGTGGGCCTGAAGTGCGTCGAGCCCGCGGCCGGTGGCGTCAAAGGCGATCGCGTCGATGCTGCCGCCGGGGCCATCAGAGAAGCTCAGTTTCAGGTGTCCGTCGCCTACGGGCCGCGTCATGCGGATGCGCATGGCCGGAAACGCGAAGCGCGGGGCCGGGGCCGAGGCGCCGAAGGGGCCCGCGGTCTCGATCCGTTCGATCAGTTCTGGCGTCGCGGCCTGGGGCATCAGGACGCCGTCAAGACGAAGGTCGCCCGCGCTGCCCGTGCCCGCGCCCTGCCGCGCCAGAAGCTCCGAGAGCCGCGCCATGGCCGGTTCCAGCTGCGCCCGCGTCAGCGACAGGCCCGCTGCCATCCGGTGGCCGCCACCCTTCTCGATCAGCCCCTCGGCCGCCAGTCTCTGGATCGACGCACCCAGATCGACGCCCGAGACGGAGCGGCCGGAGCCCTTGCCGTTCTCGCCGTCGAACCCGATGACGATGGCGGGGCGATGGGTGTGTTCCTTCAGGCGGCTGGCCACGATGCCCACGACCCCGGGATGCCAGCCGTCGCCCGCCGCCCAGACCAGCGGCGCATCGAGACCACGTTCCTCGGCCTGCGCCAAGGCCGCGTCGCGCACGCGGGCCTCGATCTCGCGCCGGTCGGTGTTGAGCGTGTCGAGCCGTTGGGCGAGCGCCAGCGCCTCCTGCTCCTCGTCGGTGGTCAGCAGCCGCGCGCCCAGATCGGCCTCGCCGATGCGGCCGCCCGCGTTCACGCGCGGGCCAAGGACGAAGCCCAGGTGATAGCTCGTCGGTGCCCGATCGAGCCGCGCCACGTCGCAGAGCGCCACCAACCCCTTACGATGCCGCCGCGCCATGACTGTCAGCCCTTGCCGGACGAAGGCGCGGTTCACGCCCCTGAGCGGCGCCACGTCGGCCACGGTCGCCAGCGCCACGAGGTCGAGCATCGCCATAAGGTCGGGGCCGGCGGTGCCGTCGGCGCGCAGGCGGCGGTTCAGGTCGACCAGCAGCAGGAAGACGACGGCGGCGGCGCAGAGATGGCCGAGGCTGCCATCCTCGTCCTGCCGGTTGGGGTTCACCACGGCCACGCAGTCGGGCAATTCGGCCTCGGCGAGGTGATGGTCGAGCACGATGACGTCCGCGCCTTTGGCCGCCGCGATGGGCCCGTGGCTGAGCGTGCCGCAGTCGACGCAGACGATCAGGTCATGGGCCTCCGCCAGTTTCGCCATGGCCGGTTCGTTGGGGCCATAACCCTCGTCGATCCGGTCGGGCACGTAGAGCGTGGCGCCATGGCCCATCTGGCGCAGCCATGTGATCAGGAGCGCGGCGGAACTGCCACCGTCCACGTCGTAATCGGCGAAAACGGCGATGCGTTCGCGCCGCTTCAGGGCGCTCAGGATCCGTTCGGAGGCCGCCGCCATGTCCTTCAGGACGGAGGGGTCGGGCAGCAGGTCGCGCAGGGACGGGGCCAGGAAGGTCTCGGCCGCCTCCGGCGCGATGCCGCGGCGGGCGAGGATGGCGGCCACCGCTGGCTCCAGTCCCGCGCGCTGCACCAGCGCCGCGGCGAGGCGGGTCTCTTCTGGATCGGGGCCTGCCCAGCGGCGGCCGGTCAGAGACGCGTCGACGCTCAGAAAGGCGGGCAGGTCGGCATCTGTCCCGGGCAGGGCCGTCACAGGGCGCTCAGCGCGGGTTTCGGTAGGTCATGCGCCGCACCGAACCGGTCTTGGACCGCATCAGGATCGTCGCGGCCTCCAGATAGTCCGGCTCACGCTTGATGCCGGGCAGGATCGATCCGTCGGTGACGCCTGTGGCGGCGAAGATCACGTCCATCGTGACCATGTCGTCGCGCGTGTAGACGCGGTTGAGATTGGTGATTCCGGCCTTCTTGGCGCGCGCCTTCTCGTCGTCATTGCGGAACAGGAGCTTGCCATAGATCTGCCCGCCCATGCATTTCAGCGCCGCGGCGGCCAGCACGCCCTCCGGCGCGCCGCCCGATCCCATGTACATGTCGATGCCCGTCGCGGGCTCGGCGCAATGCATGACGCCTGCCACGTCGCCGTCGGTGATCAGACGGATCGCGCAGCCCGTGGTCCGAAGCTCGGCAATCATCTCCTCGTGGCGCGGGCGCTCCAGCGCGCAGACGGTGATGTCCTTGGTCGAGCATCCCTTGGCGGAGGCCAGCGCCGAGACGCGTTCCGCAGGCGACATGTCGAGCGTGACCACCCCGGATCGGAACCCCGGCCCGATGGCGAGCTTGTCCATGTAGACATCCGGCGCGTGCAGCATCGAGCCGCGCGGCCCCATGGCGATGACGGTCAGCGCGTTGGGCATGTCCTTGGCGGTGAGCGTCGTGCCCTCCAGCGGATCGAGGGCGATGTCGACCTCGGGGCCCTCGCCATTGCCGACCTTCTCACCGATATAAAGCATCGGCGCCTCGTCCCGTTCGCCCTCGCCGATGACCACCACGCCACGGATATCGAGCCGGTTGAGCTGGTCGCGCATCGCGTTCACGGCGGCCTGGTCAGCGGCCTTTTCATCCCCCCGTCCGATCAGTTCGGCCGATGCCATGGCCGCCGCCTCGGAGACCCGCGCGAGGCCGAGCGAAAGCATGCGGTCGTTGAAATCGGTGGGGTGCGTCATGGGAAATCCTTCCGGGTCAATACATGCGCCCGGTGTAGCCGCCGCATGAGGGTCGGGCAAGCCGCCAGCGGCGGCTGGCGGCGCTAACATCGGGGTGGGACCGGAATTGCGGGGAATTCCGGACCGGAAACGCCGGCGTTTCCGAACACGCGCGGGTCAGACGTCCTCGATCCTCAGGGCCACCGGCGCGCTCGCGACGACACCGGTTCCGGGCAGGGCTGCGAGGGCAGTGTCCAGGTTGGGCCGCGCGGTCTTGTGGGTCACGATCAGGACCGGCGCATCGGCACCGGGATGATCGTACTGCCGCATCCGGTCGATCGAGATGCCGTTCTCGCCCAGCACCGTCGCCACCTTGGCCAGCGCGCCGGGTTTGTCGACCAGCACAAGCCGCAGATAGAAACAGGCGGGGCTCTCGGCATTGGCCGGCGGCGCGGGCCGGAGCGTCTCGGCCGGCTGGCCGAAAACTGGGATGCGGATGCCGCGCGCGATATCGCAGACATCGCCCATGACCGCGCTGGCCGTGGGCCCTTCGCCGGCGCCGGGACCGCGCAGCACGATCTGGTCCACTGCATCACCCTCGATCACCACCATGTTCGTACCGCCCACCAGTTGCCCCAGCGGCGAGGCGCTGGGCACGAGGCAGGGCGTCATCCGCTGCTCCAGCCCGCGGCCGGTCATCTGCGCCACGCCCAGAAGCTTGATCTTGTAGCCCAGATCGCCCGCCCGGCGGATATCGTCGATCGAGATGCGACCGATCCCCTCAAGCGCCATGTCGTCGAAGGCCACGCGCGTGCCGAAGGCAATGGAGGCCAGCAGGCTCAGCTTGTGGCCCGCGTCGATGCCGCCCACGTCAAGCTCGGGGTCGGCCTCGAGATAACCCAGCCCGTCGGCCTCGGCGAAGGCCTCCTCATAGGTCAGGCCCGCGTCGTCCATCCGCGTCAGGATGTAGTTGCAGGTGCCGTTCATCACGCCCATCACGCGGGTGATGGCATTGCCGGCCAGCCCCTCGGTCAGGGCCTTGATCACCGGGATGCCGCCCGCGACGGCGGCTTCGAAGCGCAGGTTGACGCCCGCGCCCTCAGCGGCTTCGGCCAGCGCCTGACCGTGATGGGCGAGCATCGCCTTGTTTGCGGTGACCACGTGCTTGCCGCCGGCAATCGCGGCCTCGGTGGCGTCCTTGGCGGGGCCATCCTCGCCCCCCATGAGTTCCAAGACCACGTCCACGTCCTCGCGGCGGGCAAGCGCGACGGGGTCATCCTCCCACGTGTAGGCCCTGAGCGATACGTCCCGGTCCTTGTCGCGGCTGCGGGCCGAGACGGCGGTGATCTCGACGGGCCGGCCGCAGCGGCGCGCCAGCAAGTCACCATGGCGCTGGACGATCTTCACCACGCCGGCGCCGACGGTGCCCAGCCCGGCGATGCCCAGACGAAGGGGGTCGGTCATGATGGTCCTCCGGCGGATGTGGTCCTGCGTCGGCCCCTGTTAGCGGCTCAGGCGAGGGGCTGCAACGCGCGGCACGTCACAGCGGCATCGCGCGCAGGGCGGCGGCGCGGCGGCGCAGATCGGCGGTGCGCGCCTCGAGGCTGGCGCCTTCGGGTGCGGCTTCGCGCGGCGGGATGGCATCGACCCCCGCCAGAAGCGGGCCGAGCGGCACGAGATCGGGGAAATCGGCGGCGCGGGCCTCGGCGCCGATCCGCGCATCGAGCGCAGGCACGTCGGGGCCGCAGGCAGCCAGTGCCGCAACCGCGAGGACGGGGATGATCAGCCGACGCGCCATGTTCCGACCTAACCGCAGCGGCGGCGTGCTGTCCAGATGCGGCAAGCGCAAAGGTCATGCAACGGTTGAATTGAACGCCCGTTCAGATAACCTCGGGCCCATGGCAAGAAAACAGGGCAGTCACGCGGATATCACCGGGCCGAAGGTCCGACAGGCGGCGCTGCGGCTTTTCGCGCGGCATGGGTTCGCCGCCGTCTCCATGCGCCAGATCGCGGCCGAGGTGGGGGTGCAGGCCGGCGCGCTCTATCTCTATACGGCGGACAAGCAGACCCTGCTGTTCGAGCTGATGCGCGACCATCTGGAGGAGCTTCTGGAAGACTGGCACGCCCCGGACGCGGACCCGGTCGAACAGCTGGAAAGCTTCGTGCGCCATCACATCCGCTTCCATCTCGACCGGCCCGAGCTTGTCTTCATCGCCTATATGGAGCTGCGCAACCTCACGCCGGAGAATTTCGCCATCATCGAGGGGCTGCGCCGCGACTACGAGGATCGGCTCGAGGCGGTGCTGAAGGCGGGGCTGGCCTCGGGCCGGTTCGCGGTGCCCGACACGAAGCTCGCGACCATGGCGCTGATCGCCATGCTGACCGGGGTCACGACGTGGTACCGGGAAGGCGGGCGGCTGGACCGGGCGGCGGTCGAGACGGCCTATTGGGACATGGTGCGCAAGGCGGTCGGGCGCTGAGCGGGCTGCTGGCGGCGGGAGCCTCCGGCGGGAGTTTCTCGGCCAGGATGAAGGGGCGCGGCCGCGCGCCGTTCAGGCGTTGCCGGGTATTGTCTGGGTCCGTTGCTCGCGCGGGAAGGGAACCAGACGCTGCTGATCCTCGTCCCAGACCTTCAGCGTGAAGGACCGGATCGCCTCGGGCCATCCGATCGTCTGCACCTCGTATTTCTCGCGCAGGGCGCGGTGGCATTTGCGCAGCCGGTAAGAGGGGATGTTGGCGTTGAAATGGTGGATGTCGTGATAGGCGATGTTGCCTGTGCCGAGGTCCCACCACCAGCCGAGATCGAGCGCCGAGGAGCCCTGAAGTGCCGCGCGGGCGGGATTCAGGTCGGGTTTGCGGTCCCACCAGGTGTCTTCGAAATTGTGCTGAAGGTAGACGAGGAACACACCGATGCAGCCGGCGGTGACGACGGTGCCCGCATAGATGACGAGACCCGGTTGACCTGCCAGCCACCAGATCGAAGCGATCCAGAGCACAAGGCCGAAATTGTGCGCGATCACGCCCGCGGCGTCGATCCGGCCCGCATTCTTTGGCCAGCGGTAGATCAGGACATAGGTCAGAAGCCCGCCCACGGGGATCATCAGAAGCGGGTTGCGGTAGAGGCGGTATTTCAGCCGCGTCCAGAACCCGGCCTCCTCCCATTCGCTCAGGGTCATGGTGAAGATCTCGGTCGTGTCGCGCTCGTCGAGATTGCCCAGATGGGAATGGTGTTCGTTGTGGTTGAACTGCATGACCCGATAGGGCGTCAGTGTGAACACGCTCAACCCGTGCCCGGCGAGGTCGTTGGCGCGTTTGGTCGAATAGAGCGAACCGTGCCCGCAATCGTGCTGCAAGACGTAAAGCCGCACGCCTGCGAAAGCGTTGACCACGATAAGCGGGACGACCAGCCACCAGACGGGCCAGGCCTGCACCGCCAGCCAGAGCGTGAAGAAATAGACCGCGAAGGTTCCGAAATAGCTCAGCGACGCGATACGGTCGTCGCGATCCGTCCAGTCGCGCGTGAAGGCCCGGATTTCCCGGTCTGCCTCACGACGGTAGCCCGGAGTGATCTCCGGACGGGCAGGCAAGTCAGCACTCATGGCTCCGGCCTCGCTCAAAGCAGTCGCACACCTGCGCGGGACCGCCACCTGCCGTCACCTTCGGCGCCCCACGCACGCGTTAACCTAGGATGGGAAAGGGCGGGCTGCAAGATTCGCCGCGCTCTTCCCGCGATCTTCGCGGTGGCGGTGCCGTTCGCCCCTCAGAGGTTTGGGTAAACCGGGAATTTCCGGCAAAGGTCAACGACTTCGGCAGCCACCTTGGTCTCGGTCGCGCCGTTGGCCTCATCGCCATTTGTCGCCAGGCCTTCGACCACCTCGACGATCCAGTCGCCGATCTGGCGAAACTCGGTCTCGCCGAAGCCGCGCGTGGTGCCGGCGGGCGAGCCAAGACGCACGCCCGAGGTAATCGTGGGCTTTTCCGTGTCGAAGGGGATGCCGTTCTTGTTGCAGGTGATATGCGCGCGGCCCAGCGCCTTTTCAGTGGCGTTGCCCTTCACGCCCTTGGGGCGCAGGTCCACCAGCATCAGGTGCGTGTCGGTGCCGCCGGTGACGATGTCGAGCCCGCCCTTCATCAGCTGATCGGCCAGCGCCTGCGCATTGGCGATGACCTGCGCCTGGTAGTCCTTGAACTCGGGGCGCAGCGCCTCGCCGAAGGCGACGGCCTTGGCGGCGATCACATGCATCAGCGGCCCGCCCTGGATGCCGGGGAAGATGGCGGAATTGAACTTCTTGGCCAGCGCCTCGTCATCGGTCAGGATCATGCCGCCGCGGGGGCCGCGCAACGTCTTGTGCGTCGTGGTCGTGGCCGCGTGCGCATGCGGGAAGGGGGAGGGGTAGTGGCCCGAGGCCACGAGCCCCGCGAAATGCGCCATGTCCACGAGAAGGTACGCGCCAACGCTGTCGGCGATCTCGCGCATCTTGGCGAAATCTATGATCCTCGGAATGGCCGAGCCGCCGGCGATGATCATCTTCGGCTTGTGCTCGGCGGTCAGCTCGGCGATCTGGTCGTAATCGACCTCGAGGTCCTGCTGGCGCACGCCGTACTGGATGGCGTTGAACCACTTGCCCGACTGGTTGGGCTTGGCGCCATGGGTCAGGTGTCCGCCCGCGTCGAGGCTCATGCCGAGGATCGTGTCGCCCGGCTGCAGCAATGCGGTGAACACGCCCTGGTTGGCCTGGCTGCCGGAATTGGGCTGCACGTTGGCGAACTCCACCCCGAAAAGCGCCTTGGCCCGCTCGATGGCGAGGTTTTCGGCGATATCGACATACTCGCACCCACCGTAGTAGCGGCGGCCGGGATAGCCCTCGGCATATTTGTTCGTCATCACCGAGCCCTGCGCGGCCATCACGGCGGCGGAGACGATGTTCTCCGATGCGATCAGCTCGATCTCGTCGCGCTGGCGGCCGAGTTCCTTCTCGATGGCGGCGAAGATCTCGGGATCGCGGGATGAAAGGCTTTCGGTGAAGAAACCGGCATCACGGTGCGGTGCGTTCATGGCTTGACCTCCTCGGGCGCTGGGCAGCGGTTGGACCACGCATTTATGGCATTAGGCCCCTTCGGGAAAGGGCGGAAAGCGGCGAATATGGCGTTGCGCGCGGCATCGGGGGCGCGGATCGGGCCATGTGTGGCCGATGCGGGATTGAGTTTCCGATGGGCGCGCGCGACAGTCGCGCCGGGACACCGACCACAGGAGGCACGCGCATGCCCGCGGCCCGCAAAATCGCCTTCATGGCATCCGATATGGAGCTCGCGCAGGAAGCGAAGGCGCGGCTCGAGGCGATGTACGGTCGTTACGCACCGGAAGAGTCGGACGTGATCGTGGCGCTGGGCGGCGACGGGTTCATGCTGGCGACGCTGCACGCCACGCAGGCGATCGACGCGCCTGTCTACGGGATGAACCGTGGCACGGTCGGCTTCCTGATGAACGCCTACCGGGAGGATGACCTGATCGCCCGGCTCGAGGCGGCCGAGGAAGAGGTCATCAACCCGCTTCACATGTGGGCCGAGCGTGTGGACGGCACCACCCACGAGGCGCTCGCCATCAACGAGGTCAGCCTTCTGCGCGCAGGCCCGCAGGCGGCCAAGCTGCGCATCTTCGTCGATGGCCGGCTGCGGATGGAGGAACTGGTCTGCGACGGGGCGCTGGTCTGCACGCCCGCGGGTTCCACCGCCTACAACTATTCGGCCCATGGTCCGATCCTGCCCATCGGGGCGGACGTTCTGGCGGTCACGGCGGTGGCGGCCTTCCGGCCCCGGCGCTGGCGCGGGGCGCTCCTGCCCAAGACCGCCATCGTGCGCTTCGAGGTGATCGAGCCGGACAAGCGCCCGGTCATGGCCGATGCGGACAGCCGGTCGGTCCGCGACGTGGCCAAGGTCGAGATCCGCAGCGAGCCCGAGGTCGCCCATCGCATCCTCTTCGATCCCGGCCACGGGCTGGAAGAGCGCCTGATCCGCGAGCAGTTCGTGTAAGGTGATTTGGCCGCACTGGATGCCGTGCGAGGGATAGTTTAGGGCTAAACCAATTTCGCGGGAGGGTGCCTTGAGCGACGAGAAATCCGACGGATTGCGGGCCGCGGCCCTGTTCTACCACGAGTATCCCAAGCCAGGGAAACTCGAGGTTCGGGCCACGAAGCCGTTGGCAAACGGGCGCGACCTGGCGCGCGCCTATTCGCCCGGCGTGGCCGAGGCGAGCCTTGAAATCAAGGCCGATCCAAGCAACGCCGCCCGGTATACCGCACGCGGCAACCTCGTCGCCGTGGTCTCCAACGGCTCGGCCGTGCTCGGGCTCGGCAACATCGGCGCGCTGGCCTCCAAACCGGTGATGGAGGGCAAGGCGGTCCTGTTCAAGAAATTCGCCGATATCGACTGTTTCGACCTCGAGATCGACGAACCCGACCCCGAAAAGCTGGCCGAGATCGTCTGCGCGTTGGAGCCGTCTTTTGGCGCGATCAACCTCGAGGACATCAAGGCGCCGGATTGCTTCATCGTCGAACGGATCTGCCGGGAGCGGATGAACATCCCCGTCTTTCACGACGATCAGCACGGCACCGCCATCGTGGTCGGCGCCGCCGCCACCAACGCGCTGAAGATCGCGGGCAAGGCCTTCGAGGATATCAAGGTCGTCTCCACCGGTGGCGGGGCGGCGGGGATCGCCTGCCTCAACATGTTGCTGAAGCTGGGTGTGCGGCGCGAGAATGTCTATCTCTGCGACCTTGCGGGGCTTGTGTACGAAGGCCGGACCGAGGACATGTCGCCGCAAAAGGCGGAGTATGCGCAAGGCACCACGCGCGCGACGCTGGACGAGGTGATCGAAGGCGCGGACCTCTTCCTCGGCCTTTCCGGTCCCGGGGTGCTGACGCCCGAGATGGTCTCGCGCATGGCGGACAGGCCGATCGTCTTCGCGCTGGCCAACCCCACTCCGGAGATTCTGCCCGACGCGGTGCGGGAGGTCGCGCCGGATGCCATCATCGCCACGGGCCGCAGCGATTTTCCCAATCAGGTCAATAACGTCCTGTGTTTTCCCTTCATCTTCCGGGGCGCGCTGGACGTGGGCGCGACCGAGATCAACGACGCCATGCAGATCGCCTGCATCGAGGGGATCGCGGCGCTTGCGAGGGCGACGACCAGCGCCGAGGCCGCCGCCGCCTACCAGGGCGAGCAACTGACCTTCGGGCCCGATTACCTGATCCCCAAGCCCTTCGATCCGCGCCTGATGGCCGTGGTCGCCAGCGCCGTGGCCGAGGCCGCGATCATCTCGGGCGTGGCCACACGGCCGCTGGACGATCTCGAGGCCTACAAGGCCCGGCTCAACCAGGCCGTGTTCAAATCCGCCCTGATCATGCGCCCCGTGTTCGAGGCGGCCGCCACCACGACACGCCGCATCGTCTTCGCCGAAGGGGAGGACGAGCGCGTGCTGCGCGCCGCACAGGCCATTCTGGAGGAGACCACGGACACCCCGATCCTGATCGGCCGACCCGAGGTCATCGAACGGCGGGCTCAGCGTGCGGGTCTGACGATCCGCCCCTCGGTCGATTTCGAACTGGTGAACCCCGAAAGCGACCCACGCTACCGCGACTACTGGAGCACCTATCATTCGGTGATGCAACGGCGCGGCGTCACCCCCGATCTCGCGCGCGCGATCATGCGCACCAACACCACCGCCATCGGCGCCGTCATGGTCTACAGGGACGAGGCCGATTCCATGATCTGCGGCACCTTCGGTCAGTACCTTTGGCACCTGAACTACGTCCGCCAACTCCTTGGAACGCCGAAACTTCATCCCGTTGGTGCGCTGAGCCTGATGATCCTCGAGGACGGGCCGCTCTTCATTGCGGACACCCATATCCACGCCCAGCCCAGCCCCGACCAGATCGCCGAGACAGTGACCGCCACGGCGCGCCACATGAAGCGTTTCGGGGTGGAGCCCAACATCGCGCTCTGTTCGGGCAGCCAGTTCGGCAATCTCGACAGCGACAGCGGGCGGCGCATGCGGGCTGCGTTGGAAATCCTTGAGATGCAGGAATGCGGCTTCGCCTACGAGGGCGAGATGAATGTCGACAGCGCGCTCGACCCCGAGCTTCGCGCCCGCATCTTTCCCAACTCACGGCTTCAGGGCACGGCCAACGCGCTTGTCTTCGCATCGACCGACGCAGCGGGTGCGGCCCGCAACATCCTGAAAATGCGCGGAAACGGATTGGAAGTCGGCCCGATTCTGATGGGGATGGGCAACCGCGCCCATATCGTGACACCCGCAATCACCGCGCGGGGCCTGCTGAACATCTCGGCACTCGCCGGAACGCCGGTCAGCCTTTACGGCTAAGCATGTGGTCGGCAGGCGCCGGCGCGGGGCCGCTGCCTGCGGCAATGTCACCTAATTGCGCAAGCGGCCCGCTCGGCGATAGGAAATTGCGCGACCAAGTGAAGGGACAGCCAAGATGCGATATGCCGAGGTATATCAGGCGGCCAAGGCCGATCCGAACGCGTTCTGGATGGAGGCGGCGAAGGGCATCGACTGGGACGAGGCGCCATCGAAGGCGCTTTTCGACGACAACGCCCCCCTTTACGAGTGGTACGCCGACGGTCGGCTGAACGGCTGCTGGAACGCGGTCGACCGTCACGTTCAGGCGGGCCACGGCGAGCGGGTGGCGATCATTCATGACAGCCCACTGACCGGAACCACGCACAAGATCACGTACAGGGAACTGCAGGACCGCGTCGCCTCGCTGGCCGGTGCACTGAAAGCCAAGGGCGTGGAAAAGGGCGACCGGGTCATCATCTACATGCCGATGGTGCCCGAAGCGCTGGAAGCGATGCTGGCCTGCGCGCGTCTGGGCGCCATCCATTCGGTGGTCTTCGGCGGCTTCGCGGCCAATGAACTGGCCGTGCGCATCGACGATTGCACGCCCAAATGCATCATCGCCGCCTCCTGCGGGATCGAGCCGGGCCGCGTCGTGCATTACAAGCCGCTTTTGGACGGGGCGCTCGCGCTTGCCGATCACGAACCCGAATTCTGCGTGATCTTCCAGCGCGAACAGGAGGTCGCGCATCTGGAGGAGGGGCGCGATGTCGACTGGCATGCGTTCCAGTATGGCGTGGCCCCGGCGCGCTGCGTCCCGGTAGAGGGGAACCACCCGGCGTATATCCTCTACACCTCCGGCACGACCGGCCAGCCCAAGGGCGTGGTGCGGCATACGGCAGGCCACCTTGTCGCGCTCAACTGGTCGATGCGGAACCTCTACGACATGAACCCCGGAGAGGTCTTCTGGGCCGCCTCCGATGTGGGCTGGGTCGTGGGGCACTCTTACATCTGTTACGGCCCGCTGACCTTCGGCTGCACGACCATCGTCTTCGAAGGCAAGCCCGTGGGTACGCCCGACGCGGGCACCTTCTGGCGGGTGATCGAAGATCATGGGGTCAAGTGCCTGTTCACCGCGCCCACGGCTTTTCGCGCGATCAAGCGCGACGATCCGGGCGGGGCGCTGGTGGGCGACTATGACCTCTCGTCGCTCGAAACGCTGTTCCTCGCGGGCGAGCGCGCCGATCCCGACACGATCGAATGGGCGCAACGGCAGCTTGGCGTGCCGGTGATCGACCATTGGTGGCAGACGGAAACCGGCTGGGCCATCGCCGGCAACCCGCTTGGGATCGAGAAGCTGCCGGTCAAGATCGGCTCCCCCTCGGTCGCGATGCCAGGCTATGACGTGCAGATCCTCGACGAGGGCGGCCACCCGCTGAAACCGGGCGAACTGGGCGCCATCGCCGTCAAGCTGCCCTTGCCGCCCGGCACGCTGCCCACGCTCTGGCAGGCGGAGGAGCGATATCGCAAATCCTATCTCAGCCACTTCCCCGGCTACTACGAAACTGGGGATGCCGGGCTGATCGACGAGGACGGTTATCTCTACATCATGGCGCGCACCGACGACGTGATCAACGTGGCCGGCCACCGCCTGTCCACCGGCGGCATGGAGGAGGTTCTGGCCGGGCATCCGGATGTGGCCGAATGTGCCGTCATCGGCGTGTCCGATCCGCTCAAGGGGCAGTTGCCGATGGGGTTCCTGTGTCTCAACAAGGGCGTCGACAGGCCGGCCGAGGAGATCGTGAAGGACTGCGTGAAACTGGTGCGCGACAGGATCGGCCCCGTGGCCGCCTTCAAGCTCGCCGTGGTGGTGGACCGGCTGCCCAAGACCCGCTCGGGCAAGATCCTGCGCGCCACCATGGTCAAGATCGCCGATGGCGAGGACTACAAGATGCCGGCCACGATCGACGATCCCGCGATCCTGGACGAGATCGCCGAGGCGGTGAAGTCGCTGGGCTACGCGTCCTGACCGGCGGGTCGCTTGCGTCCGGCGCCGGCTTGGCACCGCGCGCGGAGGGGTGCTAGCCTCGCGCAGGCATGTGGCCGCGTGAGGGCTGTGGCATGGACGACCGAGGCCGGACGGAGACGGAGGGGAACGGCGGGCCGCCCACGCCCGCCGCCACCGACGAGACCCTGCGCTTCGCCGAGGCATTGCAGCGCTTCGGGCATGACATGCGGGCGGCGGTGTCGGACGTCGTCGGGGGCCTGCGCCTGGTGGATCTCGACCGGCTCGACCCGGAGACACGTACGCAGCTTGAACGCGTCGCGGCGGCGGGCGACGCACTGGCCTCGCTGGTGGAATCCTCACTTCTGATCGCGTCCGGCCCGGTTGTGGAGGGCCGTGCCGCGAACGGCGTGCCGCTCGGCAGCCTGCTGGAGCACTGGCGCAAACGCTGGACCGGCCACGCAAGCGAGAGTGGCGTCAGCTTCGAGATGGTCGTCGACGCGGACCCGGGCCTGAGCCTTCTGGTCTTGCGCATGACGGTCGAGCGTATCGTCTCGAACCTTATCGCAAACGCGTTCGACCATGCGTCCGGCTCCGACGTCCGCCTGACCGTGAGGATGGACGACGAAGCGGCGCTCGTTATCGAGGTGGCCGATGGGGGGGCTGGTTTCGACCCTGCAACGCCGTCGGCTGTGTTCCCGCGCGACGGTCACGGCCTCGGTCTGAAGATCGCGGAAGAGCTGTCACAGCAACTCGGCGCCACGGTCCGGATCGGACGCGGCCCGCCGCTGGGCGGCGCGGTGGTGCAGCTGGTCCTGCCGCCGGGCCTGATCGTCGGCGACGGGCGCGTCCGGCGACCGGACGACACCTGGCCGGATCTGTCGCAAGTCGAGATCCTCGTGGCCGAGGACAACCTCACCAACCAGGCCATCCTGCGCGGCATGCTGGAACATCTGGGCGCGCGGCCGGTCTTCACCTCGAACGGGGCCGAGGCGCTCGAGGCGCTGGAACAGATGCGCTTCGAAATCGCGCTGATCGATATCGAGATGCCGCTTCTGTCGGGACTCGAGGTCATGCGCGCAGTGCGGGCGCGCGCCGACGCGTCGGCGGCGATGCCGCTCGTGGCGTTGACGGCCTATGTGCTGCGTGACAACCGCGAGGCGATCTATGCCGCGGGCGCCGACGGGATCATCGGCAAACCCGTGTCCTCGACCGAGGAATTCGGCCGCACGATCCTGCGCTATGCCGGCCGGCCCGCGGGGCTGCCCGAACCCGAGGACGTGCTGGCCGCCGGCGCCGAGGATCCGGCATTCGGCGTCAAGATGGACGAGGAACGGCTCGACGAGCTTTTGGCGGTCGCGGGCGAGGATGGCGCGCGGGAGCTTCTGGAACGTCTGACCGATGACCTTTGTGCCCTTCGCGACAGGCTGGACGCGGGCATCGCCGCGCGCTCCGTGCCGATCATACGCGAGCAGACCCATATCCTCGTGGCGATCTCGGGCGCGGTGGGCGCGGACCGCCTCTGCCGGTTGTCGGAGGTGCTCAACATCGCCGCCAAGCGCCGCCGGATCGACGACCTCGCAGCGCTCCACGCGCCGATCCGCGACGATCTCGACGACCTGATCGCGCTGATCGCGATGCGTGCGGCGACGCGAGGCTGAGTGTCCACATGGCCTTGCGCTCAACAGGGTGTCGGACCAGACTGCCGGATAAAGCAAGAGTGACGGATGGACTTCTCAGAACATGTCCGATGACCTTATCGCCGCCGCAGACACGGCCCGGGCCCGGGCCTACGCGCCCTATTCCGGCTTTCAGGTGGGGGCCGCGATCCGCAGCGCGAGCGGCGCGATCCATCTCGGCTGCAACGTCGAGAACGTGGCCTATCCCGAAGGCACCTGCGCCGAGGCGGGCGCGATTGCCGCCATGATCGCGGCAGGCGACAGCGAGATCGCGGAGGTGGCCGTGATCGCCGACGGCTCCGCCCCCGTGCCGCCCTGTGGCGGCTGCCGCCAGAAGCTGGCCGAATTCGCGGGCGCCGACGTGCCGGTGACAATGGCCACGGTCGATGGCCAGATCCTGCGCAGCACCGTGGGCGCGCTGTTGCCCGGCCGGTTCGTCGCCGACCACATGGACCGCGCCACGCCGGGGGCGCCATGACGCCGACGGCCCGCGGCATCCTCGCCAAGCTGCGCGACGGGGAGTGTCCGACCGAGGCGGAACTGTTCTGGTTCGCCGAAGGCCTCGCCACCGGCGAGGTGACCGACAGTCAGGCAGGCGCCTTTGCGATGGCGGTCTGCACGCGCGGCCTCGGCACCGAGGGGCGGGTGCAGCTGACGAACGCGATGCGGACCTCGGGCGACGTTCTGAAATGGGACCTCGACGGTCCGGTGCTCGACAAGCATTCCACCGGCGGGGTGGGGGATTGCGTCTCGCTCCTGCTGGCCCCTGCGCTGGCCGTGTGCGGGGCCTATGTGCCGATGATCTCGGGGCGCGGCCTGGGCCACACGGGCGGCACGCTCGACAAGCTCGAGGCGATCCCGGGCTACCGGACGCAGGTCACGGTCGAGGACCTGCAGGAGATCGTCGCCGATATCGGGTGCGCCATCGTCGGCGCCACGGCCGATATCGCGCCCGCCGACCGGCGGCTTTACGCTGTGCGCGACGTGACCGGGACGGTCGAGAGCATCGACCTGATCACCGCCTCGATCCTGTCCAAGAAGCTCGCCGCCGGGCTCGAGGCGCTGGTGCTCGACGTCAAGGTGGGCACGGGTGCCTTCATGGCCGCGCCGCAGGATGCGCTGGCGCTGGCCGAGGCGCTGGTGAAGACGGCGCAGGGCGCCGGCTGCATGACCTCGGCGCTGGTGACCGACATGAACCAGCCGCTCGCACGCTCCGCCGGCAACGCGCTTGAGGTGATCGAGGTGATGGAGGCGCTGACCGATGGCGACATCACCTCGGACCTGATGCGCGTGACCGTGGCGCTGGGCGGCGAGGTTCTGGCGCTGGGCGGGCTGGCCGCCGACGCCGCCGACGGCGAGGGGCGGATCCAGCGCGCCTTTGCCTCGGGTCAGGCCGCCGAGACCTTCGGCGAGATGGTGGCCGAACTGGGCGGGCCCGCGGATTTCGTGGACCGCTGGCGCGACCGGCTGCCGGCGGCGAAGGTCATGGTCGACATTCATCCCGGCGAGACCGGCCATGTCGCTGCCATCGATGCCCGCGCGCTGGGCGAGGCGGTGGTGCGGCTGGGCGGCGGGCGGCTGAAACAGGACGACCGGCTCGACCTTGCCGTGGGGCTCAGCGAGGTGGCGCGGATCGGACAGGCGGTCGACGGTGAGGCGCCGCTCCTGCGCATCCATGCCGCCAGCGAAGAGGCTGCGCGCGCCGTGGCCGGCCCCTTGCGCGCGGCCTTCACGCTTTCGGACACCGAGGTCACGCCACCGCCCCTGATCCACGAAAGGATCGCCTGATGCCGCGCGCCTTTCTGGTGGTGTTGGACAGCGTCGGCTGTGGCGGGGCGGCGGATGCCGATGCGTTTTTCAACGGCGATCTGCCGGATACGGGCGCGAACACGCTGGGCCATATCGCGGCGGCCTGCGCGCGCGGCGAGGCGCAGGAAGGGCGCTCGGGTCTCTTGCACATACCGAACCTTGATGCACTGGGTCTGGGGGCTGCGGTCCGGCTTGCCTCGGGCGCGCGTGCCCAGGGTCTGGACGCCGACCCGACGGGCCTATGGGGCGCTGCAGAAGAGGTCAGCCCGGGCAAGGACACGCCCTCGGGGCATTGGGAGCTTGCCGGTCTGCCGGTGCCGTGGGACTGGAGCTACTTTCCAAAAACCGATCCGGCCTTCCCCGATGACATTGTGGCGGAGGTCAAGCGCCTCGCCGGGACCGACGGTATCCTCGGCAACTGCCACGCCAGCGGCACCGAGATCATCGCGCGGCTGGGCGAGGAACATCAGCGCACCGGCTGGCCGATCTGCTACACCTCGGTGGACAGCGTCTTCCAGATCGCCGCCCATGAGGAGAGCTTCGGCCTCGACCGGCTGCTTGTACTTTGCGAGGGGCTGGCGCCGATGCTGCACGCGCGCCGCGTCGGCCGTGTCATCGCGCGCCCCTTCGTGGGGGAGCCGGGCAATTACACCCGCACCGTAAACCGCCGCGACTATGCCATCGCGCCGCCGGAGCCGACGCTGCTGGACTGGGTGCAGGCGGCGGGTCGCAAGACCTACGGGATCGGCAAGATCCGCGACATCTTCGCGGGGCAGGGGGTGGGCCAGTACGTGAAAGGGCCCGACGTCGACCTGATGGCGCATCTGGGCGACCACGTGAAAAACGCCGAGGATGGCAGCCTGACCTTCGCCAATTTCGTCGAGTTCGACAGCCTTTACGGCCACCGCCGGAACGTGTCGGGCTACGCGCGGCACCTCGAATGGTTCGACGCCGCCATCGGCCCCGTGCTCGCCGCGCTGGAGCCTGACGACCTGATGCTGTTTACCGCCGATCACGGCAATGATCCGACCTGGCCCGGGACCGACCACACGCGCGAGCGGGTTCCGGTCATTGCCAAGGGGCCCTATTCGGGGCAGATCGGCATCCGCGGATTCGTCGACGTCGCCGCCTCGGTCGCGCGCCATCTGGGCGTGCCATCGGTGGGGCCGGGGCAATCCTTCATCTGACCGAGAGGGGCCGGGACGCGCGCATGTCGTCGGAAACCATCTATTTCTTCATGACGCTGATCGTGGTCACGTTGGCCGTGCGCTTCATCGGACCGCTGATCGGGCGGCCGCGCACGCCCTGGCGCGGGTCGTTCATCTTCGGCCTCATCATCGCCTTCATCGGCTGGGCCATAGGGGCATGAGTTCATGAAAGACCTTCCGAAGATCGAGCTTCATCTGCATCACGAGGGCGCGGCGCCGCCCGCCTTCATCCGTGGGTTGGCCAAGGAGAAGGGCGTCGACCTTTCCGGCATCTTCCGGGATGACGGCAGCTACGCCTACCGCGACTTCTGGCATTTCCTGTCGGTCTACGAGGCGGCGACAAGCGTGCTGCAAACGCCCGAAGACTATGCCCGCCTGACCCGCGCGGTGCTGGAGGAAAGCGCGGAAAACGGCGTGATCTATTCCGAGACCTTCCTGTCTCCCGATTTCTGCGGCGGCGGCGACGTGGATGCCTGGCGCGACTACCTTCACGCCATCCGAGAGACGGCCGACGCGGCCGAGCGCGACCTCGGCATAACGCTGCGCGGCATCGTCACCTGCATCCGCCATTTCGGCCCGGACCGTGCGAAACCGATCGCGGAATGCGCGGCCGAGACGGCGGGCGACTGGCTGGTGGGCTTCGGCATGGCGGGCGACGAGATGAAGGGCAAGCCGGGCGATTTCCTCTGGTCCTTCGATTGCGCGCGGGAGGCGGGGCTCCGCATCACCGTGCATGCCGGCGAATGGGGCGGGTCGGCCTCGGTCCGTGACGCGCTGGATGCGCTGAACCCCGAACGGATCGGCCATGGCGTGCAGGCCATCGATGACCTCGCGCTGGTGGATCGGATTGCCGAGGACGGGATCGTGCTGGAATGCTGCCCCGGCTCGAACGTGACGCTGGGCGTCTTTCCGTCGTGGCGGGCGCATCCGATCGAAACACTCCGCGAGCGCGGTGTGAAGGTGACCGTTTCCACCGACGACCCGCCTTTCTTCCACACCACGATGACGGCCGAATACGAGAACCTCGCCCGCACCTTCGGCTGGGACGAGGAGATCTTCGACCAGATCGCGCGAACATCGCTCGATGCCGCCTTCTGCGACGCGGCCACGAAAGAGAAAATCGCCAAGAAACTGGGGGACTAGCACCATATGACCGAGCATCTGACCGCCGATCACTTAACGGTCGTCGACCACCCGCTGGTGCAGCACAAGCTGACGCTGATGCGGGAAAAGGACACTTCGACCAAGTCCTTCCGCCAGCTTTTGCGCGAGATCAGCCACCTTCTGGCCTACGAGATCACGCGCGAGCTGCCGATGACGACGATGGAGGTGGAGACGCCGCTGGAGAAGATGCAGGCGCCGACCATCGCCGGCAAGAAGCTGGCGCTGGTGTCGATCCTCAGGGCGGGCAACGGCCTGCTCGATGGTATCCTCGAACTGATCCCCAACGCGCGGGTGGGCTTCGTGGGGCTTTACCGCGACCCCGAAACGCTCCAGCCGGTGCAATATTATTTCAAGGTGCCAGACGCGCTCGAGGACCGGCTGACCATCGTGGTCGACCCGATGCTGGCGACCGGCAATTCCTCGGCCGCCGCCATCGACCTTCTGAAAGGGGCAGGGGCCAGGAACATCCGTTTCCTGTGCCTTCTGGCCGCGCCCGAGGGGGTGGAGCGCATGAAACAGGCGCATCCCGATGTGCCGATCGTGACCGCCGCGCTCGACAGTCACCTCAACGATCACGGCTATATCGTGCCGGGGCTGGGGGATGCGGGCGACCGGATGTACGGCACGAAGTGAGCGGATCGCGGGCTGTCGGCTTTACTTGATCCGATCCATCGTTCAGTCTCGGCGCAGCAACCTTGGGGGGTATGCATGCGCAAGCGACCGGTGAACCGGTCCGCCGTGGCGGGCCTTGTGGGATTGGCACTGGCCTGCGGGGCTGTGGTTCCGGCGGTGGCGCAGCTTGCGGCACCGGCCGAACCGCCGCCGGCGGGCTTCGAGGACGCACAATACGTGGACAGCCAAGGCTGCGTGTTTGCCCGGGTCGACGTGGGCGGCCGGGTGGAATGGGTGCCCCGCGTCGGGCCGGACCGGCAGCAGTTGTGCGGGCAGGAGCCCTCGGTCACGGCCGAGGCCGAAGCAGCGCCCGAGCCGGTGCTGGAGACAGCGGTTGCATCCCCGCCGCCCGCGCCACCCCCGCGCAGGGCTGTCCGCACCATGGCCGCCGCACCGCCGCCTGTGGCTCCCGCAGCCGTGGGTCAACTTGTGCCCGTGCAAATCCTTCTGCCCGATACGGTCGCGACCTCGGACGTGACACTCGCCGCGCCATGTGCGGATCCCGCCAGCATCGCCGCGCAATATCTCGAGAACGCCATCGTGCCGCCCTGCACGACCGCACAGGCGCCGTCGCGTGACCTGACCCACGGCACCGACCATCCGAGGCCGCGCGCGACCCATAGCCCGGTCGCCCGGCTGCGCGCGGAGCGTCCGTCGCCGCCGCCCGGCTATGAGCGGGTCTGGACCGATGGGCGTCTCAACCCCTATCGCGGCATCCGCACCGTGGAGGGGGAGGCGCAGATGCGCATGGTCTGGACCGACACCGTCCCGCGCCGACTGGTGGCCGCCGATTAGGCTCAGCCGCCCTTGCTCAGCCTCCCGTGCAGACGTTCTGCAGGCTGAGCCAGTCCTCGTCGCTGATCAGGGCGGCATTGGGCTGGCCGCGCATGGGGTCGGCCTCGATCAGGGTCAGCACGCTTTCGCCCGACACGTCGCGCGCATAGGCATAGGCCTCGGTCGACAGGCGCGCCGCGGCGAAGCGTTCGACCAGTGCCGCGTCCGGGACCGGTGGGCGCGGGCGGCTGAGCAGGGCGACGGCATGGTCATGGAGCGCCGCGCCCGGCAGATCCCCGGTGGTCAAAAGACGGAAGGTCGAGACCAGCCCCGCATCCGACAGGAGCGCCAGCATCGGGTCGCGGGCGTCCTGCCGCACGTCCTCGGCCAGCAGGTAGCCCGCCAGCACATCGGGGCTTTCGTGATCCTCGGCCAGCGCGGCGCTTGCCACGATGAACCCGCCGGGCAGGCTCAGCGTGTCGGGAATCGCTTCGGGGATCAGCAGGACGCGCGGAGCGGGCGTGCCCAGCACGCGGGTCGACAGGCGCGCCAGCGCCACGCGCGCGCGGACGCCATCGCAGGGCTGTCCCGCAAGCCGGCCGATCTCCTCCAGCAGCGCCTCGCCGATCTCTATGCGCTTGGCCTCTGGCAGCATCAGGACGGTCTGCCGTGTCAGGGCGCCGGGCAGCCAGAAGACGGCCCCCGCCAGCAGGGCCAGACCAGCCGCCGCGCCGATCATCCACCGCAGGCGCCCGGGATGGGGGCGCGCTCGGTTGATGGCGGCGCTCACGGCCTCGATCGCCTCGATCATGTCGGGGTCGTCGATCTCCAACCGTTCATCGGCGTCCGTACCGGGGGCATAAAGCGCGGGGCTGCGTCCGGGATTGAGCCGCTCGATCGCGGGCAGCGACCAGTGGGTCAGCGCGGTCTCGGCGGGCGTCGACACCACGAGCGTCGCGTCGCCCAGCGACACCACCACCTCCCGGCGCTGGTCATCGGGTCCGTCACGCCACAGCCCGAGGGACTCGAGCCGGCGGTATTGCTCCAGGACGGTCATCTGCCCAATCGTTTCCTGCGGGTTACTGCCCGGTCTTCGTTGGCTGAAACCGTAGCGCAGGGCGGGGCGCACCTCAACGAAGTTGACGGTCCGCGCTCAGAGATCCGCGGCCGCCTTGCGCAGCTCGAATTTCTGGATCTTGCCGGTCGAGGTCTTGGGAAGCTCCCGAAACACCACGTGTTTCGGCGTCTTGAAGCCCGCGAGCCGCTGCCGGGCGAAGGCGATGATCTCGGCCTCGTCGGCGGTGGCGCCGTCCTTCAGTTCGACGAAGGCGCAGGGCACCTCGCCCCATTTCTCGTCCGGCTTGGCCACGACCGCGCACAGCAGCACGGCGGGATGGTGCATCAGGGTGCCTTCCACCTCGACGGAACTGACGTTCTCGCCGCCCGAGATGATGATGTCCTTGGCGCGGTCGGCGATCTGGATGTAGCTGTCGGGGTGCTGCAGCGCGATGTCGCCGGTGTGGAAATAGCCGCCCCTGAAGGCCTCGTTCGTGGCGCGCGGGTTCTTGTAATAGCCTTTCATCGTGGAATTGCCACGCATCATGATCTCGCCTAGTGCCGTGCCGTCCATGGGGGTCTGGGCCATGGTCTCGGCGTCCATCACCGTGATGTGGTCCATGTTGGGCATCGCCACGCCTTGCCGGGCCTTGACGGCCGCGCGATCCGCGCCCTGAAGGTCGTCCCACACGCCATCCTTGAAGGTGCATTCCGTCGCCGGGCCGTAGGTTTCGGTCAGGCCGTAGACCTGGGTGATGTTGAACCCCATCGTCTCGATCGCCGCGAGGGTCGCGGCGGCGGGCGGCGCACCTGCCGTGAAGACCTCGACCGTGTGCTCGAAGGCGCGGCGTTCGTCCGCCTTGGCGTTGACGATCATGTTCAGAACGATGGGCGCGCCGCCGAAATGGGTCACGCCCTCATCGGCAATGGCGTCGTAGATCGCTTTCGCGGTGATGTCCCGGCAGCAGACGGTGGTGCCGCCCACGGCCGGCATGGTCCAGACATGGCACCAGTTGTTGCAGTGAAACAGCGGAACGATGGTCAGGTAGGTGGGATAGAGCGTCATCCGCCACGAGATCGGCGTGCCCATTGTGATCAGGTAAGCGCCCCGGTGGTGGTAGACGACACCCTTGGGCCGCCCCGTCGTGCCGGAGGTGTAGTTGAGTGCGATCGACTCCCACTCGTCGTCGGGCATGATCCACTCGAACGCCGGGTCGCCTTCGGCCAGAAGCTGGTCATAGGTGATGTGGCGGCCCGAGGCATGATAGCCCGCGCCCTCGTCGGGGACCTCCACGATCAGCGGCAGGTCCTCGGCCTCCATCGCCTTCAGTGCGGCCTCGACGGTGCCGAGGAACTGCGTGTCGCACAGAACGATCTTTGCCTCGCCATGGTCGAGGATGTAGGAGATCGTACCCACATCGAGCCGGACATTGATGGAGTTCAGCACCGCCCCGCAGGCGGGCACGCCGAAATGCGCCTCCACATGGGGGTGGGTGTTGGGCAGGACGGCGGCGACAACGTCACCCGACGCGATGCCGCGTTTCGCGAGCGCCGAGGCCAGTTGAGAGACGCGCGCGTGATATTCGGCATATGTGCTGCGGAACGCGCCGTCGACGACCGCCGTCCGCTCGGGGAAGACGCGCGCGGCCCGGATCAGATGGCTGAGCGGGGTGAGGGGAACGAAGTTCGCGGGGCGCTTTTCAAGCCCGGTTTCGTCCTTCATCCAGCCCATGGCGTATCCTCCCGCTTGCGCAATAATCTTTGCCAAGTCATGGCGTGATGCGCAACAAAAGGGAAGGGGTGTCGCGGCCCCCCGGGCCGCGATCCCGCATCCGCACGGACGTTGCCGGAAAACGCGCGCTTTCCGGCAGCGGTCAGGCGGCGCGCTTCGCCTCGGGTCCGAAGCGTCCGTAGAAGCTATGCCCCTTCTCGGCCATCTCGCGCAGGAGCGCGGGGCAGGCGAAGCGGTCGCCATAGGCCGCGGTCAGTTCATCGCAACGCGCCGCTGCATAAGCCGCGCCCAGCATGTCGAGCCACGAGAACGGCCCGCCCGACCACGGCGCGAAACCCCAGCCAAGGATCGCGCCAACGTCGCCCTCGCGGATATCTGTGAGCACGCCTTCCTCCAGCGCGCGCACGGCCTCCAGCACCTGCGCGAAGAGAAGCCGGTGTTGCACCTCGGTCAATTCGGGTTGTTCGTCGGCCACCGGGCAAAGCTCCGCCAGACCGTCCCACAGGCCCAGCCGCTTGCCCGCCGCGTCATAGGCGTAGAAGCCGGCCTTGGACTTGCGGCCCAGCCGGCCCTGCTCGACCATGGCGAAGATCACGTCGTCCGCGCCATCGTCATAGGCCTCGCCCATCGCGGCCTTCGTGGCCTTCGCGATCTTGGCGCCGAGGTCGAGCGAGGTTTCGTCGGTCAATTGCAGGGGGCCCAGAGGCATGCCGACAAGCTTTGCCGCATTCTCGATAAGGGCGGGGGCAACGCCCTCTTTCAGAAGCCGCACGCCCTCGTTGACGTAGGGCAGAATGCAGCGGTTGGCGTAGAAGAAACGCGCGTCGTTCACCACGATGGGCGTCTTTCGGATCTGGCGAACGTAATCGAGCGCCTTGGCCACGGCCCGGTCACCCGTCTCCTTGCCCTTGATGATCTCGACCAGCGCCATCTTGTCGACGGGCGAGAAGAAGTGGATGCCGATGAACTGCTCGGGCGTGTCTGAAGCCTTCGCGAGGTCGGTGATCGGCAAGGTGGAGGTGTTGGTGGCGAAGATGGTCTCGGGGCCCACGGCGGCCAGAACGTTCTTCGTCACTTCGGCCTTTACCTTGGGATCCTCGAACACCGCCTCCACGATCAGGTCACAGCCTTCAAGCGCGGCGTACTCCGTCGTGGCGGTGATACGTCCCAGAACTTCGGCCTTCTTCTCCTCCGTGACCTTGCCGCGCTTCATGCCCTTGTCGAGCAGGCTTTCCGCATGGGCCTTGCCCTTGTCCGCGGCTTCCTGTGCCGCGTCGATCAGCACGACGTCGATGCCGGTATTTGCCGAGACATAGGCGATGCCCGCGCCCATCATGCCAGCGCCGATGACGCCCAGCTTCTGCACCTTCTGGTCCGGCACGTCGGGCCGGTTCGCGCCCTTTTCCAGCGCCTGCTTGTTGACGAAGAGCGACCGGATCATGGCCGAGGAGGAGGGGTTCATCAGGACATGCGTGAACCAGCGCGCCTCGATCCTCAGCGCCGTGTCGAAATCCACCAGCGCGCCTTCGTAGACGGCCGACAGCAGCGCCTTGGCCGCCGGGTAGACGCCCTTGGTCTTGCCGTTGATCATGGCGCTGGCGCCGACGAAGGTCATGAAGCCCGCCGGATGATAGGGCGCGCCGCCGGGCATCTTGTAGCCCTTCTGGTCCCACGGCTTGACGATATCGGCGTCACCGGCCGAAAGCACCCATTCCTTGGCGCGCGCGAGAAGCTCGTCCGCAGGTAACACCTCATCGACGAGGCTCGCGCCCTTGGCCTTCTTCGGGTCGAGCATCCTGCCCTCCAGCAACACCGGCGCGGCAGCCATGGCGCCCACCATGCGCGAATAGCGGATCGTGCCGCCGCCGCCGGGGAAGATGCCCACGAGGATCTCGGGCAGGCCGATCCGGGCCTTTGGGTCGTCGGCCATGAAGCGGCGGTGACAGGCCAGCGCGATCTCGGTGCCGATGCCAGCGCAGGTGCCCGGGATGGCGCAGGCGACGGGCTTGCCGCCCTTGTTGGTCTTGGGGTCCATGCCGGCGCGCTCCAGCTTCCGCAGGATGCGGTGGCCGTTCATGGTGAAGTCGTAGAGGCCGCGGGCAGGATCATCACCGGCCTCCGCCCGGATGACGGCGAGCGTATTGAGGTCCATGCCGCCGGCGAAGGTCGATTTGCCGGACGTGATGACGATGCCTTTCACGGCGTCATCGCCGAGGGCCGCGTCGATCAGCCCGTCGACCTCGGCAAAGGCCTCGCGGCTCAGCACGTTCATGGATTTGCCCGGCACATCCCAAGTGATGACGGCGACGCCATCGGCGTCGATCTGCATCGTGAAATCGGTCATGTCTTCATCCTCTCGTGGATCTCGCGCAATGTTGGAAGGTCGGGGGACGGCTCGAATTCGCCCTCCTGAAAGGCCTTGGTCGACAGCGCATTGGCGACCGATGTGCAGCGCCATCGCCCGTCTGTCAGGACAAGGATCATGCGGCTGCGCACGGGGCCGAACCGGGTCTCGCCGTCCCGCGTCAAAGCGATGTCGTGGTAGCCCAGCACCCGCGTGTCCGACAGAAACAGCGCCGAGGCGGGCCGGATCGTGAAGCGATCGGCGCCCGTTCGCGCCATGGTTTGGTGGAGCATATCCCAAAAGACACGCGCCTCTCCGGGCGTCGAGATTGTGTAGTCGCCACTGTCGTAATGGACTTGGTAAGGCTCCGTGTAGTGGTCGTGCCAGGCATCGAAACCCTTGCCGTTGGCTGCGTCGGAGATGGACGCCGTCGTCCTTGCGTAGATCGGCATGGCCTGCGCCGGGTCGGGCATCTGTCCCGCGGGCCACTCGGACCATTGCTCGGAAAACATTCCGTGGCGGGCCTGCGCATTGCGCCGGGGATATAGCGCGTCTGCGATTTCATGTTCGGCATAGGACGTCTTCCAGATCTGTCCGACCCGCTTCAGGATCATCCGGCTGGCGTAGGGCTCCACCACCGGGGTCGCACTGCGCAGGGCGTAGGTGACATGAAATCCCTCGATCGTATCCCCGTCCAGATACCGTGCGTCGCGCGCGATGCGGTGGTAATCGGTCACCCCCTGGGAGCCGAGCCATTCGTGGAGCTGGCGGATATCTTCGCTGAGATCCCTCGCCGTCTCGATGACCTCGACACCCTGCGCGGTCCGAAACACGAAGGGCAGTTGCGCATGCTCGGCATAGGCCTCGGTATCGCCTCGGAACACCAGCCGCGTGCTGACGTCCAGATGCACCTGGTAGATGTCGATGGCCTTATCGCTCATGCCTGCCAGCCTTTCGCGGCCCGCAACTGCTCGGGCGAAAGGATCATGCAGACTTGGTTCGACACCGCCGCGGCAAGCCCCGCGCCGCGCCAGATACCCCCATCAAGCTGCAGCCACATCCGGTTGCGGTAGGGCGTCACGGCGAACTGGCCGCCCCGGATGATGTAGGTCGTGTGTTCACCGGAAATCCCGGTGCCCTCGGCGTCGATCTCGGCGAATTCGCAGACCCGGTGGTAGTCGGTCGCCCCCATCGTCGCCAGAAAGGCGCGGAAGCTGGCCGCGGCGCTCTCCATATCCGAGGGGCCGTTGTAGCAAAGTGTCCCGTCGGCAGTTTCCATCCTCTGCGGATAGACCATGCTGCGCGCCACGGCGGCGAAATCCCCCGCCATGATCATGCGGGATCCCTCGTCGAGAAACGTCTGGTAGGCTTGCGACGCCAGTTCCGTCATTCGTTCTCCTCCTGGGGCAGGATGTCGGGCCAGCCCACGGCATGCACGCGGTGTAGAACCCAGGACATCCCCCAGACGGTGTCGCGCATTTCGATCTCCATCTCGTTCTCGAAGGCCGGTGTCACAAGCTTGCCGCCCGCGGTGATATGCGCGATGTGCCGACCGAGGATGCGGTCGGACACGATGAAACTGGCCGATTGCGCGGTGCGAACGTAGGAATCGGCGCCCGCCGCGCGCAGAGCGCCCGCGAACCCGTCAAAATGCCGTCGTGCCGCCGTCATGTCCGCAACCTCGATAATGCCGTTTTCCGTCACGATCTGGTGGGGCAGGTGGACATGTCGCAAAAACCCCTCCGCGTCGCCGGAGATAACCGCGTCCGACGTCCGGTCCAGGAAATCCTGGTAGATCGCCATGGCCTCCTCCGGCATCGTCGTGCCCTTCCTGTCTGTTCACGGCCCTGTGCCTCAGAGCCGCTCGATAATCGTGGCCGCCCCCATGCCCGACGCCACGCAGAGCGTGGCAAGACCGGTGCCCTTGCCCGACCGCTCCAGTTCATCGAGCAGTGTACCGAGAATCATCGCGCCGGTCGCGCCCAATGGATGGCCCATCGCGATGGCCCCGCCGTTCACGTTGACCTTGTCATGGTCCACGTCGAAGGCCTGCATGAAGCGCAGCACGACCGAGGAGAACGCCTCGTTCACCTCGAAAAGGTCGATATCGGCGATCTCCATGCCGCTGTCGGCGAGGATCTTCTGCGTGGCCGGCACCGGACCTGTCAGCATGATCGTGGGATCGGTGCCGATCTTGGCCGTTGCCCGGATGCGGGCGCGCGGGGTTAGCCCGTGCTTCTCGCCAAACGCCTTGTTGCCGATCAGAAGTGCGGCCGCGCCATCGACGATGCCCGAGGAATTGCCAGCATGGTGAATATGCTCGATCCGCTCCAGATGCGGGTATTTCATCAGCGCCACGGCGTCGAAACCCGGCATCTGCTCGCCCATGTCCTTGAAGGCGGGCTTGAGCGCGCCGAGTGCCTGCATGTCGGTTCCGGGGCGGATGTATTCATCCCGCTCCAGGATCGTCAGGCCGTTCACGTCCGTCACCGGCACGACGGATTTCGAGAACCGTTCTTCCGCCCAGGCCCTCGTGGCGCGCTTTTGACTTTCGACGGCAAGCGCGTCGGCATCGTCGCGCGAAAAGCCGAACTCGGTCGCGATGATGTCGGCCGAGATGCCCTGCGGCACGAAATAGGTCTCCAGGGCTATGGAGGGATCGACGGCGATGGCCGCCCCGTCCGAGCCCATGGAGACCCGGCCCATCATCTCGACACCGCCCGCGATATAGGCCGACCCGGCGCCGCCGCGCACCTGGTTGGCGGCGAGGTTCACGGCCTCGAGGCCGGAGGCGCAGAAGCGGTTGATGGCAAGGCCCGGAATATGCTCGTCGAGGTCGGAGGCCAGCACGGCCGTCCGCGCAAGGCAGCCGCCCTGTTCGCCCACCTGCGTGACGTTGCCCCATATCACGTCCTCGACCGCGTGCCCGTCGAGATCGTTGCGTGTCTTCAGCGTGTTGAGCGTGAAGGCCGACAGCCGCGCTGCCGTGACCTCGTGGAGCGCGCCGTCCTTGCGCCCCTTGCCGCGGGGGGTGCGGATCGCGTCGTAGATATAGGCATCGGTCATGTCGGTGGTCCTTTGGCAGAATGGGTCACGCGGTCGGAAACGCCCGCTGCATCAGGTCATAGGGATGCTTCCAGCCCGGTGTGGCGGCGATGCGCGAAAGCCATGCGTCGATGGCCGGATAATCGGCGCGGTCGAAGGTGAAGGGCTCGTCGTAGTAGAGATACCCGCAGCAGGAGATGTCGGCGCAGGTCAGGGTGTCGCCCACCAGCCAGTCGCGTTGACCAAGCTCGCCCTCCAGCACGTGAAGCGCCGCCTTGAGGCGTCCGGCGAGAAAACCGTTCACCTCGGGGACGCGCTTGTCCTCGGGCAGGAAGTTCATCATGAACCGCAAGGGGCCGGCCATGCCGGACACCTTCTGGTTGTCGAAGATCGTCCAGCGCAGGATCTCGCGGCGCGTTTCGGCCGATCCGTCGGCGCAGAGCTTGCCGGTCTCGTCCATGACCCAGTCCTGGATGACGCCCGACTGGGTCAGGATCATGCCATCCACGTCGAGCACCGGCACCTCGCCCATCGGGTTGAGCGCGCGGAACTCGGGGCTGCGCGCCGCGCCCTTGAAGAAATCGACAAAGCGTGGGGTCCAGTCGACCCCGGCGAGTTCGAGCGTCAGCGCGGCCTTGTAGGCATTGCCTGATTCACCGAAGCAATGGAGCGTCTTGGTCATGGTCAGCCTCCCCGCTGATGTCTGGTCCCGGTGTCGTCGGTCGGAGTGGGGGTTTCGCACCCCCACACCCCCGCGGCGGTATTTTTGGAAAGATGAAGGCTCATCAAGTTTTCTTAAACCTTTCCGCGCCACCCTGGCCCCGCGGTACAGGCTGGCGAGCCGATGGCCGTGAAAGGTGAAGGCGCCCGGTCGAGAGAACCACGGTTCAGACCGGGTGCCAGATCTTTTCGCCGCGACCCTTTCATCTTTCCAATAATACGCAATCCTCCCTTCGCCACGTGCGGTGGCGTCTACCGCTTGCGCGCCTCCAGCTCCGAATTGAACAGCCGGATACGCGCCACGAATTTCTCCTCGTTCACCACGCTGCCCCAATGCTCGAACACGAAGGAGAGGAACTCCCCTTCGTCGAGCCCCGCCTCGGCGGCAAGCTTGCGCAGCTTGCGATAACCGTCCTCGGTCATCGCGATCTGTGGGCGTCGTGTGAGCCTGAGGCGTTTCGGCATGGGTGGTCCTTGAGCAACCGGCCTTCAGAAATTGGCCGCGTCGAGTGCCATCACCGTATCGCCGCCCGACCGGATGCGCGCAAGATGCGTGGCCGTGATCGGCAGGACGCGGGCCATGTAGAACCGCGCCGTGGCGAGCTTGGTTTCGTGGAACACCGGATCTTCGGTGCCCTCGGCCAGCGCCGCGAGCGAGGTTTCGGCCATCCGCGCCCACATCAGTCCGAGGCAGACATGGCCGAAGAGGTGCATGAAGTCGTTGGAGCCTGCGAGCGCGTTGTTGGGATCTCTCATACCGTCGGACATGAAGTACATCGCCGCGGCCTGAAGATCCTTGGAGGCACGTTTCAGCGGCTCGAGGAATTCGGGCATGCCGTCGGTTTCCGCGTGGTCCTTCGCGAAGCCCTTCACCAGGTCGAAAAAGGCCATCACATGTTTGCCACCGTCCGAGCCCAGCTTGCGGCCCACGAGATCGAGCGCCTGAACGCCGTTGGCGCCCTCGTAGATCATGGCGATGCGCGCGTCGCGGGTGAACTGCGACATGCCCCATTCCTCGATATAGCCATGCCCGCCATAGATCTGCTGGGCCTGCACGGTCATGTCGTAGCCCTTGTCCGTCAGGAACCCCTTGATGACGGGGGTCAGGAGCGAAACGAGACCGTCGGCATCGCGGTCGGCCTCCCGGTGGGCGCGGTCGATCAGCGTGGCGCCCCAGAGAAGGAAGGCGCGCGCGGCCTCGACGAAGCTTTTCTGCTCCATTAGGTTGCGGCGGATATCGGGGTGAACGATCAGCGGATCGGCGGGACCGTCAGGGTTCTTCGGACCCGTCACGTCGCGGCCCTGCAGCCTGTCCTTGGCATAGGCCAGCGCGTTCTGGAACGCGACCTCGGCCTGGGCCACGCCCTGCATGCCCACACCGAGCCGCGCCTCGTTCATCATGGTGAACATCGCGCGCATGCCCTTGTGCTCCTCGCCGAGAAGGTAGCCTGTCGCGTCGTCATAGTTCATCACGCAGGTGGCATTGCCGTGGATGCCCATCTTCTCCTCCAGCTTGCCGCATGAGACGCCGTTGCGGGGGCCGAGGCTACCATCCTCGTTCACGAGGACCTTGGGCACGATGAAGAGCGACACGCCCCTGATGCCCTCGGGGCCGCCGGGGATCTTCGCCAGCACGAGATGGACGATGTTTTCCGCCATGTCGTGATCGCCGGCCGAGATGAAGATCTTCTGACCCGTGATGCGGTATGTTCCGTCGTCCTGCGGCTCGGCCTTGGTGCGCATCAGGCCCAGATCCGTGCCGCAATGTGGCTCCGTCAGGTTCATTGTCCCGGTCCAGTCGCAGTTGACCATCTTCGGCAGGTAGGTCCGTTTCTGCGCGTCCGAGCCATGGGCGAGGATGGTGGAGGCCGCGCCGTGGGTCAGGCCCTGGTACATGGTGAAGGCCTGGTTGGCGGCCGAGAACATTTCGCCCACCGCCGTGTTCATCAGGTAGGGCAGGTCCTGGCCGCCGTATTCCTCGGGCATGTCGATGGCGGGCCATCCGCCCTCCTGCATCTTGCCGAAGGCGTCCTTGAAACCGTCGGGCGTGTAGACGATGCCGTTTTCCAGCCGGCATCCTTGCGTGTCGCCAACCGGGTTCAGCGGCGCCAGCACCTCGGCGCTGATCTTGCCGGCCTCTTCCAGTATCGCGGCAGTGAAGTCGCGGTCGAGATCCTCGTAACCCGCGATACCGGCCTGGGTGACCTTCAGCACGTCATGCAGAACGTACTGCATGTCCTTGGTGGGGGCGGTGTAGCTTGGCATGTCGGTCGTCCTCCCTCGTGGCGGTTACTCGGCCGCGTCCTTGACGGTGTCGACCGAGGTCAGCATGTCCTCGACCATCTTCATCTGGCGCCGCAGGTCATCGACGGCGGCCGTCAACTCGTCGCGCTTGCGTTCCATTTCCCGCAACCTGTCACGTGCCACGTCGAGCGTCGCTTCGAGCTGCGTCGCTTGCTGGTCGCCCACGTAATAAAGGTCGAGCAGCTGCCGGATTTCCTCCAGCGAAAAGCCGAAGCGCTTTCCGCGCAGGATCAGTTTCAGCCGCGCGCGATCGCGCCGGGTGAACAGGCGTTTCTGCCCCTCGCGGCGGGGGAAAAGAAGCTCTTTGGCCTCGTAGAAGCGCAGGGTACGCGGCGTCACGTCGAACGCGCCGCACATCTGCCGGATCGTCATCACATCGTCGGTCATATCGGTGTCCGAAAACAGCACATCATCCTCGATTGTGCCGATGATCTGCCCTCGGGAACGCATGGTTGCAAGTAACGATGACGTTTACGTAAAGAGAACGTTGCGTCACTTTGAGGTGAAACGGTTTCTACCGTCCGGCCGCGGCCGTCGCCTCGCGCAGTGCCCTGAGTTCCGAGATGATCTCGTCAAGCTCGACACGCCGGGCGGCGAGTTCCGCGAGCTGCCGGTCGGCCAGCTCCAGCCACGCATCACGCTGGAGCTTCCCCTCGGGATCGGCGTCATAAAGCTCCAGCCATTGCCGAATTTCCTCGAGCGAAAAGCCGAAGCGGCGGCCGCGCAGGATCAGCGTCATCCGTGCCACCTCGCGCGGGCCGTAAAAGCGCGCGCGCCCCTCGCGCATCGGCGAGAGCAGCTCGATATACTCGTAATGGCGCAGGGTGCGCGGCGTCACGTCGAACCGCGCGCACATGGATTTGAAATCGAGACGTTCGCCGGACATCGGCACCGTTCTCCCAGGGGGTCTTCGGCGCGGGACGCTAGCATCCGGGCCCGTGGCCTGCCAAGCATGACGCGCAGACGTTGGGCTTGCGTCCGGGCGGGCGGGGCGCGATGTGTGGGGCGAGAAGCGCACGGAACGGATGGCGGCTGAGATGGCGGACAACGGAGGCAGGGCGGACGCCGGCGGTGCGGACATCGCGCGGATCGCGCGGCAATTCATCGAGGCGATCCCGTTCTCGAAGGCGCTGGGGATGCGTCTGGACGAGATCGGGGACGGTGTTGCGGTGATCTCGATGCCGTATGACGCCGCGCTTGTTGGCGATCCACGCACAGGGGTCATCCATGGCGGTGCGGTCTCGGCGCTCATGGACACCTGCGGGGGTGCCGCGGTGATGTGCCATCCCGAGGCACTGGCCGCGACGGCCACGATCGACATCAGGATCGACTACATGCGTCCCGCCCGTGCGGGCGAGAGGATAACGGCGCGCGCGACCTGCTACCATGTCACGCGATCCGTGGCCTTCGTCCGGGCCGAGGCCTGGGACGAGGACGAGACGCGCCCCGTCGCGGCGGCCACGGGGGCCTTCACGGTTCAGCGCGAGACGCCGCAGGGAGGCACGCCATGACCCGACGTCCGCCCGAGCCCGTCCACCTGATCCGGCACCGCCGCGACCGCGCGTTGTCTGCACTGGTGGAGGGCGTGCCCTACATCGGTTTCATGGGCATCGGCTTCGACCGCCGCGGCGACGAACTG
This sequence comes from uncultured Roseicyclus sp., assembly GCA_964578115.1. Taxonomy (GTDB): domain Bacteria; phylum Pseudomonadota; class Alphaproteobacteria; order Rhodobacterales; family Rhodobacteraceae; genus Roseibacterium. The sequence continues at coordinate 33,432 of CAZOBK010000007.1, forward strand.
ACGGCGGTGCTGACCTATGACGACAAGCTTATCGGCAACCCGCTGCTGCCCGCGATCCACGGCGGCGTCACCGCGTCGTTCCTCGAGGTCTCCGCGATCATGGAACTGTCATTCCAGATGCTCTGGGACGAGATCGAGAGCGGCCGGCTCGACGTGGAGGCCTTGAGGCCCGAGACCCTGCCGCGTTTGCCCAAGACCATCGACTTCACCGTGGACTACCTGCGCTCGGGCCTGCCGCGAGACGCTTATGCGCGCGCCCGCGTCAACCGCTCGGGCCGACGCTATGCCTCCGTCCATGTGGAGGCGTGGCAGGACAACCGCCATCGCCTTTTCGCGCAGGCCACGGGGCATTTCCTCATGCCGCTGCGCGACGGGACGGCCGAGTGAGCTCCGCCGCGGAGGAGGTCGCCGGGGGAGGGCCGCTCACCCACCGGCGCGTCCTGAAGATCGCGCTGCCGGTCGTCATCTCCAACGCCACGGTGCCGCTTCTGGGGATCGTGGACACGGCCGTGGTCGGGCAGCTTGGGGACCCGGCGCCGATCGGGGCGGTGGGGCTGGGGGCTGTGATCCTGACCTCGGTCTACTGGGCCTTCGGGTTTCTGCGGATGGGCACGGTGGGCCTTGCCGCGCAAGCGCTGGGCGCGCGCGACCGGGCGGAGGTCGCGGCCCTTCTGACGCGTGTGTTGATGATCGGCGCGGGGGCGGGGGTGGCGCTCATCGTGTTGCAGGTGCCGATCCTCGCCGCCGCCCTCTGGCTCTCGCCGGCCTCGACCGAGGTCGAGTCGCTGGTGCAAAGCTATCTCACGATCCGCATCTTCTCGGCGCCGGCGGCCATCGCGCTTTACGGGATCACCGGCTGGTTGATCGCGCAGGAGCGGACGGGCGCGGTGCTGGCGCTGCAACTGGTGCAGAACGGGCTGAACATCGCGTTGTCGGCCTTTTTCGTGCTCGGTCTCGATTTCGGCGTCCCGGGGGTCGCATGGGCCACATTTGTTGCCGAATGGGCGGGGCTGGCGCTGGGCCTCTGGCTCTGCCGCGCGGCCTTCGGCGTACCGGACTGGCGCGACTGGGCGCGCGTCTTCGACCGGGCGAAACTGTGGCGCATGGCGGCGGTGAACGCCGACATCCTGATCCGCTCGATGCTTCTGATGGCGGCCTTCGTGTCGTTCCTCTTCTTCGCCGCCGATTTCGGGGACGTGACGCTGGCTGCCAACCAGGTGCTGATCCAGTTCGTCTACATCACCGCCCATGCGATGGACGGCTTCGCCTTCGCGGCCGAGGCGCTGGTGGGTCAGGCGATGGGCGCGCGGGCGGCACTCAGGCTGCGGCGTGCGGCGGTGCTGACCAGCATCTGGGGGCTGATCGTGGGCGCGGGCATGTCCGTCCTGTTCCTCGGGGCGGGCGGTCTGTTCATCGATCTGATGACCACGTCCGAGGCGGTGCGCACCGAGGCGCGCCTGTTCCTGCCGTGGATCATCGCCGCGCCGGTGGTGGCCTGCGCCTCGTGGATGCTGGACGGGATCTTCATCGGCGCCACGCGTACGCGTGACATGCGCAACATGATGGCCGTCAGTTTCGCGGGCTATGCCGTGATCGTGTTCCTGCTTGCGCCGGTCTGGGGCAATCACGGGCTTTGGGCCGCGCTCGTGGCGCTTTTCGCGTTGCGCGGCGTGACGCTTGGCCTGCGGTATCCGGCATTGGAACGCGCGGCGTCGTGACGCGCGCCACGGGTCGCTAGATCGGTCAGAGCAGCGTGAGGATGTTTTCCGGCGGACGGCCGATCACCGCGCGCGTGCCGTCGTCGAGGATGGGCCGCTCGATCAGGATCGGATGTGCCGCCATGGCCGCGACCAACGCCTCGTCGTCGGAATCGGCGAGATCGAGGTCGGAGAAGACGGGTTCCTTCGTGCGCACCAGCCCGATCGCGGGGACGCGCAGCCGCCGCAACAGCTCCACGATCTCGTCATTGATCGGCGGCGATTTGAGATAGAGCCGGATATCAGGCGCGATCCCGCGCTCCTGCAAAAGCGCCAGCGCCGCCCGCGATTTCGCGCAGCGCGGATTGTGCCAGAGCGTCAGAGCCATGCGTCCACCCCCGAGCCTGTGATCTCGTCCACGGTCTTCCCCTCCGCTTCCAGTTTCCGGTCGAGCCCTTCTGCGATCCGCTTGCCCAGCGTGATGCCGCCATAGACCAACGCCGTGTAAAGCTGCACCGCGCTGGCACCCGCGCGCAGCTTTTCCCAGGCCTGCTCCGCGGTCGCGACACCGCCCACGCCCAGCAGAGGGATCTCGCCCTTGGTCAGCCGATAGAGCCGCGCCAAGACCCGCGTGCTGCGCTCGAAAAGCGGCTGGCCCGAAAGCCCGCCGGTCTCGCCCCGGTGGCGCGAGGACAGCCGTTCGCGCGAAAGCGTGGTGTTCGTGGCGATGATGCAGGCGATGCCGGTGGCCCGCGCGACCTCTGCGATCTCGGCCAGCCCGTCATCGTCGAGATCCGGCGCGATCTTGAGGAAAATCGGCACGGGGCGGGCGAGCGCGGCATTGGCCTCCATCACGCCCCTCAGGAGCCCGTCGAGTGCGGCGCGCCCCTGCAGGTCGCGCAGCCGCTCGGTGTTGGGCGAGGAGACGTTGACCGTGGCGAAATCCACATGCGGCCCGCAGCAGGCCAGCACCTGCGCGAAATCGCGGGCGCGGTCGGGGCTGTCCTTGTTGGCGCCGAGGTTCAGGCCCACGGGCACCAGTTTCGGGGCCGCGGCCAGCCGCTTGGCGATGACCTCCATGCCCTCGTTGTTGAAGCCGAACCGGTTGATCGCCGCCGCGTCCTCGGTCAGCCGGAAAAGCCGTGGCTTGGCATTCCCCGCCTGCGGCCGCGGGGTGGCGCCGCCCACCTCGAGAAAGCCGAAGCCCGTGCGCGACAGCGGCGCGATGGCCTCGGCGTTCTTGTCGAAGCCGGCGGCAAGACCCACCGGGTTGGGCAGCGGTATACCGGCGAGCGTCGTGGCCAGACGTGGCGAGCTCACCGGACCCGAGAGCGGCAGGAACCCCGTCTTGAGCGCCGCGATCGCCAGCGTGTGGGCCCGCTCGGGGTCCATCCTGCGCATCACCGACAGTCCGAAACGCTCCCACATGGCCTAGAGCCCATCCGGAAAAACATGCGCGCCGTCTTTCAGCGGCAGATCGGCATGCCATAGAACATCCGCGTGCCGCAGCGGCCCGTAGAGATGCGGGAAGAGCGCGCCGCCCCGCGATGGTTCCCATTTGAGCGCCGGACCGAGATCATCGGCCTCGAAGGCCGCGACGACCAGCCCCTCGGCGCCCGCGAAATGGCGTGCCGCGGTTTCCGCCACCTGCTCGGCAGTGGAGAAGTGGATGAAGCCGTCCGCCTTGTCCACCGGCGCGCCCGAACTTGCCCCTTTTTCGAGCAATTCGGCCCATTCCGCGGCCCGAAGGATCTTGTAGATACGCATGCCCGTCGGAGTGCCCTTTGCCCGACATTTCGTCAAGTCGGCTCTGCCGGCCCGAACTGTCGCATAAGCGTCACGAACCGGCTTTACTTGACCCCCGCGCCCCGTCAATCTGACGGTTATCCAATGAACAGGGAGAGCAAGATGTTTTCACGTATCCTGGGATCGACGGCGATCCTGGCGGGTCTCTCGGTGGCTGCGCCTGTCACTGCCGAAACGACCCTGCACATCCTGCATATCAACGATCTTCACAGCCGCATCGCGCCGATCAACCGCTTCAACTCGACCTGCTCGGCCGAGGATGACGCGGCCGGCGAATGCTTCGGTGGCGTCGCGCGGATCGCCACCGCCGTCGACATGAAGCGCGCGGAACTGGAGGGCGAGAACGTCCTCGTGCTCGACGCGGGCGACCAGTACCAGGGCAGCCTTTTCTTCACGACCTATCGCGGCGCGGCGGCCGGTGAGTTCATGGAGGCCATCGGCTTCGACGCAATGGCGCTGGGCAACCACGAATTCAACAATGGTCCCGAAGGGATCATCCCGCTGCTGGACGAGGTCAGCTTCCCGGTCATCTCCGGCAATCTCGACGTCAGCCAGGAACCCGCGCTCGAAGGCCGCGTGGGCGACACCGCGATCATCGACGTCAACGGCATGCAGGTGGGCATCGTGTCGGCATTGACCCGCGACACGATGGAGATTTCTTCGCCCGGCCCCGACGTGATATTCCAAGAGGAAATCAGCGCGTTGCAGGGCGACGTTGATGCGTTGACCGAGCAGGGCGTGGACATGATCATCGCGCTCACCCACGTGGGATTGCCCACTGATACCCGCATTGCCGAGGGAACCACTGGCATCGATGTGATCGTGGGCGGGCATTCGCACACCTACATGTCGGCCGACGATCCCGATCGCGACGGGCCCTATCCTCTGTGGATCAGCAATCCCGACGGTGTGATGGTTCCCATCGTTCAGGCCTATTCCTACGGCAAGTACCTGGGCCACCTCGCGGTGACCTTCGACGACGCGGGCGAAGTGATCTATGCCGATGGCAACACCATGCTGCTTGACGCCTCCGTCACCCCGGACGAGGGCATCGCCGCCCGCGTGGCGGAGCTTGGCGGCCCGATCGAGGAGGCCATGGCCGAGATCGTGGGCGACACGACCGGCTTCATCGAGGGCGACCGGTCGGTCTGCCGCGCGATGGAATGCTCGATGGGCAACCTCGTGGCCGACGCCATGCTCGACCGGGTGGCCGATCAGGGCATCCAGATCGCCATCGCCAACGGCGGCGGCCTGCGTGCCTCCATCGACGCGGGTGAGGTCACCATGGGCGAGGTCTTCACGGTTCTGCCGTTCCAGAACACGCTGGCCACCTTCCAGCTGGAAGGCGCGGGCGTCATGGCGGCGCTTGAAAACGGCGTGAGCCAGGTCGAGGAAGGCGCCGGCCGCTTCCCGCAGGTTGCGGGGCTGCGCTTCACCTGGGACCCGTCCGCTGAACCGGGCAGCCGCGTCACCTCGGTCGAGGTCGACATGGACGGCACTTGGGAGCCCTTGGACATGGAGGCGACCTATGGCGTGGTTTCCAACAACTTCATGCGCGGCGGCGGCGACGGCTATGCCGTTTTCACCACGGCCATGAACGCCTATGACTTCGGCCCGGGCCTGGAGGAAGTGGTCGCCACCTATCTGGGCGAGAACAATCCCTACACACCCTATACCGACGGCCGGATTTCCGAAGCGCAATAAGCCATCCCAAAAAGCCAATCGGATCAGGCCGGTACGCGATGCGTGTCGGCCTTTTTCGTACCCGTTGCAGCGCCCGCTCGTCGCCTCGCATGCTGCATTGCAGAAAATGCAAACCGGCTTTCGCAAAGCGTCAGTTGTGCCGGAGGTTAGCGCTACCATATCCCGGTCATCGACAGAGGAACTCGCAAGCCAAGAGGAGCTGCACCAATGACCGCTATCATGACCCGCCTGCGCACCGCCGCCGAGAAACGTGCGGCTTACAACCGGACCGTCGCCGAAATCTCGGGCATGCCGCTCGATGTGGCGCTCGACCTCGGCATCTTCCGCGAGGACGCGCGCCTGATCGCCCGCAACGCCGTCTACGGCCGCTAAGGCGCGGGCGACGCGGAAATGGCGGCAGTCCCTAATGGACTTGCCGGCACGTCCGGCGCTTGTCCCAAGGCAACGCGCCACTTAGTCTTGTGCCCATGTGCGGGCGCATGACCATGACCCACCCGAACGACGCGATGGCGCGGCTCTTCGAGGCCGTGCCGTCGAACGATCTGCCCGAGGTGCCGCGCTACAACATCTGCCCCACGCAAGACGTCGGCGTCGTGACCTCGGGCGCCGAGGGACGGCGCTACCGGCCGATGCGCTGGGGCTTCCTGCCGCACTGGTACAAGACCCCCACCGACGGCCCTCTCCTGATCAACGCGCGCGCCGAGACGATCGCGGAAAAGCCCGCCTTCCGCGCCGCCTGCCGCGAGCGCCGGTGTCTCGTGCCTGCCACCGGTTTCTACGAATGGACCAAGGACGAGGCGGGCAACCGCCTGCCGTGGTACTTCACGCCCGCCGACGGCGCGCCGCTGGTCCTCGCCGGTATCTGGCAGGTGTGGGACAAGGGTGAGACCCCGCTTGCAACACTGGCCATAGTGACCTGCGCGGCCTCGTCCTGGATGGCCGAGACCCATCACCGCGAACCCGTCAGCCTCGCGCCCGGGGACCGGGCGAAATGGCTGGGGGAGGAGGGCAAGGGCGCCGCCCTTCTTATGCGCGCGGCGCCCGAAGGCCGTTACGTCCGCTGGCGCGTGGACCCGCGCGTGAATTCCAACCGCGCCACGGGGCCGGAGCTTATCGAACCGATCGCGGCCTGACGCGCCCTGCGACATCGCTGCCTCTCGGGCTGGCCGGGCCGGGCCGCAGGCCTATCTGACGTCTCGATGACCGAGCAGCAGTCCCATTTCCGGCGCCTCTTGAACCTCGTTCTGGGCACGTTGCGCCCGCCGCGCGGCGGGCGAAGGATCGCTCTTGCGATCCTTGCCGGTGCGCTCTGTCATGCCGTCTTCGTGCTGGCCGTGCTGGCGATGATCCTCGCCATGGGGTTCGGCATGTCCGAAAGCCTCGGGCGCGTGCCCTGGCCCTGGGCGGCGCTGGCCAACACGCTTCTGATCGTGCAATTCCCGCTGGTCCATTCGCTCCTCCTGACGCGGTGGGGCGGGCGGTTGCTTTCGTCGCTCGGCCGCCATGGCGCAACCCTGTCGACCACCACCTACGCCACGGTCGCGAGTGCGCAGCTTCTTGCGCTCTTCGCGCTCTGGACCCCGTCTGGCATCGTCTGGTGGCGGGCGGATGGCGCGATGCTCTGGGCCGTGCTGACGACCTACGCGGCAAGCTGGCTGTTTCTGGTCAAGGCCAGCTGGGACGCGGGCGCGGAGGTGCAGTCGGGCGCGCTTGGCTGGATGAGCCTGATGGCGGCGCGCAAGCCGCGCTTTCCGGACATGCCGGATGCGGGCACGTTCCGGGTGATCCGCCAGCCAATCTACCTCGCCTTTGCGCTGACCACGTGGCTGGTGCCGGTCTGGACACCCGACCAGCTGGTGCTGGCCACGTTGCTGACAGCCTATTGCCTGCTTGCCCCACGCCTGAAGGAACGACGGTTTCGCGCCCGCTACGGCGCGCGGTTCGAGGCCTATGTCGCGCGAACGCCTTACATGATCCCGCGACTGTCCCGCGCGGCCGAGCAGCCGCCGATATCGGGACGAACGGACGCGTGAAAGAAAAGTGGGGCCGCATCAAGGGGAGGGATGCGACCCCAGTCGGGTCAGGGAGGGTTGGCACGGCAGGCGAGGGAGAGATCACCCGCCGTTTCCATAAGCTTCACAATGCCTATTGATCGCGGCATAAATGGGGCGGACTGGAAACGATTTCCGGGTAATTCCGGACACAATGCGCCATGATCGGCGCAGTTGGCGCCCAAAGCGAAACCTCAGGACGGTCCCGGCCCGATGAGCCCGGCCACCAGCAGGTCCGCCGCCGAGGGCCCCAGCGCAAGCGGAATGTCATGGATTACCGTCAGCCGGGTCAGCGCCTGCAGGTCCACATCGCCGGAATGCGGCACCGTCGGGTCGGCGAAGAAGACCACGGCATCGAGCTCGCCCGTCGCGATCATCGCCGCAAGCTGCTGGTCCCCGCCACGGCCGCCACGCTGCAGCCGCTGAACGGTGAGCCCCGGCGCGGTCCGGGCCAGCACCCGCCCGGTGCCGCCGGTGCACACGATCCGGTGGGCCGAAAGACGGCCGGCATGCCGCGTGACCCATGCGCTGAGATGGGCCTTGCGCGTGTCATGGGCCACCAGCGCGATGCGGCGCGGGGCGGTGGACAGTGCCTGCGCCCGTGCCGTGATCGAAAGGATGGCGCGGACCTGGCCCGCGAAGCCCTCGGTCTCGGCGGGAAAGGCGCCGGTCAGTGCGGCGGTGCCTACGGTGAAACCCTGTGCGCCCGCGGCCGCGGCGGCCTCGACTCGGTCCGCGCTGTCGATGCTGCCGGCCACGATCACGGGTTTGGGCACCGCCGCGCTGACGGCAGCCATCAGCCGGGGCACATCGCCGGCATACCGGTAGGCCAGCAGGTCGAGCCCATGGACATGTTCCAGCGCCGCCAGCGCCCGCGCCGAGGCGACGATATCGCTTTCGGGGCCTTCCAGCACACTCGGGTGTCCCGTGATCCGTCCCGGGAACGGGTAGTAGCGGACCGGGTGGTGGCGCGTGACTTCCGTAACCTCCGCTGCGCGTGTGCCGCCCAGAAGGACATCGACATCGAGATCGACCGCCGCCCGGGCCGAGGCCATCTCGCTTTCCGCGTCCAGGCTCACGACCTCGAGGTAGGAGCGTCCGCCGGCGGCCCGGATCGCGTCGGCCAGTGCACGCAACTCGGGCAGTGGCAGGCCCACGTCCTTGAAGCCGATATGCCGCACGCCGCCCTCCAGCGCCTCGTCGAGACGCGCGCGCGCGTCGCGGATCGTGCGGTCATTCTCGGTGAGCATGAGGATGAAATCGAAACCCATGGCCCACCTCAGCCCGTTTCGGCCGCGCCGGTCAATGGCCCGCAGGCGTCAGCGTCGATCGGGGCGGCTTGCGTCCAGGTCGCGGCGCTTTCGGCGATGCGCAGATGCGGGGCACCGAGGCTTTGCCCGATCAGCGCCTGCAGCCGGCCGAGCGCGGCGCCGACGGGGGCGCCGCCCGCGATCAGCGCCGAAAACGCGTCGCCTACGCCATGGGGCACGGTCGTGCCGCCCGCGATCAGCTCCGTCCGATGGAGCGCCGTTCCCTCCGGCGCATCGGCGAGGATCCCGGTCTGGCTGCCGCCAATGGGCGGGGATGTCACGAGGATCTTGGCGCGCGGCGCGCGAGTGCGCAGAACCTCCGCGGCTTCCCGCGCGGCCTCCAGCGTCTCGACCGGTCGGGCGGCAAGCCACGCCAGCTCGAAGGCGTTGGGCGTCAGCACGTCTGCCAGGGGAAGCAGCCGGTCTCGCGTGGCGCGCGCGGCCTCCTCCGCGATATAGAGCCCCTTGGGTGCGTCGCCGAGCACGGGATCGACGATGACGCGCGGCGCAGGGGAGGCGGCGCGCAAACGCTCGATCAGGCCAGCTGCGAAGTCGACATGGGCGGCGCTGGGCAGGTAGCCCGTGAGCACCGCATCGACCCGATCGAGCCAGCCGTTCCGCGCCATCGCATCCGCCATGTCGCGGAGTGCGCCGACATCCACCGTCCGGCCGGCCACATGCGGCCAGCCCGGGTGATTGGACAGCTGCACCGTGGGCAGTTGCGTCACGGAATGGCCGAGCGCCTGAAGCACCGGCGTGGCCGCCGACAGCCCCACATGGCCGTGCGCGACCCAGCTCGACACTGCAACGACATGCGCCATGGACGGACCTTCGGTGGCTGACCGCCGCAGCCTATGCGCGCGCCGTCCCGGCTCCAAGGGGTGATCGTGGCACCTGCGCGCGAAACGGGCTCAGCCCTCGCGGAAGGCGCGCCGAAAATAGCCGGCGAGCGGGTCGGTGAAATAGGTCAGTGGCGTCCTCGCCCCGGTTTCGAGATATGTTTCGACCGGCATGCCGGAGATAAGAACGTCTTCCCCCAGCGCGCGGAGCTCTGCGGCGTCTGGCGCCACGATGGCTTCGTAGTAGGGCAGGCCGGTGGCCTCGTCGGCGCTGGCGACGGCCGAGACCCGGACGATCCGGCCGGCGATGTCCGGTGTGCTCTGCCGACCGAAGGCCGGGAAGACGAGCGTCGCCAGCTGGCCGACGAAGACCTGGTCGATGTCGAGCGGATCGATGCGCACCGCCACCTCGAAGGGCTGATCGGCTGGCAGGATGTGGAGGATGGGCGCCGCGGGTCGGATGACCGCCCGCCTCGCGAAGACGGTAGATCCGAAGACGGTCCCGGCCACGGGCGCGCGGATGTCCAGCCGTTCGACCAGTTCGAGCAGGCCGTTGCGGCGCTCTATCAGTTCGATCTCGGCGAATTCGAGGCCGCGCAGCTGCGCGACCGCCTGTTCCTGCCGCGCGGCGGCCAGCCGGACGATCTCGACCTCGATCTGCGAAACGCTGGCGCGCGCCTCGGCGATGGTCGAGGTGAGCCGCGCGATCTCGCCCATCAGGCGCGCCTCTTCCCGGTAGAGCGCGTTGAGGCGGGATGCCGGGACCAGCCCGTTCCGGCGCAGCGTGGTCAGGTCGTGTGCCTCGCCGCGCACCAGTACCAGCTGTTGGTGGAGCGCGTCGATCTGCGCGGTCGCGCCCTCTGCCGCAAGCCCGATCTGGCGCGCCCTTTCGGTCAGGGCCCGGGTCTCCTCGGCGAGCGAAGCCGCGCGCGCCGCGAACAGGGCGCGTTCCTCCGCCAGTTGGCGGTCGAACTCCGGGCCATCGACCGAGACGAGGTCGGGCGGGTCTGGGTATGTCACGGCCACGGCGCGGTTGCGTTCGGCATCGAGGCGCCCGCGGCGGGCGAAGATGCGGGCAAGCTGACGCTCCACCATGGCAAGCTCGGTTCGCAGGAAGGTGCCGTCGAGCCGCAGGAGCGCATCACCGGCCGCGACCACGTCGCCGTCGCGCACGAGGATCTCGCCCACCACGCCGCCATCGGGGTGCTGCACGACCTGTCTTTCGTTCTCGATCCGCACGACGCCGGGCGACACGACGGCGCCCGCGATTTCTGTGGCCACCGACCACGTCCCGACACCGGCCAGCAGCGCCACGAGCGCAGCAAGGCCGACAAGCGCGGGAACCCGGATGCTGAGCTCGGGCGCGGTCATGCGCGCTTCTCGCGTATCGGCCCCGCGACCTCCGCCGCGTTGTGCAGTGTCAGTTTCAGAACCTCGTCCCTCGGTCCGCAGGTCCTCACGCGGCCGTCCTCCAGCACGAGAATGTCGTCGCAGGTTGAAATGGCCGTCGGGCGGTGGGTCATCAGAAGTACCGCCTTGCCGGCCCTCTTCATCTCCAGCACGGCGGCGTTCAGGGCCTCCGACCCTTCCGCGTCGAGGGCGGAGTTAGGCTCGTCGAGGATCAGGATCTGCGGGTCGCCGTAAAGCGCGCGGGCCAGCGCCACGCGCTGCAGTTGCCCGCCCGATAGCTGGTGCGCGCGGCCGCCGATCGGCGTGGCGTAGCCGTTGGGCAGCTTCAGGATGACATCATGCACCCCGGCCCTTTTCGCGGCCTCGACGACACGGGCCGGATCGCCCTTCCGGTTCATGCGCGCGATGTTCTCGGCGACGGTTCCGGGGAGCATCCGGATGGTTTGCGGCAGGTAGCCGATGTGGCGTCCGATGGTATGCGGGCTGAACTGGTCGATGGGCGCACCATCGAGACGCACCTCGCCCGCCGCGTGGCGCGATAGACCGATCACGGCGCGCGCGAGGGAGGATTTGCCCGCGCCCGATTTGCCGATCACGCCCAGGACCCGGCCCGGGCCGATCTCGAACGATATGCCCGACAGGACGGGTCTCTGCCGGTCGGGGGCGATGACGGCCAGCCCTGCCACTGTCAGGCGCGCCGCCGGCCGGGGCAGCGGCAGGGGCGGCGGTGCTGCGGGCATCGCCCCGGTCAGCCGCTTCAGATCGCGCCGGGCGGTCCATGCGCGCTGCGCCACGGGCCACTGGGACACGCCGACCTCGACCGGCACAAGCGCGCGGCCCAGCATGACGGAGGCCGCGATCATCGCCCCGGCCGTCACGTCGCCTTTCAGGACGACCCATGCGCCGACCGCCAACATTGCCGATTGCAGGAACAGCCGGAAGGCGCGGGTGAAGGCGCCAAAGGCCCCGGTCCAGTCGGTCGCGCGCGTCAGCCGGGCCATGGCCGCGTCCTGCAGGGCGAGCCATCGGTCGGTCACGGCCGCTGTCATGCCCTGCGCACGGATGAAGTCGCCTGCATCCTCGGCCTGCCGCGCGAAAGCTTGCGCCTCGGCCTGCAGCGCGGCGCCGTCGCGCATCCGGCGTGCGGTCAGCATCTGGTTGAGGATAGCGGCGCTCACCAAAACCGCGCCGCCTGCCACACCGACCCAACCCAGAAGCGGGTGAAAGAGGAAGATCGCAGCGAGGAAAACCGGGGTCCATGGCGCATCCATCAGCGCAAGGCACAACGGCGAGGCGTAGAAGCCACGGATCGCCTCGATATCCGCAAGACTGCCGCCGCGGGGCCCTGACCCGAGCGCCGCGCGGTCCAGCACCCTCTCGAAGATGTCCCTGTTCAGCCCTGCCTGCACCCGTGCGCCCGCGCGCGACATGACCCGGGCGCGCGCGAAATCGAGAAGCCAGTAGAGAAGGTAGAGCCCCGAAACCAGCATGGTGAGCGCCAGCAATGTCTCCTCCGAGCGCGACGACAGCACCCGGTCGTAGATCTGCAACATGAAAAGCGGACCGGTCAGCATCAGAAGATTGGTAAAGACGCTGAAACACGCGGCGAGGGCGACGGGGCGTCGGTGGGCGAGCCGGTTCTCGGTCATGCGATGGGTCTGTTCCGCTCGGTGGGCGACCGCGATCCGCACATGGGTGGCGGCTCACGGATCGATCGCGGTCCTGAATGGGCCAAACTGGTTAGCGTTTGGTAAGCGAAGTTGGGGGAAACGATCCCCATCGTTCGATCAAAACACCATTCATCACCGGCGCGTTCGCGTCATCCATCGTGATCGGCACGCGTTGGGGGTCGCTTGGGAAAGAATGACCCTCACGACGGAAAAAGACCGGGCCCGTCGTTGGAACGGACCCGGCCGGGACGTTTCGGTGCTGCTGTTGGTTACGAACCGAGCGCGCCTTCGATCGCCGTTTGCACGGCCGTCGCATCTTCGGAAGTCATTGCGAGGTAAATCTCGGCCGTTTCTTCCTGGCTCAGCGCGTCGATCTGCTCCTGCGAGTAGCCCATGCTGGTCAACCGGCTGGCCACTACCTGGTCCATATTGGACCGGGTCTCGGCCATCACCTCGGTCGCGTCGGCCATTTCGCCCATGGGCGAAAGGTTCATGACCTCAAGCTGTTGGTCCAGATCGTTGGTATCGCCCGTCGTCGCCGCGAGGTAGATCTGAGCCACCTCGTTGTTCGACATGTACTCGATGGCGGATGGCTCATAGCCGTTGGCCTCCAGGACATCGCGCACCGCGTCGTCGATCATCGTGGTGCGTTCGAAATCGGCAGGCATCATGTCGGCATCGGTCAGGTTCATGCTGCTGAGCAGGATACGGACATCTTCGGCGTCTTCGCTGGTGGCCACGAGGTAGATCTCGGCAACCTGCGAATTGCTCAGACGATCCATCTCGGAGACGTCGTATCCGTAACTCTCAAGCACGCCGCGCACAGTCTCGCGTGCGTCCGTTTGTGCAAATGCCGCGACCGGAATGGTCAGAGATAGCGCCGTCGTGGCGGCGAGAAGCGTTCGGAAGATCATGCTGATATCCTTTCTTTTGCGTTACCTTGCGCCGCCTTCGCGGGCTTCGCGGCTCCGGGCGGCTCGGGACGTCTACGCACAAGGTCCGCAAGTGTTCCCGCCGAATTCGCCCGCTTCAGTCACGCCTGGCTGAGGATGGCCAGCGTCAGCGCTCATCTGCCCCGCGCAGATCGGACCGGATCGCACTGAGACGCCTTGTCCACGCGGAACCGAACGGCGGCCCCCGGCGTTCCACCCCGGATATTACCCTCAGCAAGGAGTGCCCGAAGATGATCCGGACCGCCGTCTTTCCCGTCGCTGGCCGTGGCTCGCGCATGCAACCGGCAACCAATGCCGTCGCGAAGGAGTTGCTGCCGGTTTACGACACGCCGCTGCTGCAGTTCGCCATCGACGAGGCGCGCGACGCCGGGATCGAACGGTTCGTTTTCGTCACCAGTGACGACAAGCCCGGGGTCGAGGCCTATGTCCGGTCCCAGCATGGCGATCTCGACAGTCTCTTCCTGGCCCAGGAGGCGCCGCTTGGCTTGGGTCACGCGGTCCTCACGGCCAATGGCGCGGTGGAAAACGAAGCCTTCGCCGTGATCCTGCCCGATGATGTGATCTTCGCCTCGCCGCCGGCCCTGGCGCAGATGTGCCGGGCCTATGACACAGGTTTTGCCCATCACATGATCGCGGCGATGGAGGTGGGCCCCGAAGAGACGGGCGCCTACGGTATCTTCGACGCCGATCCGCCGGCGACGGGTCGCCAGGTGACGGTGCGCGGACTGGTGGAGAAACCCGAACCAAGGCAGGCGCCTTCCACGCTGGCGGCGGTTGGTCGCTACATCCTCGCGCCCAGCATCTTCGAGACGCTGCTGACAACCGGCAAGGGACGGGGCGGAGAGATCCAGCTGACCGACGCCATCGCGCGGGATGCGCGGCGGATGCCTGTGGCAGCCTTCCGTTTCGAGGGCGTGCGCTACGATTGCGGGCGACCAGAGGGGTTGCTCGAAGCCGCGACGGCTATCCGGGACGCCCGCGAGATGATGGAGGCCGGTGCCGTGGCTTGAGCCCGAGCACCGGCCCCGAGCACCGGGCTTGTGCGGCGTCCGCTGGCTGGAACTGTCAGAGGTGGGCAAAGTCCATCGACGCCGGTCTCTCTCTTTTTGCCGCGCCGTTTGCTCCCTGGACGAGTGCCTCGGCTAGAACACCAGGCCCAGCAGAATCCAGATGACGCCGATAGCCACGATGATCACGAGGGCGCGACGCCAGTTGTCCCGGCTGCCGCGCACGCGTTCGGGGCTGCGTGTCGGCGTGTCGGCCGCGCCTGCATCGCCGGGGCCTGCGCGCACGTCGCGCTTTTCGGTTCCGGCGACGTTCACTGCATGCGTCTTGGCCGGCTCCGCGCGGGGGGATGGCGGCTCGGCTCCGGGCTTTTTGCCGGGTGTGCCGCTTTCGCTGTCGGTCTCCTGCGGGGCGGCGGCCGGCTCTTCGATCCGGCGGGCGCGGTTTTCCTGCACCAGCTGATCGCGCGTCTTGGGCGCGGTCGCGGGGGCCTCTCCGACATCGGGGGCCCACTTGGCGTCCTTCCTGGTCATCTCATCCTCCGGCTCGGTTATCCTGAAGGATCAATGCGCAACGGGTGCCAATGTTCCCGCGCGACGCGCGCGGGGCGGAACCCGTTGCCCGGTCGGCGCGTTTTGCCGCTTTAGCCTCATCGACATCGAAAGGATCGCCATGACGTCCGTGACCCGTCCGACCCGCCACCGTTCCGGCAAACCTTCCCTCGGCGTAGCCCTAGCCGTGATGCTGGCCGTGGGCCTGCCCGCCGCACCCGCGCCGGCGCAGGACGCCGGTTTCGAAACGCCGCAGGATTTCTCGCTGATGGTGGCCGAGCGGCTACCTTCGGTCGTCGGCATCCTGTCCACCGGACCGACCCCCGAGGGCCCGCCCGCGACCATACCTCAGCTGCCGCCCGAGTTGCGCGAGTTTTTCGGTCAGCCGGGGCCTCAGATGCGCCCGCCCGGCCCCATGCGCAGCCAGGGCTCGGGCTTCATCATCTCCGGGGACGGGCTCGTGGTGACCAACAACCATGTCATTGAAGGCGCCCAGCGGATCGAGGTCGTGCTGAACGACGAACGCCGCTTCGACGCCACGCTGGTCGGCACCGACCCGGCCACAGATATCGCCCTGCTCAGGATCGAAGGCGTCGAGGACCTGCACGCCGTATCATGGGGGTCGTCCGACGATTTGACCATCGGGGAATGGGTGGTGGCCATCGGCAATCCCTTCGGCCTCGGCGGCACCGTGACGGCCGGGATCGTCTCGGCCCGGTCGCGCGACATCGATGCGGGTCCCTATGACGATTTCATCCAGACCGACGCCGCGATCAACCGGGGCAATTCTGGCGGGCCGCTCTTCGATGCCACGGGCGACGTGGTGGGCGTGAACACGGCGATCTTCTCGCCCACCGGCGGCAATGTGGGGATCGGGTTCGCCGTGCCCTCCTCGGTCGCCGAGAGGGTGGTGACCGATCTGCGCGAAGACGGCCGGGTCGAGCGCGGCTGGCTCGGCGTGCAGGTGCAGGCACTCGACGAGACGTTGGCTGGCGCGCTGGGTCTCGAGGACGCGCGCGGCGTGCTGATCGCCGACGTGGTAGAGGACAGCCCCGCCGCCCGTGCCGGGCTGGAGCCGGGGGACGTGATCCTCGAGGTCTCGGGTTCGGAGGTGAACACACCGCGCGATCTGACATTCGCCATCGCGGACCTGCCCGTGGGCGACGAGGTCGACATCTCCTACATGCGCGCCGATGAGGCCAACGAGGTGCAGGTGACCATCGGGCTGAGGTCCGCCGCGATCATCGCCGAGGACATTCCGCCGGCCACCGCGATCCCCGATGAGGACGCGGGCCCGCGCATGGGTGTCTCGGTCACGCCGCTCTCGGGCGATCTGCGCGAGCGGGCGGGCATCCCCAACGATGTGCGCGGCCTTCTGGTGCAGCAAGTGGCGCCGGCCAGCGCGGCGCAGGCGGCGGGCGTGCGCCCGGGCGATGTTCTGGTGTCGGCCGAGGGGGCGCAACTGGGTCGTGTCCAGACGCTGCGCGACGCGATCGAGGCGGTGTCAGAGGAGGACGGGTTGCTCCTCGTCCGCATCTTCCGGAACGGGACCTACGGATTTATCACTGTCGATCTGTCCGAGCCGCCGGCAGAGAACTGACCGGGCCGAGCCTGTCGGCACATGCAAAAGGGCCGCCCCTTCGCCAGGGGCGGCCCCATTTTCGTTTCGGCCAGTGCGCGCGTTACGCGGCCTCGGCATTCGCGCCGATGAACCAGGCGTCCTTGTCCACCGCGCGGCTCACCTCCGTAAAGAGATCGGCGGTGTCCACGTCTCCCGCTTCCTCGGCCACATCGGCGGCCTCGCGGACGGCGGAGCCCAGTTCCATGAAGCGCTCCTTCAGATGCAGGATATGCTCCTCGAGGCTTGACAAGTCCGCCGGATAGGCGTCGAGCGTGGATTTCTCGGCCACGATCTCGACCGTGCCGGTGGCATGTCCGCCGAGGATAACGGCGCGTTCGGCCATAGTGTCGGCGCTCCCGCGCAGGCGGTCGGCCACATCGTCGAGCATCTCGTGCACGCCGATAAAGCCCTTGCCCTTGATGTTCCAATGCGCCTGCTTGACGGCCAGCGTCAGGTTGATCGTGTTGACGAGGTTGGCATTCAGCAGATCGACGACCTGCGCGCGCGTGTCCTGATTGAGACCTGCGGCGAAATGGGTTGGCATGAATATCTCCGTATTTCGGTTTTCGATACGTGTGGACAACACGAAGTGGATGGCAGGGTTCCAAATGGCGTCGGGGGGGTCAGTCTTCCTCGAACGAGCTGACAAGCGCGTCGATCCCGTCCCGAGCCGTGACGATCAGCAGGCCGTCGCCGGTCTCGAGGGTGAAGTCATCCTCGGCCAGATGTTCGTCGCTCTCGCGGATGACGGCCACCACGCGGGCCTCTTCGGGCAGGTCGAGTTCGCCCAGCGCCGAGCCGGAGAGCCGGTCAGGCACCTCCACCCGCTTGAGCGCCAACTGGTTGCTCAGTGCGCTCTCGTGGGCCAGTTCGGTGCGATCCTCAAGCGCGTCGGCCAGTTCCTGCGCGACGGTGGCATGGGGGTTGATCGCGTCGTGCAGCTCCAGTTCCTCGCAGACATTCATCAGCTCCGAGGAAACGATCTGTGGGATCACGCGCCCGAACCCGATGGAGCGCGCGACGAGACAGGCGAGGATGTTGTCCTCGGATGCATTGGTGACGGCGACGAAGACGTCGTTCTCGCCCCTGTAGACCTCGCGCAGGGTGGTGGGCAGGGTGCCGTCGCCATGGAGCATGCCGCAATCCAGCCGCTGGGCCAGGTCCTCCAGCTTTTCCCGGCTCTGGTCGATGACGACGACCTCGTGTTCATCCTCGATCAGAGTTCCGGCCATGGCCTCGCCGAAGCGGGACGCGCCGAGAATGACGATACGCATGGGTTCCTACCTCCGTGACATCCATGTGCGCGGCGCAAGCAGAAGCAGCACCGCGAAGAATTCCAGCCGTCCCAGCCACATTCCGAACCCCAGCGAGAGTTTCAGATCGTCGCTCAGATCCGCGCCGACGATCCCGGTGGACAGGCCCACCGTGGACAGGGCCGAGACGACCTCGAAAAGCGCGGGCAGGGCGGGATGGCCATGGCCCAGCATGTGCAGCCAGAGAACGGCCATCGCCAGAAGATAGATGCCGACAAGCGCGAGGATGGCGGTCAGCGTGTCAGCCTCCACCGGCTCGCCCGCGTGGCGCAGGGGGGCGAGCGCGCCGGCCGGCAGACGCTGCTTCTGACCGGCATGCAGGATCGCGCGCAGCACGATGCCCAGCCGCAGGAGCTTCAGGCCGCCGGCCGTCGACCCGATGTCGCCGCCCGCCGCCATCGCGATGACCAGCACCAGCAGCGCCGCGCCCGCCGGCGGCATGGGTCCGGTCGAGAAACCCGCCGTGGTCAGTGCCGAGACCATGTTGAGGATTTCGGAGTAAATGCCGGAAATACTGCGGAAACCGCCCACGTAGAGCATTGCGGCATAAAGTGTGCACACCGCCAGGAGCGCGAGGAGTATCCGCCGGGCCGAGCCAAGCGTCCAGGCGTCGCGGAACTTGCCCTGCAGGATCAGCACATATGTCAGAAGAGACACCGCGCCGAGGACGCCGGCCAGCACCACGACCCCCTGTCCAAGCGCGCCGTAGCTGGCGAGGCTGTCGGAGCGCGGCGCGAAGCCCCCCGTCGAGACCGCCGCCAGGATCAGCGCCACGGCCTCGCGCCAGTCCGGAATCACGAGCGCCGCGAGCGCCGTCATGGCGACGGTCAGCCCCAAGTAGACCGACAGGAGCTGCTGCGCCTGTCTCCGGGTCGAGGCGATGCGATCGCCCTGGTCGATGCCAGCCTGTCCCAGCCTGCGTGCGGGCATGCCCGAGGGCAGCAGCAGTGCCAGCACGGCGGTGGCGATGACCAACCCGCCGCACCATTGCGCCCAGGCCCGCAGGATATGGCCCGCGAAGGGCCAGCTGTCGGGGTCGGCGGCGACAGAAAGGCCGGTGGTCGTGGCCGCGCTCATCGCTTCGAAGAAGGCGTCGACGGGCGGCATGCCGAGCGTCATGAACGCCGGCATCGTCAGGACCGCGCTGAGGCCGAATACGAGCGCGATGGAGGAGATCGCCTCGATCCCGCGCAGGTCGGCGGGCAGGGGCCGGCGCCAGACGGCGGCGAAGACGGCAAGCGACAGAACCGCGGGGATGATGAGGCTGAGCGCGAGTGGCACTGCCGCTTCGACAAGCGCCCAGAGCGCGGGAGGGCCCAGAAGCACCACGAAGATCGGCGCGTGTTTGGCCAGTGTCAGCGCCACGACCGAAACGCGCGCGCGCTGGATCAGCGGGTCGGACCCGCCGCGAAAGGCGGCTGCGCGCCTGACGCTCACGGCACGGACGGTCCGGCTGGGCGGTATGTGGCGCCGCAGACCAGGGAGCCGCCGGACCGCCCCGACGCGTGCGCGTCGACAAGGGACACGGCGCGCGTCACTGCCGCCCGGGCCCCGCGGCTCTTGGGCGAATGTCTGGAACTGGGCATGCGTACGCCCTCCCGGATCGGCGTCCTGCGGGCAAGTCTCGCCCACATTCCGGATTTGGTCCATGCCCTGCGGATCACCGTGTTTCCCGTTTAGTTGCGGCAGCAAAAAGGGGCCGCTTTCGCGACCCCTTTTCCGGGAGGATGGACGGCGGGGTCAGTTCCAGAACCCTTCGTCCACGCCGGCCATGTTCGTGAGTTCCTCTTCGGTGTGACGCGTCAGAAAGCTGTAATTCACGTCATCGACGGCCACGAGATTGAGGTCGTCGATCCCGAGCATCACGTGCTTGTCTCCGATGTCGAGGAATCCGCCCACCTCGGCCACGATGCCGATCAGCTGGCCATCATGTGACAGGACGAGGTCCTCGATGGTGCCGACCTGGTTCCAGTCGGCATTGACCTCTTCGTACATGAGCCCTGGATCCCATCCCTCATCGTTGGCGGGATCCATGGTGTAGACTGGCCCGCCGGTGATGTCGCGCGTCCGGATCAGGAGCGATGCGTCGGTCATGTCCATCCCACTCGCACGGTCGACCACCTCGAGCGTGCCGTCTTCCGCACTGTCGCCCTCACTCTGGGCGAATGCCATCGGTGCGGCGATGAGCAAGGCAATGGTGCTGGTTGTGAGGTATTTCATCTCGATCTCCGTATCGTTGTGTTGCGATGTGACCGTTCAACGCTCCGCTTTGGCGGAAGTTCCGGGACGCTCCGAAGCGTGATCCGCGCATCGGACCCGCGCATCACGACCGGTCGGACCCGTCCCGCCCGGAGCTCTTCAGAAAATGGCCGACGGCGAAACCGAACACGGCGGCGGCACCGAAGAGAACCACCGGCTGGCGCCGTCCGAAGGTGGCAAGGTCATCGACCAGTGCGCCAGGATCGGTGTTGCGGATCGATTTCGCGGCGTCGTCGAGACTGCGGGCGACCTGTTCGGCAGTCGCGTCGGCCTGGCTTTCCGGATCGATATCCTCGTCAGACTGTTCCCGCGCCCCGCGTGCTTGCTCGGCTTCCTTGGCCGCGGCGGTCGGCGTGGGTGCGATGGTGCGGCGCTCGGCCGAGGAACCGCCGGCGCGCGGGCTGACGCCTTTCGGCGAGGGGTCGTTGATCTTGGCGACGGTTGCAGTGTCTTCAGGCCTTTTCATCAGTGGCGTCCTCCAGCGTTCGATATTCTGCCGCCGCCCTTGCAGGGGACGGCCTCTGCGACTGTTCGGACAACGCCTCGTGCGACTTGCGGGTTCCGTCAGCCGTTGCGAAGCGCGTTTATCTGGGCCTCGAGCGCGGCGCGCTGATCGAGCAGGATCTCCTGCAATTCCGGATGCGTCTGGGCGGCGGTGAGCGCGTTGTCATAGGAGTGTACCAGCCGCTGCTCTCCGGTCAGTATCCAGGGCAGGGTGGAATGGTCGAGCATGTCGAACCAGTCGCGGCCGGTGGCGACCGCCTGATTCACCGCGCCCATCATGGACCCGTTATCCTCGGGGTGGCCGCCCATCCGCTCCATCACTGTCATCAGTTCGGCGGCATGGGCCTCGTGCAGGGCGTGAAGACGCTGGGCGACGGGACGCAGATCTCCATCGGCGCGCTCCTCCATTACCTTGTAGCCCTTGATGATATCGACGATGTCGGTGGCCAGCTGCGACAGCGCGGCCGTGGTGTCCTGGGTGTCGATGGGCATGGTGTCCTCCTTTCGGGCGACAACACGAAAGCGAAGCCACCGGTTCCGCCCGGCGCCCGCACGCGATCACCGACCCACAGCGATACCCGACCCGCAGCGATACCCGAAAAAATCGCGGTAAGCGGGGAACCCGCTGCGCTTTGCCCCGTTGGCCCGATGTCAGAGCGGCAATGCCCGTCTCTGCAGACCGGGACAGTTCCCACGTCCCCAAGGCTGTTCCGGCAGTGTCCCCTGTCCAAGGCCGAGAGCGTTCCGCTCTCGGCCTTTTTTTCGGCAGGGGCGCGGAACAGGCCGGACAAGGCGACGTTGGTGCTGCGAGGGCCTCGCGACGCTTGCGCGGCCTGCATGAACCCATCCACACAAAACGGAGGACATCACCATGGATATCCCGTTTCTCATCCCCGCGCTTTTGTCGCTCGGCACGATCGGCGCGGTCATCGCCTTCGCGTCATGGTCACGCAAGAGCACCATCGAGCGCATGGAAGACGAGAACGCACCAAAGTCGAACCTGGCCGAGGACGGGCCTGATCATGCCGATCCCACTCGCCGTTGATCAGGTTTCGGGATCGGTGCGGAATGACGCGGTCAGATCGTAGATCTGTGCGGTGACCTCGGTCTCGACCCGCCCGCCCAGTTGCGAGGCGAAGGCCTCGATCAGTTTCGCGCCGAGGCCGGTTCCATCGGCCTCGGCACCCTCGACCAGCGTGGCTGACACATCACGCCCCGTCGTGTTTCGCACCCGAAGGACGACCTCGCCACCATCCAGTTCCTTCAGGGTGACGATGATTTCGGGCTCGCCGTTTTCGGGCATCCCCACGTATTTCGCGGCGTTCGTCACCGCCTCGGTCGCCAGCAACAGCAGCGGCACCGCCTGGTCCGGATCGAGCGAGACCGGCGCAAGATCCGTCCGGACGGCGACCTTCGCCTCACGGGGCAGGGCGACATCCTTGAGGCCGGCCACGATCTCGGCCAGCAGGTGATCCACGCGCACCCGGTCCAGACGGCTGTCCGTGTAAAGCGCGCGGTGAATCGACGACAGGCTCATCACCCGATCCTGTACACGCCCGAGCGCGCGTTTCGCGGCCGGATCCTCCACGCCGCGCATCTGCATGTTCAGGATCGAGGCGATGAGTTGCAGGTTGTTCTTCACTCGGTGATGCACCTCGCGCAGAAGAAGCTTCTGCTCCCGGAGGCTGTCCTCCAGCGATGCCTGCTCCTGTGCGACCCGCCTGACCAGTTCATTGTAGCTATCGGCCATCTCGCGCAGTTCGGCAGGGGCCTCCGTGCCGAGCTTGAAGTCGGGCAGGGTTTCGCCTGAGCGATACTCCTCCATCCGGCCCGACAGGCGCGACAGGTGGCGCAGCACGAGATTGTTGACGGTAATGTATGCCACCAGCAGGCTCGCCAGCCACATCAGGATCGGAAAGGCGGGTATCGCGCGCCCGAAAAGCGACACGACCCGGGTTTCGCCGGGCGCGGTCCAGAGGCCGATCACGTAGATCCTCCCGGGGATCAGCGGAACGACAGCGGCGGGGGCGTCGGGTCGGCCTGCGTCACCATCATCGCCCGCGCGGCGCGCGCCGGACGTCAGCAGGCCCTCGCGCGGGATATCCATTTCGGCCGGCACGATGCCCAGACGCTCGAACGCGGTCAGGTTCTCCATGCCCATGCTCGTTGCCAGTATGTCGCCGCTGACATCCACGAGCGCCAAATCGACGGTTTCGTCGGCGCTCGCCATCAGCGTCCGCGAGAGCGCGTGCGGGATGGAAACCGCCTGCGCGCCCAGAAGGTTGCCGGTCTCGCGTTCGAAGATGGGGCTGAAAGAGACGAACACGGATTGGCCGGAAGCGTCGCCGTCGCGGTCCACCTCGATGGAGGGCGACGGGTCGGCCAGGAACTGTTCCCAACCGTCGTCGCCGGTATAGTCGATGACCATGTCGGCGCTGTTGCAGTCCATCAGACCGTTGGCCGCGATGAAACCCGCGAAGATGAATTCGGGTTGCGCTGCGACGAATTCGGACATGATCCGCGAACAGGTGGGCACATCGTCGCGAAGTTCCGAGGCGGCGATGCCCAGCGCGTCGGCCGCGCCGATCGCGCGCCGCAGGGCCGCGCCCTGTTCGGCCGCCGCCCGGTCTGTCCGCGCCAGCACGTCACGTTCGGCCAGCCGGGTCGCCTCGCGCGTCACCTGAACGGTCTGCAGCACGGCGATCACACCCAGCGGCAGAAGCGCGATGGTCAGAAACGCGATCAGCCGGGTCTTCAGCGACCGCGCCCAGTGCCGCGGCCCCACCGCGTCGGGCTTCATCCGGAGGGCGGCGCGTTCACCACGCCGAGCGTCGCGGCGTCGGTCATTTCCATGCTCTCGCCGTCCTCGAGCTGCATCAGTTCCGCCAGCCGCTTGCGGCCCCTGTTGGCGCGGCTCTTGATCGTACCGACGGCGCAGCCGCACATCTCTGCGGCCTCTTCGTAGGAAAAGCCCGATGCGCCCACCAGAATCAGCACCTCGCGCTGGTCGTCGGGCAGCTGCGCGAAGGCCTTCTGGAAGTCGTTCATAGAGAGCCGCCCGTCATGTTCGGGCTTTTCGGACATCTGTGCGGCGTATTCGCCATCGATATCGGACACCTCGCGAGACCGCTTGCGATGGAGCGAATAGTAGGTGTTGCGCAGGATCGTGAAGAGCCAGGCGCGCATGTTGGTGCCGGGCTCGAACTTTTCGATGTTCGACCATGCCTTGACGATCGTGTCCTGCACGATGTCGTCGGCCGTCGCGCTGTTTCGTGTCAGCGACATTGCGAAGGCACGAAGCGAAGGCAGATGATCGACGATTTCGTCTCTTGGATCACGTGTCATCGCTATCATTCCCGTCGGACCCGTCGGGGCTTCGGGAACCGTCGGATTGCCGCAGCTGCTGGATCAGATCCATGAACCTGTCGGGCACGTCCTCCTTGAGCATGTCGTCGTAGACGCGCTTGAGGTTTTCGTCGATTTGCTGATCCAATTTGGATTTGGTCCGTTTTGCTGGCATGTTCCGATGGTGGCCACTTTTTGACTGCGGATGTGGAACCAACCTTAGCGCGAATGGTTCCATAAAAAATCATGAGGTTACGAAAAATGATGGCAGACAACGAGACAGGAGATCAATCGGGGGGCCAACCCGGGGGCGGTCTGGACCGGGCAGTCGCGGAAAACCTGCCCTATCTGCGGCGTTACGCGCGCGCGCTTACGGGTGCGCAGGAGACCGGAGACCGCTACGCAATGGCCACACTGGAGGCCATTGTTGCTGACAAAGAAACAATTAACGACTTTTCCACGGTCAAGACCGGCCTTTTCGGCGTTTTTCACCGGATATGGACCTCCTCGGGCGCCATCGTCGAAGATACCGACGTGGCCGACGACCCGCTGGAGCAGCGTGCGCAGTGGCGTCTGCAGGGGCTCAGCCCCAATTCGCGCGAGGCGCTCTTGCTCGGCACGATCGAGAGCTTCGCGTTCGAGGCCATCGGCGAGATCCTGGGGGTCGATCGCGAGGAGGCCATCGCGCTCATCGAACGCGCCCGCGACGAGATGGGCCGGATGGTCACCGGGGACGTGCTGATCATCGAGGACGAGGCGATCATCGCGCTCGATCTCGAGGCCATCGTCGAAGGCATGGGCCACAAGGTCGTCGGCGTCGCGCGCACCCGCGCAGGCGCAAGCGAGATCGGCCTGCGCCACTCGCCGGACCTGATCCTCGCCGATATCCAGCTGGCGGACAAATCCTCGGGCATCGACGCGGTGAACGATCTTCTCGCCGAGCTGGGCGACGTGCCGGTGATCTTCATCACCGCCTTTCCCGAACGCCTGCTCACGGGCGAGCGGCCCGAACCCGCCTTCCTGATCGCCAAGCCCTATACCGAGGAACAGGTGCGCACCGCCGTCAGTCAGGCGATGTTCTTCGCCTCCACGGAAAGCCTTCTGGCAACCGGCTAGGTTCTTATCATCCGGCGAAAAGGGCTCGCACCCCCATTGCGCGGGCGCGGGGGATGTCATGCAGGAAGAAAATGAAGAAGAAGAAGCCATACAGGAGGCGGGTCGCCTGACGGCCAGGATGATCTACGAGGTCATCCGCCGCGACGGCGAGGAGGAGCTGCATCGCCCCACCGCGTCACTTCTTTGGTCGGGGATGACCGCAGGGATCCTGATCTCGTTTTCCGTTCTGGGCGAGGCGATCCTGAGGGCCTACCTGCCCGCTGCGCAATGGGCCTATCTCGTCGAGAACCTCGGCTACAGTTTCGGCTTTCTGCTGATCATCCTCGGCCGGATGCAGCTCTTCACCGAGAACACCATCACGACGATCCTGCCGCTGGTCATGAGGTGGGACCTTACCTGTCTCTGGCTCGTGCTGCGGCTCTGGGGTCTGGTGCTGGCCGCCAACGTGGTCGGGGCGGCTGTCGCTGCGGCCTTCATCGTCCATTCGGGCACCATGGCCGAGCCGCTGCTGGCCGCGATCTTCGAACTGTCGGAACACGCTACGGGCTTCGCGCCGGGCGTGGCGTTTCTCAAGGCGATCCCGGCGGGCATTCTTGTCGCCGCCATCGTCTGGATGATCCCTGCGCAGCAGGGCAACGAGGTGATGATCATCGTCCTGATCACCTGGCTGATCGCGGCGGGCGACTTCACTCATATCATCGCGGGCAGCGTCGAGATGTGGGTGCTGCTTCTGTCAGGCGATCTCGCGCCCAGGGCGGCGGCATTGGATTTCTTCCTGCCGGTGCTGGCGGGCAATGTCGCGGGCGGCACGGCGGTTTTCGCCTTCCTCGCCTGGGGGCAGGTGAAGGCCGAGGTTGAAGAGGACCCGCCCGGCGGAACATGAGCCGCGTGCGTGCGTTGTGTTGCCATCTAGGAGGGACACCATGTCAGCACCACGCACCGATATCGAAACCCAACAGAAACGCCATCGCGGCCCCCTCATCGGGATCGTCGGGGGCTTGATCTTCGTCGCGCTCCTGGCGCTCGCGGCCTTCGTGTGGCCGGGCATGCCGCTCGACGAGCAGGCCGCGCCCGACGGCGTTCCGACCGAAACCACCGATGGCGATGCCGTCACCGGCGGCCCGTCAATCATCGTCGACAACGAGGACAATACGGTCGCGGAGGAAACCCAATGATCGGTCTGGAAACCGGGGCCGAAACCGCAAAACCCGGCGCCGAAATCGCGAAGGCATAAGGAGAGAACCATGGTGGAGATCACTGGCCTTGGCGGCCTCGTCATCCTGATCCTCGATCTCTGGGCGATTATCTCGATCATCGGCTCCACGGCCACCACCGGCAAGAAGGTGCTGTGGTGCCTCGTCGTGATACTGTTGCCGATCCTGGGCTTCATTGCCTGGCTGATCTTCGGCCCGCGCGCCGACCGGAGCCGGATCTGACGGCTTGATCCCGAGACAGCCCACGAAGGGGTTCGCCGCAGGGTGAGCCCCTTTTTTGTTCTTCGACAGCAACGGGCGCGCCTTCGCCGGCCGACAAGCCGCTGAGGCGGCACGCAGCCGACGCAACCGCTTTTGCCGGCCATGGTCTGTCACATGTGCGGCGGAACTGCTAACCTCGTGCCGATACCGGAAAGTTCGGGGAAATACCGTGGGCAGGGTGAAACTGCGGCGGGGATGCCGCGTCCAGATCGACCATCCGATGCCGCTTGTGGCGGAAGACCTGCGCGAGATCGTGGTACTGGCCGGCGCGAGCGAGGTCATCCTGGGTGGCACGAAAAGAGCAAGCGCCCGGCAGCGGCCCGACCTCTGGATCACCGAGGCTGGTGGCGCGGGCGCGGAAGTGTCGACGCTCTTCGAAAAGGCGGGGTGGGTGGCTGAGCGGACGATCGTGCTTTTCTCCGGCATGAGTGCGCCCGCGGATCTGCCTCCGAACGTGTACCTGCTGTCCGAACCCTTTCGGACCGAGGATGTGCTGCGCGTGCTCCGAGACGCCGGCCTGACCGAACGCCGCACCGATTGATCGCGTCATCGCCTTCCCGCGTTTGGAACAATCCCGGGCAGGGGTCGTTTCTCCAATGTAACCGCAGAGGAGTAGGAACCATGCTTGGATGGGCAATCGCCTTTCTCATAATCGCGCTTGTCGCCGCGCTGTTCGGCTTCGGCGGCATCGCGAGCGCATCTGCCGGAATCGCGCAGATCCTGTTTTTCATCTTCATCGGACTTTTCGTCATCGCCCTTCTGGCCCGTGCCCTTCGGGGGCGCACGCCAAGGTAGCGCGGCAAGACTGGACAAGGCGAAGCGGCGGCCGCGATGACTTCGGGGTCGCCGTTTTGCACGTCCGGGTTTGCACGTCCTGGCTTTCGACCCACGGGAGCGTTGCGTTGTCCGGCATCACCCATTGCGGGGCCTGCGCGACGCGCTCGACCAGACCCCGCCAAAGTCGTGGACCCAACACCCAAAAGGGCGCCGCTCGGGCGCCCTTAGCGGTTCGGACCGGTGCGTCCGCGGTGGTCCCTCCTAGTTGTCGGCGGGAGCCTCTTGTTGCTGTCCTTCGCCTGGGGCGACGCGGGTCTCGGACAAGTCCGGGGGCTCCAGCAAGGGGGCGGGCGTCGCTTCGGTAGGCGCGCTGGGCGCGATGAAATCGCTGTCGTCGGCCCCATTGGTCAGGGCATCGTTGTAGAGGCCCGCATCGCCTTCGGGCAGGCTGCCGGCGCCTGTCGGGCGCGCGTCCTCGACCGAACTTTCGGTGTCGAAATCCACAATGGGATCATCGGTCAAGGTCGCGAGGACCACGAGGCCCGCGATCGCCAGCACGGCGAGGCCGGCTGCAAGTCCAAGACCGCCCCCCCACGCGGATGAGCCGGCGGTTCTTGGCCGGTTTTCGTTTGTCGGGTCTGAACGTGACACGGTGCTGCTCCTTTCTCGGTGAGGTTCAGCCGACCAACGTCCGGCCCCGACGCGCAGTTCCGCACCGCTCCCTACCGCCCGGTTCTGCCGCTCCTCCAAAGGGCTATGGGCGCCACCCGGGCAGCCTGCGGCCCTTGACCCGCGAAAATCCATGACATACGTGAAGTCTGCCTCAAGCGGGCGTTGTGTAATGGTAAGACCCTTGCCTTCCAAGCAAGAGATACGGGTTCGATTCCCGTCGCCCGCTCCAATCCTTTCCGCCTGTGCCGTGACATCCCGTCCGTCTTGTGCCCCGGGGCGCCCGGCGCTAACGCTATGGTTGCAGGAGACGATACGCGAAACATCATGGCAGCATCCGAACAATCGACGGCCCCCCTGAAACCGGCGCCGGGCAGCGCGGCGTCCGAGGAGCGCGCGAAATCGCGCCGCATCGGGAGCCTGCGCGCGCTCGGCCCGTTCCTTGCGCCCTACAAGCTGATGCTGGCGGCGGCCTTCGGCGCGCTTGTGCTGACGGCGGTGGTGTCGCTGACCATTCCGCTGGCCGTCCGGCGCGTCGTCGACGGGTTCGAGACCTCGAGCGTCGAGCTTCTGGACCAGTATTTCTTCGCGCTTCTGGTCGTCGCCATCATCTTCGCCGCCGGCGCTGCGCTGCGGTTCTACCTTGTCACCCGGCTGGGCGAACGGGTGGTGGCCGACATCCGCAAGGCCGTCTTCGACCGAATGATCGGGATGAGCCCCGCCTTCTTCGAACGCATCATGACCGGCGAGGTGCTGAGCCGGATCACCACCGACACGACGCTTCTGCTCAGCGTCATTTCCTCCAGCGTGTCGATCGCGCTGAGGAACATGCTGATCCTGCTGGGCGGGCTCGTTCTGATGACGATCACCTCGCCCAAGCTATCGAGCGCAGTCCTGCTGATCGTGCCCGTCGTCATCATCCCGATCGTCGTGCTTGGCCGGCGGTTGCGCAAGCTCAGCCGCGAAAGCCAGGACTGGATCGCGGAAAGCTCGGGCAACGCCTCGGAGGCGCTGTCCTCGGTGCAGACGGTGCAGGCCTTCACCCATGAGCGCCCCTCGGCGGCCCAGTTCGACGCGGTCACCGAGAAGAGCTTCGACAGCGCCAAGAAACGGATCGCCACGCGGGCGGTGATGACGATCATCGTCATTTCGCTCGTCTTCGCGGGCATTGTCGTCGTGCTGTGGATCGGCGCGCGCGACGTCCGGGCCGAGGCGATGACGGTGGGTGAGCTGATCCAGTTCCTGATCTACGCGATCATGGTCGGCGGGTCCGTGGGCGCGCTCAGCGAGATCTGGGGCGAGCTTCAGCGCGCCTCGGGCGCGACGGAGCGGCTGGTGGAGCTCATGAACACCGAGGACACGGTCGAGGACCCCGCAAAGGGCCGGCCCCTGCCGCAGGGCGGGCGCGGCGTCATCACCTTCGAGAACGTGGTCTTCCACTACCCCACGCGGCCCGAAAGCCATGCGCTCGACGGCATCAGCTTCACAATACGTCCGGGCGAGACTGTCGCGCTGGTCGGGCCATCGGGGGCGGGCAAGACCACCGTCTTCCAGCTTCTCATGCGCTTTTACGACCCCGGCTCGGGGCGGATCACGCTGGACGGGGTGCCGCTGACCGAGATGCGCCGCGAAACCTTCCGCGCGGCCATGGCGCTGGTGCCGCAGGACCCGGTGATCTTCGGCGCCTCGGCACGCGAGAACATCCGCTTCGGCCGCCCCGACGCCACCGATGCGGAGGTCGAGGCCGCCGCCCGCGCCGCCGCGGCCCATCGCTTCCTTGAAGAGCTGCCGCGGGGCTACGACACTTTCGTCGGCGAGCGGGGCCTGATGCTGTCGGGCGGACAGAAGCAGCGTATCGCCATCGCCCGCGCCATCCTGCGGGATGCGCCGATCCTGCTGCTCGACGAAGCCACCAGCGCGCTCGATGCGGAATCCGAGCGGCTCGTGCAGGATGCCGTCGCGCGGCTTTCCGAGGAACGCACGACGCTGATCGTCGCCCACAGGCTCGCCACCGTGAAACAGGCCGACCGGATCCTCGTCTTCGAGGGCGGGCGCATCGTCGCCGAAGGCAGCCATGACAGCCTCGTGGCCGAGGGCGGTCTTTATGCCCGTCTCGCGCGGCTGCAGTTCACCGAAGGCCTCGCCGCCGAATAGGCCGCAAGGCTTGCGCGGCGCGCCGCTTCTGCCCATGCTGTGACGACCGCGCGACCCGGAATACCGGGCGCCGGTCATCACCAAGGGAGGACGGCATGGTGAGATTCGCCAATGCCGGCGACATTGCCGAGATCGAGGCGGACATGCCTTGGCCCGCGAGCCTGCCGGCGACGACACTTTTTGAGCAACTGACGCAGACGGCCCGCAAGCACGGGGCCCGCAACGCCCTGACGTTCCAGATGTTTTCCGGGCCGAAGGACAAGGCCGAAACGCTCAGCTGGTCCGAGTTGCACGCCCGTGTCACGCAGGCGGCCAACATGTTCCGCGCACTCGGCGTGCAGGAGACCGACACCGTCGCCTTCGTGCTGCCGAACTGTACCGAGACGGCGGTGACGATTTTGGGTGGGGCGACGGCC
The DNA here is from genome assembly GCA_964578115.1 of uncultured Roseicyclus sp. Classification (GTDB taxonomy): domain Bacteria; phylum Pseudomonadota; class Alphaproteobacteria; order Rhodobacterales; family Rhodobacteraceae; genus Roseibacterium. The sequence goes on from CAZOBK010000007.1 coordinate 64,077, forward strand.
GGGATCGTGAACCCGATCAACCCGCTACTTGAGCCCGAGCAGATCGCCGCCATCCTGCGCGAGACGAAGGCCAAGGTCGTCGTCACGCTCAAGGAATTTCCAAAGACCGACGTTGCCCAGAAGATGGCCGAAGCCGTGCGCAATGCGCCCAATGTGCAGGTCGTGCTCGAGGTGGACCTCTTGCGCTACCTGACGGGGATCAAGAAGTTCATCGTTCCCTTTATCCGACCGAAAAACCCCACTGGCCACCGCGCCCGTGTTGCCGACTGGGACACGGAGGTGGCGAAGCACCCACGCGACCGTCTGACCTTCGAGGATTCCAAGCGAGACCGCGTCGCCGCCTATTTCCATACCGGCGGGACCACCGGCATGCCCAAGGTCGCGCAGCACAGCTATGCGGGGATGATCTACAATGGCTGGGTCGGGCACACGCTGCTCTTCACCGAAGAGGACAACGTGATCTGTCCCTTGCCGCTCTTCCATGTCTTTGCCTGTCACGTCATCCTTATGGCCATGGTCGCCTCGGGCGGGCACATCATCCTGCCCACCCCACAGGGCTACAGGGGCGAGGGCGTCTTCGACAATTTTTGGAAACTGGTCGAACGATGGAAGGTCACCTTCATCATCACGGTGCCGACCGCGATTGCGGCGATGATGCAGCGACCGGTGAATGCCGATGTCTCGACCGTAAAGACCGCCTTTTCGGGCTCCGCGCCGCTGCCGGTGGAACTGTTTCACCGTTTCGAGAAGGCCGCCGGCATCACGCTGGTGGAAGGCTATGGCCTGACCGAGGCGACCTGCCTCGTGTCCTGCAACCCGGTCGATGGCGAGAAGAAGATCGGCTCGGTCGGCATCCCGTTTCCCCATTGCGACGTGCGCATCCTCAAGCAGACGCCGTCCGGGCCCATCGACTGCGATGTGGACGAGGTTGGCGAGATTTGTGTCGACAACCCCGGCGTTCTGGAGGGCGCGACCTATACCGAGGGCGCCAAGAACCAGGAGCTTTACCATTTCGGCCAGTATCTCAGGACCGGTGATCTGGGCCGCATCGACGCGGATGGCTATATCTGGATCACCGGCCGTGCGAAGGACCTGATCATCCGGGGCGGCCACAACATCGACCCCGCCGAGATCGAGGAGGCGCTGGCCGGCCACCCCGCCGTGGCCTTCGCCGGCGCGATCGGGCAGCCCGATGCCTTCGCCGGCGAATTGCCCTGCGTTTACGTGGAGTTGGTGGACGGCGCTCATGCAGAAGTCAAAGAACTCATGGACTGGTGCAAGGAGCATGTCCACGAACGCGCCGCGATCCCGAAGCACCTGGAAATCCTGCCGGAACTGCCCAAGACTGCCGTGGGCAAGATCTTCAAGCCCGAGTTGAGAAAACACGCCATCACGCGGGTCTACGATGCCGTGCTGGAGGAGGCGGGGCTGCCCGTGCGCGTGGCCGAGGTGCGCGAGGACAAGAAGCTCGGCCTCGTCGCGGGGCTCGATCGCACGGGCGACGTCGATGAGGAAGCCGTGCGCGAGGTGCTGGGCGAATACACGCGTCCCTGGGAGTGGCGGCATCCGTAGCGCGACGCGATTTTTCGAAGAAGTCCGGTCGCCCTGATGAGCCGTCCGACCTTGCCGAATGCGTTTGCGCGGAAGCTCTTTCTCGACCGCCACGCATTGCTCGAGCCACCGGCGGGCCCCGCGAAGGGCGCCGCGTTGGCGGCCCTCATCGACCGGCTGGGCTTCGTGCAGGTCGACAGCGTCAACACGCTCGCACGCGCGCATGACTTGATCCTCTGGTCGCGGCGTCCGTCCTACAGGCCCGCCTCGTTGCGATGGTTGAACGACCGGGCGCGCGTCACCTTCGAGCACTGGACCCACGATGCCGCGATCGTGCCGATGGCGTTCTACCCCCATTGGCGGCTGCGGTTCGCGCGGGACCGCGCGCGGCTTCATGGTCGCTGGAAGAACTGGCACGGGGACCGGTTTCACGGCGAGCTTGACCGCGTGCTCGCCCATGTGGCCGATCATGGCCCGGTCTCCAGCGCGGATTTTCGGGGCGAACGGGCGGAGAAATCGACAGGCTGGTGGGATTGGCACCCCTCCAAGACCGCGCTCGAATACCTGTGGCGCTCGGGCGATCTGGCGGTCACCCGGCGCGACGGGTTCCGCAAGCTCTACGACCTGGCCGGGCGGGTCGTGCCCCCGGAAGTTCTCAACGCGAAGCAGCCCGACCTCGCGGAGACCATCGACTGGGCCTGTTCGACCGCGCTCGACCGGCTGGGCTTCGCTACCAGCGGCGAGCTTGCGGCCTTCTGGGACCTCGTGACCCCGGCCGAGGCGCGGGCCTGGGTGGCGGACGCGCTTCGCGCGGGGCGGGTGGTCGAGGTGGATGTGGGCTGCGCCGACGGGAGCATCCGGCGCTCCGTCGCATGGCCGGATGCGGTCGAGGCGGCCGCCGCGCTACCAGAGCCCGGGGCGCGCCTGCGCGTGCTCAGCCCCTTCGACCCGGCGCTGCGCGACCGCAAGCGCGCGGAGCGGCTTTTCGGCTTTCGCTACCGGATCGAGATTTTCGTGCCCGACGCGCAGCGGCGCTACGGCTACTACGTCTTTCCGGTGCTCGAGGGCACACGTCTTGCGGGGCGGATCGACATGGCGGCGGGGCAGGGCCGGACGTGCCTGAAAGTGCGCGCCTTCTGGCCCGAGCCGGGTGTGCGGATGGGCAGCGGACGGCGCCAGAGGCTGGTTGACGAGATCGAACGGGTTGCCGTTCTGGCCGGTTGTGGTGATGTGACGTTCGAACCGGATTGGATGCGTTGAAAACGGTGAATTGCTCACAGCGTTTCCACATGTGGACAAAAGGGCTTTTGCGTTCGTTGTGAGAGGATTGGCGTTTGGCCGCCATGTGAGCTGCCAACTGCAGAGACCACAACGTTATCCACCGATTGGCGACGTCTGTGGATACTCTTGCAGGACACATGTAACACACTGACAAAAATACATTTTCGGAAATCCGCTCAAAACCATCCATCGGCCCCGCCCGACCGTCTCCGCGCCACTGGCGCGCGCCGGGCCGCGCGTCTAGGCTACTCGCCACGACAGGGACGGGACAGGGAGGGCCGGGCATGGGCGACGCACCGCTTCTGATGGGAATCGATGTCGGAACGACCGCGGTCAAGGTGGTCGTCTACGACACGGATGGGCGGGAACGGCACCGTTATGCGCGAGCCTATCCGACCGCCCGAAACGGCGCGTTTTCCGAACAGGACCCCGCCGACTGGATGCGCTGCCTGTCCGAGGCTTTCGACGAGATCGCGAAGGCCGGCCTCGCCCCCGCAATCGAGACGATCGGCGTGACCAGCCAGGTCAACACCCATGTCTTCTGTGCGGCCGATGGCACGCCGGTGCATCCGGCGATAACCTGGGCGGACACGCGCGCCCGCGCCGCCGCGTCGTCCCTCGATGCCGGCATCACCAAGGCCGATCGCGCAGCCTGGTGGGGCGCGGCCATGGGTGTCGATGCCAGCCACATGGCCGCGCGCATGGAATGGATGGCGGAGGCGCGCCCCGATCTCTGGGCGGCGACGGCGCAGGTTCTGTTGCCCAAGGACTGGGTGATCGGCCAGCTTTCGGGGGTCCATGTTTCCGACCCCGTCAGCCAGATCGGCGCGGTGGGGCAGAACGGTGCCTTCATCGCGGACCTTTTCGCCCGGGTCGACGGCGCGGCGGGGCGCCTGCCGGAGTTGCGCGACCCCGTCACCGTCGCGGGCCACGCCAAGTTGCCGGGCGCCGACCGCGCGGTGCCGGTGGCCACCGGGCTCATGGACGCATGGGCGTCGATGTTCGGCGTGGGCGTCCGGGCCGAGGGCGACGCGATGTATCTTTCCGGCACCAGCGAGATACCCGGTGTCATCTCGGCAACCGTCAACCCGGCCGAGGGCGCGCTGGTCTTTCCGCCCCATATGGGCCTGACGCTGCACGCCGCGCCCACGCAATCGGGGGGCGCGTCGCTGGCGTGGCTCTGCGGCCTGTTCGACACGCGGCCCGAGGTCCTGATGGCGGAGGTGGCGGCGCTGCCGGCCAGGGGCGCGAACGCGCTTTTCCTGCCGCATCTCTCCGGCGAACGCGCGCCGCTCTGGGATGCCTCGGCGCGGGGCACCTTTCTTGGTCTCGACAACTCCATGGGCAGGGCCGAGATCGCGCGCGCGGTGCTGGAGGGCGTGGCCATGTCCGTGCGGCTGGCCTTCGCCGCGCTCGATGCCTCCTCCGGCATGCGCGCGGAAGTGCTCAATTGCGGCGGGGGCGGGTTCGTCTCGGAAACCTGGAACCGGATCAGGGTCGACGTGCTGGGCCGCGAGTTGCGCCGTCTGGCGGTGCGCGACCCCGGCGCGCTGGGCGCGGCGGCGCTGGCGGCCGTGGCGGCGGGCTTGCAGCCCAGCCTCGATACCGCACTGGCCGAGGCGGTGCGTTTCGACCAGACCTATACACCCGAGCCCGAGGCGCAGGACCGGGCCGAGGCGCTCTATGCTCTTTATCGTCCCGCCTATGAGGCGGCGCGCGCGACCAATCATGCGCTCGCGGCGATGGGTTAGGCGCTTGCCCCTTCCGGAGGGGCGGGGCATGTTTCGGCCAACACGGTCCAGCAACGGGGAAGAGACATGGGACTCAAGGACATACTGATCGGCGTCGGAGCGGCGCTGCTTGCCACTGCGGCGGTGGCGCAGGACCGCGTGGCGGTCATCACGCCGTATCTCGCGCAGCCGGGAACGCAGTTCTACATCGACGGGTTCGAGGCCGCGGCCGAGGGCAGCGGCTGGGATGTCAATGTCATCGACACGGCGGGCGACATCGCCGCCGTCATCAGCCGGATCGAGGACGCGGTGACGCAAGGCGTGGACGCCATCGTGATCAACGTCGACCCCGCGCAGGTTGAAGCCGGCCTCGCCATGGCCGCCGATGCCGGCATTCCCGTCGTCGGTATGGATGCTGGCATGTCGCCCTATCTGGCCACCAACGTCACGTCGAACGGCTACGCCATGGCCGCCGAGACCGCAGCCTATGTGGTCAACCGTCTGAACGGGCAGGGAAATGTGGTCATGTTCGTCTTCGACCCCTTCCCGCCGGTGCAGATCCGGGGCGTGATCGCCGACGCGATCTTCGCCAACACGCCGGATATCGACGTGCTGGCCCGCGTGACCCCTGACGTGCAGGACGGCGGTATCGCCGATTCACGCGCGCAGATGGAGGCGCTTCTGGCCGCCAATCCCGAACCGGGCTCCATCGCGGCGGTCTGGGCCGCCTGGGACCAGCCCGCGCTGGGCGCGCTGCAGGCTATCGAGGATGCGGGCCGCGGCGACGAAGGCATCGTGATCGTCGGGATGGACGCCAATCCGCAGGCGCGGGACGCGATCGCGTCGGGCGGAAGTTTCGAAGCCTCCATGGCGCAGGATTTCGAGGGGATCGGGGCGGCGGCGGCCGATGCCGTGGCGCGGCTCGTCTCGGGCGAGACGATCACGGCACCCGTTACCTATGTGCCGACGGTTCTCATCACTGCGGCCAACGTGGACGAGTGAGCGGGGCTTGAGCGCGATCCATGGGGCGGCCCGGGCGGGCTGCCCCTTTCTTCTGATGTTCCAAGGGGTTTCATGCGGACGCTCACGATTTCCGGTCTCGACAAGAGCTATGGTCCCGCGCGCGTGTTGCGCGGTGTGGACCTGACACTGCATCCGGGCGAAGTGCATGCGCTGATGGGTGAGAACGGCGCGGGCAAATCCACGCTTATCAAGGTTCTGGCGGGTATCGTTGATGCCGATCGCATGACGCTTGCCGTCGATGGCGCCGAACGGCGTCTTGCCGGACCGGCCGATGCGGCCGCGCTGGGTCTGCGTTTCGTGCACCAGGAACTCAACATCGTGCCGTCGCTGTCGGTGGCCGAGAACATCCTTCTGTCCCGCCACACCCCGCGCCGCTTCGGCCTGGCGGTGGACTGGGCGGCGCTTCGGGCGCGCGCGGCCGACGCTCTGGCGCGGTTCGGGGCGACCCATATCGATCCGGGCGCGCGGGCCGGGGGCCTGTCGACTGGCGACCGGATGCTGACCGTTCTGGCGGGGATTCTGGCCGCCGACGACACCCCGCCTTCGGTTTTCGTGATGGACGAGCCCACTGCCGCGCTGACCCATGCCGAAGCCGACCGGCTGTTCGCCGTGATCGCCGAGCTGAAGGCGCGGGGGGCGGCGATCCTCTATGTCTCGCACCGCATGGCCGAGGTGGTGGCGATTGCCAACCGCGTCACGGTCCTGCGCGACGGGGCGGTGGCGCTGAGCTGTCCGATGGCGGAGACCTCGAAGGAGGGCATCATCGAAGCGATGACGGGCCAGCCGCTGGCCGACGCCTATCCCGCGCGACCTGAAGGCACCGCGCCGGGACGGGAGATCGTGCTCGATGTCGCGGGCCTGTCCGTGAGGCCGGTGCGCGACGTGGCGTTCCGGCTCCGGCGAGGGGAAATCCTCGGCATCGCGGGTCTTGAGGGAGCGGGGCAGTCGGAAGTCCTGCGCGCGCTTTTGGGCGACCTGACGCTCCGGAACGGCCGCGTCACGCTCGGCGGCGAGCCCGGACCGCGCTCCGCCGCCGAAGCTTGGGGCCGGGGCGTCGCCTATGTCCCGCGAGAGCGGCGGGCCGAGGGGCTGATGCTGGGCCGGAGCATCGCGCCCAACGTGGTGCTGCCGCATCTGCAAAGGCTCAGCCGTATGGGCCTCTGGTCGCGGGGCCGCGCCGAACGCGTGGAGGCCGAGGCGCGGGGACGCGAGGTGCGTCTGAAATACGACCGGTTGGGCCAGAGCGTGGCGACGCTGTCGGGCGGCAACCAGCAGAAGGTGGTCTTCGCCCGTGCGGTGGCAGGCACGCCGCGCCTTGCGCTTCTGGACGAACCCACGCGCGGCGTGGACGTGGGCGCGCGCGGCGACATCTATCGGTCCATCCGGCGGCTGAGTGCGACGGGGACGGGCGTGGTGATGACCTCATCCGATCTGCCGGAGCTGATCGGAATGTGCGACCGGATCCTGATCCTCAGCGGCGGACGGCAGGCCGGGATCGTCGAGGCGGCGGGCCTGACTTCGGCGCGGCTTCTGGCGATGATCTACGGTGACCGACCGGCGGAGGCCGTGGCATGAACGTCGCCGTGCACCTGCGCCGCTATGGCACCCTCGCGGGCTTCGCGCTGATGGTGATCTTCTTCGCCGTGAACCTGCCCGACACGTTCCTGAGCGCGCGGAACCTTCTGAACGTGTCGCAGCAGATTTCCATGCTGGCGGTCGTGGCCTTTACCATGACGGTGGTCATGTCGATGGGGGATTTCGACCTGTCGGTGGGCGCCATGGCCTCGCTTGCGGGCGTGGTGGCCGCGACGCTGTTCGTGGCGGGCTGGCCGGTCGGCTGGGCCATCGCCGCGGCGCTGGGCGTGGGCGTGGTGGGTGGGCTTCTGAACGGGTTTCTCGTCAGCATACTTGGCATCCTGCCTTTTGTCGCCACGCTCGGGACCATGACCGTCTTCGGCGGCCTCGCCTTCGTCGTCTCGGACGGGCGCACTGTGTTCGGGCGTGACATCCCGGCCGGTTTCTCGGGTTTCGCTCGGTCGGGGCTGGAGCTCGGCGAATGGCGCATCCCGGCGCTGACGCTCGTGGCGCTGGCGGTTCTGGCGGTCATCTGGCTGGTGCTGGAACAGACGCCCTATGGTCGCCGCCTCTATGCCATTGGCGGCAATATCGAGGCCGCGCGGCTGGCGGGCACGCGGGTGAAACGCCTGCGGTGGCTCGCCTTCACCTTCACCGGCATGGGCGCCGCGATCGCGGGGCTCATGTATGCCTCGCGTGTGGCCTCGGCGAACCCGACGCAGGGCGACGGGCTCATGCTGGACGCCATCGCCTGCGTGTTCCTCGGCATGACCATGAGCGAGGAGGGGGAACCGCGCGTTCTGGGCACGGCTCTGGGTGTTCTGCTGCTCGGTCTGCTCGACAACGGGCTCACACAGATGAACGTGGACAGCTACATCCGCGAGGTGCTGGTGGGCACGATCATCATCCTCGCCGTGGCCTCGGGCAGTCTCGGCACGCTCAGGCGCCGTTGATCCGGTTCAGCCGCGCGAGAAGGTCCACACCCTGGCTGCGGAAGAAATGCAGCATGTCGATGAAGACCCAGTTCTCGGCCAGCCTGTCGCCTTCCCGCCGGTAGATGTCGACGACCCGGAACTCCGCCGGCCTGTCGCTGGCGGGTAGGCCCATGAAGCCGCCCGTCGGCCGAGCGGTGAAGTTGGGCCAGCCGAAGAAGCCGCCATACGACCCCTCGGCCAGCCGCGCGAGATGGCCGGTGCGCGCGCGGTCGGTGAAGCCGGCGCGGAAGGGCCCGGAATGTTGCGCGGCGTAGCGCGGGATGGTGTAGGTCGCACCGATCCCCTCGGGGCCCCACCACAGCATGTCCTCGGCCCATGTGCGGCGCAACTCCTCCTCGAGCGGCAGGCCGAGGTCCCATGTGCCGAGATCGGCGATCATCGCCTTGATCAGGGCCAGCGTGGCGGCGCCTTCCCCGGGCGGCTGCGGGTCGCGCAGAAGGCCGTCATGGGTGCGCGGCCCGGGCTGCACGAGGTGCTGCGCCGTGGCCGGGCCGAAGGGGTTTTGCCCGGCCTGTGTCATCAGGTGCGGGATGTCGACGAACTGTGCCGTCTCGACGATCCGCCCCTCGGCCACGCGGTGGAACTCCGCGTAGCGCAGCATGGCGAGCTTGTGGGTAGGCCGGATGCCAAGCCATGGCGCGTCGAACAGGCCCATCAGGTGGCCCATCGACACCACCCATGTTCCGGTGAAGCCATCGATCTCGTTGAGGCCCGCGAAGAAGATATCCTCGCGCCGCTGCAGGCTGGTGAAAGAGGTCAGAAGCGGGGTCCAGAACGCCTCCGCCACGGCCTCGGCGCCGGTCCGTTCGTCGAAGGGGCACATGCCGCGCCAGTGCCAGTCCGGATGCGTGTGCCGGGCCAGCGCGGCGGCCGTATCGCCCGGCGTCGCCGCAGCCAACGCGGCATGGTGCGCGGCGACGAGCGCTTTTTCCGCCTGAAAATCAGTCATCTGGGATAGGCCTCCGGTCTGCGCTCGAGGTGCGCGAAGAAAAGAGTTGCCAGCTTGCGGCTTTCCTGTCTAGGGTTTTTGCAAGCGTATGCAAAAATGCGCCTGCATGTCTGACAGGGGGTCGCCATGGCGGAAATCGTTCTGCGCAACGTGTGCAAGCGCTGGGGGTCGTTCGTCGGTGTCGACGATTTCGACCTGACGATTCCGGACCGTGAGTTCCTCGTACTGCTCGGGCCTTCGGGCTGCGGCAAGACCACCACGATGCGCATGATTGCGGGGCTGGAGGATCCGACCGACGGCGAGATCCTGATCGACGGGCGCGACGTCACCCATCTCGACCCCAAGGACCGGGATGTGGCGATGGTGTTCCAGTCCTACGCGCTCTACCCGAACATGAATGTCTACGAGAACATCCGCTTTCCGCTGAAGGTGCGCGGCATCGACCCCGCGACACATGACGAGAGGGTGCGCCGCGCCTCGGCGATGGTGGAGCTCGACGATTTCCTGCACCGAAGGCCGGCGGAACTGTCGGGCGGTCAGCGCCAGCGCGTGGCGCTTGCGCGGGCCATCGTGCGTGAGCCCAACGTGTTCCTGATGGACGAGCCCCTGTCGAACCTCGATGCCAAGCTGCGTGTCTCGACCCGGGCGCAGATCAAGAACCTCAGCCACGAGCTTGCCGTCACCACGATCTACGTGACCCATGACCAGATCGAGGCGATGACGCTGGCCGACCGCGTGGTGGTGATGAAGGGCGGCGTCGTGCAGCAGGTCGGCAGCCCGACCGACATCTACGACACGCCGGCCAACACCTTCGTGGCGGGCTTCATCGGGAACCCGGCGATGAACCTGATCGAGGGGGCGGTTTCGGGTGGCACCTTCACCGCTCCGGGCGTCAAGATCGCCGGTCTCGCCGCGGCTGACGGGCAGGTGACGCTGGGCTTTCGCGCCGAGGACGCGCGCGTCGTGCAGAGCGGTGGCCAGATCAACGCGCCGATCTACACTCTGGAGCTTCTGGGCGAGGCGACGATGGTCAGCCTACGCATCGGCGGCGTGCTGGTCAGCGCCAAGACCGAAAAGAGCTATCGCGCGGAAATCGACGACATGGTGTCGATCGAGGTCCCCGTCGATCATTGCCACCTGTTCGACAGGAAAACGGGGGCGCGGATCGGGCACTGACCCCGATCGTTTCGCGGGCCGGCGCGGACCGCGGTTCAAGTACGGATGCATTACATCAGCCGCATCCACTCAACACCAACGGGAGGAACCCATGTATCTCAAGTCAATCACCACCGCGGGGGCGTTCGCGCTTCTGTCCAGCACCGCGATCGTCTCGGATGCTCATGCCTGTACCATCGACGCGCGCGTGTCGATCGTGGGCAACGAGTTTCCGGCGATCCAGACCGTCGGCGCCAACGCCCAGGCCTGCAGCGGCGCAGAAGTGTCGACCAACCTGACCTCCGAGCATCAGCAGATCAACGTCGCCGGCATGTCCGGCAACCCGGCGGAATACACCTCGGCGATCATCGCGAACTCGTCCATCGTGGCGCTGATCAACAACGACGTGATCCGCCCGCTCAACGATCTGGTCGAGGCCCATGGCGAGGCGCTCGCGCCGAACCAGTTGATCACCGTCGGCGGCGACATCATGGCAGTGGCCTTCATGGCAAACGCGCAGCATCTGGTCTATCGCGCCGATGTTCTGGAACAGGTCGGGCTGGAGCCGCCGACCACCTACGAGGACATGCTGGCCGCCGCCGAGGCGATCCGCGAAGCGGGCGTCATGGAATACCCGGTCGGCGGGGCCTATGCCGCGGGATGGAACCTCGCGCAGGAATTCAACAACATGTTCATCGGCTATGGCGGTGAATTCTTCGAGCCCGGCACCGCCGAGCCCGCCGTGAATTCAGAGGCCGGAGTGCAGGCGCTGGAAATGATGAAGGCGCTGTCGGAATACATGAACCCCGACTTCCTGACCCACGATTCCAACGCCACGAACGCAGAATTCCGCGCCGGAAATGTCGCCCTGATGAACATGTGGGGCAGCCGGGCCGCGACGCTGACCACCGCGGAAGGCGTGCCGCAGGAGGTCGTCGACGGCTTCGCGATCGCGGGCCCGATGACCGTCGGCGACGGCGACATCCCGGCCTCTACGCTGTGGTGGGACGGCTGGACCGTGGCCAGCAACATCTCCGACGAAGAGGCCGAGGCCACCTTCATCGCGATGATGAACGGCACCCGGCCGGAGCTGATGGCAGACGACGAAATCCGGACCCAAGCCGTTTGGCTGGTCCCCGGCTATGAGCCGACGGAAGCCGCCGTCGGAGTTTTTGCCGCTGCCGAGATGAACACGGTGCCCTATCCGATGCTGCCTTACATGGGCCTGATGCACACGGCGCTCGGCAACGAACTGGCCGATTTCATGCAGGGCGACGAGACCGCCGAAGAGGCGCTCGCCGATGTCGAGGCGGCCTATCGCGCGGCCGCCCGCGAGCAGGGCTTCGTGCAGTAGGCCGGACCGGCGCATCCGACACCGGTGCGGGGCGCGGTGAATTCCGCGCCCCGCACCGCCCCGCACGCGCCCTCGTTCGTTCCCGACCCTGATCGCATGGGGCATCGAAAATGAAACATCGCACGTTCTTCTGGTTCTTCCTGCCCACGGGGCTTGCGATGCTCTTGTTCATCGCGGCACCGCTCGTGTCGATCGTCACGCAATCGGTGTTTGCCCCGCATGAGCCGGTTCTCGTGACGGTGGAAAACTGCACGCCGTTCAGCTGCACCGAGGAGACCACGATCGATCGGGCGGCGACCCGCGTCCTCCGCGACGAAGAGCCATTGGGACGGTTCGTGGGTATCGACATCTACCTCGACCGGAATCACCTCGCGGTGGCCGAGGTCGCGGAGGTTTGGCGAGCCGCCGACAGCATCGGCGATTTCGTCTCCGAGCTTGGCGACCTGCCGTTCTATCGGGCGATGGCCTTCACGCTGACCTATACCTTTACCGTCACGCCGCTGCTGATCCTGCTGGGTCTGGCCATCGCGCTCGCGGTGAACGCGCTGGCCAAATGGCTGAAGGGGCTGGTGATCTTCTTTTCGCTCCTTCCCATGATCGTGACGCCGCTTGTCGGTTCCCTGATCCTGTTCTGGATGGTGGACAACCGCGGCATTCTGGGAAATTTCCTGTCCTGGGTCCTGAACGATCCGGATCTGTCGGTGAAGGCCTCGACGCCGCTGATGTGGATTTCGCTGATCGTTTACGGCATCTGGAGTTCCGCGCCCTTCGCCTTCGTCGTCTTCTACGCGGGTCTGCAGACCATGCCGGAGGATCAGATCGAGGCCGCGAAGATCGACGGCGCGTCCCGCTGGCAGCAGGTCCGCTATATCGTCGTGCCGCATCTGATGCCGCTGGTGACCTTCGTGGCGCTGATCCAGCTGATGGACAATTTCCGCGTGCTGGAGCCCATCGTCGGCTTCCAGGCGCAGGCCCATGCCCAGTCGCTCAGCTATTTCATTCTTAGCGACCTCGGCGGCGAGACGCAGCAGTTGTCCTCGGCCGCGGCGACCTCGGTCATGACGGTGATCTGCGTCGCCATATTGCTGTCGCCCGTGCTCGTGCGGACATGGCGTGATTTCAAGGGGAAGATCTGATGGCCTCCAAAGCAATGCGTGCCCCCGTGGGCTTGCGGCTTCTGACCACCGGTTTCGTGGTCTTCTGGCTGATCATCGCGGCCTTTCCGTTCCTGTGGACATTCTGGGGCTCGTTCAAGGTTGAACTCGATTTCTTCTCCATTGCGGACTGGACGGATGCGCTGACCGGCACCAACACCGAAAGAACCCATGGCGCGCCATTCACCGGCGCCGGCTATCACGGCGCCTGGGTGCAGGAAGAATTCTGGCGTGCGTCTCTGAACACGGCCATCGTCTGCCTTTTCGTCGTCTGCACCTCTCTGACCATTGGCACGCTGGGCGGCTATGCCCTGTCGCGCTCGGGGTTTCGCTACACGTTCTGGCTTTTGATCATCGCGCTGATCTTCCGCGCCATCCCCCCCATCACGCTGGTGTCGGGATACCTGCTGCCGTTTTTCGAGTGGAATGTCTGGGGCATTCTGCCGACCGCGATCATCGTGCTGGTCGCGATCAACCAGCCTTTCACGCTGTGGATGCTGCACTCGTTCTTCCAGAGCATCCCCAAGGATCTGGACGAAAGCGCAAAGGTTGACGGTTGCACGCAGTTTCAGGCCTTCCGCCTCGTCATCGTGCCCGTCATGTGGCCGGGCGTGATCACCACGGGGCTGTTCAGCTTCCTTCTGGCCTACAACGACTTCGCCGTGACCACGATGTTGCTGAGCGAGTCGAACCGCACGATGGTGCCCGCGATCGCCGCCTTTCTCGGCACGACCCAGACCGAGGGCAACGTCATGTTCGCCGTCGCCGCCGTAGTGTCGGCCACGGCACCGCTTTTCGTGCTGGTCCTGCTGTTCCAGCGCCAGATCGTCAGCGGTCTGACGGCGGGGGCGGTGAAGGGCTGAACGATGCCGAAACAAGGGGAGGGAATGGCATGAGCGGGGCGCGTCCCGAACAGGCGGTGCTGAGCCGTGACACGGATATGTCCCGGACCGCCGAGACGCGTGCGGTGATCGAGGGCATGGTGGATGGGCTCAACGACCACCGGATCGAGGATATCGGGGAGTTCTTCGCGACAGGCTTTCGCTGGATGGGCAATTGCGGCTGCGGCACGAAGCATGGGCTGCAGGAGTTTCAGGACAACTGGCAGCGCCCGTTTCAGGCGGCGTTCTCCGACAAGGTCTGCATCGACGAGGCGCGGCTTTACATGGGCGAATGGGCCGCGGCCTTCGGGCGGCAGGAGGCGACCCATTCCGGCACGTTCATGGGGCTCGCGCCGACCGGCAAGCGTGTGGAAATCCGCTACATGGATTTCTGGAAGGTCGTGGATGGCAAGATCACGGACAACTGGGTGATGGTCGATTTCCCCCACGTTCTGGCGCAACTGGGTATCGACGTGTTCGACGGGCAGGGCTGGGAACACTACGACAGCGGCGCGCGACAGGCCCCGCAGCCGGATCAAAAGAGGGCTGGCGTGTGAGCGATACACACACCCGGAACAAGGACGCCCTCGCGCCGCTTCGCGCGGCGA
>CAZOBK010000008.1:0-76186 GCA_964578115.1 uncultured Roseicyclus sp.
CATCGACGATGACCATCTTGGCCGCGCGCCGCGTGGTGCCGCCCGACTTGATCGCACCGGCCGCCCGGTCGCCGATCTTCAGGAAGCCCATCAAACCGCTCGACTTGCCACCGCCCGAGAGCTTCTCGCCCACACCGCGCAGGTGAGAGAAGTTGGTGCCGGTGCCGGAGCCGTACTTGAACAGGCGGGCCTCTCGCACCCACAGATCCATGATGCCACCCTCGTTGACCAGATCGTCGGCCACCGATTGGATGAAACAGGCATGGGGCTGTGGGTGCTCGTAGGCGCTGCTCGATTTAGTCAGCTTGCCTGTCTTGTAGTCCACGTAATGATGGCCCTGCGAAGGACCGTCGATGCCATAGGCCCAGTGCAGGCCCGTATTGAACCACTGCGGCGAGTTCGGCGCGGCCATCTGGCGCGCGAGCATCAGCTGCATCTCGTCGAAATAGGCGCGCGCGTCCTCCTCGGTTGAGAAATAGCCGCCCTTCCAGCCCCAGTAGGCCCAGGCGCCAGCAAGGCGCCGGAAGACCTGCCTGGCGGACGTCTCGCCGCCATAACGCTGATCCTCCGGTATCTCCTCCAGCGCCTTCTCGTCGGCCACATGGCGCCAGAGGAAATCGGGAACGCCCTTCTCCTTCACGGGCTTCAGGGCCGCGGGAACGCCGGCCTTGCGGAAATACTTCTGCGCGATGACGTCGGACGCCACCTGGCTCCAGCCTGCGGGCACCTCGACCTCGTCGAGGCGGAACACCACGGTACCGTTGGGGTTGCGGATCTCGGAGCTCGTGGTCGTGAAGTCCACTTCCGCATAAGCGTCCGCGCCGGCCCGGGTGAATCTGCGTTCGATTTTCATGGGTGCCTCTTGTCCCTGTTCCCTGTCGCGTCCCGACCCTGCTCGCCGGTCGGGCGCCATGTTGATGTCCGTCGGGGCATGCGACGCCGTCGAACCGGTTCCACTCGCGCAACCCAATTGCGCGGCGTAAAATCGGATCCAAACATTCGTTTGCGAGGTTGACCCTCTGCCCCTGTCCGGCTGCGCTATATGTTGTGGCGCTTCACCCGACGGACACAAACTGACGTAGGTGGACCCAAACCGTCAACGCATTTTTGAAGCCTTTGTCACAGTTTTTTCGCTTGCCAAAAATGCCCCGAACCGAACCACCGGGTGGGGCTGATGATTCATCCCCAGACTGCTCTCACGTCAACCGCCCACGATCATTGGCGGAACCGGCGGGAATCCGCCAAACTCACCCCTGGAGCGCTGCCGCCCGCCATGTCCGTGACGCCCGTCGGATCGGGTCGTGAAAAACCTGCGGGGGTGAACCGGCGAGACACCAGATGTTGCGCTCTGGACACGATCGGGAACAGGCGGAGCCCCGCATCGGGACGTCTCAGCCAGAAAAGCCACCAGATATTGTGTCTGTGAGGAAAGTGGTCGGGGCGGCGAGATTCGAACTCACGACCCCCTGTACCCAAAACAGGTGCGCTACCAGACTGCGCCACGCCCCGACCGTGCGGTGCTCTTATCGTCCCGCGCCACCGCTGCGCAAGCCCCGCAGTCGCTGCACCGTCAATCCGCCGCGCAGGACCAGACGGCGAGATCCTGATCGATGGCGGGATGCCGGATCTCGGTACCCGCGCCCATGCCGAACTGCTCGACGAGGCCCGCGTTGATCTCGAGCACATATTGCGCCGGGCCGTCGCTGGGAAGCGTCGTCTCATCGAGCGGCACTGCGTTTTCCTGGGCACTCACCCAGGCGCCTGTCGCGTCGAAATAGATGATGTCGAGGGAAATGAGCGTGTTGCGCATCCAGAAGGTTCGCATCCGCTCATCGGGAAACACGAAGAGCATGCCGGCCCGGCGCGGCATCTGCTCGACAAACATCAGCCCTCTTTGCTGCGTTTCCGGCGTATCGGCGATCTCCACCACGAACCGGGCGCTGCCCCAGTCGCCACGAAGTTCGACCCGCTCCGCGTCGCAGGCCGCCTGCGCGCCCGTCGCCAACACGGCGACACCCACGGCCGCAATGGCCGCCCGAAGGCCTCTGCACGAAAAAAGGGCATGCGTCGCCCCGATCACACGAAATCCCAACTCCGCACCTCAGCTGCCAGTTTGCCACGCGGCCCGTCCACGACCTTCATCGCCACGGCCTCTCCGGCCTGCAGGTCCGCCAGACCGAACCGGCGCAAAACCTCGACATGTACGAACACGTCGTCAGATTGCCCGAAAACATTGGCAAAGCCAAAGCCCTTGGCCTTGTCGAACCATTTGACGCGGGCCGCAAGGAACGGCGCGTCCGGCGGCGCATCGGGAATGGCCACGCCCGGATTGCGCGCGGCTTCCTCCCCCGGCTCGGGTGGCGTGATCTCGAGCACCTCGCTGGCCTGAAGCCCGCGCGGCGTCTCATGGGCGCGAACGAGGATGCCGGAATGTTCCGCAACCGACCCTTGCCCGAAATTTCGCAAAACATTGGCATGCAGCAGAATGTCCGGACCGCCGTCATCAGCGACGATGAAGCCGAACCCCCGTGTGCCGTCAAACCATTTCACCTGACCGCGGACGACTTCGTCCGCCGTGTCGCACTCCGTCATTCTGGTAAAGTCCCGTTGCTTGGCACGTGGTGCCGCAAATTGTCCCCGGCCCAGATATCGCAGGCATCCGACCCGGGGAGCAACCGAAAAATTTTTCGAAAATTCCGGGACTTGCAAATTCACGTTTCGTGAATGCGTTCACGGGCCGGCCATTGGAACGGGGCGTGGCGCGGCCCGGATTCTGTCTCCGATCAGGGGTTCAGGCGCGTCACCGACCAGCCGTTCGTCAAGATCTCCTGCCCCGCCCCGTCACGCGTCCAGCGAAACCGGTCATGCAGGCGAAACGCGCCATCGGCCCAGAACTCGATCTCGACCGGACGGATGCGGAAGCCGCCCCAGAAGGGCGGGCGCGCCGGGTTTGGTCCCTGCTGCGCCGTGACCTTCGCCACCTCGGCCATCAGCGAGGCGCGGCCGTCGAGCGGCCGCGACTGTCGCGAGGCCCAGGCCCCGAGCCGGCTTTTGAGCGAGCGTGAGGCGTAGTAGGCATCCGCGCGCGGACCTTCTTCACGCTCTACGTTGCCGCGGACACGGATTTGCCGGCGCAGGCTTTTCCAGTGCATCACGAAGGCCGCCTTGCCCGAAACGGAAAGCTCCTGCCCCTTGGCGCTTTCGTAGTTGGTATAGAAGACGAATGCGCCCGCGCCCTGCCCCGCAGCCTCGATCTCCTTGAGAAGGACCATCCGCGCATTGGGCATGCCGTCCGCGTCCACGCTTGCCAGCGCGATGGCATTGGGGTCGTTGGGTTCGGTGCCCTCCGCCTCGGCCAGCCACGTCTGCGCCAGGACGAAAGGATCCTCGCCCGCGAAAATTCCGGTTCTCTCGGCCATGGGTGTCCCCTTCTTCCTGCCGCTGCAACATATCCGTCACGCCTGGCGCGGCAAGAGAGCGGTGGCGTTCTTGCAGCGTCCGGGGCGATGGCCTAGAGGATGCCGGGACACGGGCGCGACAGGATGGAGACGGCCATGGGCTTGATGACAGGCAAACGCGGGCTGATCATGGGGCTGGCCAACGACAAGTCCATCGCCTGGGGCATCGCCAGGGCCGTGGCCGCCGAAGGCGCCGAGCTGGCGTTTTCGTACCAGGGCGAGCAACTGCTCAAGCGCGTGGGCCCGCTGGCCGCCGAGGTCGGGTCCTCCATCGTGCTGCCCTGCGACGTGGGCGATGCCGAAAGCCTCGATGCGCTTTTCGCCGCGCTGAAAGAGGAATGGGGCAGCCTCGATTTCGTGGTCCACGCCATCGGGTTTTCCGACAAGAACGAATTGCGCGGCCGCTACGTGGACACCGGCCCCGCCAATTTCGCCATGACCATGGACATCTCGGTCTATTCATTCACCGCCGTCTGCCAACGCGCCGAGAAGATGATGCCCAACGGTGGCTCGCTTCTGACGCTGACCTATTTCGGTGCGGAAAAGGTCATGCCCCATTACAACGTCATGGGCGTGGCCAAGGCCGCGCTCGAGGCCTCGGTCATGTACCTGGCCGAGGACCTCGGCCGCGATGGCATCCGGGTGAACGCGATCTCGGCGGGCACGATCAAGACGCTGGCGGCCTCGGGCATCGGCGATTTCCGCTACATCTTGAAATGGAACGAGAACAACGCGCCGCTGCGCCGGACCGTCTCGCAGGAGGAGGTCGGCAAATCGGCGCTTTACCTTCTGTCGGACCTTTCCAGCGCGGTCACGGGCGAGGTGCACCATGTCGACTCGGGCTATAACGTCATCGGCATGAAGAACCCCGATGCGCCCGACATGACGCTGGAACGCAACAACGGAGCCTAGCCCATGATCAACCCGCTGCCGCACGAGAAGGGCTTCCACGTCTCGTGGGACCAGATCCACCGCGATGCGCGCGCGTTGGCCTGGCGGCTGGACAAGCGCGGCCCGGGCGAGGACGGCGCGTGGCGCGCGGTCGTGGCCATCACGCGGGGCGGCATGGCGCCCGCGATGATCGTCGCGCGCGAACTCGACATCCGCACCGTCGACACGATCAGCGTGAAATCCTACCACGCGGGCGGCGGCAAGGCCGACCACCAGCGTGAGGCCGAGGTGCTGAAAAGCCCCGACAAGACCATGATGGGCGACGGCGAGGGCGTGCTGATCGTCGACGACCTTGTCGATACGGGCAAGACCCTGGAACTGGTACGCCTCCTCTATCCCAAGGCGCATTTCGCGACCGTCTACGCAAAGCCCAAGGGCGAGCCGATGGTGGACACGTTCATCACCGGGGTCAGCCAGGACACCTGGATCTTCTTTCCGTGGGACATGGCGCTGCAATACGTGGAGCCCTATCGCGGGACCGAGTGACCCGCGAGGCGGCATCGAACACCGCTGGAATGTCCTGTGTTCGCAACTGAACCGGGTTGAGATAGTCCTGAGCCCTCTATCGCCGGTCGTCGTCGGTCTCGTCCCTGGACGGTCCCACGTTGTAGTCACCGGGGTCGAATTCATCGAGATCGTAGCTATCCTCGCCCTCGGGGATTTCGGTTACATGCGTGGTCCCCGTCTCCTCGTCGTAGACCAGCCCGTAATTCGCACGGCCCTTGGATTTGAAGCGCCGGTATTCATGGATGCCCGCATAGATGAATATGGCTGCGACGGGCAACAGGATCAGGGCAGCGATAAATCTGGCTTCCATGGATAACTCTCCTTTAAGGGCGAGTGAGATCGCGGGTGGTCGAACGCAACGCGTCCCAACGCGGTGAGTTGGTGGTGCGGGGCTAACCCATGCCGATGCATCGCGCGTGACGCGACCGTTCCGGGTTTGCCGTCCAACGCCCTCCCGAGGGGATCGGCCGCCATGCTCAAGCGATGTCGGCTATCCGCGCACCACATAGACCGAGCACTTCGCATGTGTAACGACATGGCTGGCGGTGGTGCCAAGAAGATAGTCCTGAACCTTGGGATTGGCGGATTCCATCACGATCAGGTCGACATTCCGTTCGTCGGCCAGTTTCAGGATCTGGCGATGAACCGCACCGATGCGCACGATGGCTTCCAGTTCGACGCCATCGGCCGGATGATCCTTGACGAATTTCGCCAGCTGTTCGCCCCAGAAGCCTTTCGAGTCCCTTATGTTCAGGTTTCGCTCCATCTCGGGCGCGACCGTCGCGACCAGCAGCTTCGCCTCACGGCGTCTCGCCATGGCAATGGCCTCCTCGTAGGCGCGGTAGTCATCCTTGAGATGTCTCAGATTGACCGGGCATAGGATCAGCTTGGTATCGCGTGGCATTGAGATCCTTCTCGAGCAGGTGTGTGTTCGGGGTTGGACGTTTCGGCCCGATCGGACCGTATGGCCGTTCTGAAACGGCATTTCGATCAGTCCGCCTGGGTTTCGAACGCGGCGGCCGGGCCTTCAGTTCCCGGACGACGCGTCCTCCAGAACGCCGCGCACCGCCTGAGGCGGCACATCGGCGGTCACGAAGGCCTCTCCGATCCCGCGCGCGAGGATGAAGCGGAGCTGTCCGTCGACCACCTTCTTGTCCTGCCCCATGAGCGAAAGAAGCCCGTCGGCATCGGGCAATTCCCCAGTAATATCGGACAGATCGCGCTTCATCTTCATCTCGGTGAGATGTGCGCGCACGCGGCTTGGCTCCTCCTGCGCGCAAAGCCCAAGGCGCGCCGAAAGCTCGAAGGCCAGCGCGCAGCCGATGGCGACACCCTCGCCATGGAGCAGCCGGTCGGAATAGCCGGTCGCGGCCTCCAGCGCATGCCCGAAGGTATGCCCGAGGTTCAGAAGCGCGCGGTCGCCCTGCTCGGTCTCGTCGCGCGCCACGATATCGGCCTTCATCTGCACCGAGCGCCGGATCGCCTCGGCCCGGAGCGCGGCGTCGCCCGCCGCCAGCGCCGGGCCGTTCCGCTCCAGCCATCCGAAGAACTCCGCGTCGCCCAGAAGCCCGTATTTCGCGACCTCGCCATAGCCGGCAAGGAAATCGCGCTCGCTCAGCGTGCCCAGAACATCGATGTCGGCCAGCACCCGGGCGGGCTGGTGAAACGCGCCCACGAGGTTCTTGCCGTGGCCCGTGTTGATGCCGGTCTTGCCGCCCACCGAGCTGTCGACCTGCGCCAGCAGCGAGGTGGGGATCTGCACGAAGCGCACGCCGCGCCGCAGGATCGCGGCGGCGAAGCCCACGAGGTCGCCGATCACGCCACCGCCAAAGGCGATCACCACGTCGCGGCGTTCGACCCTTTGCGACAAGAGCCATTCCACCGTCTCGGTCAGATGCGCCCAGCCTTTCGTCGCCTCGCCGGGGGGCAGGACCAGCACCTTCGGCTCGATCCCTTCGGCCGTCAGACCGGACGTGAGCGTCTCCAGATGCAGACGAGCGACGTTGCTTTCGGTCACGATCCAGACTCGGGGCCTGTGCAGAAGATCGGCGATCTCGCGCCCCGCCACGGGCAGCAGGCCCGGCGCGATGCGTACCACGTAACTGCGAGCGCCAAGCGCGACCTCGACGTCGTGGCGCGGGCTCACGTCCTGAAGCGCGCTCACGGGGCGTCCTCCGCCACCGCACCCGCCTCGATCAGGCGGCGCAGAACCCGCCCGGCGGTCTGCGAAATCGTCCAGCCCGGTTCCACATGCACCTTGAGCGGGGCGAGGCTGTAGACTGGCGTCCGCTCCGTCAGGATTTCCTGCAATGTCCGGCGCGGGTCGTCGGTGCGCAGAAGCGGCCGCGTCGTCTTGTTGCGCACCCGGCTCCACAAGAGCTCCAGATCGGCCTCGAGCCACAGCACCGCCGCCTGCCCGGTCAGAAGCGCACGGTTGCGTTCCGTCATCCACGCGCCGCCGCCCGTGGACAGGATGCAGGGCGGACCCTTCAACAGACGTTCGATCACCTGCGTCTCCTTCTCGCGGAAGAATGGCTCGCCGTAGCGTTCGAAGATCTCGGCGATGCTCAACTGTGCGCTGGCCACGATCTCGGCGTCCGAATCCCGCATCGGCACGCCCAGCCGCGACGCAAGCGCGCGCCCCACGGCGGTCTTGCCCGCGCCCATCATTCCGATCAGGACGACAGGCGTCTTCAGCACAAGATCGAGCTCTGGCGCGCTTTCGCCCATGATCGAAAAACTGTGTCCCCTGACTGGCATTATTGCGTCAGCCATGGCTTATAGGGAATTGAACGGTACGGCAAATGCGATGCGCGCCATCGCTTGCCCGCGCCGCGCGGAGCAGAGGATGACGGCGGCGCCATCGCAAGAGCGCCGCGGATATGGACCGAAGCAATGGGTCGTGTGATACGCCTTCTCCTGATCCTGATCGTGCTGGCCGGCATCGGCCTCGTCGGCTATTCCTATTCCGGTTTCATGCAGCCCGACCGCCAGACCGTGACGGAACCGGTGGACCTGGGCCGTGACTAGACGGCTGGCCGCCGCGGCACTTCTGTGGGCCGCCGGCGGCGCCGCCGCGCTGGCGCAGGACCCGGTGGAAGAGGTCATGCCCCCCACCCTGCCCGACCTGCCCGAGGCTTTCGCGCCGGCGTGGCTGTCGGACACGGTGACGCGCCCGCATGGCAATGTCACGACCTCTGCCGCGCGCCCGCAATTCGAAATCCTGCCTATCGACGCGGTCCAGCTGGACGCCGTGGGGCTTCTGCCGCGGTCGATCACCGGGCTTCCCGAGACGCTTTGGGGCGCGTCGGAGCCCGAGGTGCTCGCCCGGCTGTTCCGTGCTCAACCTGTCACCGGGTTGCCCGCCGCCCTGTCCCTGACCGAGATGCTGGCTCTGGCCGAGCTTGCCCCGCCCCCCGCCGGAGACGTGCCGGAGGGCGAGTTGTTCCTCGCCCGGCTCGACATGCTGCTGGCACGCGGCGCGCTCGATCCGGCGCTGGCGCTGATGGAACGCGCAGGGCCCACCGATCCGCAGGTCTTTCGCCGGTTCTTCGACGTGAGCCTGCTGACGGGCCATGGCGACCGAGCCTGCCGCGCGATGGAGGCCAATCCGGATATCGCGCCGACCTTCCCCGCGCGCATCTTCTGCCTCGCGCGCGGCGGCGACTGGCCGGCGGCGGCGCTGTCCTTCGGCACTGGCGAGGCGCTCGGGCGGTTCGATCCGGCCATGGCCGACCTGATCGCGCGGTTCCTCGACCCCGAACTGTTCGAGGGCGAAGGCCCGCTGCCTCCCGATCCCGCGCTTACGCCGCTGTCGTTCCAGATGCGCATGGCGATCGCCGAACGGCCCGACCTGACAGGACAGCCGCTGGCGCTGGTGCATGCCGATCTTTCGCAGCTGGCGGGGTGGCGCGCGCAGCTCGACGCCGCCGAACGGCTGACCCGCTCGGGCGCGGTCGAGCCGCAGCAATGGTTCGCCATATACACGTCGCGCGTGCCCTCGGCATCGGGCGGGGTCTGGGACAGGGTCGCGGCGGTTCAGGCGCTGGACGCGGCGCTTCTGGCGGGCGACGCGGCGGAAGTCGCGCGCAGCCTGCCCGAGGCCTACGACCAGATGCAGCGCGCGGGCCTGACCGTCGCCTTCGCGACCATCTTCGCCGAACGGCTTCAGCGCGTGCCGCTGACCGGCGAGGCGGGGCTCCTGGCGCGGCGCATCGGGCTGCTGTCCCCGATCTACGAACGCATCGCCCGGTCCGCGGTGCCGCAGACAGACACCGAGCGGACGGCTTTTGCCATCGCGCAGGGCCAGCCGGTGGAGGCGCAGGGCGGCGACGCGATCGGGCAGGCGATCGCCACCGCGTTTTCCGCCGAGCCGCCGCCGCATCGCTACACGTGGCTGCTCGACAATGACCGGATGGGCGAGGCGTTTCTGCGCGCGGCCCTCGTCCTCGCCGACCGCGAGGGCGATCCCGGCGACATCGCGGACGCGCTGATCCTGCTGCGTGGCGTGGGGTTCGAGGACATCGCGCGGCGCGCGGCGCTGCAACTGCTGCTCGACAGGCCGGCGCCATGACGCCGCGGTCCGACAGCGACTGGATTTCCGCCTTCCTCGAGGCGCAGGCGGCCGAACGCGGCGCGGCGCGCAACACGCTTCTCGCCTATGGCCGCGACCTCAAGGACGCCATGGCGTGGCTGGGGCGGCGCGGGGCTGGGTTCGACAATGCCGAGCGGGCGGCGATCGAAGGCTACCTGGTCCATCTGGAGGCCGCCGACATGTCGCCCGCGACACGCGCCCGGCGGCTTTCGGCGCTGCGGCAGCTCTATCGCTTTGCCCATGAGGAGGGCTGGCGCGCGGACAATCCCTGCTTGCAGATCAAGGGGCCGTCC
This sequence comes from uncultured Roseicyclus sp., assembly GCA_964578115.1. Taxonomy (GTDB): domain Bacteria; phylum Pseudomonadota; class Alphaproteobacteria; order Rhodobacterales; family Rhodobacteraceae; genus Roseibacterium. The sequence goes on from CAZOBK010000008.1 coordinate 9,804, forward strand.
AAGACGCGGACCCTGCCCGATGTGCTGAGCGTCGAGGAGGCCGGGCGTCTTCTGGACGCCGCGCGGGCCAGCGGCCGCAACGAGGGCGAGCGGCTGCGCAACACCTGCCTGATCGAGCTGCTATACGCCACCGGCCTGCGGGTGAGCGAGCTTGTCTCGCTGCCGGTCGCGGCACTTCGGGGCGATCCGCGGATGCTTCTGGTTCGCGGCAAGGGCGGCAAGGAACGGATGGTCCCGCTATCGCCGCCCGCGCGGGAGGCGGCGCGCGCGTGGCTGTCCCATCGAGACCGTGACGAGGATCTGGCGCGGGTGGAACGCGGCACACCGCCCTCCCCCCATCTCTTCCCGTCACGCGGCAAGGCGGGGCATCTGTCGCGCGTGCGCTTCTTCACCCTGATCAAGGAGATCGCTGCGCAGGCCGGCATCGACCCGGGCCGCGTCACCCCGCACAGCCTGCGCCACGCGTTTGCCACGCATCTTCTGCAGAACGGCGCCGATCTGCGCGCGATCCAGACGCTGCTGGGACACGCCGATATCGCCACGACCGAGATCTACACCCATATCCTCGACGCGCGGCTGCGCGATCTGGTGCTGGACCACCATCCGCTGGCGCGCGATGACGGCTAGCCACGCCCCTTGCCGGCCGCCCTCCCGATCCCCATAACGCTCCCCATGGACCAGACCGCAATCGACACCGCCGCGCTCGGCGCCGGGCTTTCCGACCCGACCACGTGGATCACCGCCGCCGTGATTCTGTTCCTGCTGCTCTGCTCAGGCTTCTTCTCGGGCTCGGAGACCGCACTGACCGCTGCCTCGCGCGGCAAGCTCCGGTCGATCGCCGACAAGGGCGAAGCGGGCGCGAAGGGCGCCGACAGCGCGCTGCGCCTCAAGGAGGACAACGAACGCCTGATCGGCGGCATCCTTCTGGGCAACAACCTTGTCAACATCCTCGCCACCTCGCTGGCCACGGCGCTGTTCACAGTGATCCTCGGCGAAAGCGGCGTGGCCGTTGCGACTCTGGTTATGACCGCGCTCGTGCTGATCTTCTCGGAGGTGCTGCCCAAGACCTACGCGATCAACGATCCCGAAAAGACGGCGGCGCGCGTGGCCCGGCCCGTGGGCGCGATCATCTCGGTTCTCGCCCCTGTGGTCGCGGTGGTCCGCGCCATCGTGCGCGGCGTGCTGCGCCTGTTCGGGGTGAAGATCGAGGCCGGGGCCAACATGCTGTCGGTGCAGGAGGAAATCATCGGCGCGCTGTCCATCGGCCATTCCGAGGGCGTGGTCGAGAAGGAACATCGCGACCGCCTGCTGGGCGCGCTCGACCTGCATGAGCGCACGGTCGAGGAGATCATGCTGCACCGTTCGGGCATCGAGATGATCAACGCAGATGACGCGCCCGCGGACATTCTCAGCCAGGCGCTGCAAAGCCCGCACACGCGCCTGCCGGTCTACAAGGACGAGACGGAAAACATCGTGGGCGTGGTGCACGCCAAGGACCTGCTGCGCGCGATGGACGGCCTCACGCGGGGCGAGAACGCGACGGGCATCGCCGCCTTCGACATCACGAAAGTGGCGATGAAGCCCTATTTCGTGCCCGAGACCACGACGCTCGACGACCAGATGCGGCAGTTCCTGCGCCGCCACACCCACTTCGCGCTGGTTGTCGACGAATACGGCGCGCTGCGCGGCCTGATCACTCTGGAGGACATCCTCGAGGAGATCGTGGGCGAGATCACGGACGAGTTCGACACCCGCGAAGCGCCCACACTCACCCCGGACGCGCAGGGCAATTACGAAATCGACGGCGCCATGACGATCCGCGATTTCAACCGCGCCACGGACTGGGGCCTGCCCGACGAGGAGGCCAACACGCTCGCCGGGCTGGTGATCCACGAGGCGCAGACGATCCCCGTGGAGGGGCAGTGTTTCTCATTCCATGGCGTGCGTTTCGAAGTGGCCGAGCGCGACAAGAACCGCCTGACCCGGCTTAGGGTGCGCAAGCTCTGAACGCAGGCGCCCTTGACGAGTTGCGGAAGCGAGGGGGCCGTCTGCCCCCTCGCGCTCCCCCGAGCGGTATTTTCGGAAAGATGAAGGAGGGCGCGGCGGGGCTTTGGAATGTCGCCCGCTGGCTTGTGGTGCCGGGTGTGGGCGCGCAAGGTCGCGCCGGAACGCGCAACGGAGGCCGCACATGAAAACCACCACCCGGGCCCTCATCATCGGCGGCGGCGTCGTCGGCTGTTCGGTCGCCTATCACCTGACCAAGCTGGGCTGGTCGGACGTCATGCTGCTGGAGCGCTCGGAGCTGACGTCCGGTTCCACCTGGCACGCGGCGGGCGGGTTTCACACGCTCAACGGCGACACCAACATGGCCGCCCTTCAGGGCTACACGATCCGGCTCTACCGGGAGCTGGAGGAGATCACCGGCATGTCCTGCGGGCTCCACCACGTGGGCGGCGTGACGCTGGCCGACACGCCCGAGCGGCTGGACATGTTCAGGGCCGAGCGCGCCAAGCACCGGTTCATGGGACTGGAGACCGAGATCATCGGCCCCGAGGAGATCGCGCGGATCGCGCCGGTGACGAATGTCCAGGGCATCCTCGGCGGGCTCTACGATCCGCTCGACGGCCATCTCGACCCGTCGGGCACCACCCATGCCTATGCGAAGGCCGCGCGGATGGGCGGGGCGGAGATTGTGCTCCACACCAAGGTGCTGGAGACCAATCCGCGCACCGACGGGACGTGGGACGTGGTGACCGACAAGGGCACGATCCATGCCGAGCATGTCGTGAACGCCGCCGGCCTCTGGGCGCGCGAGGTGGGGCACATGGCCGGGATCGCGTTGCCGCTGCATCCGATGGAGCACCAGTATATCGTCACCGACGACATTCCGGCGATCTACGAGCGCGCGGCTGAGCATCCCCATGTGATGGACCCCGCCGGCGAGAGCTATCTGAGGCAGGAGGGCCGCGGGCTCTGCATCGGGTTCTACGAACAGACCTGCCGGCCATGGGCCGTCGACGGCACGCCCTGGGAGTTCGGGCACGAACTGCTGCCCGACGATTTCGACAAGATCGAGGACAGCATCGCCTTCGCCTACAAGCGTTTTCCGGTGCTGGAGCGCGCGGGCGTCAAGTCCGTCATCCACGGCCCCTTCACCTTCGCGCCCGACGGCAACCCGCTGGTGGGTCCCGTCCCTGGCCTGCGGAACTACTGGTCCGCCTGCGGCGTGATGGCAGGCTTCAGCCAGGGCGGCGGCGTGGGCCTGAGCCTTGCGCAATGGATGGTCGAGGGCGAGCCCGAGCGCGACGTCTTCGCCATGGACGTGGCCCGCTTCGGCCGGTTCCTGACGCCCGGCTACACGCTGCCCAAAGTGATCGAGAACTACCGGACGCGGTTTTCCGTCTCCTACCCCAACGAGGAGCTTCCGGCCGCCCGTCCCTTGCGCACCACGCCGATGTACGACGTTTTCGACGCCATGGGCGCGGTCTGGGGGCAGCAATACGGGCTGGAGGTGCCGAATTACTTCGCCGCAGGTCATGGGGCCTCAAGCAGCGAAGCGGTAGGCCACACCGAAAAAGAGCCACGGTTCGAGACGCCCTCTTTCCGGCGCTCCAACGCCTGGGACGCAACCGCGCGCGAGGTGCGCGCGGTGCGCGAGGCGGTCGGCATCAACGAAGTGCAGAATTTCGGCAAGTACACCGTGCATGGGCCGAACGCACGGGCCTGGCTCGACAGGATCATGGCGGGGCGCGTACCGCAGCCGGGGCGGCTGTCGCTTTCGCCCATGCTGGCACCGTCGGGGCGGATCATGGGTGATTTCACCATCTCCTGCCTTGGCAAAAACGACTTTCGCCTGACCGCGAGTTACGGGGCGCAGGATTTCCATATGCGCTGGTTCGATCGCCACAGGGAAGATGGCGTGGAGGTGACGAACGTCTCGGACCGGATCACGGGCTTCCAGATCGCCGGGCCGCGGGCGCGTGATCTTCTACAAGATGTAGCGCAAAGCGACATCTCGGGCATGCGGTTTCTTGATGTGCGCCGGCTGACCATAGGGCTCAGCCAGGCCGTCGTGCAGCGTGTCAGCTATACCGGCGATCTGGGCTACGAGATCTATGTCGACGCGATGGAGCAGCGTCCGCTGTGGTCGGTCCTGTGGGAGGCCGGGCAAAAATTCGGCCTGAAACCCTTCGGCATGCGCGCGATGATGAGCCTGCGTCTCGACAGGTTCTTCGGGTCCTGGATGCGGGAGTTCTCGCCGGATTACACGGTGGGCGAAACCGGGCTCGACCGCTTCGTGGCGTGGACGAAGACCGGCGATTTCATCGGCCGCGCGGCGGCGGAGGCGGAGCGCGCGACAGGCCCTGCCCGGCGGCTCTGCAACTTTGTCGTGAAGGCCGACGACGCCGATGTCGTGGCCTACGAGCCGATCTGGCACGGGGGCGAGGTCGTTGGTTTCTGCACCTCGGGCGGCTATTCGCACCATGCCGGCGTGTCGGTGGCCATCGGCTTCCTGCCCGTCGAGCTGATCGAGGAAGGCCGCGAGGTGGAGATCGAGATCCTCGGCGACAAGCGCTCCGCGCGGCTGGTGACCGAGCCGCTCTTCGACCCGGACGGCAAGCGGATGCGGGGATGAGCGATCCCGTGATCCTCTTGCTGGCGGCCGGCCGTGCGACGCGGATGCGCGGGGCCGACAAGCTGCTGGAGCCGGTGCCGGGGCCCTTCGGTGACCAGCCGCTCCTGCAGGCGATGGCGCGCCGCTGCCTGCGGGCGGGACAGACGCGCGTGATCCTGGGCCCCGACCAGCCCCAGCGCGCGGCGCTGCTGGAGGGACTGGAGGTTGAGATCCTCGAGGCCCCGGAAGGCGCGGGCATGGCGGCCTCCATCGTCACCGGCGTGGCGGGGCTGAGGACGCCTGTTCTGGTCGTTCTGTCCGACATGCCTGATGTCAGCGCGTCGGACCTGCACCTTCTCATGGCGCTCTCGGCGCATGATCCCTCGGCCATCCTGCGCGCGGCTTCCGAGGACGGCGCGCCGGGGCATCCGGTTCTCTTCCCCGCCGACCTGCTGCCCGAGCTTGGCCGGCTTACCGGCGACACCGGCGCGCGGGACGTGCTCAGCCGGCATGCCGACCGCGTCCACCTCGTGCCGCTGGCGGACGACCGTGCGCTTACCGATCTCGACACGCCGGAGGACTGGGCGGCGTGGCGTGAACGGACGAGTGGCCCGACCTGAGCCGGCCGCGGGAGCGGAAGAAAACGCGGTTGACCATTCGTGGTTTTTTTCCGGAGTGGTGGCCGAGGACGGAGCGCGGGACTCCTGTTCTTCGCCTCGATCAATCGAACCAGGGTTTCCCGACGCTACCCTCTTCCAGGGCTATACGGTTCAATCAGTAATGAGAAAGGCGTCCCCGATCGGGCACCGGAAACGAGCAGAGAGCGCATGCTTCTGATCACCTGAGCGGACGCTTGGTTCCCTGGTGCATGGCTCCTGGCAGAGGTGAGACTCCACACCGCGTTTCGCAACTGGACCCACAATGACGGGAGAGATCGCGGCACGATACGATGGCTGTGGAGCGTGGCATTGATCTTTGTTGATGCTCGCCATCGCGGGCATTTGTGACGGTGCCGAGAACGACCGCTCGGAAACCTGAACGAACCTTTGGTGCATGCGCAGCATAAGTCTCGAAGGGCGGGAGGCGGGCCTGCGCTCCGTTCGGCACGCACGAACGCGAGTTGCGGACCCGCCGACTGTGCGTTCAGAGCCCATGACACCTGGGCGGCGCCAGAAAAACGATCCGGTCCTCCATTCGACATTCTGCTTGTGTCCGACACGGCGGCTACGCTCGAACCGCGCCTTAACCTCAGGCAATGCGGGTCCAGGTTTCGGTCGCTAAACGGGCACTGAGACCCAAGGGTTCGTCACCGATGAAAAGAACACTGATTGTCGGACTTGCCGTGACCGGTGTCATCGGCGCTGGCGTGGCCGGCTATTTCTGGTGGCAGGCGAGTCAACAGACCGTCCCGCCGTCCTTCGCGGAAGGCAATGGACGCGTCGAGGCGGATCTTATCGACGTTGCATCGGAAATCGGCGGACGGATCGCGACCTTGCATGTGCAGGAGGGCGATCTTGTCGAGACGGGTGATACGCTTGCGTCAATCGATACCGACACGCTCGATGCACAACTGACCCGAGCCGAGGCCGAGCTGGCCGCAGCCGAAAGCCAGGCCGAACAGGCCCGCGCCATGGTCGATCAGAACGAGGCCGCGCTGGAGTTTTCGCAAGTCGAGCTTGAGCGGGCCAGCACCCTTCTGGAACGGGGTTTCGGCACGCAAGAAGTGGTGGACCGGCGCCGGGCCGAGCGCGATACGGACCGCGCCACGCTGGACGCGGCCCGTGCCAGCCTGACTGCGGCCGAACGTCAGATCGACGCCGCCCAAGCTGTCATTCGCGAAATAGAAAGTCGGCTCGAGGACGCGCGGATCCTGGCCCCGGTGGGAGGCCGCGTACTCTACCGCCTGGCCGAGCCGGGCGAGGTCGTCCCGAGCGGCGCACCCATTGTGACACTGGTGGACCTGTCGCGCGTCTACATGGAGGTTTTCCTGCCCACACCAGGCGCCGCGCGGGTCGGGATCGGGGCCGAGGCACGTATCAGGCTCGACGGGATCGACCTCGTGATCCCGGCACGCGTCAGTTTCGTGTCGCCCGACGCGCAATTCACACCCGAAACGGTGGAAACCGATGACGTTCGAGAAGACCTGATGTTCCGGGTCCGGTTGCGGGTGGACCAGGACCTGATCGAACGCAACATTGATTACGTCAAGACCGGCATGCGCGGGACGGGACATATCCGGCTGGCCGGGGCCGAAGACGCCGACTGGCCCGACACCCTCGCCCTGTCGGAGAACCTGCCTCCGGCCACCGGAGACTGAGCGATGGCCGAGGGGACGCAGGATGCCCATCCCGTGCGCGTCGAGGGCCTGACGCATCGCTATGGCGACGATCTCGCCGTTGACAACGTCGCGTTGCACCTGGCCGAGGGCACGATGACCGGCCTGTTCGGGCCTGACGGCGTGGGCAAGTCCACCCTGATGGGCCTGATCGCCGGCGCGCACCAGATGCAGGAAGGCGAGATCGAGGTGCTTGGCGGCCCGATGCGCAAGGCCGCGCACCGCCGTGCCGTTTTTCCGCGCATCGCCTACATGCCGCAGGGATTGGGCCAGAACCTCTACATGGCGCTCAGCGTGCGCGAGAACCTCGACTTCTTCGGGCGCCTCTTCGGCCTCGGCACCGAGGAACGCGAACATCGCATCACGCGCCTTCTGAAGGCCACCCGTCTCGATCCCTTCCCGGATCGGATCGTCGCCAAGCTGTCGGGCGGGATGAAGCAGAAGCTGGGACTGTGCTGCGCGCTGATCCACGACCCCGACCTTTTGATCCTCGATGAGCCGACGACCGGCGTCGATCCGCTATCACGCCGCCAGTTCTGGGGACTCATCGAGGAAATCCGCGAAACACGCCCCAAGATGAGCGTCCTCGTCTCGACCGCCTACATGGAAGAGGCCGAGGATTTCGACATGTTGTACGCCATGCACGACGGCCGCCTGATCGGCAGTGGCAGTGCCGACGACCTGCGCGCGGACACAGGCACCGACACGCTGGGCGATGCCTTCACGGCCCTTGTACCCGAAGACGAACGGACGGATCGGATCACGCTGGAAATTCCGCCGCGGGACGGGAAAGACGCGGAGATCGCCATCGAGGCCGAGGGTCTGACCCGCCGGTTCGGCGATTTCACCGCCGTCGAAGACGTCAACTTCCGGATCGAACGCGGCGAGATATTCGCCTTTGTCGGCTCGAACGGGTCCGGCAAGACGACGACGATGAAGATGCTGACCGGGCTTCTTCCGGTGACAGAGGGGTCGGTGTCGCTTTTCGGCAAATCGGTGGATGCCACTGACCTGGAGACGCGGGAACGTGTCGGTTACATGTCGCAATCCTTCTCACTTTACAGGGAACTCGGCGTTAGCGAAAATCTACGGCTTCACGCACGTCTTTACCGGCTGGACCCGGGCGAAATCGAAGACAGGGTCGCCGCTCTCGTTGAGAAGGTGGGGCTTGCCGGGCATGCCGATGACAAGGCGGGTGCGTTGCCGTTGGGTCTGCAGCAGCGCTTGTCCCTTGCGGCGGCAATTATTCACGACCCCGAAGTTCTGATCCTTGATGAGCCGACCTCAGGCGTCGATCCGGCCGGGCGTGATGCGTTCTGGCAGATCCTGTCGGACCTGTCGCGCGGCGATGGCGTGACGATCTTCGTCTCGACCCACTTCATGCACGAGGCAACCTACTGCGACCGGATTTCCCTGATGCACAAGGGCCAGGTGATGGAGGTGGGCGAGGCCGACCAGATCGCGAGGGATCATGGCGACGGCGATCTGGACGACGCGTTCGTCGCACTGATCCAACGGGACGATCCGGATGCCACCGACGACAGCGATACGGAAGAATGGACCGTGTCGGACCGGACGCAGGACAAAACGCGGCGGCGTTTGCCGATGCTGCGCCGGCTTCTGGCCTACACCCGCCGCGAGACCCTTGAAGTGATGCGCGACCCGATCCGTCTTGCTTTCGCGTTCGGGGGGAGCGCGCTGTTGATGTTCCTTTTCGCCTATGGCGTGTCGATGGATGTCGAAGACATGGAGTTCGCCGTTTTCGATCAGGACCGGAGCCCGGCGAGCCGGGCCTACCTTCAGGCATTCGAAGGGTCGCGCTATTTCGGGCGGGTTGGCGATGCAGAGAGTCGCGAAGACCTTGTCCAGCTCCTGCGCGCAGGCGAGGCGACGCTGGTTCTGGACATACCTCGATCCTTCGGCCTGGACCTTCGGGAGGGCCGAAACACGGAAGTGTCGGCCTGGATCGACGGGTCGAACACAATGCGCGCCTCGACGATCGAGGGCTACGTGCAGGGCGCCCATGCGGCCTATCTTGCAGAGCAGGCCGGCCAAAGCAGGACGGAAACCGGCGCGTCGGCCGCGATGAGCGTCAACACCCGGTTCGCCTATAACCCGACCGTCGACAGCATCCAGGCCATCGCACCCTCGGTGCCGGCGATCCTGTTGATGTTCTTTCCCGCTATCCTCATGGCGATCAGCGTGGCACGCGAACGCGAGATCGGGACCATCACGAACTTCCACGTCACGCCGACCCGGCGGCTGGAGTTCCTGGTGGGAAAACAGGTGCCATACATCGGCATCGGCATGATGAACTATGTCATCATGATGGGAATGGCCGTGTTCCTGTTCGGCGTACCGTTCAAGGGCAATTTCACGATCCTGACTCTTGGCGCGCTGATCTATGTCATCGCCTCCACGAGCTACGGGCTGCTGGTGTCGGTGTTCACCCGAACACAGGTAGCTGCCGTCTTCGCGACGGTGATCATCATGATGATGCCCACCGTCATCTTTTCGGGTCTGATCCAGCCCGTCGCCTCGCTCGAGGGTGGCGCACGCATCATCGGGCTGTCGTGGCCCACGCATTACTACATGTCGATGAGCGTCGGGGCCTTCACCAAGGGGCTGGGTCTGGACGCGCTTGCGCCGGAAGTACCGCGGATCGCGATGTTCATCCCGGTGTTCCTGATCCCGGCGCTGCTGCTGTTGCGAAAACAGGCACGCTAGACCATGCGCCGGATGCTGGGAAACGTGGTCTGGCTGAGCCGCAAGGAGCTATCGAGCTTTTTGCGCGACTGGTTGCTCGTCGGGCTGGTCATCTACGCCTTCGGCCCTGGCGTCTATTTCCAGGCGGACTCGGCGGCTGATCAAGTCAACAATGCCACGGTCGCCTTTGTCGATAACGACCGCTCGCCCTTGTCGCGCGCGATGGCCGAGGCCCTCTATGGCCCCTGGTTTCAAACCCCGGACCTGGTCGCGGCCGGTCGCACCGACCGGTTGATGGAGGACGGCGCATACACGTTCATCGTGACGATGCCCGAAGGTATGGCCGCCGATCTGCGCGCCGGAAAGGATGTCACGGTCCTCCTCCAGGTCGATGCGACCGACATCATGCAGGCCACGGTCGGGGCGAATTACATTCGCGCGATCCTGACGCGGGAGGCGCGGCGCGTCGTCGAGGCGGCCGCCCCGTCCGCAGGCGACGCCGCCGGCATCGACATGGTCCTGCGCCGCGCATTCAACCCCAACAGCGACGCAACCTGGTACGAGGCGATATCGGCGCTGTTGAACTGGCTGACGAACCTGACCGTGATCCTGACCGGAGCTGCGCTGATCCGGGAACGCGAACACGGGACGATCGATCATCTGATGGTCCTGCCGGTCACACCTTTCGAAATCGCGATTTCGAAGGTGCTGGCCAACGCCATGATCGTGTTTCTGGCGTTCACCGCCTCCTTGCTGATTGTGGTGCGGACGCTTCTGGACGTGCCCCTGGCAGGCTCTGTTCCGCTGTTTCTGGCGGGCACGTGCCTGTTCATCTTCTCGGCGGCGGCCATCGGCGTGCTTCTGGCCACGGCTGCGCGATCCATGGCGCAATTCGCGCTTCTGGTTATCATCACGGTTCTGCCGATGATGATCCTGTCGGGCGGGGCAAGCCCCGTGGAGAGCCAGCCGCAATGGCTGCAATACGTCACTTGGTTCCTGCCCTCGCGACACTATCTGAGCTTCTCGAACGCGATCCTGTTCCGCGGTGCGGGGTTTGAAATCGTCTGGCCCCAATTCCTTCTGGTTGGCGCTTTGGGTGCCGTTTTCCTTGGAGCGTCTCTCGTGATCTTCCGTCGCGCCATCGCACGCACCTAATGGCGCACGGCAGACCGTGCCGCGAGGTCCAGGACGCTTCGACAACATGCGCGACCTCGCGCTGTGCAATCTCGCGACCGACAGCAAGCTTCGCGGCTGTGTCTTGGTTCGCCTCAGGGTCGTGGACATCGTTACCGGCGGCTTCGCCCGATCGCGCTGATCGGCGCCACCTCGACCATCGATGACGGACTGACAATTCCCTTCCCCACGATGAGCGTTTCGCTGCCTGGCGAAGATCTTGCCCTGGGAACCAACTGCCAAATCCGGCCCGGTCCTTCAGGACATGCAGAAGCTTGCGGGCGATCCGCATGGCTCTGCAGGACTAGAGGCTGACACGGACCGCGCGGTTGCGGCATCCGATCCCCCCGCGAACGCGTTCGACGATCGTCGGATCGAGATGGCGCGCAAGAAGGATGTTATCGTCTTGCGCGAAGACATCGGCACCTATCGGTTGTTCTATTCCCACGAGGCCCGATGTCGCGTCGGTCCGGCCGACCAGACAGGTGTCGTGCCGAAATCGTTGCGTCCGCTGCGGTTCAGCCTGTCGATCCGGTCGAGGTTTGCGATCAGGGAAAGCTCCTGCGCAACTCATCGCTCAACCGAAGCGCAAGCGCGACAATGCTGAGTGTCGGATTGGCCCAGCCCGAGGACGGAAAAACCGAGCTTCCGGCCACATAGAGATTGGCGAGCCCGTGAACCCGGCAGGTCGCATCCACAACTCCCGTCCGGCATGAATCACTCATGCGGGTGGTTCCCATGTGATGTTTGCCGCCGATGAAGGAGGCGGGCCAGGGGTGGCCGGGGCAGATATCGAAATCTGCTTGCAGGGTTGCCCCTTGCGCGTCGAGCGCGTCGCGAAGAACGGCCAGCAAGCGCGCGGGCCCTCGCTTGTCATCCTCCCTGACCCGCCAGTCCACTTCGGCGCGCGGCAGGCCAAGGCCGTCGCGCGCGTCCGTCAGGCGCACACGGCTTTCGAACAGAGGCGTGGTTTCGCAGAACAGGCGGACACCGCACGCGCGCGCGGGGCGCATGATCGAAGCGGCGCGACCAGCGATTAGCGCCGCCGTGCGGTTTGGACGGCGGGCAAGTTCAACAAGATGAGGCCAGGTGTCCGAACCCGCAAACCTCTCGGCCCGCGCGATCTGCGACAGATGCGACATGGCACGGCCCTGAGGTGTGGTTATCAGCTGGCTCATCGCGAAGGCGGGTTGTTCGGTCAGGAAAAGGGCCGCGGCATTGTCATCGCTGGTGCGCGCGTGCAGCACGGCGAAAGCCCCGCAGCGATCGCGCTGCGCGTCGATGCTGCCGACAGCCAGGCGTTTCAGTGCCCCTGAGGTCCGCGTTACGGTGCCCGCATTCATGTAGGCATGGTCCATGAAATATCGTCCGACCAGATCGTGCGGATTGCCAAGCCCGCGCGGCGCCCGGTCGTTGGAAAGCAGAAGCAGGCGCGCGTTTTCGACGCCGCCGGTCGCGAGAACGAAGACCCTTGCCTCGCAGGTTACGCGCCGCCCGTCGGGCAGGCTTATTCGGACCGACCGGATACGCTCCAAAGCGTCGTCGGGGGATATCTCCGTGACCGGGGCGTTCAGAATGATACGGGCGGGTGTGGTGCCGTGGTGCATGAGCGCTCCGGCCTCCGCGAAGTTTCGCACGGGCGACAGGCGCACTTCGTGAAAGTCGGCCTCGGGGCAACGCAATGCATCATCGGGGGCAAGGTCGGTCCGCCCCTCGCTTGGCAGGTGCAACAGCTCTGCGGCCGCGCGGTAGTACTCAGACAATTCGGATTTCCGAAACGGCCAGGCGGGCACGACCTCACCCCGGCCAAGGAAATCCTCTTCCTCCAGTTCGACGCATTGCCCGGTCCAGAACGTGGTCGAACCGCCGAGCGCGCGGAAGCGGCTGTAGGCATAAGAGTGGTTCGGGGCGCCCGATCGCCTTGCCCAGTAGAATGACTGGCTTTGGCGGCTGGGGCGCGCGCCGCCGGCTTCCAGCACGACACAGGGCAGGCCGGCGTGGCTCATCCGGTGCGCAATCGTCAATCCGGCCGCGCCCGCGCCGATCACACAGACCGCGGTGCGGATGATGTCGCCATCGGACAGGGATCGAGCGTCGTCGAGTGCCGCTATCGCCCTGTCCTCCGCCGTTTCGACAACAACCCCCGGATCTCGGCCGCCACGTTGCCCACGAGCAGCCGCTCGGCCGACAGCAAGGCCAAAGCACACCCCAAGACCAGCAAGGCTGAGATCTGTGCCATCGATGGATCGACTGCGGCAACCCAGATGAAGGCCACGGCGGCTGCCGTGGTGAGCATAGCCGGCAGGGATGCGATCGAGGCCCCCTGACGGACCTTCACAATCAGGGTGCCCGACAGGTTGTAGACAAGCAACGCGACGAAAAAGGCCGTCGCGGCGCCGAAGGCCTGAAGTTCAGGCGCAAGGACAAGGAGAAGGGCAACGAACACACATAGTCCGAAGACCCGGTTTGCCGCCGCAAAAGGCAGATCCCGTGTCATTGAAAGATGCATTGCGTGATTGCCGAACGCGACATTCAGCAGATGACCGGCCAGAAGGATCGCGAAAGGTCCGAAGGCGACGCCGAACTCTCCGAACAGCCCCAGGATACTGCTGCCGAAGGCAAGGAAAAGGGCGATCACCGTGAGCGTCACCAGAAGTCCAAGCGTGCGCGCTGTCTCATATTCTCGCCACGCAGCCTGGGGCGCATTGGATTGGATATGGCGCCGCGCCCGTGCGGCGTATGCTGGCGCGAAGATCTGGTGCCCCGTTTCCAGTACCGCGGCGAGGCGTGAAGCGATGACATATTGCGCCAGGACCGAACTGGGGGCGAAAACACTCAGGATGAGGATGTCCACGTGGATAAAGGCCGTTGCGGAGAACCGCGAAACGAAAAACTGCAACCCGTCACCAACCTCGCGCCACCCCAGACCATCAGGCTCCCGCGTGGTTCGGCCCACGGCACGTGACGTCAGGATAACAGCGGGCAAGATCGCGGCAGCGATGGCCGAAAACGCCACGGCCGATGCCCCCAGACCCAGCGCGAATGTGGCGGCGAACGCAGCGCAGCGCATGACATCCGCAAGGCCCCAGAGGGACTGGGGAAACCCGAATACGTGATTTGCCTGGTACCACGTCACCAGTGCCAAGGTCAGAGCGATCGCCGGAACGACCGGCCAGAGGCGGAGCATCCATTCAGCCACCGGAGCTTCGCCGGAGAGCCCGGGCACCCGGAACCACAGCGCCACCGCGACAAGCCCCACGGCGCTTCCAGTCAGGAGAACAAGGCCCCCGATCCGGCGCATCATCGCCGCCCCCTGCAATGTCGCATCGCGCGTGGGCAGGGCCGCAATCTTGATCAGCATCGCTCGCTCGATACCAAAGCCTGCGCCAAGCCCGAGAAGGAAAAGCGCTGACATTGCAGTGGTGTAGCCGGCGAACTCCGCCGGCGGCAGCAACTCCGACAGCAGCCACAGGGACAGGGCGCCGGCGACCAAGCTCAACGCGCGTGTCACCAAGACGCCAGAGGCCGCCGAAAGGTAGGCCGACCCCGCGCTGGGCCTTGGCGGAGACGACCCGTCGTTGCCCATTATTCAGACGGATCGAGTTGCAGGTCGACCTCCGAGGGGCGCACGTGTTGCCAACGGGAATACTCAAGTTCCGCCAGTTCCCGCTCCCGGTCTCCGGTGCCAAACAGATAGCCCATTGCCTCGCCCGCCGCGCTGACGGCCAGGTAAAGACCAAGCGGTGGAATGGACCGGGGAAGATCGCCGCGCGTCTCGGGGCCGAGGCCTTCGCAGACCGTTTGCACGAAGCGCTTGGCAAAGATCAGCGGCGCCGCCAGGGCAAAGGCCACCCGCCGCGGCGTAGTCCAGCCCGTCCGGCGGCTTGCCGCGAACATGCGACCGGCAAGATGGTGGAGTTTCAGCGAGGGCGCGACGCGCGAGTAATTCATGTGCGCCACCTGAACCGCCGGATCGACGAGGAACCGGTGGCCCTGCGCGTGCAATTCGTTCTGAAGGCGCCATTCGGATTCCAGCATTTCGCCCAGGCGATCACCATACGCGGTCAGCAACACCGTCCGGTAGGCGCAATTATGGCCTGCGATGTAGCGCGCCGGCCCGGGTGCACGGCGTCCCAGAAACGGCCCGTATTCCAGGAGAAGTGTCGCACAGCTTGCACCCGTGGACGGGTTTGCGTTGCGGACCACAGGGCCCACGCCCGCCCACGCATCATCGAAATGCCGCACGATCCGTTCGGCCCAGTCGTCATGAACTGGAAACGAATGATCCTCCGCAAGGATCGTGATCGGGGCGGTGGCGGCGTGTAAACCCATCGCGCGGCCTCGCGCCGAGGTCGACAGATCGCCCGCAAACACCTTGAAACTGCCAAATTCGTTGGGCTTGAGCGCGGCTATGCCCTCAAGGTGTTCTTCCCGGGTCACGAAGATCACCTCGAGCTTGTGGGCAATGGTCTGGTGGCGAAGACGCGCCAGAATGCCGGCAAGATGATCTGCGCCGTCTCCGGTCACCAGGACCACGCTTGCGGCGATATCGGACATCATCGGGTACCGGAGGGTAAAGGGTATTGCAACGCAACCCGACAATCGGTCAGTTTCGCCCCGGCGGTCAAGAGACGCCTCCTTTCTGGTGGAATGCATGTCCGGCCCTGTCGAGACCAGCGTCATCATCCCTTCTTACAACAGGCCCCAGCAACTGGCGGCATGTCTCGAAGCCGTGGTGGCGCAGCAGGACGAGCGCCCGTTTGAGGTTGTCGTTGTTGACGACGGCTCCCGCGTGCCGCTCTTTGACGTGTGTGCGCGCTTCGGGGACCGCGTCCGCGTTGTCCGGCAGGAAAATGCGGGCCCCGCCGCCGCGCGCAACCGTGCAGTAAAAGAAGCGCGTGGTGTGTTTCTCGCCTTCACCGATGACGATTGTCGCCCCCGTCCCGGTTGGCTTTCGGCCCTGCGCATGGCCCATACGGGCCAGCCAAATCGCATCGTGGGCGGGGTCATCGTGAATGGCCGTCCGCGCGATCCTTACGCCACGGCCAGCCAGGACCTCGCAGATTACCTTTACGACTATTATGGCGCGGCCGATGGCACGGCACCGTTTTTCACGACCAACAACATGGGTTGCACACGAACGGCCTTCCTGGACCTCGGCGGTTTCGATGAGAGCTTCGGGCGCAACGGGGCGGAGGACCGCGATTTCGGCATGCGCTGGCGGGAGGCCGGTCGCGAATTGATCCTTTGCCCCGAAGCCATCGTCGATCATCACCACGAGATGACCCTGCGGGAGTTCTTTCGCCAACATGCGAACTACGGGCGCGGCGCGTTCCATCTTCACGGCGTCATGCGCGCGCGGGGCTCATCGCTGCCGAAGGTCGAACCGCTCCGCTTTTATCTGGAACTCGTGGCGTGGCCGGTGCGGCGGAACGGGGTGCGGCGTCTGCCGTCAACGGTGCTTATGGGGCTGACGCAGGTCGCCATGGTGGCAGGTTACACTCAGGCGCGTTTCCGCGCGCGGCGCATGGCAACCGGATTGTGAACCCGATCGATGACGACACCGGTTAGCCCCGCCAGGTAGTGGGCCGCATGAAACGGCAATGCCCGGATGGCGAAACCGATCCCGCCGACCCGCGCAAGGCAGCGCAGGAAACCGAAATTGGCGACCACGAACGCCGCAAGCGCCACAGGCAAGAGCAGTAGCGCCGGGGTGCAGGCCATCCCGAAGAGCGGAGCAAACAGGCCGGCGGCGACACTCGCGGCGGATACCCGGTGCGACCAGCCGCCATTGAGCAGCGTCGGAGACATGCGTCCGCTGCGCATCAGCTGCAGCCAGGGGATCGCACGCCCCCAGAGATCGGTGCGCATCATCGATGCAAAGGTCCATCTCTTCAGATGTTTCCCCTGGATTGCAGAATCCAGCCGGAGCAGGCCGCCCTTATCGTGCAGGCGAAGGCCAAGTTCCACGTCCTCAAGGAAGTCGAATGCCGGATCGAAGCCGCCCACATCTTCGAACGCCTGTCTCCGCACGGCGCCCAATCCGGTCCAGAATGTCTGGGCCTCCGCCATGGCGGTTTGATGGACATGATGATGCAGGAGGTTGCGATACCGGCTGACCACGGAGACATCAGGCGGCGCGTCATCGTAGGAACCGAACACCGCCACGATTTCCTTCGGGGAGAACGCCGCGCGCATTCGGTCTATCGCATCGGGATGCACCGCGACATCGGCGTCGACGAAAAGAAGCAGATCAGCCTCGGTCGCCGCGGCCCCGACATTGCGCGCAGCCGCGGCACCCAGGGGTCCTTCTGTCGGGATGACGTTAACCCCGGCGTCCCTGGCGATCTGCGCCGTTGCATCCTCGGAGCCATCGTCCACCACTATGATGCTCCGCGCGTCCATGCCGGCGGCGCGCAACGCGTCGAGGCACGGCCCCAGAGTCGTCCCGGCGTTGCAGGCCGGGATAATCGTGGCCATGCTCAAGCATGTGTGCCCCGCTTCGGCGTCTTCTGTCGGCATATGACCCTGCGACCCTCCGTCTTGATCGAGAACTAGCATCTGGGCGGTTTCATGACGACACTCACCGCAGGTGATACTCGGATGGTGGTCGCGTGTTCGTCGAGGCACATGAACTTCTGGACAATACCGGTTCGGCGGCGTGGGACATCGTGGTCGTCGGTGCGGGCATCGCGGGCCTTTCGGTCGCACAAGGCCTGTCAAACGGCCGGTTGCGCGTCCTCGTTTTGGAGAGCGGTGGTTTCGATCGCCGGGACGATGCCGCGGAGTTGTTGAGCGGGGCATCCAACCGCGAGGATTATCCGCTGATCGGGTCGCGCGCGCGCGTCTTTGGCGGGACAAGCACGCTCTGGTCGGGGGCCTGCATCCCGCTGGATGCCGCCGATTTCCAGAAGCGAGCGTGGGTGCCGCTCAGCGGCTGGCCGATTTCGGCTGATGAGTTGCAGCCCTACTACGCTCCCGCTGCGCGCGTTTTCGGCCACGCCGGATGGACCGGGGATGCGCCTCGCCTTTCTGCGTCCCCCCTCAACCAAGGCGGGCTGCACGCAAGGCCGGTCTTCACCAGCGCACCGTTGAACGTGGGCGAAAGGCAACGCGAGTGGATCGCACGCAGTGACAGGATGGCCTGCTGTCTTGGCGCCAATGTCACCGGCCTTGATGTCGACGAGACCGGTCGTAACGTCCGTGGGGTTGTGTTTCATGATCGCATGGGCCGGCAACACACCGTGGCGGCACAGGCCGTGGTACTGGCCACCGGAGGGATCGAGGCGCCGCGACTGCTTCTGGCCATTGACCGCGCCGCGCCCGGAGGTCTCGGCAACGTGCGCAGGTTCACCGGCCGGTGCTACATGGACCACCCGCTGCTATCGGTCGGCATTCTTCCGATCGGATCACAGTGGCGAGCGTTTCTTCCCTACACCAACGGTTGGACAGAACGCGATGTCCGGACCGTCGGAACCATCGGCCTGTGTGCCGAAACACGACAGAAGCACGGTCTTCTTGACCTGCATTTGCGGAGTTACCGCTACAGCCATCTGGAAGATCGGGCCGACATCATCGCCTGGAAGGAAGCTGCCAGTGAAGCCGGCGCTCTGCGGGGGCTGGGCCCGGTCCTTCGCGGCCACGGGATGTCCTCGCTGCCGACCGTCATGTCCTATGCCTCATGGCATCTGTGGAACAAGACGATCGCCCGCTCGCGATTCGAGCATGTCCGGTTCCTGGCCTTCGCGGAACAGGAGCCGGACCCCGACAACCGAATTACCCTGGGACAGAAGCGCGACCGCTATGGTCTTCCTCTTCCCCATCTGCACCTGACCGAAAGCGCGCAGTTCCACGACAGTGTCAGCCGCTCCTGCGCGGTACTGGCCGGGGTTTTCGCCGCCAGCGGGTTTCCGGGCGCCCGTATGGGGCCCGAACAGGTGCGCCACATCGCCCATTATGGCGGCCATGGGCTCCATCACATGGGCGCGACGCGCATGTCGGAGGATGCCGGTACGGGCACGGTCGACCGCAATTGCCGCGTGCACGGCACGGCCAATCTCTTTGTGGCCGGAAGCTCGGTCTTTCCAACTGGCGGGGCCGCCAATCCGACACTGGCGATCTCGGCACTCGCGTTCCGTCTCGCGGATCACCTGGAGTTGCAGCTTCGGTCGGTCACCGCCTGAGGGCGTGCGTCAGGCGCGCGTCCCGAAAAAGGCATGGATCGCGTCGCTGATGCGGTCGATATCCGCATCCGACAGCTCGTGATACATCGGCAACCGCAGCAAGCGCGCGCTACGATCCTCGGTCACTGGCAAATCGTCCGACGAGTATCCAAGCGTCTGCCCGAACGGGGATGAGTGCAGCGGGATATAATGAAAAACTGCCTTGATCCCCTGCCCGTTCAGGTGGGCAATCAACGCGTCGCGCACCCCCCGAGATTGCAAGCTGATGAACGTGATGTGGCCGTTCGTCTCGGCGGTGACGGGGATATGCTGCAGTTCGATGAGCTCCTGCGCCGCAAGTGGGGCAAGCCGCTCGCGATAGGCGGCCTGAATGCGCCGTCGGGTCGCCGTGATCTCGTCGGCCTTCTCCAGCTGGCCCAGAAGAAACGCCGCGCTGAGGTCTGAAAGACCATAGGATGCGCCGACGCCGACCCAGGAATAAAACGAGGCAAGACCTTGGAAAAAAGCCCTCCGATTGGTGCCTTTGTCCCGGATCACATGCGCGCGGTCGAGGGCGGCAGGATCGTTGATGACCAGCGCCCCGGCCTCACCGCACCCGACATTTTTCTGCTCATGGAAACTGAACGCCGCCATCGCGCCAAATGTGCCCAGCGGGCGGCCGTCAAAGGTGGCACACAGGCCCTGCGCGGCGTCCTCTACCACGGTCAGTTCATGGCGTGCCGCGATGTCGGTGATCCGGTCGGGCGCGCAACCGATCCCGGCATAGTGCACTGGAAAAATGGCACGCGTCCTCGGCGTGATGGCGGCTTCGACAAGATCGGCATCCATGTTCATGGTCCCGGGTGAAACATCCACGAATTTCGGAATCGCGCCCAACCGGCAAACGGCATTTGCCGTCGAAACGAATGTAAACGACGGCATGATCACTTCGTCTCCCGGCTCCAGCCCCATTGCCGCAGCGGCAAGGTCCAGAGCCGCCGTCCCCGAATTGGTCATCAGCACCGAGGCGCCGCTGAGATTGTCGCTGAGCCACGCTTCGCACCGGCGGCAAAACGCGCCATCGCTCGAGAGGTGGCCCGATTGCAGGACCTCATCGAGATATCTGCGTTCGTTGCCCACGACGGAAATCTTCGAGAACGGGATGTTTTCCATGTGATGCCTTCGACTGAAGCTTCATTCCAACCAACATTCTCCTTCTAGCACCCTAAACACCGGGATAGGCTTTCTCAAAGAGGGAATGGACCCACCTGATTTTCCGGCAAAGGGCACACCGGCCATGAAAAAATCGGATCCCAGAACGCCGCTGCTCTGTATGGGCACGACACCTTACGCCGAGGTCTTTCTCGACACCCATGGTGAACACGGCCGTTTCAAGTTCGCCGGGTTTCTGGAAAACCGCGACCGTGCCAAGATCGGCGCCACGCTCGCGGGGCTTCCTGTTCATTGGTCCGGAGTTGCAGGCCCGTTGGCCGCGACCCATGCCGCGGTGTGCCCTTTGGCGACCACACTTCGCCGCGCGTGGTTGGAGGATGTGACGGACATCGGTTTCGAGTTGGCCACATTGGTCCATGACTGGACGTCCGTTTCAGCAAAAACAACGCTGGGCCCAGGCGTGATCATCGACCCCGGTGTTGTCGTGGCGGCCTTCACCCGCATCGGTATGGGAACCCGGATCGGACGACATGCGGCGATCGGACACCACACGGAGGTCGGAAACTGCGTCACCATCCATCCTGCCGCCGCAATTTCCAGCGGGTGCAGTATCGGGCATCAGGCGATTGTGGGAAGCGGCGCGGTTATCGTTGAGAACCGTAAGGTTGGCGAAGGCGCGTTTGTCGCCGCGGGAAGCGTAGTGACACGCGACGTTCCGGCGCGGGCCTTGGTCCGTGGCAATCCGGCCCGCGTCATCAAGACGGACTACGGCCCACGTTGAAGCGCGTTGGACCTACTCGGATCGTCGCGCACCGAAACGACCTCGGATATCTGCGCGCACAGGGTGTCGCAGACGATCGGCAGAGACATGGTTGCGGCGATCCGGTCCCGACAATTCGCGACCATCTCGCGCCTACGGTCCTCTTCCGAGAGCAGCGCATCGATTTCATCCGCGAGTTCGGAGACCGGCGCGGACAGGTAGTCGCGACCGGGTCGGAACGGTTCGGGTGACATCAGCGGCTCACTGGCCACGGCGGCGCCGCTCGCGCTGGCAATATGCCAACGCGTCCAGGGGGTGTCGGATGGAAACTGGTGAAGATGCAGCATTATCCGCGCCGCGTTCACGGCCTGCGTGCGATCCGCCCCATAAAGACCCTCGGACACGATCCGAACCGAACGACCGCGCTGTTCCAGGTCAGTTTGCAGTTGGGCAAGCGTTTTCTCGCGTCGCCGCGATTTGAGACGCCCGACAAATAGAACGTCCACGGTCCTGTCCAGCGCGAGGTCCTGGCCAAACCCGTCATGCCTTGGAACTGGCAGGAAGAAGGCGGGAAATCCCCACCGGGAAAGCTGCTGGCGCTTCAGATCGGTTGAGGCCGCGACCCTGTCGAGGGCGCCGCGCGCGAGACAACGGTCAAGCCATGCGAGATTGTCGCAGCAATACCTCACAAGCCGTGCGTCGGTGTCTCCGATCTTGTGGTCTTGCAGCATCAGCATTGCCTTGATCACGGGCCGACTGAAAGCGTGCAGAACGGGTCTCAGGCCGTCGCGGCCCCAGCGCGCAGGGCTCAACCAACGGCAGAACCCCAACATGGACGGGGTTATGCCCAGGGGCGGCAACGGCTCCGTGATCCATGCAATGTGAGGGGCGCGATCAGGTCCCAATCGCTCCAGCGCGCGCGTGAGCCTCGTAAGGGCGATGCCTGTGCCGACGGTGACAATGCACTGCGCGCCGGACAGATCGAAGTCACGGTCCGTCATGACCTGCGCCGACCATCCCCGTCTGCTGAGTTCGTCGCAAACCGCGTGCAGCATGGTGGGACGCTGGATCGAGGTCACAAAGGCGATCTTCAGACCGGCGCGGGTCCCGGTGACTTGGGCCTGGTGTCGGTCGTCGAGTGACATGTCCTATCCGTCATCCTGCAACCCCGCCCCGGTCCGCGCGAGGAGCCGCACCAGGAGGAGCGCAAGAACAGCGAGAGCGAGCCAGGCGACGCGCGCCTGGTAGCGCGGCACGGGGGCCGACAAGCCGCCGAAGATGGCCGCGTTCAACACAAGGCCGGCAAGGACGACGACGACAACGCGGCGCGTAGTGGAATCCCGGGAAAGCAGGGCAAACCCCGCGAGCCCGGCAACGCCCAGAAAATATCCGACCTCGTGCAGCGTCCGGAGCGACGGGCGGAGCGCCTCGAACCCCCCATCATCCACGGCCTGTCGGGATCGTCGCCCGTCGTCGCGGATGACGAATTGCGCGGCATTCGCATAGCGCGGCCAGACGACCAGTGCCTGATCGAAAGTGTTCGACAAAAAGGCCGCCGCCTGTTGCCCCGGGTAACTGCGGGCCGCCTCGAGGAGAAGGGGGATCTCCTCCGCGCGGATGCGCGCATAG
Source organism: uncultured Roseicyclus sp. (assembly GCA_964578115.1). Lineage (GTDB taxonomy): Bacteria > Pseudomonadota > Alphaproteobacteria > Rhodobacterales > Rhodobacteraceae > Roseibacterium. Next base: position 32,357 of record CAZOBK010000008.1, read on the forward strand.
AGTTCGGCAGGTGCGGTGTTCATGCCGCCCTCGTCCCATAGCGCGGCGCCCACGTTGGTCGGGATGTCCGTGCCCCAGAATTCGCACAGCGCGTAACGCGGCGTGTCCGAGGCGCAATCGTTTTCCAGCACCCGGCGGGCGGGGCCGTCGGCGATGGATCGGGCCAGGACGATAGGCGCGCGCCCCGGAGCTATGCTGGTGGTGTCGAAGCCCATGATGCCGATTGCCACATTCAGCCCGACAGCCAGAAGGACCGTGCCGCCAGCCACGCCAAAAAGGAGTTGCGCCATTCGCTTGCGGTCGGCCCGCATGAGCGCCGCGACACAGAACAGGCCTACGGCAAGCGGCACGTTGCCGTAGTGGAACGTGATCGCCGTCACCACGATCGCGAAAAGGACAATTCGACTGACGCGGTCGATGCGCTCCAGCCCAAGTGCAATAGACACCGCGAACAGGATGACCACCGATCCGAAGATATCCGGCATCAGGTAACCTGCCATGGTTGCCGCAGGCGTAAGCATCACGATTGCAACAAGAGCCAGCAATACGACGGGCCGGCGCGGCGCGTTGAGGAGGCAGGCCACCACCGCGTAAAGCGACGTCATGACAAGCACTGCCTGGGCATACAGAAGCGCCAATGATCCCAGCGGCAGCAGCGCACCGACGAACGCGGCATAGGGCACTGACCGCACTGTGTCGGTCGCGTCCGTTTCCGCGCGCAATGCCTGCAGGACATCGCCCGAGCTTTGCTCATCCGCGACCGCGCTTCCCTCCGCCAACGGCTCGCCTTGCTGCGACACGGTCGAAAGGAACGACCAGATGCGATCCCCCTGATCAGCATAGACGGACGAGTCCACGCTCAGGAACGCGTGTCCGTCGGTCAGCAGAAGCGGCCAGAGCAGGCATCCGGATCCGAGAAAGATGAACAGACCAGCCTCGGGCGTGAAGATGCTTACGTTTGTCTTCCTCCCGTCCGAGTTCGTTCCGGTCATGCGGTTTCCGTCTCGCCGCCACCGCCCTTCGGTAGTTCGAACTCCTCATGGTAGGAACGCTCGACATTGACCGACCAGACATCGTGATCCGCCCCAAGGACATTGCGCGCCGCGAGCATGGCCGTAAGCATTGAATGATCCTGATTGTTGTACCGATGCTGCCCGTTGCGCCCGACGCATTGGAGGTTCTCGATCGTGTCCACCCAAGCCGAAATCGTGGCGACGGCATCCTGGTACACCGTATCATAAACGGGATACGCCTTGGGTTGGCGGATGATATGGGCATCGACGACGTCCGTCGTTTCGGCAAGACCCAGAGCGGCGAGTTCATCAGTGGCAAGCTTGCGCAATTCGTCATCGCTCCAGGTCCAGATCCCCTCGTCCTTTTGGCAAAAGTACTCCATTCCGATCGAGGCTTGATGATCATTGGGCAGCATGTCTGCCGACCAGGCCCTGAAATTCTGGATACGGCCGACCTTGACCTCGCCGGCGTGCACGTAGATCCAGTTGTCGGGAAACGGATCGGGCCGGTTCAGGATCAGCGTCACGATCAAGAAATCACGATACTTCAACTGGTCCGCTGCGGCGATAACTTCAGGGGGTGGTGGCGGAACCATGGCGTGGACAAGCTCTCGCAGGGCCATCGAACTGATGAAGTGGCGCGCAGGCACCTGATAAGTTGATCCGGTCCGATCCACGACTTCAAGCGCCCGTATGCGATTCCCTTCCAAGTGGATACGCGTGACCGGAGATTGCGTTCGCACCTCGCCGCCGCGCTCCGTGATCCGTTCGGCCACCTTCTCCCACATCTGGCCTGGTCCGAGCCGAGGATACCAGAATTCTTCGATCAGGCTCGCCGTGTCGTTGGCGCCCGAAATCGCGTTCCAGACCGCCTTGGCCAAGGACAGATTCTTGATCCGCTGCGCCGCCCAGTCGGCCTGAATGTTGCGCGGATGGATTCCCCACACCTTTTCGGTGTAGCTCTTGAAAAAATGCATGTAGAGCCGACCGCCGAAGCGTTTCATGACCCAGTCTTCAAAGGACACTTCCGGCACGTCGCGCTTGAGCTGCCACTTGATGTAGCTCAGCAAGATGCGAACGGACTCATAGGGGCCGATATTGCTGAGCGCGTTGAACAGGTTCAGCGGGTAGTCATAAAATTTTCCACGATAGTAGATGCGGCTGGAACGCGGCACGCGGATCATCTCCTCGCCCATCACGTCGTGCCACATGAATTCGACCTCGGCCACCTTGGTGAAAAACCTGTGACCGCCGATGTCGAACCGAAAACCGTTGTGGCTTTCGGTGCGCGCGATTCCGCCGAGATGCTCCGAGGCCTCGAACACAATCGGCGCTGTGGCATCGGCGCCGTTTTGATACTCGTAGGCTGCCGTCAGACCGGCCGGTCCGCCGCCGATAATCGCGAGGTCCGTGGTGGCCGGTTCAGGCTCGCGGGAAGACATGTTTTTTGTGGGTCTTGCGCGCGCTTTCAACGGGGAAATCAGGTACCGTTGTCACCGCCGAAATGTTTCGACCGACGCCATCCGCAGCGCAGTGACCCGTCTCGGGCAGAAAACGTTTCATTGTTCTATATACCAATAGAATGAAAACCTTGGACCGTGCAGAATAGGTCGACACCCTGCGCCATGACACGCAGTAGATCAAGCGCCGTGCAACACGGCACTGCCGGTGTTCGGCACGACGCGCAGGTTCGTCTTTGCTTCTTACAGCAGCTTTTCGGCTTTATCTTCGGCGGTGTCGCGCGTGGTCGACGTGATCGAGGTCGATGCGCAGATCGCCGAACAGATCGGCTTGAAGGCCCCAAGGCCGCCGCTCTCTTCGTGACGTGTCCGTTGCCCGTGCCGTTTTCCTTTCACACGCCCTTGGGTTTGCGGTCGCCGGTGGTGTCATGATGGTGACGCGGTGGCATCAGGGTTGGGTGGCCTTCGACCCGGAAGAAAGTGCAAGTTGGCATGTAACGGAAGTGGCGGGCACGGGTCCTCAACCCAGTCTTCCCGCAGAACAAGGACACTGCATGCACCTGAGACTGACATTTGCGACGCTGGCCGCGCTGATCGCCACGCCGGCGCTGGCCGACTGGCAGGATACGCTCGACGCCGCGCGCGGCCAGACCGTCTACTGGAACGCATGGGGCGGCGACGCGCGCACCAACGCCTTCATCGCCTGGGTCGGCGACCGAACGGAGGCACTTTACGACGTTTCGATCGAACACGTCCGCCTGAGCGACACGGCCGAGGCCCTGGCCCGCGTGATCTCGGAACGGGCGGCGGGACGCGATGACGACGGATCGGTCGATCTCATCTGGATCAATGGCCCGAACTTCCTCGCCATGAAGGAGCAGGACCTTCTCTACGGCCCCTTCGTCGCGGACCTGCCCAACGCGGCTTATGTGGACCTGTCACCGGGGGCGCCCGCCACGCTCGACTTCACGGTACCGGTCGAGGGCATGGAAAGCCCGTGGCGGTTGGCGCGGTTCGTCTTCACCCACGACAGCGCGCGCATGGAGACGCCGCCCCTCAGCATGGCCGGTTTCGTCGATTGGGCCGCGGCCAACCCCGGCCGCATGACCCATCCCGACCCGTCGAACTTCATGGGCGCGACTTTTCTCAAGCAGGCGCTGATCGAGTTGGCACCCGACCCGGAGGTGCTTCTGGCACCTGCCACCGACGCGAGATTCGCCGAGCAGACCGCGCCGCTTTGGGCGTGGTATGACGCGTTGCGCCCGAACCTGTGGCGTGGCGGCGAGACCTTTCCCGAAAACGAAAGCCTTCAGCAACAGCTTCTCAACGATGGCGAAGTGGATATCGCCATGTCCTTCGACCCGGCCTCGACCGCCGCGGCGATCGCGCAGGGCCTCTTGCCAGAGACGGCGCGCGTCTTCGTGCCCGAGGGCGGGACCATCGGCAACGTCAGTTTCGTCGCCATCCCGTACAATGCCGCCAATGCCGAGGGCGCGCAGGTCGTCGCGAATGTCCTGCTCGATCCCGAGGTTCAGGCGCGGATGCAGAACATCGAGGTGCTGGGTTCCTTCTCGGTGCTCGACCCCGCCCGGCTCGACGACGCAGCCCGCGCCGCCTTCGACGCGCTGCCGAGCGCGCCCGCCCTGCCCACGCTGGAAGAGCTTGGCCCGACCCTGCCGGAGCCACACGCCAGCTGGATGACGCGCCTGACGGCGGAATGGGCGCGGCGTTACACGCGGTGACGACGGGGGCGGCAGACGGGCGGCATCTCAGGGCGGTCGTGCTGATAACGGTCGCCGTTGGCCTCGTGCTGCCCATCGCGGCGGGCCTGTGGCAGACGGCGCGGGCCGGTGTCGGCGTGCTGCCCGCCATCGGCGCGTCCGGGATGTCGCTGGCCCCGTTTCGCGATCTTGCCGCGGTGCCGGGCTTCGGCACGGCGTTGCGCCTGACGCTGGTGACGGGGCTGGGCGCGACGGCCCTTTCCGTCCTCCTTGCCGTGGGCGTCTGCGCGGCGATGCACGGGCGGATGACCCCGCGCGCGAGCGGACGCCTGCTGACCCCGTTTCTGGCGGCGCCCCATGCGGCGATGGCCATCGGGCTGGCCTTCCTGCTGTCGCCCTCGGGTTGGGTCGCGCGCGCGCTCGCCCCCGTGATGGGATGGGACCGCCCGCCGATGTGGGCCACGGTGAACGATCCCGCGGGCCTCGCGCTGATCCTGGGCCTGATGGTCAAGGAGGTGCCGTTCCTGCTGCTGGTCATCCTGTCAGCGCTCGGCCAGTTGCCCGTCCGCCAGCATCTCGCGGCGGGCCGGTCGCTGGGTTACGGCCGGGGCCTCGTCTGGATCAAGGTGATCATGCCGCAGGTCTGGCCGCTGATCCGGCTGCCGGTGATGGTGGTGCTGGCCTATTCGCTTTCGGTGGTCGACATGGCGCTGATCCTCGGGCCATCGAACCCGCCCACGCTGGCCGTCCTGCTGCTCAGGCTGTTCACGGCGCCGGACATCGGCCTGATGCTGCCGGCCGCTGCGGGCGCGCTGCTTCAGGCGCTGCTGGTCGTGGGGGCCTTCGCGCTCCTTTGGGCGCTGGAGCGGGCGGGCAGCGCCACGGGGCGGTGGTGGGTACGGCGCGGCGGACGGGGCCTCTCGGCGGAACCGGGGCTGTGGCTGACCACGGCGCTCTCGGCGGCTCTCTTTGCGGCGGGTGCGCTGGCCATGCTGTCCTTGCTGGTCTGGTCGCTGGCCTGGCGCTGGACATGGCCCGGCCTGCTGCCCGAAAGCTGGTCGATCCGCGCTTGGACCACCCCCGGACGCGGCTGGGTCGAGGCGCTGGGCAATACGCTACTCCTTGCGGCCGCCACCACGGCCCTGTCGCTCGCACTCGCCATCGCATGGCTCGAGGGCGAGGACCGCGCCCGCCGTGGCCGCGCGGGCTGGGCCGAGGCGCTGATCTACCTGCCGCTTCTGGTGCCGCAGATCGGGTTCCTCTTCGGGCTGAACGTGCTGTTCCTGCAGCTTGGCCTCACGGGCGGGACAATCGCGGTGATCTGGGCGCAAGCGCTGTTCGTCTTTCCCTATGTCATGATCGCACTGTCGGACCCGTGGCGCGCGCTCGACCCGCGCCTCTCGCGCGCGGCCGCGTCGCTTGGGGCAGGACCGTGGCGCAGGCTCTTCACCGTCAAGCTGCCGGTGCTGCTGACGCCGATCCTGACGGCGGCGGCCATCGGCGTGGCGGTGTCGGTCGCGCAATACCTGCCGACGCTCTTCATGGGCGCGGGCCGGATCGCGACACTGACCACCGAGGCGGTGACGCTGTCCGCGTCGTCCGACAGGCGGGTGACCGGGGTCTATGCCACGCTGCAGGCCGGGCTGCCCTTCGCGGCCTATGGAGCGGCCGTCCTGATCCCCGCGCTTTTGCATCGCAATCGCCGGGACCTGCAGGCGGAGACAGGGTGATGACGCTGATTCTACAAGAGGTCTCCGTGGCACGCCGCGGAGACGCTGCCCTGTTCCCGCCAATCAGCCTGACGGTGCGCGCAGGCGAGGTGGCGACCGTCATGGGGCCCTCCGGCATCGGCAAGTCCACGCTGCTGGACGCGATCGGCGGGCATCTGGCCCATGGCTTCACACTGTCGGGCCGCATCCAACTCGATGGCAGAGACCTCGCGCCCCTGCCGCCCGAGGCGCGGCGCGTGGGGCTGATGTTCCAGGACGCGGTGCTGTTCCCCCACTTGTCGGTGGGCGACAACCTCGCCTTCGGGCTGGCGCGTTCGATCCGAGGCCGGGCGGCGCGCCGTGCGGCGGTCGAGGCGGCACTGGATCGCGCGGGTCTTTCCGGCCTGCACGATCGCGACCCGGCCACGCTATCGGGTGGGCAACGGTCGCGCGCGGCGCTCATGCGCACCCTGCTGGCCGAGCCGCGCGCGCTTCTGCTCGACGAACCGTTCTCCAGGCTCGACGCGGCCCTGCGCGACGACCTGCGCGCCTTCACCTTCGCGCATATCCGCGACCGGGGGATCCCGGCGCTGATGGTCACGCATGATCGCGCCGATGCCGAAGCGGCAGCCGGCCTGGTCATCGACCTTACCCAACCGGAGTTCAGATCATGCACCACCACATGTCCCGCCTCGACCTCCTGATCGCCGCGACGGCCGGCATGGCCATCGTCGTCGCCGCGCTGGCCGGCGTGCCGCAAACGCTGGGCGCGCACCCGTGGTGGGCAGAGCAGACGGGCATCATCGGCGGCATCGCGGGGGCAATTCTCTGGCTTGGTCTGCGCCGAACAGGTCTGACGCCCACCGCACAATTCACCGCCGCCGCACTGAGCGTGCTGGCGTCGGCGGCGGCCGTCCATTTCGGCAAACAGGTGTTCGTCGCATCATTCGCGGACAACACGGTCGCCGGGCGGTTCTGGTATTTCGGATGGTTCGCGCTCTCCGGGTCGGTCGCACTTCTGCTTGCCGCAGCCGCGACACTCATCTTGCGGCGGTAACGCCGGACCTTGGGTCGCCCGGATCAAAGCAGCGTGTCGCGCCTGGGCCGGGCGGAGCCGTACGCCGGTCGTTTCCTGGAAGCGGCCGCGCGGTCATCGACAGTCTCATGTCCCGCATTCGACGTTCGGAGCGAAACCACAGCGACGTCAGACAGAAGCCTTCATCCGGCGAGGTTTCATCCCCTGGCCACCGCCGCCACCATTCATCTTGATTTCTCACCGAAGCCGCTGAGACATACCGAATTAACGCATTCGCACTATCGGTCTTTTTATCGTGATATATCGCGATCACAACGTAATTTGCAGTGGCGGCCCATTCACATCATGCTCCAGGAAGTGCAATCGCACACTTTCACGGAATACCGCAGTCCCTACCGGGCCAATTCGTGAGAGTTCATGAATGAAAATCCAAGGAACAACATGATGAAAATCTATATCCCCCTTGCCGTTTCCCTCATGATGACCGTTCCGGCCTATGCGCAATCGGCGCTGGAATTCGCCATCATGCACTTCAACATGGATGCCGACAGCGCCGGCGACATCACGATGGTTCCCTCGTCCCAACCCATGATGGTCGACTTGAGCGAGAACACGACCCTCGCCGAGGTGCTGGAACACTTCAACATGAGCATCGACAGCCAGAGCGACCGGGCGGGTCAGAATGGCGTGACCGTATTCATGTCCGACCCGACCTATGCGGCGGAAATCTTCGAACGCCTGCGCGCGGAAAGCCTGTCCGACGAGTGAACTCCGGACCCGTTTCCGGGAAGCCGAGGGCCCGCCTTGACAGGCGGGCCTTTCCTTTCGCCCTGATACAGACGGAAGCAGCGTAAACCTATGTGAAAATCGACAAAAGATGCGGCCCCGAGCGATTTTCATCGATCGGGGCCGGGGCTGTCTGTCGCTTGGCCTTCAGGCGGTCGGTTCGAAGACGAGGCTAGCCCCGTTGATGCAGTGAAGCACATCTCCCTGGACAAGGATGATGTGACCGAGGTGGCTTCCGCAGCGGCGGCAATGGGCTTCGATCATGGTGCCGTCCGAGGCCATGGCGTCATCGGCGAGGTATTGCTCGGGGATCTCGTCGATGCTGGTCAGGGTCGAATTCGGCACCGAGTGATAGAAGAAAACCCAACCGATCTCGCGGATCGTCTTCCATTCGGACTCGTAGAGCCGCAGCTCGCATCCACGGCAGGCGTAGTGCCCTTCCCGTTCCTCGTTCCAGAGACGGGAGGAAAAATGCGGCTCCGTGCCGCCATTCCTGAGAATGTTGTATTCGAATTCCGGCAGCATTTCGCGCCATTCCGCCTCCGAACGAACGATCTCGAACCTGTATTCTCCGTCGTCCGTGGATTGCGCCCGCGCAGTGAACGTTCCCAATGCTGGGACAGAGACGGCTGCAAGACCAACGCCACCCAAGATTTGCCTTCTTCCAAGATTCATATTCATGACAGACTCCTTTTCTGTCTTGAATATTCGCCTGCCCCTATATCACATACAATTCACGTCTCACGGAGTTCCGCATTTCGTGACAATCGGGAATCCACATCAGGCTGATACCTTTTTGGAAAGGCCTGCGTCAGGCTTCAAACTGTACCAAAGGGGACGCTCGATCATCAGGAAGTGCCGCCGTATTCGGAATGTCGCCCCACTCCAGCGCGCGATGGCTGAACTCCGTCTCCAGATGGGGCTTCACGATTCGGAAATAGGGCGAGAGATCGAAGTCGCGCGGAGCGAACAGGGAATGGTGACGGACGTGCAGGATCTCCCTCCGGGCGAAGGTCGAACCGGACCTCTGCTTGACCGTTTTCACATCCGGCAGGATCGGATAGCGCACCGACTGGAACGCCCGCGCGATCAGGGATGAACAGATCGCACGCGTCGGACTACCCGACCCAAGGGCGAGCATGCGTCGCCGCCAGCGCACCGGGACAGGCGGTGTCGGGAAAAAGTATCGCAACAGATCGAAGATGTTGCGCAAGTCGTACTTGAGCCCGATCCGCGCGATCATGAAGGCCGCGACCTCGGCCCGCTCCTCCTCCGTCAGGCCAACGGGGCGGCAGATGCGGGTGTTGAAGCTTGCGTATTTCGACAGCGGAGCCGAAACACAGCCCCGGCCGAGAACCACCTCGACCAGATGGTGCCGCTCGGACCCGCCGGCCGCATCGGGGAGCTGGTTGCCCACATACATGGCGGCGTGGGACCAGGTCGACTGTGTCAGATACTTGATCGCCGTGGAAATCCGCTCGCCCCCTTCCACGAGCAGCACGTCGCCGGGGCGCAGGATGCGGGCGAGCGTCTGGTAATCCGAAGGCGTGTAGGGCTCGTAGCCCGAAGACGGGCGGTTCAGCTTCGACGCAAGCAGGTGGCCGATGCGGTCGAGCACCTCGTCCAGCCAGTTTGTTCGCTTGTTCGTCATCGTCTGGTACCTTTCGCCTTGCCTGCCGGACTCACGACGTCTTGCGCCGTTACACGCGCGCTCGGCATATATCGCCGTCACACGTGATCGTGGGCACCCGGGCGCCCGCTACCCGCATCACCACGAGCGCCATCCAGATGCCCGCGACGATGCCGAACCACGATGGCAGGGCATGGGACGAGAGCGACGGGATGCCGAACAGGATCAGCCCGTCATTGCCGCCCGGGATCAGCGCGGCTCCGGCCCCCATGAGGCTGCCCGCGCCGAGCCTGCGTGCCGCCGAGCGCAGTCGGACCGGACGAATGCGAAAACTGCCGCGCAGCATCGCGGACGCCACCATGGCGAGCATCGCCGATCCCGAGACGACCCAGAGCGTCGCGGGATGCGCACATGGGGCCAAATCGGCGGCGCCGGAGGCACAGATCGCGGTGGAGGTGAAGGACCATGGGCGTTCCAGCAGAAGAAGCCCGGTCATGGCGAGTGCCACCAGAAACACGCCCAGCGATAGCGGCCAGATATCATCCGTCAGGATAGCCCCGCCCTGCTGCCAGACCCGGCGGACGAGGCGACTGCCTTCCCAGAAGATCCAGGCGAGCCCCGGCAGGACAAGCCACCCGGGGATGACGCTTGCCGACATGGTCCCCGCAGGGATCGCCGCAAACGTCCGCATGGCGACGAGCCCGACCCCCCAGCCGGCAAGCGTCAACAGCATCACGCCATGTCCCTCGGCGAGGCGCGCGAGGGTGGAAAAGCTGCAGGCACCGTTCAGGCCGGCCCCGACACCGAACAGGATACCGCCGGCGATCCCGCTTAACAGGATGGGCTGCGCCGAGAGGTCCGCATCGAAACCCGCCAGCGCCGCGACGGACAGCAGGCCGAGCGTCCACAGCGACGCCTTGAGGAAAGACCACAGGATATGGCCGCGGCCCGTCGTCATGACCTCCGCCACCGCCTTCACCGTGCAAAGGCCGGCCCTGTGCGCCGAGGCTCCGAGCATCACGCCCATGAGGGCAGTCAGAACAGTCAGGGCGAGGTCGGGGAACATCGGAGCCTCGACGCGGGCTGGGTCACCTGTGCCTTGGGGTCAGTTGGCTATCAGGTGATCCGAGGTGAAGACCAGGTCATCGACGGCGCCCTGGTGACAGGCGATGCAGCCCTCGTCCATGCCGCGCGCCACGCGGCCGGCCAGCGCCATGCCCATCGGGTTTTCCGCGATGGACCCATCGGGATTGTAACGCGCCCAGAACCAGTCGAGGTTTTCCGGGTCGTACCCGGCCTCGCGGCGGAACATGACGGTGTAGGCGCCGAGATGTCCGTCGGGATCCGACAGGACCTCGTCGACCGACACGCCCTCGGGTCCGTAATTGCGCTTGACGATCAGGTCGCCGGTGTGCCCGCCGATGGTTCCGACCGCGTAGAAGGTTTCGAGCATCATCCCGTGCGGCTCGAGCCCCTGATAGGGGAAGGCTTGGATCATGTCGGGGCCTGCCAGGCGTTCGGCCTCCATAAGGTCCCAGAGCAGTTCGGCATAGGCGATATCGTCCGCGGTGCCGAAACCCATGTCGCCGTCCTGCGCAAGCACTGGTCCGGCGGCGATGGCGAGACTTGCGGCGGCGGCGGAAATGATCGGTCTCATGAGGTATCCTCCCTTGGTTGACAGGGTTGGGACTCGACGGATCGCCATCCGTTTCAGGCTCGTCCATCACATCGCCGTGACGTTCACGGCGCCATCACCTCTTCGAGATACCCACGCTTTTCGGTTTACCGGCTGGGTTCCGGGGGGAAGGATCGTGGGAAAGGATCGACGATGATGCTCTTTTTCCCACTCGTTTTCGCCCTGACCGCAACCGTCGTCCCGGCGGGAGCGGCACCGGCGGCCTGCGTGGAAAACGGCACGGGAGAGCCCCTTTATTTCACGGTCCAATCCAGGACGGGCGGGGCGCGTATCGGGGCCACCCTACCCCCCGGCGCAGAGCTGTGCCTGTCCGACGCGCACCCCGCGATATTCACGGCTTTCGCCTCGGCAACCAGTGTCGAAGGCTGCCCCCGGCTTTCGGGCGCGGATGGGCGGGATACGCTTCTGCATTTCCTGCCGACCGACAGTTGCCGCTGGGCCTCGCATGGACAGTGAGGCAGGCCCGATGTCGCTGCGCGCACGCTGCGCCGCCATCTGCCGGGTCGCGCTCAGGCTCTGTACCGTCCTGCTCATCGCCTATGGCATCCATCTGCTGATGGGCTGGGTCACGAGGCTGGCGCTCTTCGAGGACGATCGCCTGCGCATCGGGATGCTCGTGGCCTTCCTTGTGGCCTATGCGCTACTGATCTCGGTCCCTTTCGTTCCGGGCGTCGAGATCGGCTTGTCGCTTATGGTGATGGAGGGGCCATGGATCGCCCCGCCTCTCTACGCCTCGACCGTGGCGGGGCTGGTGCTTGCATATGCCGTTGGCGAATGGGTGCCCTACGCGCGGCTCCACCGCGCCTTCGAGGACATGCGCCTCAGGAAAGCCTGCCGCCTGCTCGAGACCGTCGAACCGCTGTCTCGCACCGAGCGGCTTGTCGCGTTACGCGCAGAAGCGCCGGCCTGGCTTCGCCCGGTGGCCACGCGGTACCGCTACGTCCTGCTCGCGATCCTCGTGAACCTGCCAGGCAACGCAATTCTGGGAGGCGGCGGCGGGATCATGTTCACCGCGGGGATCAGCCGTCTGTTCCTGCCCGTGCAGACTGTCCTGACGATACTTGTCGCGGTGGCACCGGTTCCACTCGCGGTCTGGGTCTTCGACATCGACCTCGGCGCGTTCCTCGACTGACGGGGCGCGCTCATCCGCCCGGCTTGCGCGGCGGGTCAGCGGCGCGATTGCTCCTTGCGAAGCATCGAAAGGATTTCGGCAAAGCTCCCGTCCCCGGCCTCGTGCTGAAGCCGCTCGTCTGGATCGGCGATCACGGCGGTCAACTGATCCGTGGCGCGCATCTGTTCGATGAACCGGCTGCATCCCTTGCACATGGCAAGATGCAAGCGGGTCTGGAGCGCGTCCCAGGCCGACAGCTCACCGTCGATCAGGGCACTTGCGCGATCGGCGACGTCCTTGCAGCTCTGCATCTAGGTTCGGTCCTCTTGTAAGACTCACAGGAACAGGACACCGGCGATGGGCCTTCGTTACGTCTGCCGGCACAAATTTACGCGATACTGGAAAATGTCCCGCTCCGTCACATCACGACAACTCGGCGAGCGTGGCGCGCAGCGACAGCCGTGCGCGATGCAGAAGCACCCGCATGTTCCCGTCGCTGACCCCGAGGATCTCACAGACCTCGGATGGATCGAGCCCCTGCTGCACCCTGAGCACGATCACGGCTCTTTGCGCGGGTGGAAGGGCGTCGATGGCCGCACGCATGTGCTCGGCAAGCCGGCGTCCAGCCACGATCCGCTCCGGCGTGATCTCTTCCCAAAGCTCGGGCATCTCCTTCCACCGGCCATGCCCGTCGAAGGCAGCGGACAGGTCGTTGTCCTCGCCGCCTTCGTCGAACGACACGGCTCGCCCGTCGCGCCTTGCCCGGGTCCGCGCCTTGTTGATCAGGATCGTGAAGATCCAGCCGGCCAGCGACGAGCGCCCTTCGAAACCGCCGATGCTCTTCAGGACCGCGATCCAGGTCTCCTGCGCAACCTCCTCGGCGGTGGCGCGACTGTTCACGATGCTCGACGCCACGCGGATCATGGACGGCGTGTGACGGGCGTATATCGCGCCGAACACGGCCTCATCCCCCGACTTCAGACGTTCGACGCAGTTCTTCTCTTCCAACAGCTTCGCGTGCATGGTTTCATCCGTCGACCTGCGCCCATTAGCAGACCCCGCGGCACCGGCGTCCACTTGCCAGTGCACAGCGCTCCAAATCGTGACCCGCCGTGAATTGCTGCATCACGAATTGCGTTCCGATCTCGGGTGTGTCCGACGCCACCCTGCAAAACGTAAATATTGGCCATCGACTATCCCGATATTAGCCATCGACTATTCCGGGGCAGGATCTCGACTTTCTTCAAACGACGGTTTTGAGCGGTGCCTCCGACGTCCGCGTTCATCGTCGCGTTCGTGAAATCGGGCTCGGAGCCGTTGTTCGCCGCGACCAAGCTGAAGGTCCGCTGCAAATGGCTGCAACCGCTGGTTTTTGGAATGCCGACAGGCCGGACCGCGGACATACCAGTCACTCGTCCTACAGCTCGCGCCGCAATGAAGCCTTCACCGAACAGATGGTTTGCTGCGTCCGCGAGTTCGATGCGTTGTCAGAGGTCGCGAGTGCGGGCCCTCCCGACCCTTGTTGCCGGGTGCGTCATTGACCAAGCGGGTGATGAGGCCAGGCTTCACCGGCCCTGGCGACCGGCTATCGGAAGTGTCAACGGACGCTGAAATTCGGGAAGATCAACGCTGTCAGAGCTGCGATTATTTCGCGGTCTCTGTACGGTTTCGCGATCACCGCTCTGCCCGGATACAGGTCTCGCAAACTCGTTTCACCGTAACCGGTTGCAAAGATGAACGGGATGGCGCGGGCGATCAGCGCGTCGGCGACCGGGTAGCTACGCATTCCGTGCAGGTTCTCGTCCAGAATGGCGGCATCGAGATCTCTCTCTTGCGCCAGTACCAACGCCTGATCGAGGTGTCCCACGACGATTGCATTGCATCCGGCGTTGTCGAGAATGTCCTCGAGCATCATCGCGACCAACATCTCGTCCTCGACGGCAAGAATGTTCATGCCTTCCAAAGATGTCTGGTCCGTCATTCCGTGATCCTCTTTTTCGTGGGGACAAGCGCCGTGTCCACCGGGATCTCGATCTCGCAGACAACCCCATCGGGATCGAATTCGATGTGCGCGCTACCAGCCAATTCATGTACGAGGCCGCGCTCGATCAGTCGGCGTCCGAAACCGGTGCGGCTCGGAGGAGTGACATGAGGTCCGCCGCGCTCGACCCATCTCAATTGCAGGATGTCGCTCGCGCTCACCTCCCATGCCAGATCGATTTTTCCGCCCTCGGCACCAAGTGCCCCGTGCTTGACCGCATTTGTCGCCAGTTCATGCAACCCCATAGCGATGGCCAGCGCAGGCTTCGGTTTAAGCTCGAGGTCGTCTCCCGTGATGGCGAACCGGCCTGATCCGTCCTTGTCCGCACCGAACGGAGCCAGGGAACGCCAGGCAACCTCGCGCAAGGGCGCACTTACCCAGTCCTTCTCCGTCAGCAGGTCGTGCGAGCTGGCGAGCGCGATCAGTCGCGACATGACGCCTTCTCTCGCGTGATCCGAAATGGCTTCGCCCCGCAGGGTCTGGAGAAAGATCGATTGGACGGTCGCAAGGGTGTTCTTCACCCGATGGTTCAGCTCGTCCAGAAGCATGCGAAGGCGCTCGGTATCAGCCTTCCGCTGACTGATATCCTGGACTTCCAGCACGGTGCCCACCACGGCAGTGCCCTGTTGAATGGGACTTGCGGTGAATGCGACAGGATAGAAATGACCGTCCTTGTGGACGAAGACCTCTTCGCCTGCTGTCTGGGTGTTCGCTTGCAAGGCGCTGTCGATCGGACATTCTTCAAGCGGATAAGGCCTACCATCGGGACGGGTGTGGTGCATTGCATCGTGCAACTTTCGCCCCTGGATTTCCGCAAAACTGTAGCCTGTCAGATCTTCGGCAGCGGCGTTCATGTAGGTACAGTGCTGGTTCTCACCCATGAAAAACACCGCCATCCTGGTGTTGTTCAAGACCGCCGACAGGCCCCTCTCGTTCTCTTCCGAACGCGCCAGAAGTGCTTCCCGCTCCCGCATCTGGTCGCGCAGACGATACTGTTGCTTGCGCCCCCGCAGAGCTATTCTGAGAGCCTGCAAGAGTGTCTGAACTCTCATTGGCCGTTCCAAAAAGGTTGCGTTCTGAATGAACGCCATGTTCTGGATCAGCCGCCAGTGAGTTCTGGCATCGCGCTTCGGGTTCGTCAGGATGATCAAGGGGATGTCGCTCCATGTCGGCTGGTCCTCGATCAGCTTGGCAAGCTCGCGGAGCGCCGACTTGGAAAGCACCTCTTCTGCAAGAACGATCGCCCCGACATCGGCGCGAACTTCGGAAGACAGCGCATCGACCGTGCGCAGCTCGCCTGGTATCCCGGCATCACGAAGCGCCTTCATGACCGCGCGTCCGTCGGGGGGCGCGGCGGTGAGAACGAGGACAGGCCCCGCCCTAAGGCGCTCGTCCGAATCCATCAGTCATCTTCCAGGCTGCCGTCGAAATCGGGAGTGCCGCGCAGCACGCCTCGAAACTCCGTCAACGGCGGGCCGACATTGATCCCGGCGGGAGAGAAATCGATCTCGCGGATCGTCCGTTCGTGTCGGCCCGCGCGTCGCTTGAACACGGAAAGTGCGCGCCGGACATCGCCCTTGTGCTCGAAATACCGAAACAGAACGACGTTGTCGGCGATGTAGCTGATGTCTCCACCAGGCGCATCCGCGGCACCGAACAGACCATGCTGAACCGAGATGAGCAGCGTCGCCACATTCCTTTCAGCCAGATAGGAAAGCAGATTGCGGATCTGCAGCCTCAAGCTCACGAAATCGCCCATCGACGTCACGTAGCCGGTCAGGCTGTCGATCACGACCATCGTCGCGCCCTGTTCGACCGACGTCCGGACCAGATGGGCGAACTTGCCGGGCGACATCTCCATGGGATCGATCGCTTGGATCGTCAACGATCCACCTGACAGCTGTGCAGCGGTATCAAGCCCAATGCCATCGGATCGCGCCATCACCGTGTCGAGGTGCTCGTCGAAAAGATACATCGCCACCTTCTCACCGCGCTTCCCGGCCGCATCGGCGAATTGGGCGGCCATCGTCGATTTCCCACTTCCGGCCGGCCCCATGATCAGCGTGCTCGTGCCACGGTCGAGGCCGCCACCGAGGATGGCATCAAGCTCTTCAATACCACTGCATGCCTGACCGAGCCGGCGCGGTTCTGCTTGCGGTGTCGATGTTGCCGTGAGCCGCGGGTAAACCGCTAGTTTACCGGTCATCACCTCGAAGTCATGCAGCCCCTCCATGAACTTCACCCCCCTGATCTTCTGTATGAGCAACTGCCGGCGATAGGGGCCGACTTCCGGCGAGGAGAAGCTGAGGCTGATCACGCCGTGGACAAGCGTGTGCAGCGAGTAAGTGTCGGGCGAGGAAAGCGTGTCCACCATGATGGCGGTGCGGTTCTCAGCGATCAGATGCGGCTTGAGAACGTCCATGTTCAATCGATACACAGCATCGCTGCCAGCGAGATGACGGAATTCCGAGAGGCTGTCGATCACCAGTCGCGTGGGCTGTATCTCGTCGATCCGGGTCTCGATCAGCTTAATCACCTCCATCAACTCTACTTCCGACGAGTAGAACACGCTCTGCTTGCCCTCATCGCCCATGATCCGCCACAGGTCCGACAGGTCCATGATCTCGATGCCGTCGAGTGACCAGCCGTGCGACGCGGCGAAGGTTTCAAGCTCCTTCTTCGTTTCGGAGAGCGAGATGAGGAGGGTGGGCTCGTCGTTCTCAGCCCCGGTCAACAGATACTGCAGGGCCAGTGTCGTCTTGGCCGAACCTGGCTGACCTTCGATGAGATAAAGACCCCCGCGCGGCAGCCCGCCTTGCAGGATATGATCCAGCCCGCAAACGCCGGTCAGGATGCGTGGCGGCGTGACTGGCTTGAGCATCGTAGCCTCCGTCTGCGGGTATTCCCTTACTCTACAGAACCGAAGCTTCAAGGCAATCGCCGCCGGGGCCGATATCTGCACAGGTCGGACGGCTGCGACCCTTGTTGCGGCGTCGCAAGGCCGGCGGTCGTGACCTGATCTGAACGCCCGTTTCACGCCGCGTAAATTGAGTTGTTGCAGATACCGCGAAGGTCCGGCGTCCACCCATCGCGGCGAATGCTGCTCCTTACAGCACCGCGGGCGCAAACCCCTGTCACCGCGACCGGCGGTTTGGCGGTCTTGGCGGTGGACGCGATCCGCGCCTAGACCAGATGAACCCAATCCCCCCTGTGACTGTCCTCTGCCTCGTCATGCGAGTGTCCTGATACGTCGTTCAGCATTTCGTCGCAGTTTTCGTACCGGATGAAGAGGGCATTCATCATATCGGCGTACTCGTTGTCCGGCGGGGCGGTCCCAGTTGCTTGTTCCTCTGCCGGCATGTTTGTATTCGGTACCGGCGATACGGATGCGCCATTTTCCTGATCCGTCTCCGATGGCTGCGGGTCGCCGAAGATGAAATCGGTCGCCCCGAGATCGGTGTGCGGGACACCTTTCACGATGATCCCCCCCATCGACTTGTCGACGGCACCATCTTCGCCGCGAAAACGGATCAGGGCCGAGGGCGTGTCCTCGTAGTTGAACCGGACGAAGCGCAAGTCTTCGATGGCGTCCATGCCCTCGTGATCGATGACGATCTGGTCCGTGCCTTGCACAAAGTCCCGGATGACGTCGAAGCCGCGATCGAAATCAGCGAAGACGAACAGATCCTCTCCCTCGCCCCCCGTCAGATCATCGCGCCCGAACCCGCCATCTACGAGGTCGTTGCCCGCTCCCGCATCGATCGTATCGCGGCCGCCCAGGCCCTGAAGAACGTCAATCGCGCCGGTCCCCTCGAGCTCATCGGCTCCGAGCGTGCCGACAATCGGGTCGGGCGATACGGATGCGCCATTTTCCTGATCCGTCTCCGATGGCTGCGGGTCGCCGAAGATGAAATCGGTCGCCCCGAGATCGGTGTGCGGGACACCTTTCACGATGATCCCCCCCATCGACTTGTCGACGGCACCATCTTCGCCGCGAAAACGGATCAGGGCCGAGGGCGTGTCCTCGTAGTTGAACCGGACGAAGCGCAAGTCTTCGATGGCGTCCATGCCCTCGTGATCGATGACGATCTGGTCCGTGCCTTGCACAAAGTCCCGGATGACGTCGAAGCCGCGATCGAAATCAGCGAAGACGAACAGATCCTCTCCCTCGCCCCCCGTCAGATCATCGCGCCCGAACCCGCCATCTACGAGGTCGTTGCCGGTTGAACCCTGAATCCGATCGTGGCCCGCACCACCAAAGACCGCGTCATTGCCGCTGCCGGCAAAGATGTTGTCGTTGCCCCCGCCAGCGAAAACGGTGTCATCGTTAAGCCCAGCCGCAATCAGATCATCGAAATCAGACCCGAAAATATTCTCCACAACGTCGCTGCGGTCGACATCCGTGTCCTCAATGATCAGGCCGGATACAGGATCACGATCGTCCGGTAAGTAATTGTTGGGGTTTACATAATCGATCTCTGGAAGATCCCTGGGATTGACCGGGGCCGTCAGGAAGTGCGGCTCCTGAGCACTGGCTTGGTCCATGTCGACCCGCGCGCCTTCCAGGGCATAGAGGATGTCGCCATCGGCCGCCGTCGTGATGTGCAGCCAGGGCTGCGGCAGGGAACCGGGATCGTCATGTTGCCCGTTGAAGCTCACGACCCTGACATTATCGGGCAGGCTGGTGAAATCGAGGGGCTGCCCTTCGATGAGAATCTCGTCACTCCGGATATCGAAATCCTCGATCCGGCCGACGACCAGACCCGAAACGTTATCGATATTGGTGAAGTGAAAACTGTCTTCGCCTGATCCGCCGCGGACATGATGTCCGTGGGCGAACCCCGCAATAGCGGCGAAATCGAGAAAGGTGAGGTCATCACCAGATGCTGCATAGGTGTGTATCTGGGTGAGATCGTCCCGAGCGGTCGCAGTGATCGTGTCGTCCCCCCCGAAGGCGAAGACCCCGCCTTGCGTCAAAAGCAAAACATCGTTGCCTGCGGTTCCCCTGATTTCTCCATGCGATTGCATAAGGTGGGGCTCCCCCAAAATGAAAAATCAAAAATCTATGGAGCACAGGATGTCTTGCTATGCGCGATGCGCCAACAGCCGAGCCAGGGACAAATTGTTGCCACAATCCGAACAGAATCGAGCCCCACATCAAATACACTTGCGGTCACGCCAAGACTCTAGACGGGTGCGCAATCCGCGATCGGCACCCAAGGGAAACACTGCGGACAATTGATTGATGGATTAAATTCTTGAGGTTCTTCTGTTCCAGATATCCCGGATCAACGCTCAACCCCGCAATCGGACTTGATTGAGTAGACCCGGTTCACCAAATCCGCGTCAAGCTCGTCGCCGTCGTTCACTGAATGGCGCACGGACGTCTGCTTGGCGGACAAGAAACATCTCGTCGAGCGCGCGTGTGGCGCTCCGGAAAAACCGGGCAGCCTCGGCCTGAAGCGCCAGCTTTCTCAATTCGTTGACGAATACCCTCCGATTTCCAGAACCTTTCCGTTGAAGCTTGGATGATGTCTCGTAGTGAACGCCCGACGCTCATCAGCTGGCCGAAGTCCGCGGCCGGCTGCAAGTCCGGGACGAGGATCGACCGGACAAGATGGTTTTCTTCGCCACGGAGACCCCCGCGAGCCATACCTTCTGGACCGTCACAAGGTAATTGAAAGCGTCCAGCCCGAAGATCACCGTGGCGGCCTTCCGGAATTCCGCCAGCCGATAGGGCTCATCCGGAACTGGCCGGTCCAGACCATTACGCCACTCGCAACTCGCCCGGCCGTGCAGGCGCTCTGACTCCACGCGGTCGTCAGCCGGCAGGCCCCTGCCCTGTCGGAGTTTTGAGATGGCTTCGTCGACCCCATCCCGAGCCCGTATTGCCAATGTCGGGGAAGCGCTCGCAGCCCTCGTTCATAAGCCCGGGCGCATCGTCGCCGGCGCGGACGGAGGCTTCTCTGTCGAGAGCCTCGCCGAGCTTCTCGCCGAACGGGGTGCCACCAGCCACCAGATCATGTCGGTACTCGCGCACACCCAGTCGGAGACCAGGGAAATCTACACCAAGGGCGCCGAGAGAATACGTCTCGCCACAGCGGCCATGGACGCCATCGCAGGCTTCCGGATCGGCTGATGGTGTCCCCACCGTTCTCAGGCCGGGGACACAATCAGGAAATATCAAATGAAATCCGTCATTTTCGTCGGCGATGGTACCCGAGGTCGGACTCGAACCGACAAGCCTTGCGGCGGGGGATTTTGAATCCCCTGCGTCTACCAATTCCGCCACTCGGGCAATATCCGTGTTGCTAGCCGCGCGTCCCGGTGCCGTCAATCCACCTTGCTCAACCGAAAAGCACGCCCACCAGCCACAGGGTGATCCCCGGGAACATGACGAGGATCACCACCCGGACCAGGTCAGAGGCCACGAAGGGCGCAACGCCCGCGTAGGTGCGCACCATCGGGATGTCGCGGGCCATGGAATTGATGATGAACAGGTTCATGCCAACGGGCGGCGTGATCAGCCCCACCTCGACCACGATCAACGCGAGGATGCCGAACCAGATCGCCGCCTCCTCTGGGCTCAGCGCGTGGCCGAGGATGACGAAGTCGAGCGCCATGATGATCGGGAAGAAGATCGGGATGGTCAGCAGGATCATCGACAGCGAATCCATCACGCAGCCGAAGAGCAGGTAGGCCGCCAGCATGATCGCCAGCACCATGAGCGGCGCGTAACCCGAGGCCTCGATCCATGTCACCAGCAGGTCCGGCGCGCGGGTCAGCGCAAGGAACCCGTTGAACAGCTTTGCCCCCCAGACGATGAAAAAGATCATCGCGGTCGCCTGCGCCGTGGCCAGCACGCTGTCGAGAAAGCCCTTCCACGTCAGCCCGCCGGTGAACATACCGTAGAGCCCGGTGGCGACCGCGCCCACCGCCGCGCCCTCGGTCGGCGTGAAAAGCGCCTGCACACCGTCCTGTGCCCAATCCCAATCCGCCGCGATCCCGCCCATCACGAGGCCGAAGATAATAACCACCGGCCAGATCCGCGCCAGCGTGCGCATACGTGCGCCATAGGGCACACGCTCGGCCGTCGTCGCCGCGTCGGGGCGCACCCGGACGTAGACCGCCACCGCCAGCATGTAGCCAAGCGCCGCGAGGATGCCGGGCACGATGGCGGCCACGAACATCTTGACGATGTTCTGCTCGGCGAGGATCGCGTAGATCACGAGGATGATGGAGGGCGGGATCAGGATGCCCAGGGTTCCCCCCGCCGCCAGCACGCCCGTCGACAGGCTGTCGGAATAGCCGCGCTTGCGCATCTCGGGCAGGGCCACCTGCCCCATCGTCGAGGCGGTGGCCAGCGACGATCCGCAGATCGCTCCGAAGCCCGCGCAGGCCCCCACCGACGCCATCGCGATTCCGCCCTTTCGGTGCCCCAGCCAGTCGGATGCGGCCTGGAACAGCGCGCTCGACATGCCGGACCTGGTCGCGAACTGCCCCATCAGCAGGAACAGCGGCACGATCGACAGGTTGTAGTCCTTGAACGTGTCATAGGTCAGCGACTTGAGCTGGCTCAGCGCGGGGCTCGGCCGGCCAAGCACGATCCATGTGCCGACGAAGCCGGTCACCGCCATGGCGACACCGATGGGCACGCGCAGGAAGATCGCGACAAGCATCAGCGCGAAAGCCAGAAGCGCCAGTTCGAGCCCGGTCATGGGGTCCGCTCCATCCCTTCGAGGGTCCAGTTGAGCGACCGCCACACCGTGTAGAGCGCCGTCACGAAAAACACGGCGAGCCCGAGGAAAGCGAGCCCATAGGGGATCCAGACCGGCAGTTCCAACTCATAGGTCGTTTCGGGGAAGAACGGACGCGTGCCCATGCCCAGCGTCTCGCGCAGGGCGTCGGAGCCATGGGGAAACTTCTCGCCGAACCCGGCCCAGAGCCGCCACGCCATCACGAAGGCCACGACGGCGATCAGGACGTCGCCCATCAGCCCCGAGAAGGCCTTGGCGCGATGGGGCAGCGTCTGCACCACAATGTCGACCGCGACATGCCCGCGCTTGAGCTGGCACCATGGCAGGAAGGCGCAGACGGCAATCACGCAGCCAAGTTCCACCAGTTCGTAATCGCCGCGCACGGGCCGAAAGAAGGCGACCCCGTCGAACTGTCGCCCGATGATCGAGACGCAGACCATGATCGCGACAAGCACGAGCACGACACCGCCGATATAGGCCAGCATCCGTGCGAGGCCTTCGATGGCGCGGCCTGTCGCGGCCTCGGCCCTGGGTGCGATTGGGGTCATGGGCGTAGGGTCCTGCCGATGTGCCTAGCGGGTCCGGGCCGCGCCGCCCCGGCGCGGGGTCAGACCACGCGCGCCGGGGCTCTTGCAGGCGTCCGGGCGGCCTCCCCTCCGCCCGGACCGGAGGTGGGGCGCCGGTCGTGACCGGACGCCACTCGCTCCCTCCGAAACTTTAAGCACGGGACCTCTCCCTCCTCAACGTGGCTCAGCGCCATCAGGAGATACGCCCTGCCCCATACCAGATCAGGCCGGTCGGCGAAACACTTGGGTCGGTTGTGGCACCCATCCACAAAACGACCCGCCGGCCACGTGTGTTTTGCCAGACCTTTGCTGCGGGGCGCAAGATGCTCCTTGACGCTATGGGCCCCTGAATCGGGGCCTTGAGCGACCATTTCAGCAACTTCTTATACAAGATTTATCGAGAGCGGGGCGCTGCGCCATGCAGCTATACGCATTTCAAAGCGCAACCGCAGAGCCGGCACCGGGACCTTTCGAGGCGGGCCGCGAGGCCGGCCCCGGCCCGCGATAGGACCGGGACCGGAGCCAAGTTTTTCAGTTGTCCGAATATTCCGCAACCAGTGCGCTGGCGTCATCGACAAGCTGCTGGCCATCGAGGCCGAGGCCGGTCATCTCCGCGATCCAGCGTTGGGTCACCTCCTCACCCACGGTGCGAAGCTCGGCCACCACGTCGTCGCCGAGCGTCACGATGGTGTTGCCGCGCTCGCGGATGGCTGCCTCGGCGACGTCGTCGCCTTCGTCCATCGCGCGCCCCGCCCATGCCGAGGTCTCGATGCCGGAATTGGCGTCGATCACCGCCTTGAGGTCATCGGGCAGGCCGGCATAGGTGTCGGGGTTCATCGCCCAGATGAAATAGGTGTTGTAAAGCGCGCGATCGCCGCCGATCTGGGTGTGGTTCTCGGCCAGTTCCTCGACACGCAGCGCGGGCACCACCTCCCACGGGATCACGCCGCCATCGACAGTGCCCCGGCTCAGCGCCTCGGGGAAGGCCGGAACGGGCATGCCCACCGGCGTGGCACCGAGCTCCTCGAGCAGCGCGTTGGCCATCCGGCTGGGTCCGCGCAGTTGCAGCCCGTCGAAATCGGCGATGCTTTCGATCGGGGCGCTTGTCGTGTGGATCACGCCGGGACCGTGCACATGGACGGCCATCAGGTGAACATCCGAGAAACGCTCCATCAGGTGGCGCTCGGTGTACTCCCACGCCGCCCGCGACGACGCCTCTCCCGACATCGAGGTCATGAAGGGCAGTTCCATTGCCTCTGCCTCGGGAAAGCGCCCGGGCGTATAGGCCGGAATGGTCCAGCCGCAATCGATGAAACCGTCGCGGATCTGGTCGTAGAGCGCCGGCGGCGCGCCGCCCAGCTGCATAGCGGGATAGATCTCCACGTCGATGCGGCCGCCCGAGTCGGCCTCGACCTTCTCGGCCCATGGCTCGATGAAGAACCGCGGCACCGAGCCCATCGGCGACAGGAAGTGCTGGCAGCGCAGGGTCACTTCGGCCTGCGCGCTCGCCGCCCCGGCGCTGAGGCCGATGGACGCGGCAACGACTGCGGCGGCAAGCGCCACCGGCTTGATCGTGTTGGTCATGTCTTTCCTCCCTTGGGGCCTCCGCACATCGGTCCTGCGGCGGTTGACCCGCTGATCCGCAACGAAGAGCAGGACGCGGCCCTTGGCGGATGCGTCGGCTCCGCCCCCGGTCGTCGTTGCGCGATCATCCTTAACCACGGATCGAAATCTGTCACCCGTTTTCTGGGGCGCTGAACCTCCGTGCAGCTGGCGTCGGCCGCAGGACCCGCAAGCGACCGGGGACCGCTCGGCGAGGGACGGGCAAACTGGCGAAACGGCGACAGTGCCGCCCTGCAATCGAGGGCGCGCTGGTGTGCGTGAATTCGATTTGCTACGCGATGCACGAGGTCCGGTCCGGGGCCCGGCGGCACAGGAGACACCCGCATGATGGCGCAGCCCGATGAGCCCATGGAGATCTCGCGCAGGCTTGCGGCGCTGGCCGAGGATGTCGAGGGCGATGCGGCCACGATGGACTGGATAATGGCGCAGCTTCACGAACGGGCGTTCGGTCTGTTGCTTCTCGTTCTTGCCCTGCCCTGCTGCATTCCGTTTCTCTACGGCGTCCCGCAGATCGTCGCCTTGCCGCTGATGTTCATCTCCGCGCAGATCCTGCTCGGGCGTGACGCCCCCTGGCTACCCCGGAAGCTGGGGGCACGGACCGTGTCGAAGGCCTCGCTCGAGGATCTTTCCCGTCGCGCGAAGCCCTGGCTGCACCGGATCGAAGCCGTCAGCCGCCCAAGGCTCGTGACACTGACGCGCCGCCCACTGGACCAGGTGGTGGGCCTCGCGCTGGTGCTGTTCAGCGCGTCGATCCTCGTCCCGCTTCCCGGCACCAACACCGTTCCCGGCATCGCGGTCGTGATCGTCGCCATGGGGCTTTTGCAGCGTGATGGCATCCTCGTCATTCTCGGCGCGCTGCTCGGTACGGCCTGGATCGCGTCGCTGGTCTTCGCCGGAGCAACTCTGGTAAGCCTGCTGAGGGGATGGCTCGGCATCTGAGCGACGCGCCGCGTCAGCCCTTGCGGCCCCTGACCGTTGCCTTAGACACCGGGTGAGTGTGCCGCCTTGAGGAACCTTTGATGCGCGAAACGCTTCTGACGCAGAACCGACGAACGGTCATTGCGCTGGCCGCCGCCGGTTCGGCCGCGATGCTGCTGGCGGCCTTCGCCTTTCAGCATATCGGCGGGCTCGCGCCCTGCGCGATGTGCCTCTGGCAGCGCTGGCCCCATGCCGCAGCCGTTGCAATCGGCGCGCTCGGCATCGCTTTTCCCGCCGCGTGGCTGGCATTGCTTGGCGGGGTCACGATGCTGACGAACGCCGGCATCGCGTTCTACCACACCGGGGTCGAGCGCGACTGGTGGGAGGGTCCGACCAGCTGTTCCGGTGGCGGCGGCGACCTGGGGTCGATGGACATGGCCGACCTTCTGAACCCCGAGGCCGGCGGCGGCATCGTCATGTGCGACGAGGTCGCGTGGGAGATGCTTGGCCTGTCGATGGCGTCGTGGAACGGGCTGGCCTGTCTTGCGCTGGCCGCGATCTGGTTTGCCGCCGCACGGATGCGCGCAGCGGCCTGAGGGTGGGCCGGAAAAGCCGGCTTCTCCGCGCCGTTTTCGCCGGCGCAAACGCTGCCTCAATGGTATGTGAACGTTCCCGTCACGTTCTGCCATTCCCCCGGTGCGATCATCTTGCGATGCGTGAAACGCACGCTGTGCAGAGGTCCTTCGATCTCATCCTGCCAGAACTCGATGAATTCGAAGAGCCTCGGGTAATCCGGCGCAAGATCATAGTCCTGCCAGACGAAGGTATTCAGAACGCTCCGGAAATCGGGCATGCGGTAGACCATCTCGGCGGTGGTCAGCCCGTAGCCCTTCAGCATCAACTCGGTCTCGGTTTCGCCCATTTGACACCTCTTGATGTTGCCTCTTCCATCGCCCAGCCTGACAGCGTTTCCCCGAAAATCAACGAAAACAGCATGTTGGCACACATTATCGGTGGCTGCCAATCGCGATGGCGCGCGCCCATTGCACACCATATGCCGCGTCTCTATAATACGCCTCAACAAGATGTAGCGACACCGCCGCACGAGGCCGAGCCCCTTGACCGACACGCCAGAACCACCTGAAAACATGGAAGAAACCCTGCCCGGCGCACCCGGGCCTACGGGGCCTTCCATCGACATCACGGCGGAGATGAAGACCTCGTTCATCGACTATGCGATGAGCGTCATCATATCCCGCGCCATCCCCGATCTGCGCGACGGGCTGAAACCGGTGCACCGGCGCATCCTTTTCGCGATGCACGAGACCAACAACGTCCACGACAAGCCCTACCGCAAATCGGCGCGGCCCGTGGGCGATGTCATGGGCCAGTATCATCCCCACGGCGACTCGGCGATCTATGACGCGCTGGTGCGGATGGCGCAGGATTTCTCCATGTCCCTGCCGCTCTTGGACGGTCAGGGCAATTTCGGCTCCATGGACGGGGACAACCCTGCGGCCATGCGCTACACCGAGGTGCGGATGGCCGCGCCGGCGCAGTACATGCTGGCCGATATCGACAAGGACACGGTCGATTTCCAGGACAATTACGACGGCAAGCAGCAGGAGCCGACGGTTCTGCCCGCCCGCTTTCCCAACATGCTGGTCAATGGCGCAGGCGGCATCGCGGTGGGCATGGCCACGAACATCCCGCCCCACAACCTCGGCGAGGTAATCGATGCCTGTCAGGCGCTGATCCAGAACCCCGACCTCAGCTCCGAGCAGCTGATCGAATACGTTCCCGCCCCCGACTTTCCCACCGGCGCGCTGATCCTCGGGCGGGCCGGCGCGCGCAAGGCCTATCTGGAGGGGCGCGGGTCGGTCATCATCCGGGCGAAGACCCGCGTGGAGGAAATCCGCAAGGACCGCTACGCCATCGTCATCGACGAGATCCCCTATCAGGTGAACAAGGCCTCGATGATCGAACGCATCGCGGACCTCGTGCGCGAGAAGAAGCTCGAGGGCATTTCCGGCGTCGCGGACGAAAGCGACCGGGTCGGTGTGCGCGTGGTGATCGAGCTCAAGCGCGACGCCACGCCCGAGGTGGTGCTGAACCAGCTTTTCCGCTTCACGCAGATGCAGACGAGCTTCGGCTGCAACATGCTGGCGCTGAACGGCGGCAAGCCCGAACAGCTGACGCTGCGCGGCTTTCTCACCGCCTTCCTCGACTTCCGCGAGGAGGTCGTCGCCCGCCGCACAGCGTTCGAGCTGAACAAGGCCCGCGACCGGGCGCATGTGCTCTGCGGCCTGGCCGTGGCGGTCTCCAACGTGGACGAGGTCGTCCGCACCATCCGCCAGTCCGCCGACGCCCCCGAGGCGCGCGAAAAGTTGATGCAGCGGCGTTGGCCCGCCGAGGAAATCCTGCCCTTCATCAAGCTGATCGACGATCCCAGCCACAAGGCCAACGAGGACGGAACCTACAACCTGTCCGAGACGCAGGCGCGTGCGATCCTCGACCTGCGCCTGCAGCGCCTGACGCAGCTGGGCGTGAAGGAAGTCACCGACGAACTGGAAGAGCTGGCCGAGAAGATCAAGGACTACCTCGCCATCCTCGCAAGCCGCGACCGGATCCTCGCGATCATCTCGGACGAACTGGCCGAGGTGCGCGAGAAATTCGCCGTCCCCCGCCGCACCGAGATCACCGACTGGTCCGGCGACATGGAGGACGAGGACCTCATCGAGCGCGAGGACATGGTCGTCACGATCACGCAAGGCGGCTACATCAAGCGCACGCCGCTCGTTGATTTCCGCGCCCAGAAGCGCGGCGGCAAGGGTCTTTCGGGTGGCGCGCTGAAAGAGGACGACGTCGTCACGTCGCTCTTCGTGGCCAACACCCACACGCCGCTTCTGTTCTTCACCACCGACGGGATGGTCTACAAGCTCAAGACGTGGCGCCTGCCGATGGGGTCGCGCGCCTCCCGCGGCAAGGCCATCGTGAATATCCTGCCGATCTCGACCGGCACCGGCATCGCCGCGGTCATGCCCGTGGACCGCGACGAGGATCACTGGGACGAGCTGCAGATCTTCTTCGCGACATCCGCGGGCGACGTGCGCCGCAACGCACTCAGCGATTTCACCAATGTGAAGTCGAACGGCAAGATCGCCATGCGCCTGCCGGATGACGGGTCGGTCAGCCTTGTGAACGCGCGCATCTGCTCGGAAAGCGATGACGTGATGCTGGTCACCGCCGGCGGCCGCGCGATCCGCTTTCCCACGACCGAAGTACGCGTCTTCAAGGGCCGCGATTCGACCGGCGTGCGGGGCATACGTCTTGCCGAGGGCGACCGCGTCGTCTCGATGGCCGTGATCCGCCATTTCGAGGCAACGGCCGAGGAACGCGCGGCCTATCTCAAGCAGCGCCGCCTGATGGCCGGTGTCACCGAGGACCCCGAGACCGACGAGGACGAGGCCATCCCCGGCGATCTCAGCCAGGAACGCTATGCAGAGATGTCTGCGGCGGAGGACCTGATCCTGACCATCACCGCGGGCGGGTCGGGCAAACTGTCGTCCTCGCATGATTACCCGGTGCGCGGGCGCGGTGGACAGGGCGTGGCCGCGATGGACAAGGCCATGCGCGGCGGCCCGCTGGTGGCCTGTTTCCCGGTCGATATCGAGGACCAGATCATGTTGGCGACCTCCACCGGCCAGTCGATTCGCGTTCCGGTCGAGGGCATTTCTTTCCGGTCACGGTCGGCTGGAGGCGTGCGCGTCTTCAATACCGGGCCGGGCGAGGTCGTGGTCTCCGTGGCATGGATCGCGGACCAGGGCGAGGACGAGGCCGGCGATGGCACTGGCGGTGACACCGGGGGCGACACCGAAAGCTGACGCCTTTCGGCCTTGCCGGTCCCGCTCGCCTTGGCGGTGCCGTTTACGATTATGGCGGCTTCGCCATGATTTAACGCCGTTTTTTACTCAAGACCTCCGCAATTGCGACGGGTTGGATCGCCATGGTGATCGCACTGGCCGCATGGGGCCGCGTGATCCACCGATTTTATCTCAGCATCCGGATTTCGACACGCGGGTGGCCGGTATTCTATTTTGAAGGCAAGGGATTACCATGGCGCGACGTACTGCTCGCAACCTCAACCTCGGCGATGCCGCGCAAGTGTCGGTGCGCATGCTGATCGCGTCCTATTTCATGGCCACCGCCGTCGGCTCGATCCCCGGCGCGGACACCGGGGCGCTGCTCTCGCCACTCATGGCCGAACCGCTCGGCCGCGTCGTGGCGGGGAGCATCGTCTTCACGCTGGCCACGATGGTCCTGATCGGCAAGCAGACGCGAATGGCCGCGCTGATCCTCGGACTTCTGACCTTCTATGCCAGTTACCTGCAAATGGTTCAGATCGGCATCGACCACGTGCTGGGCGCCTTCTGGCGCGACATGGCGCTGGTTGCGGCGCTGATGTTGACCTATGGCGGACCGGCCAAGGCCCCGCCGCCGCCTCAGCCCACCACCTTCACGATCAGGCGCATCGCGCGTCGCGCCGAGCGCGCGCGCCAGATGGGCGCCCCGCATCAGCCCATTGCACCGATCCTTCACGTGGAACCCGAAGCGAGCCTCGTTCCCGCCACCGTCGATACACTGGCACAGGACGCGCCGAATACGAACCGCGCCTGACCGAACCGGCGACGGGGGCTTGAGCCGCGGCTCGCGTCGCACTATCCCGGGCCCATGACACGCGCATTGCATATCGTCGGCGGCGGCATGGCCGGCTCCGAAGCCGCATGGCAGGCCGCCGAGCTTGGCGTCCCCGTGATCCTGCACGAGATGCGGCCAAAGGTCGGCACCTTCGCGCACCGCACCGGCAGCCTGGCGGAAATGGTGTGCTCAAACTCCTTCCGCTCCGACGATGACGAACAGAACGCCGTGGGTCTCCTCCATTGGGAGATGCGGGCGGCAGGCGGTCTGATCATGGAAATGGCCGACCGCCACCGGCTGCCCGCAGGCGGCGCGCTGGCCGTGGATCGTGACCCTTTCGCCGAGGCTGTGACGGAGCGGCTGATGGCGCACCCGAACGTCACCGTAGAAGCGGCTGAAATCACGGAACTTCCCACCGATGGACAATGGATCATCGCCACTGGCCCGCTGACCTCCGGCGCGTTGGCCGAGGCCATCGCGCGGGAGACCGGGCAGGACAGCCTTGCCTTCTTCGACGCCATCGCCCCCATCGTCTACGCCGACACGATCGACATGTCCGTGGCTTGGGAACAGTCCCGTTACGACAAGGGCGAGACCGAGGCGGAACGCACCGCCTACATCAATTGCCCGATGACGAAGGACGAGTACGAGGCCTTCATCGATGCGCTTCTGGCAGCCGACAAGACCGAGTTCAAACCCGGTGAAACGGCCGGATATTTCGACGGCTGCCTGCCCATCGAGGTGATGGCCGAACGCGGGCGCGAGACTCTACGCCACGGCCCGATGAAACCCGTGGGCCTGACGAACGCCCACAGGCCCGAAGAAAAGCCCTACGCCGTGGTGCAGCTGCGTCGCGACAACAAGCTGGGCACGCTCTACAACATCGTGGGCTTCCAGACCAAGATGAAGTACGGCGCGCAAACCGGTGTTTTTCGTAGGATTCCCGGCCTTCAAGACGCGTCCTTCGCGCGTCTGGGCGGCATCCACCGCAACACCTTCATCAATTCGCCCACGCTGCTCGACCACCAGATGCGCCTGGCGACGCGCCCTCATATCCGCTTTGCCGGCCAGATCACGGGCGTGGAGGGCTATGTCGAAAGTGCCGCGATGGGCCTGCTTGCGGGCCGCATGGCCGCCGCCGAGATCGCGGGCACCGTGCTGCCGCCCGTCCCCGCCACCACCGCCATGGGCGCGCTGATGCATCACATCACCGGCGGTGCGGAGGCCAGGACCTTCCAGCCGATGAACGTGAATTTTGGCCTCTTTCCCCCGCTCGACGGGGTTCGCGGCGGACGGCGCGGCCGGCGCGACCGCTACAAGGGCTATACCGACAGGGCCAAGGCCGACTG
Source organism: uncultured Roseicyclus sp. (assembly GCA_964578115.1). GTDB lineage: Bacteria > Pseudomonadota > Alphaproteobacteria > Rhodobacterales > Rhodobacteraceae > Roseibacterium. Next base: position 63,471 of record CAZOBK010000008.1, read on the forward strand.
GCAGGACTGGCTGGGTCAGCGCGCCGCCGCAGAATAGGCACCGAACGCACTGGACCCCCCGGTCCGTGGCGCGTTAGCCTGCCGCGCATGACCGACAACACCCTCGACACCCGCCTCTGGACGCAGCGTTCCCCCGAGGAGACGCGCGACCTCTATACCAACTGGGCCGCGACCTATGACACCGACGTCACGGGGGCGGGCTATGCCACCCCTGCCCGGCTGGCCGAGGCGCTGGCCGGCCATTGCCCCGACCTCGCCGCCCCGATTCTCGATTTCGGCTGCGGAACGGGCTTGTCCGGCCGGGCGCTGAACGCCGCGGGCTTCACCACGCTCGACGGCACCGACATCACGCCCGGAATGCTGGAGAAGGCCGCCGGGCTCGGCATCTACCGCAAACTCTGGGCCTCCCAGCCCGGCGACGCAGCGCCCACGGGCTACGCCACCATCGCCGCCATCGGTGTCGTGAGCCTCGGCGCGGCGCCCGCCGGCACGCTCGCCACGCTTGTCGGCGCGCTCTCCCCCGGCGGCCTTCTGGGGTTCAGCTACAATGACGCCACCCTCGCCGACGCCGGCTACATGGCGGCGCTGGAGGCCGCGCAAGCCGACGCGGATCTCATCCACGACGCGTACGGCCCCCACCTGCCGGCCAAGGACATGGGGTCCCGCGTCTATGTCCTGCGCAAGCGCTGAGGGCGGATGATCACCCGCTTCGCGCCCTCACCCACGGGGCCGCTGCATCTGGGTCACGCCTGTTCGGCGATCCTCGCCCATGACATGGCGAAGGCCGCGGGCGGCGCCTTCCTGCTGCGGATCGAGGATATCGACCAGGCCCGCGCGCGCCCCGAATGGGAAGCGCTGATCTACGAGGACCTGCGCTGGCTGGGTCTCTCGTGGGACGAGCCGGTGATGCGCCAGTCCGACCGCATGGCGGCCTACGGGGTCGCCCTGGACCGGCTCTGGCGCATGGACCTGCTCTACCCTTGCGATTGCACGCGGCGCGATATCGCGCAGGCACTGACCGCCCCGCAGGAGGGCGTAGAGCCCGCCATCGGCCCCGACGGTCCGGTCTATCCCGGCACCTGCCGACCGGCCACGGGCAGCGCGCCGGGGCATGCGCCGCCGGTAGACCGCGCCCTCCGTCTCGACATGGCGCGCGCCCTGCAGTCGGACCGCGCAGCGCCGCCCTTCAGCTTCACCGAAACCGGTGCCGGGCCCGAAGGGCAGACTGGGCTCGTGGCGTTCACTGCAAACGACCTGATCGAGAACGTCGGAGATGTCGTCCTTGCCCGCCGCGACATGGGCACCTCCTACCACCTCTCCGTCGTGGTCGATGACGCAGCCCAGGGCATCACCCATGTCACCCGTGGCCGGGACCTGTTCGAGACGACGCAGATCCATGTCCTGCTGCAGCGGCTTCTCGGCCTGCCCACGCCGGTCTACCACCACCACCGGCTGATCCGGGACGACGACGGCAGGCGACTGGCCAAGCGCGACGATGCTCGCGCGATCCGCACCTATCGCGAGGACGGTTACACGCCGCGCGACATCCGCCGCATGATCGGCCTCTGATCCCCTTCATCTTTCCAAAAATACGCAAGGCGACCGGCCGATCACTCGGGCTGCATCAATTCGACTTCCCGCCCGTCGCGCACCGCCGTGTAGAAACACACCCGCCGGTTCGTATGACAGGCCGGTCCCGTCTGCCGCACCAGCGCCAGAAGGCAGTCCCGGTCGCAATCGATGCGCAGCTCCACCAGTTCCTGCACATGGCCGGAGCTTTCGCCCTTGACCCAGAAGGCCTGCCGCGACCGGCTCCAGTAGGTCACGCGGCCGGTCTCGAGCGTGCGGGCCACGGCATCGGAATTCATCCAGGCGAGCATCAGGACCTCGCCCGTCCCGGCCTCCTGGGCGATCACCGGAAGCAGACCTTGCGCGTCGTAGCGCAGCGTTGCGGGGTCGAACGGGGCCTGCGACATGGCGTCAGCCTCTTTGCAAAATCACCTTTCAGCGCTACCTATAGGGCGAGGTGCACAGAGGCAATTCGATGACGGCCGACAGCGATCTGATCAAACTCTACTCACAGCGCATCCTCGCGCTGACGGCCGATATTCCGCATCGTGGCCGGCTGGACGCTCCGCAGGCCAGCGTGCGCCGTCGCGCGCCGCTCTGTGGTTCGACGGTCAGCGTGGATCTCGACGTCACCGACGGGCGCATCAGCCGCTTCGGCCAGGACGTGAAGGCCTGCGCGCTGGGTCAGGCGTCCGCGGCGCTCATGGGTCGTCACGTCATCGGCCGCACCCGCGCCGAGGTCGAGACCGCCCGCGATCAGCTCAAGGCGATGCTGTCCCAGGGGGCCGAACCGCCGGGCCCGCCCTTCGAAGGGTACGACGTGCTGATCCCCGCGCGCGACTACCGCAACAGGCATGCCTCGATCATGCTGGCGCTCGAGGCGACGGCTGAGGCCATGGCTGAGGCCGAGCGCGCGGCCTGCGCCTGACACTCCGGTCCCGGGGCCTTAACGCTTCTCCAACCCTCGGCCCTTATGGCTGACCGCGACAGTTCGGCGAGGAGCGGTATGCCATTCATGATTTCCGGCCGTCGGCAGCGTGCTGCGACGCCACGAACCCCGATGCCCGAGACCGTGGTGGAGCCCCCTCCCAAGGGCTCAGCACCTGTCGATCAGCGGACCGGCCTCGCCACCGACAGCGGCGCACGACGGCGGCTCGGCGACGGGCTCGGCACGCTGGGCTTCGAGATCGTGGATATCGCGGCACTGCTGAAACTGGTCGACCAACAGTCCGGCGACGTACAGGCGGGCCTCGTTGACCTGCGCGGCAGCGCCACGGATATCGAGCGCGCGCTCGACGCGGCCACGTCGGCGGTCGCGGAGGTTTCCGAGGCCGCGAATGGCTCCGTCGATCATGCGCGCGACAGCATGGAAAACATGCAGGCCGCCGGCGTTCACAGTCGTCGCGTTGCGCAATGGGTGGGCGCCCTGAGCGACCGCATCGCCGGCATCGTGGAGCGGCTGGAAGCCGTGGAACGCAGCACTTCGCGCATCGGCGACATCGCCGCCGAGGTCGGCATCCTGGCCATCAACGCCCGTATCGTCGCGGCCCGCGCGGGCGAACATGGCAAGGGCTTCAACGTGGTGGCCGAGGCGATCAGCGAACTCGCCCATCAGACATCCGACGTCACCAAAGGCATTTCCGGCGATGTCACCGCGTTCCGTTCCGCAGTCGTCGCGATTCGCGACGAGGCGGCCGATGTCGTCACCGACGCCGACCGAGTTCTGGAAAGCGGCCAGAGCACCGATGCCGCGCTCGGCGCGATCGGTGGACACCTCGAGACCACCCAGCGCGGCGTGATCCGTCTGGGCGAGGATCTGGGCACGCTTACGCGAGCCAATGACGCGTTTCGCCCGGTGCTCGACCGGCTGGGGTCGGGCATCGAGGAAACCGGCGCGCAGGTTCATGCCGGCCATGCGCGCGTCGATGCGCTGATCGATCTTGCCGAAATGTTGGTGCAAGCCCATGCCGCGACCGGCGGCGCCTCCGATGACGCACCGATGATCGAGATCGCGCAGTCACGTGCGGCGCAGATCGCCGAGGCCTTCGCCGACGCCCTGACCGCTGGCCAGATCAGCGAGCGGGACCTGTTCGATACCGATTATGCGCCGATCGCGGGCAGCGACCCGCAACAGGTCATGACCCGTTTCGTCCGCCTGACCGACCGCATCCTGCCCCCGATCCAGGAACCCGTGCTGGACCTCGACCCGCGTGTCGTGTTCTGCGCAGCGGTGGACCGCAACGGCTACCTGCCCACGCACAATGCCAGGTTCTCCCATCCCCAGTCGCATGATCCCGTCTGGAACGCCGCCCATTGCAGGACCCGCCGCATCTTCGACGACCGCGTCGGGCTGAAGGCAGGCCGCAGCACAGCGCCCTTCCTGTTGCAGGTCTACCGCCGTGACATGGGCGGCGGGCAAAGCGTCCTGATGAAGGATCTTTCGGCCCCGATCACCGTCGGCGGCCGGCACTGGGGCGGGCTTCGGCTGGCCTATCGGCCGACGTGAGTAACGAAAAAAACCGCCGCGCATCCGTGGGGATGGCGGCGGCAGTCGCGTGTCAGACGATCGGGGGCATCGCGGGGCAAGCGATGCATGAGGCAGATTGGCCACGCCAGATTACAAGGGTCCGGGACAGGGACCGGTGGCGCGCCAGGGGTCCCGATCGGACCGCAGGCAGAAAAGGGTGGCTCAGACGAGACCGGGCAGATGCAGAAGGCCCAGCGTCATGACCGCGATGGCGGCCACGCCCAAGGCGTCGGACACGAGCGTCGAACGGGAGGCAAGAACGATATCGGCGATATGAGCGAACATGGCGGATCTCCTTGGCTGTTAACGCTTTGTTCTCATATTTTCGCGCCTGTGTCGAGAACTTTATGAGAACATTTGAGAACAAAGTGGCACAGCGGGCGATCAGCCGGCCCGGATCAACCCGACCGGATCAACCCGATCGCCTTGTCCTGTTCCATCAGCCAAAGAAGGGTCCGCGCCGCGCGGCCCTGCGCGCTTTCGAGGGCCGGATCGCGGCTCAGAAGCGCGCGCGCCCCCGATTGCGCCAGCGCCATGAGCGGCGTCTGCAACTCCAGGTCGGCGATCCGGAACCGCGGCAGCCCGGACTGCGCCGTGCCGATCAGGTCTCCCGCCCCGCGAATCGCCAGATCCTCCTCGGCGATGCGGAACCCGTCCTCTGTCTCGCGCAACACCATCAACCGCCGCTTCGCCGTCTCGCCCAACGGCGAGCGGTAGAGCAGCAGGCAGGTCGAGTCCGCCGTGCCGCGCCCAACCCGCCCGCGCAATTGATGAAGCTGCGACAACCCGAAGAGGTCGGCCTGCTCGATCACCATGATCGACGCGTTGGGAACGTCCACGCCCACCTCGATCACCGTGGTGGCCACCAGCACCTGCACCCTGCCGTCCTGAAACGCCGCCATGACGTCCGCCTTTTCGGTCGGGGTCAGGCGTCCATGGACCAGACCCACCTTCCCCTCGCCCAGTTCCGCCCGGAGATGGGCGAAGCGTTCCTCGGCCGCGACCGCGTCATAAACCTCCGATTCCTCGACCAACGGACAGACCCAGTAGGCCTGCCGCCCCTCGGCCAGGGCGTCGCGAAGGTGGCTCACGACCTCGCCAATGCGCGCCGTGGACAGAAGTGCTGTCTTCACCGGCTTGCGTCCCGGCGGCTTTTCATCGAGCACGCTGACATCCATGTCGCCATATTGCGCAAGGCTCAGCGTGCGGGGAATGGGCGTCGCGGTCATCACCAGCACATCCACGGCCTGCCCCTTGGCGCTCAACCGCAGCCGCTCGGCCACGCCGAAGCGGTGCTGTTCGTCGACGATGGCCAGCCGCAGGTCGGCGAAACGCACCTCGTCCTGGAACACCGCGTGCGTGCCCACCAGCAGCTGGATGTCGCCCGCCGCCAGCGCCCTGAGCTTTGCCGCGCGCTCCACACCCTTGTCGGCCCCGCTCAGAATCTCGATGACGACGCCGGCCTCCTCCGCCATGGGCTTGAGATTGGCGTAATGCTGCCCAGCCAGGATCGAGGTCGGCGCCATCATCACGCCCTGCCCGCCCGCCTCGACCGCGATCAAGAGCGCCATGAGCGCCACCAGCGTCTTGCCCGCGCCCACATCGCCCTGCAACAGCCGGCTCATCCGCGTCTCCGCACCCATGTCGGCCTCGATCTCGGAGATCGCCCTGAGTTGAGCGCCCGTGGGCGAAAACGGAAGGGATTCCAGAACCTTCTGGCGCAAACTTCCATTGCCGTGGCTGGAAAAGCCCTTGTAGCGCCGCCGCGAAGCCCGGGCGAGCGCCAGGGTCAGCTGATGGGCCATCAACTCGTCGAAGGCCAGCCGCTCCCGCGCCTTGGCCGAGCGCGAGATATCCTCGGGACCCTCGGGCATATGCGCCTCGCGGATCGCGACATGCCAGTGCGGCCAGTCCTTCTGGCGTTTGAGCTCCGCATCGATCCATTCGGGCAGGTCCGGCACCCGTGTCAGCGCGGATTGCACCGCCCGGACCATCGTCTTTTGCGTCACGCCAGCCGTCAGGGGATAGACCGGCTCATAGGCCGGCAGCGTCCCGGCCTCTTCGGGCGTCAGCACGTGGTCGGGATGCGCCATCTGCGCGACCCCGTCGAAGAGCTCGAGCCGCCCGGACACGACGCGCCGCGAGCCGGTCGGCAGAAGCCGCTGCAGATAGTCGCCGCGCGCGTGGAAGAACACCAGTTCGAAGCGCGTCGCGGCATCGTCCACCTCCACCCGGTAAGGCCCTCGACCGGACGGGGGGCGATGCCGGCCCACGGTCACCTCCACCGTCGCCGTGCCGGGGAGTGCCACATCACGGATCGTTGGCTTGAGCGATCGGTCGATGCCGCCCTGAGGCAGCGTCAGGAGCAGGTCCTTGGGGGTCTCGACAGCCAGCCCAGCGAAGCTTTTTGCGGTTTTCGGGCCGACCCCGTCCAGCGTTTCGAGCCCCGCGAAGAGCGGGAACAGGATCTCCGGCCGCCCCCGCTCCGACCCGCGTTTCGAACCCCGTTCAGCCCCCTTTTCAGCCATCGCCGATCCGCTCGAGCCATGTGTCCTCATCGATCGTCTCGATCCCAAGCTCGGCGGCCTTGCGTGCCTTCGACCCCGCCCCGGGCCCCGCGACGAGCAGGTCGGTCTTTGCCGAAACGCTGCCCGAGACGCGCGCACCCAGGGCTTCGGCCCGCGCCTTGGCCTCGGCCCGCGTCATGCGCTCGAGCGAGCCGGTGAAGACGATCGTCTTGCCGGCGATGTCGCTGTCGGCGGCGGGCGTCTCGGGGGGCAGGATGTCCAGATGCGCCACCAGCCGGTCGATCGAGGCGCGCTCCCGTTCCTGGCTCAGCGTGTCTGTCAGCGACAGCGCGACGGAGGCGCCGATGCCGTCGATGCCGATCAGGTCCTCCCATGCCACGCGCGCCTCGGGCGGCACCCCCGCCTTCTCCCATGCGGCGGCGCGCGCCTCGGCGTTGCGGGCGCGGCGGCCCTCCGCCTTCGCGTGGCGCGCTTCCTCTGCCTGGGCGAGATCCGCCGCGCGGTGGGCAGCGGCGGCCGGGATCGCCGTAATCACCGCCTCGACGAAGGCGGGCCAGTCCCCGAAATGCCGCGCGAGATCGGCGGCCGCCACCTCGCCCACATGGCGGATGCCAAGCGCGAAGATCAGCCGCGCCAGCGGTATGCGTCGTTTTTCGTCGATGGCGTCGAAGAGGTTCGCCGCCGATTTGTCGCCCCAGCCCTCGCGGTTTTTCAGCTGCTGCATCCCCGAGCCATACCGCGCGCGCAACTCGAAGATGTCGGCGGGCTCGATGATCCATCCGTCCGTGTGGAACGCCTCCACCTGCTTGGCGCCAAGCCCCTCGATGTCGAAGGCCGCACGGCTGACGAAATGCTTCAGCTTTTCAACAGCCTGCGCCGGGCAGATCAGGCCACCGGTGCAGCGCCGCACGCTGTCGCCCTCCTCGCGCACCGCGTCCGATCCGCATTCGGGGCAGGTCACGGGAAAGACAAAGGGCGCGGCATCCGCCGGGCGCTTGGCCTGATCGACATCAGCCACCTTGGGAATGACGTCGCCCGCGCGATAGACCTGTACCCAGTCGCCGACGCGAATGTCCTTGCCGTCACGAATGGGCGCCCCGCCGGAATCGCGGCCGGCGATGTAATCCTCGTTGTGGAGCGTCGCGTTCGACACCACGACGCCACCGACCGTCACCGGCTGCAGCCGCGCGACGGGCGAGAGCGCACCGGTGCGGCCGACCTGGATGTCGATGCCATCCAGCCGGGTCCAGGCAAGCTCGGCCGGAAACTTGTGCGCAATGGCCCACCGCGGCGTCGTCGACCGCACCCCCAGCCGCGCCTGGTAGGACAGGTTGTCGACCTTGTAGACGACACCATCGATATCGTAGCCCAGCGTGGCGCGGGCCTGTTCGATGCGCGCGTAATGGGCCAGCATGTCCTGCGCGCCCGCGCAGCGTTCGATCCGGGGGTTGGTGGGAAAGCCCAGATCGGCAAGCCGCTTGAGCGCCCCGAATTGCGTGTCGGCGAGCGGCTGCGACAGCTCACCCCAGGAATAGGCGAAGAACCTCAGCGGCCGGGCGCGCGTGATCTCGGGGTCGAGTTGACGCAGCGAACCCGCGGCCGCGTTGCGCGGATTGGCGAAGGTCTTGCCGCCCGTCGCGGCCTGTCGCAGGTTCAGCGCATCGAAATCGGCGTGGCTCATGTAGACCTCGCCGCGCACTTCCAGAACCCTAGGCGCGCCCGCGATCTCGGTCGGGATATCGCCGATCGTGCGCGCGTTGGCCGTGACGTTTTCGCCTACCGCGCCATCGCCCCGCGTGGCCGCTATGACGAGCTGCCCATCCTCGTAGCGCAGCGACAGGGACAGGCCGTCGATCTTCGGCTCGGCCGTGAAGGCCAGGGGCGTGACCTCGTCGAGCCCGAGATAGCGGCGGATGCCGGCCACGAAATCCAGTACGTCCTCGTCGTCGAAGGCGTTGGACAGCGACATCATTCGCTGCGCGTGGACGTGTTTCGAAAACCCTTCCGCCGGGGCGGCGCCAACGCTGTTGCTGGGGCTGTCAGCGCGCTTGAGATGGGCAAACCGCGCCTCGAGCGCCGCGTTCTCGCGTTTCAGCGCGTCATAATCGGCATCGCTCAGAACCGGGGCATCGGCCTGGTGATACGCGCGATCGGCCTCGTCCAGTTGCCGGGCCAGCTCCGTCAGGCGCATCCGCGCCTCGGCCTCGGTCAGCCCGACCGCGGCATCGCTTGCGGCAGCCATGGGGTCCCTCGAGCGTCCCGCGTTTGCATTTTTGGCGCCCGAGTGCGCATCGCCGCCCGCATCGGTGTCGCTGTCACGCTGGGTCATCCCCTGCCCCTCCGCTTCGCCCTGTCACTGGTGATAGGGTGCGGGCCACGGCAGGTCCAGTCCGCGCCCCCTGCCCGGACTGAATCAGGGGGGTGTCGCTCACCACGCGGACGTTACCCGCTCATGAATGACACCTGCATGGACAGGTGGCCGCACCAGCTGCGCCAACGGCGCGTCGGGACCTCTGGCGGGGGACGCTCACCCGTGCGGGAAGATCACCGAATTGCGCTCAGGCGCTGGCGGCCATATCCGACTTCTCGACGACCGGATCGCGCAGGACATACCCCCGCCCCCAGACGGTTTCGATATAGTTGTCGCCGCCGGTCGCCTCGGACAGTTTCTTGCGCAGCTTGCAGATGAAGACGTCGATGATCTTCAACTCGGGCTCATCCATCCCGCCATAGAGATGGTTGAGGAACATTTCCTTGGTCAGCGTGGTGCCCTTGCGCAGGCTCAGAAGCTCCAGCATCTGGTATTCCTTGCCGGTCAGATGCACCGGCCGCCCCTCAACCTCCACGGTCTTGGCGTCGAGATTGACCGACACGCGGCCTGTCTCGATCACCGACTGGGCATGACCCTGGCTCCGGCGGATAATGGCATGGATGCGCGCCACCAGTTCTTCGCGGTGGAACGGTTTGGTCAGGTAGTCATCGGCCCCGAAGCCAAAGCCCTTGAGCTTGTTCTCCGGGTCGTCGAGCCCGGACAGGATCAGGATCGGTGTGGTCACGCGTGCGGTGCGCAAGTGACGCAGCACCTCGTGGCCGGTCATGTCCGGAAGGTTCAGGTCCAGCAAAATGATGTCGTAATCATAGAGCTTCGCGAGGTCGATCCCCTCCTCCCCCAGATCGGTGGAGTAGACGTTCAGATTCGCGTGTTTGAGCATCATTTCGATGCTTCTGGACGTTGTAGGATCGTCTTCGACGAGCAGTACGCGCATCATACGTCTCCGATTCTCACGATGGTCGAGGCGTAATCTGAGCCGAAATGGTTAACTACTGGTTACTCGCGCGATGCTATTACAGTCGGGTCGTAAATCCACCTATCGGTGAAATAGGTTTAATTTTCGCTTTCGCCCGCGTCGGAAGGCCCCTCGCGATAGCGCTGAACCGCGGTTGCACGCAGGGCCGCCACTCCGAAACGCCCCGCCGCCCGGCGCCAGCCGGCCAGTTCCTCCACCGACAGGCCCCATGTCTCCCGCGCCTCGGCCTCCGTGATCAGACCATGATCCACGGCACGCACCACTGCGGCCTTGCGGCTGGCGACCCAGCGTCGCGTCTCGGGCGCAGGCAGATCGGCACGGGTCATGACCGTACCGTCGGGCAGGCTGACCGAATGCGGTCCCTTTATGCGTCGAATATACATGTGTCTCTCTCGGGGCGGTCTTTTTCGGGGCATCTCATGGCGGCTACGGCGCTCCGGCGTTGTCTTGCCCGCACTTGCCTGCCGCACAGTCTTTAATTCGGCGTAAGCGCGCGCCTTGTGGATCGGGCCGTTTTTCCTATATTCCCGCCAACTCCAACTCCGCTCAGCCACGAGGACCCCGCGCCATGGCGCTCGACCGGCCCGATACGCTCAATTCGCTCGGCTTCGCCAAGCCGCCCGCCCAGACGCGGGTCGTCGTGGCCATGTCCGGCGGCGTCGACAGCTCGGTCGTGGCCGCGCAACTGGCCGAGGAAGGCTATGACGTGGTCGGCGTGACGCTTCAGCTCTACGATCACGGCGCCGCACTGGCCAAGAAGGGCGCGTGCTGCGCGGGCCGCGACATTCACGACGCCCGCCGCGTGGCCGAAGAGATGGGCTTTCCCCATTACGTGCTCGACTACGAGAACACCTTCCGCGAGGCGGTGATCGACGAGTTTGCCGACAGCTATCTCGCCGGCGCCACGCCCGTTCCCTGCATCCGCTGCAACGAGCGGGTGAAGTTCAAGGACCTGCTGGAGACCGCGCGCGATCTCGACGCCGACTGCATGGCCACGGGCCACTACATCCAGCGCAGGATGGGCCCGGCCAAGGCCGAGCTTCACTGCGCCGCGGACGCCGCGCGCGACCAGTCCTATTTCCTCTTCTCGACCACGCAGGAGCAACTCGATTACCTGCGCTTCCCGCTGGGCCATCTCGCGTCCAAGGCCGAGACCCGAGCGCTGGCGGCGAAATACGGGCTGAGCGTGGCCGACAAGCCCGACAGCCAGGACATCTGCTTCGTGCCGAACGGCGACTATGCCGCCGTCATCGAGAAGCTGCGTCCGGGCGCGGCCGATCCCGGCGAGATCGTGGATATGGACGGCACGGTCCTCGGCGAACACCGGGGCGTGATCCACTACACGATCGGCCAGCGCCGGGGGCTCGGCATCGGCGGTCTTGCGGACCCGCTCTACGTCATCCGGCTCGACCCAGACACGCGCCGCGTCATCGTCGGCCCGAAAGAGGAACTCTCGACCCGCGTCGTCCCGGTGCGCGAGATCAACTGGCTGGGCGACGCGCCGTTCCAAAGCCAGGAGGAATGGCGCGTAGCGGTCAAGATCCGCTCCACCCGCCCGCCGCGCGACGCGATCATCCGCCCCGTCTCGGCCACCGAGTCGGAGGTCGAACTGATCGTGGCCGAGGAAGGCGTGAGCCCCGGACAGGCCTGCGTCTTCTACGCACAAGACGACAGCCGCATCCTGGGCGGTGGCTGGATCCATCGCGGATAGGTGCGCGCGCCCATCCCCTTCATCTTTCCACAAATACGCAAAAAGCGCGGCCCCCCGGGGCCGCGTACCGGGCCGGAAAGGGCTCGATGCCCCCGACGGCCCGCCCTACATCCCGCCGTTCAGCAAAAACGCCCGAAACCGGATCTGCTGATGCGCCACGCGCAGCTCGATGCGCGCGCTTTCCACCTCGATCACCGAACTCGACGCCCCGCCCTGCCCGATCAGCTGGAAGCCGCCCTCGCCGAAGCGCGGCGGCCGGTCGCGCCAGTCCTCGCCCAGCACGTCCCGGTCGCCACGCCGCGTGACCGTGTCGAACCGCGCCTCGAGCGCCGCGCGCGCCGGCGCCTCCGGCAAGATCGCCACCCGCCTCGTATCGTTCCACGTGATCACGCAGGCCAGCCGCGCAACACCGCTTTCGGGCCAGACATCGGCGTCGTCGGGTGCTGCCTGTGTGGCGCCGAAGATGGCGAAGACCGACGGGTCCGACAGGCTCCGCTCCGCCAGCCGGTCGCGTGTGGCCAGCCCGTAGCGCGAACAGGCCACGATCCCGCCGGATGTGGTCAGCCCCGGCACATGGGCGCCGAACCGGCCCATGACCGACCACAGGAACGGATCGTCGCCACGAACCGTCTCCGGCAAACGCGGCATCTCCAGCGCCAGCCCGCCAAGAACCGCGCCGAGCGCCTCGACGAAGTCGAGCCTGCCGCGCCACGGCTCTTCGGCCAGCGCAAGGACCTGCGCGGGGTCGACCGTCACCGGCTCCTGTGCACGGACAGGGCCTGCGAGGGGCAGGAGGGAGCAGAGTATGACGGCCACGCGGATCATGGAGCAGAACTAGCACGGCCGCGGGGAATGCGAAGGGCCTCAGCGCATGCAGGGCCGGATCGTTGGGCAAACCTGCGGAGGCTGGACCCATTGCCACGGCCCGGCGCTCAGGTCAGGACGCCCGACGGGCGGTCGCGCGCAAAAAATCCCGCGCTCAGGCAGCCCGAAGGGCGGCAGCGCAAATAACCGAGATAAATGGCGCGGTTGACGGGGCTCGAACCCGCGACCCCCGGCGTGACAGGCCGGTA
>CAZOBK010000009.1:0-15444 GCA_964578115.1 uncultured Roseicyclus sp.
TCGATCCGCAAGTTCTTCGAGAAGACCGCCGGCGTCGCGGTGACCGAGAAGACAGCGGAGGCCACCATCATCCAGACCCGCCACCGCATCCCCGAGGAGCCCCTGACCGAGGATCAGATCCTCGTCTACCAGGTGCCGATCCCCGAACCCCTGCGGTTTCTCGAACCCTCCGAGGTCGAGACCCGCAAGATGCACGCGCTTGAGGATTACGGGCTGATGCATGTGAAGCTCTACGAGGACATCTCGCGCCATGGCGAGATCGCGACGGCCTATGCCTACCCGGTCACGGTCGAGGATCGCTACGTGATGGATCCCTCGCCGATCCCGAAATTCGACAACCCCAAGCTGGTGTCGGCGGCGCTGCAGCTGTTCGGCGCGGGGCGGGAACAGCGGATCTACGCGGTGCCGCCCTACACGAAGGTGGTGAGCCTCGATTTCGAGGATTATCCCTTCGACCCTTCCAAGGCGCCGCATCCCTGCGCGCTTTGCGGGGCGGAGGACACTTACCTCGACGAGGTCATCACCGATGACCAGGGCGGGCGGATGTTCGTGTGTTCCGACACCGATTACTGCGCGCAGAGACGGGAGGACGCGGCATGAGCGCGGCATTTTCGACGGTGCGCGCGGCGGAGGGCGTCGCGTTGCGTATTTTTGGAAAGATGAACGGGAGGGGCGCATGACACCGCTTCTGGACGTCCGGTCCCTGACCAAGACCTATGGCGGGCGCATTGGCTGCGCCGACGTGTCCTTCACGCTCTGGCCCGGTGAGGTGCTGGGCATCGTGGGCGAAAGCGGATCGGGCAAGTCCACGCTGCTGGGTTGCCTTGCGGGGCAGCTTTCCCCCGACACGGGCGAGGTGATCTTCGACACCCGCGCCGAGGGGCCGCGCGATGTTCTGTCCATGTCGGAGGCCGAACGGCGCATGCTGGGCCGCACCGACTGGGCCTTCGTGCACCAGAACCCGCGCGACGGCCTGAGGATGCGCGTGAGCGCCGGCGGCAATGTGGGCGAGCGGCTGATGGCCGTGGGCGCGCGCCATTACGGCGACATCCGCGCCGATGCGCTCGACTGGCTGGGCCGGGTCGAGATCCACGAAAGCCGCATAGACGACCGGCCGGCGGCGTTTTCGGGCGGCATGCAGCAGCGGCTCCAGATCGCGCGCAACCTCGTGACGGGGCCGCGGCTGGTGTTCATGGACGAGCCCACCGGTGGGCTCGACGTCAGCGTACAGGCCCGGCTTCTCGACCTGATCCGGGGTCTCGTGCGGCGCATGGGGTTGTCGGCCATCGTCGTGACCCATGACCTTGCGGTGGTGCGGCTTCTGGCCGACCGTCTGATGGTGATGAAGGACGGCCACGTGATCGAGACGGGCCTGACCGATCAGGTTCTCGACGATCCACAGGCGGCCTATACGCAGCTGCTCGTCAGTTCAGTTCTGCAGGTTTGAGAAGGGAGATGGCCATGATCCATGTGGAGAACCTCGGCAAGTTCTTTACCCTCCACAATCAGGGGGGGGTGTCCATCCCGGTGCTGGCGGGTGCGGGTTTTTCCGTCGCTCCGGGCGAATGCGTGGCACTGACCGGGGAAAGCGGCGCGGGCAAGTCGACCGTGATGCGCATCCTTTACGGCAATTACCTCGCCGCGCCGGGATCGTCGGTGCGCATCGGCGGGCTCGACCTGACCACTGCAGCCCCGCGCGAGATCCTCGCCCTGCGCCGCGAGACGCTGGGCTACGTGTCGCAATTCCTGCGCGTGGTGCCGCGTGTGCCTACGATCGACGTGGTGGCCGAGCCCCTGATGGCGCTGGGCCGCCCGGAGGAGGAGGCCCGCGCCCGCGCGCGCGGCCTGCTGGAGCGGTTGCGCATCCCTCAGGCGCTCTGGCAGCTCTCGCCCACCACGTTCTCGGGCGGTGAGCAGCAGCGCGTGAACATCGCGCGCGGCTTTGCCCATGCCTATCCGGTGCTGCTGCTGGACGAGCCGACGGCAAGCCTCGACGCCATCAACCGCGAGACGGTCCTGTCGCTGATCGAGGAGGCGAGGGAAGGGGGCGCGGCCATCGTCGGCATCTTCCACGATGTCGCCGCGCGGCAGCGCGTGGCCGACCGGGAGATCGATGTCAGCCGCTTCGCGCCCGAGGCGGCGGCATGAACCGCGGACGCCTCATCGGCGTGGTCGGCCCGTCGGGCGCGGGCAAGGACAGCGTGATGGAGGCGCTCGTCGCGCGGCGTCCCGATCTGCACCGCGTGCGGCGCGTCATCACGCGGCCGGAGGCGGCGGGCGGCGAGGCGTTCGACGGCATTTCCCCTGCGCTGTTCGCCGCGCGGGCGGCAGGCGGCGATTTCGCGCTCCACTGGAAGGCCCATGGCCTGTCCTACGGGGTGCCGGCGGGAGTCGCGGACGTGCTTGACATGGGACGCGACGCGCTGGTGAACCTGTCGCGGAGTGTGCTAGGCAAGGCCGCGCTGCGCTTCGATACGCTTCATGTGCTACATGTCACCGCCCGGCCCGAGGTGCTGGCCGAGAGGCTCGCCGCGCGCGGCCGCGAGAGCGCGCAGGACATCGCGCGACGGCTCTTGCGGCCTGCGCCTGCCTTCCCCGAGGGGCTGCCGGTGACCGAGATCGACAATTCCGGCCGGCTCGAGGATGCGGTGGAGCAGGCGCTTTCCGCGCTTTACCCCGCCAAGGTATAGCGGTGGAGCAGGTGAAACCGCCCCTCCGCATCCTCGCCCATCAGGCAGAGGCTTCCGATTGTCCACGGCTGCGGCAGCACGGGGTCGAAATGCCGGGCAAGTGCCGCGCGGGCCTGATCGGCGGCCTCGGGGTCGAGGCGGCCGGTGAGCGTCATGTGAAACCGGAACTCCTCCATCACATACGGGTATCCCCATTGCATAAGGAGCGTCTCCTGCCGCTCTGTCAGGCGCGCTTTCCTGCGGCGCGCCAGTTCGGCCTCGGTGGGTGGTGCGCGGAAAGGATCGAGGGCCTCGACAGCAGCCGCGGCAAGGTCGGCGAGTTCCGCGCTCGGCTCGGATGGGACCACGGCGATGAAGCCGCCGAGGCGGCGGACCTCGAGCTTCGGGATGGTGACCGGCGCGCGCATCGTGCAGAACGCCTCCGCGGCCTGATGCAACCCGTCCGCATCCGTGCCGTCCGCAAGGTGAAAGGGCGGTTTCACCGTCCCGTGGAAGCCGTATTTGCGCGGCGTGCGGGTCAGGACCTCCGCCGCGTCGGGCAAGCCCGGGACATCCGGATGATCTACGTCTATGCCGGCCCCGCTGTCCCAGCCGAGCCATGCCGCGCCGGCGGCGTGGAGTTCCTTTTCGGGCACCACATATATACCGTAGCGCCGGTATCCTCCCAACCTGTCACCTGTCATTGAGACCCCCATGCCGAAAGACCATGCCGTGATGCACCAGACCCGGACCCTTGCCAATGCGCGCCTGATCCTGCCCGGCGGAGAGTTGCATGGCCGGATCAGTTTTCGCGGTGGCGAGATCGTCGAGATCGCGCCCGGCGGCGCGGTCCCGGACGGTGCGGTGGATTGCGAGCGCGATATCGTCACGGCGGGTCTGGTGGAGCTTCATACCGACAACCTCGAGCGGCACATACGTCCGCGCCCCTCCGCCGACTGGCCCCATGCGGCGGCCATCGTCGCCCATGATGCGGAGCTTGCGGGCTGCGGCATCACCACCGTCTTCGACGCGATCCGCGTGGGTTCGATCGAGGGCAAGGGCGGCATGGGCTGGACGCGCTATGCCCGTCAGCTGGCCACCGAACTGTTGTCGTTGCGGGCGAGTGGTGCGCTCAAGATCAGCCATCACATGCACCTCAGGGCCGAGATCTGTTCCCACTCGCTGGCCGAGGAGCTCGCGGAGTTCGGCCCAGACGACCGGATCGGCATTCTCAGCCTGATGGATCACACGCCGGGACAGCGCCAGTTCGCCGATATCGACCAGTATCGCACCTACATGATGGGCAAGCATGGGCTTTCCGCGGCGAAATTCGCGGAACATGTCGAGACGCGGCAGGCGCTTGGCGAGCGGGTACGCGAGGCGCATGAACGCGCCGCCGTGGATGCCGCGCAGCGTTTCGGCGCGGTTCTGGCGAGCCATGACGACACGACCGCCGGTCACGTGGCGCGCTCTGCCGCGCACGGCATCGCGCTGGCGGAATTTCCGACCACCGAGGAGGCCGCGCGCGCCTGCCGTCAGCACGGCATTGCGGTGATGATGGGCGCGCCGAACCTGATCCGGGGCGGGTCGCATTCCGGCAACGTTTCCGCCGCAGAGCTGGCGGAGGCGGACCTGCTCGATATCGTCTCCTCCGATTACGTGCCCTCGGCGCTGCTTTACTCCGCGACGCGGCTGGCGGAGCTGTGGAAGGACTGGCCGCGCGCGATGGCGACGGTCAGCACCGCACCGGCGCGGGCTGCGGGGCTGATGGATCGCGGGCAGCTGGCCGAGGGGATGCGGGCCGATCTGGTCCGCTTCCGCGCGATCGGGGGCGTGCCGGTCCTCCATGGCGTCTGGTCGGCGGGGGCGCGGGTGGCCTGACCCCCGGCTCACATCGCGGCGTCGTGCCCCGTGACCGATGCCGCGATGCGTATTTGGGGAAAGATGAAGGGCGCGGGCCTTGTCAGCAGGCAAGGCCGTCGCGCTCGAGATAGGCCATCGCGTCGGGGATGTCATCGCGGTCGCGCAGTTCCAGCACCAGATGCGGATCGGCGGGCGAGGCGGCCAGCGCCGAAAACACGCTTGCCCAGTTGATCGTGCCGCGCCCCGGTGCCCAGTGCCGGTCGGCGAAGCCGTCGGTGTCCTGCAGATGCACATGCGCGAGCCACTCGCCCGCCGCGACGATGAAGTAGTCGACCGGAACGGCGCCCTGCGCGCAATGGGCGTTGTGGGCGTGGCCGGTGTCGATCGAGACCTTGACCGCCGCCGAGGAGAAACTGCGCGCGAGGTCCAGCCGGTCGAGGGGCGAGATGTCGTCGCAATTCTCGATCACCAGCGTCACGCCATGATCCTCGGCCTGCCGCACCACCGGCGCCATGACCTCGTGGCAGGCGGCGATGATGCTGTCCTTGTGAGAGGGATCGTTGCCCCGGCCGGGTTTGTCGCCATAGTTCTTGTCGTCCCAGATGGTGAAGGGCGAATGGATGACCATCTGTGAGGCGCCCACCGCGATCGCGGCCCTGAGGCCGGTCAGGTAGCGGTTCGTGACGATGGGTCTGAGTTCGGGATCGTTGCAACTTATGGGTACGTTGACGAAGGGGCCGTGGATGCCCAACCGCCCCTCGAACCCGTCGAGCGCGGCCCTGGCGGCTGCGGCCCGATCCTCCCAGTCGCCCAGAAGGACGTCGGTCGCGTGGAAATCCTGTATCTCGAGATCGCGCTGGTCGGCGAGCAGCCAGTCGCGGTAGCGGGGCAGGTCGGCCACGTCGAGGGCTGCACCGATACGAATGGGGGGCATTGGGGTGTCCTTTCCTGAGGGCGTCTCAATAGACCTGCCGGCCTTCGCGCCAGACCGCCTGAACCAGGGGCTGATCGCCTGCCATGCGTACGGCCACGAGATCGGCGCGCAGGCCTTCGGCGATGCGCCCGCGATCCGTGAGGCCCGCGGCCCGTGCCGGCGCATCGCTGACCAGCGCGATGGCGGCAGGCAGATCATGGGGCAGGGCGGGGTCGGCCGCCAGCCGGAACGCCGCGTCGAAAAGCGAGCGGGGCACGTAGTCGGAGGCGAACATGTCCACCAGCCCCTCGGCCAGAAGCTCGGCCACGGCGACATTGCCCGATTGCGAGCCGCCGCGAAGGTAATTCGGGGCACCCGCCACGACGGACATGCCGCGGGCGCGCGCATGGCGGGCGGCGGCGAGCGTCGTGGGAAACTCCGAGACGTGGATGCCCTCGGCCACGGCCTGCTCCACATGGGCCTCGGTGCGGTCGTCATGGCTCATGATGGTGACGCCGGCGGCCGTCGCGCTGGCCACCACATGGGTGCGCACCTCGGCGCCGCGTGTGCGGGACCGTTCCAGCAGGTCGTCCATCATGTCCCGGCCGGTGGCCTCGTCGACCTCCATCTCGTGGATCATGTGGGTGAACCAGCGATCGATATCCGGGCTCTGCCGGTCGCCGGGCGTGTGGTCCATGACCGACACGAGCCGCGTCAGAGGGTGCCCCGCCGTGGCGTCCAGCAGCGCCATGGTGGCCGGGTCCGACACCTCGCAGCGCAGGTGCAGCAGGTGGTCGGCGCGGAACGCGCCCTGGCGCCGGCCCGCGTCGAGCGCGGCGATGAGAGGTTCGAGGATCTCGCGCCGCTCGGGCCGCTTCATCGACGCGCCGACCGAAAGCGAGTCGAGCACCGTCGTGGTACCGCCCGAGATGACCACCGCGTCATGAGCCATCAGCGCGGGCAGAAAAGGCCAGAGGACTGTCGCGCGCGGATGGGTGTGCCGCTCCACGTGGTCGGTGTGGATGTCGACGATGCCGGGGATCAGGATCGCGCCGTCAAGGTCGAGGCTGGCCCGGGTGTGCTGCGCGCCTGCTGAAATGCCGGCGATCCTGCCCGCCTCGATCTCGACGGCGCCCGATACGATGCCGTCGGGGGTCACGATCTGCGCGTTTTTCAGGCAGGTGCCTGCATTGGGCTGCTCATCGAACATGGCGCGTCCTTTCCTGACGTTCTGATCTTCCCATGATCCCGCGCTTGTAACGGTGCGATGACTCATGGGCGACGGTTTTGCGACAAGACGGGGGCCGCACAGTGCGCTGCCGAAGCAGGGTCCACGATTCTGTGGCGCCGACGGTGGAACGGCCCCCGGACTGTTCACCCGTGAGGCGAATACTTCAACAAATCCTTTGGCTTGTCGGGGTTCCTGCCCGTTGGTCGGGAACGGATCGTGACGCCGGGTTTTCGCGAATCGCCACAGTTTCAAGGCGCTGTCCGGCCGTCATGTATCTTTCATCAATCCTTTGCGCACCTATCACATTGTCCACTTAGCCACGACGTCGACGGGGGTGGCAGAGCCGTGCTGACGGTGCGCTTCCCTCGTGGTGACATCCACATTCCAGGGGACCTCTCGATGATCAAACAGACCTTTGCCGCTATCGCGATGGGCGCAACCGCGCTCACCTCAACCGCAGCCTTCGCCCAGGACTGGCGTGAGGACGTGCCGGTATTCCGCATCGGCCTGCTCGGCGGCGAGAACGAAGCCGACCGGCTGCGCGAATACTCCTGCCAGCAGGACTATCTCGAAGAGCGTCTCGGCGTTCCGGTGGAACTCTTCCCGGCCTCCGACTACGCCGGCGTGATGCAGGGCCTTCTGGCCGGCCAGCTGGAATACGCGGGCCTCGGGTCCGCCGGTTTCGCAGGTATCTACCTTCAGGACGCCGATGCCGTCGAGCCGCTGTTTACCAACATGCAGATCGACGGTTCGCTCGGCTACTACTCGGTCATGTATGTTCGCGCCGACAGCGACATCGAAAGCCTCGAAGACATGGAAGGCCGCACGCTGGCCTTCGCCGACCCCAACTCCACCTCCGGCTACCTTGTCCCGTCCTTCGAACTGGAAGAGGAACTGGGCATGGAGCTGGACGATTATTTCGGCCAGACCGGCTTCGGCGGCGGTCATGAGCAGGCCGTGGTTGCGGTGCTGAACGGCCAGTACGAGGCGGGCGTCACCTGGACCTCGGGCGTGGGCGACGTCAACATGGGCTACAGCCGCGGCAACCTGCGCTCGATGGTGGAGAAAGACATGCTCGACATGTCGGAAATCCGCATCATCTGGCAGTCGAACCTGATCACGAACGGCCCGAACGTGATCCGCTCCGACCTTCCGCAGGAACTCAAGGACCAGGTCGCTGGTGCGATGCTGCGCCTGCCGGTCGAAGATCGTGAGTGCTACCAGGCGATCGCGCAGGGCGACGCGATGGGCTACTGGCCCGTCGGTCTCGATTTCTACATGCCGATCATCAACATGCGTCGCGCACTGGCCGGCGGCGACCGCTGATCCGACCATTCGGGGCGGGGCCGGTGCGCAAGCGCTGGCCCCGCCCCATCCGTTCGAGGGCCCACCGCGCGGGGGAGAGCGTCGGCCCGAGCAGTCCGTGACACTCGACAGGGGGCATCCATGCTGAAACTCGACAAACTGACCCGCCGCTTCGGCGACAACCTCGCCGTCAACAATGCGAACCTCGTCATCCCGGACGGCCAGATGGTCGGCATCATCGGGCGCTCCGGCGCCGGCAAATCGACGCTGCTGCGCCTGCTGAACCGCCTGATCGACCCGTCCGAGGGGCAGATCCTCTTCGGCGACCACGATATCGCCCGCCTCAAGGGCAAGGAGTTGCGGGCCTGGCGGTCCGACTGCGCGATGATCTTCCAGCAGTTCAACCTCGTGGGCCGTCTCGACGTCGTCACCAACGTTCTGACCGGGCGTCTGCACGACATGCCGGCCTGGCGCACGGTGGCGCAGGTCTTCACGCCGCGCGAACGGGCGTTCGCCATTCAGGCGCTCGACCGTCTGGGCATGGCGCACACGGCGCTGCAGCGGGCCGAGACGCTTTCGGGCGGCCAGCAGCAGCGCGTGGCCATCGCCCGCGCGCTGGCGCAGGAGCCCAAGATCCTGCTCGCGGACGAGCCCATCGCCTCGCTCGATCCTATGAACGCCAAGGTCGTGATGGACGCGCTGCGCGACATCAACCGGCAGGACGGCATCACCGTCATCTGCAACCTGCACACGCTGGACACCGCGCGCAGCTATTGCGACCGGATCATCGGCATGCAGGACGGCCGCGTCGTCTTTGACGGCACGCCCGACCAGCTGACCAACTCCATGGCACGCGAAATCTACGGCGCCGAGGCGGACGAGGCCTTCAACGAGGCCGCGACCTCGACCTCCATCCCCACATCCGAGCCCGCGCCCGCGCGCGTGCCCGCCTGATCAGGGACCACAGCCATGACTGATATCCCCATGCGGGGCGGCTCGGCCGGGGCGTCGGGCGACGCGCCGTTCGACGCCGTCGCGACCTTCGAGCGGCACCGCGCCGAGCTGAAAGCCTCCAAACGCGTCTGGAACCTGCTGGCGCTTGGCGCCTTCACCATCGCGCTGGGCCTGTCGATCTGGATCAGCCAGTTCTACCCCGAGCGGCTGGCCGAGGGTGTGCCGCGCATCTTCGAGTATTTCGGGACCATCATGCCCGACCTGCAATGGGACCGCCTGTTCGAAGGGCGCGACGCGCAGGGCAATGCCGTGCCGGGGTCGATCATTTTCTGGTACACCGATTTCTGGACCTATGTTGAGCTCCTGTGGGAAACCATCCTGATGGCGATCACGGCGAGCCTTCTGGGGACCGCCGTGGCCTTCGTCCTCAGCTTTCCGGCGGCGGCGAACCTTGCGCCCAACGGGTGGGTCTACTGGTTCTCGCGCCGGTTCCTGGAATTCTGCCGTGGCGTGCCGGAAATCCTTCTGGCGCTGGTGTTCGTTTTCGCGATCGGGATCGGTCCATTGGCGGGCGTTCTGGCCATTGCCATCCACACGGCCGGCGCCTTGGGCAAGCTTTTTGCCGAAGTGAATGAAAACGCCTCCGACCGGCCCGTCGAGGGCATCACGGCCGTGGGCGGGAGCTGGACCGAAAAGATGCTCTACGGTGTCGTGCCGCAGGTCATGCCGAACTTCTTCAGCTACGCCATGCTGCGCTTCGAGATCAACGTGCGGGCGTCCTCCATCATCGGCTTCGTCGGCGCGGGCGGGATCGGCGCGGAGCTGAACCGGGTGATCTCGTTCTACTCCGACGACCGTGTCCTCGCGGTCCTGATCCTCGTCATCCTCATGGTCACCATCATCGACCTGATCTCCGAGGACATCCGCCACCGCTTCATCGGCAAGGAGAACTTCTGATGCGTATGGCGTCCATCGATACCGTCGACGATGGCCAGATCGCTGCCGTCCGAGCGACCCATCCCGGCGCCTTCCGGACCGGCCGGGACGGGCTGCGCAAATGGGCCCCGTGGGTCATCGCCATCGCTTACGTGATCGGCTCACTGATCTATTTCGACGTGCACCTGCTGTTCCAGGCGTCGGAACGCGCGCTGCGGCTCCTGCGGGCCATGGTCGTTTGGGAGGACATGGCGAACTGGCAATATGCCAACATCTACAAGGGCATCGCCCAGACGCTCGCCATGGCGTTCCTGGGAACGCTCCTGGGAACCATCGGATCGCTCTTCGTGGGCTTTCTCGCGGCAAAGAATGTCATGCCGATCCGCGTCGTGCGGCAGATGGTGCGGCGGTTCCTCGACATCCTGCGCGGCATCGACCAGCTGGTCTGGGGCCTCGTCTTCGTGCGGGCCGTGGGGCTGGGGCCGCTGGCCGGTGTCCTCGCGATCTTCATCTCGGATCTCGGCACGCTGTCCAAGCTCTATTCCGAGGCCATCGAGAACATCGACCGCAAGCAGGTGGAGGGCGTGCGCGCAACCGGGGCCGGTCCCTTCGCGGTGATCCGCTACGGCTACCTGCCGCAGGTGCTGCCGGTGTTCATCTCCCAGAGCCTCTATTTCTGGGAAAGCAACACGCGCTCGGCCACGATCCTCGGCATCGTTGGCGCGGGCGGCATCGGCATGATCCTGATCGAGCGCTTCCGCGCGCAGCTTTACGACCAGGTGTTCTTCGTGGTCCTCAACGTTCTGGTCATCATCTTCGCCATCGACTGGTTGTCCAAGCGCATCCGCCTCTGGGCCATCGGCGAAAAGAGCCACTGAGACCGTAGACGACGGCAACGGGCCCCCGCAGCGCGCGGGGGCCTTTTTGCGCTTGCATCGGCGGCGTCGCGCGGCAAGGCTCGCGACCATGGTCATCGACGGGCTGCAATATGCGAACTGGTCCGAGAAGGTCTTTCGCCAGATGCGCGAGGGCGGGGTGGACGCGGTCCATGTCACCATCGCCTATCACGAGATGTTCCGCGAGACCGTGGCCAATATCGAGGCCTGGAACCGTTGGTTCGAACGTGTCCCCGACCTGATCCGCCACGCGAAAACCGGCGACGATATCCGCGCCGCGAAGGCCGAGGGGCGGACGGCCATCGTCTTTGGCGCGCAGACGCCCGCGCCCATCGAGGACGATATCGGGCTGGTGGAGATCATGCACACGCTCGGCCTGCGCTTCATGCAGCTGAGCTACAATAACCAGTCACTGCTCGCGACAGGCTGCTACGAGGCGGAGGATCCGGGCCTCACGCGCATGGGCCGCGAGGTCATCGCCGAGATGAACCGCGTGGGCCTTGTCGTGGACATGAGCCATTCGGCCGAACGCTCCACGCTGGAGGCCATCGAGGAAAGCGCTCGGCCCATCGCCATCACCCACGCCAATCCCGCAAGCTGGCACCCTGCGCGGCGCAACAAGTCCGACACGGTCCTGCGCGCGCTGGCCGAGACAGGCGGGATGCTGGGCTTTTCGTTCTATCCCCATCACCTGAAGGGCGGCAGCGACTGCACGTTGCGGGGGTTCTGCGAGATGGTGGCGCGGACCGCCGAACTGATGGGGGTCGAGCGGCTCGGCATCGGCTCGGACCTCTGCCAGGACCAGCCCGACAGCGTGGTGGAATGGATGCGTGTGGGCCGCTGGACCAAGCGCATGGACTATGGCGAGGGCTCGGCGGACGCGCCCGGCTTCCCACCGCAGCCCGATTTTTTCCGTGACAACCGGGATTTCCCGCGTCTTGCCGATGGTTTGCGCGCCGTGGGCTTCAACGGACCCGAGGTCGAGGCCATCCTCGGTGGCAACTGGCTCAGGTTCTTCGACGACAGTTTCGGGGGCAGGCCATGAGCGCGCTCAGACCGCCCGATCAGGTGATGCGGCTGGCGCGGATGGGCGCCTCGCACCCCACGCGGCTGAGTTTCATGCGCGTGCTGCTGCGCGGGCTGAAACGCGGCGGCTGGCGGGCGGAGCGCACGGAATGGGCGGTGGACGAGACCGGCGTGGGCCATGCCGTCTATCGCGTGCGGGGGCAGGGGCAATGCTACAGCCTCGTTGCCTTCGCCCATGACCTGCCCGATCACCTCCGCTCGGACCGGGTGATCGCGGAGGCCTGGGACACGACCTTCGCCCTGATGGACGGGGAGCCCGAAGCGGCGGATATCGAACGCCTCGCGGGCAACGTGCCGAAACAGGAGGCAGGCCGCGTCAGCGACCGGGAGCTGGTGCTGTCGCGCGCCAATCGCTCGGGGCGGCTCTGGGAGCATGTGGTCGCGCGACTGGCGGAGGGGCTACAGCCCGACCCGGCGCGGATCGACGAGGTGGGTTACCTCATGCGGACCACGGCGGTCTACGGATCGGGCAAGTTCGGCGCGGCCGATCACGATGCCGTGGTGGGGCGCGCCCTGATGGATGGCCCGTTCCGCGTGGAAATGCTGGCCGTCTGGCTGATCCGCGCATTCGTCGCGGATCTGGCCGAGCACATGGCAGCCGTTCGTGGCGGCGACCGGGCGGCGCGGCTCGACCCCGATCTGCGCCGTGCGCTCGGCATCGGCAACGCCACCGGGCTGGGCATGGCGCCCTTCCTCGTGAACCACCCCGATCTTCTGCACAACTGGATCGCCGCACGCGAGACCGCGATCGCGCGGGTCCGTGCGCTGGGTCACGCGCCGCCCGAGGCAAAGGACGCGTTCGCCTCGGCGCTCGCCATGGCGCGGGAGGCGGCCTCGGGCTGGCGCAGCGGCGATCCGGTGCAGGCGGCCGCCTGGGACGCGCTTTGCCGTGACCTCGCGCGTCTGTCCGATCACGTGGCGGGGGGCGCGCTGGCGGGGCCAAACCCATGGGACGCCCTTCTGCGCTGGTCCGAGGCGGCGCTGTCGCTCGAAGGGCAGGAGATCTGCGCCGCGCTGATCCTCGAGCCCCATGGTACGCTTGTCGACGATCTGGCCGAGACGATGGGCGCTGACGAACTGTCCGGCTTCCGCATCGACGGGGCCATGCGGCTGGACGCGCTGAGCAAGCTGCTCCGTGATGGGTTCGGCTGGGCGCTGGAGGCCGATTTCGCACAGGCCGACGCGCAGGCGCGCTTCTGGTACGTCTCGGAGGCCAAGCTGGAGCCGCGCCTTGGCGAACGCCACGCCGAACCCGGCGCGGAGCTGGAACAACCGCTCGACATCGCGCGGGCCGCTGTGGCGCTTCATGCCGCTCTGGACGGGCATGACCCGCAAGCAACGGTCGCCGATTTCCTGCTGGCCCGGCCCGAACATCGCCGCACCGTGCGCCGTGTCCAGCGGCTCGCCCGCGCGCCGTATCGCGAAATCCGCGACAACCTTCTGGCCGCCGACATGCGGCCCGTGGACATGCTGCGCTGCAAGCTCGCCTTCTTCGGCGCCACGAATTTCGACCCGCGCTCGGACCGCTGGCTGCGCATCACGATGTACCGTGGCGCGCCTTACCCCGATGAGTTGCACGAACGCCCCGAGGACGCATGGCTGCACCATGGCGGGGCCGCAACGCTCCGGGCGGCAGAGTGACGGAGGTCTCGCGCACCCTGTCCGAGATCCGGGCGACCTGCACCAAGGCCGCGCGGGGGGCGGGCTGCGACTGGGGCATGGCGGAGGAGGCGGGGCTTGCCGCGCGTATCCTCGAAAGTCACGATCTGCCGGGCGTCCACGTGCTCGCGCGGCTCCTGTCCGAAGGGGCGAGCTGCGCGGCCTGCCGTGGGGCGGGGTCGGCTTGCGGGCTACGCGCCCTCGCGGCGCTGTCCGACCGCCTGCCGTTTCTCGACGGCGCGCCGCGCCGCGGCCCTGTGCGCGCGCCACTTCTGCTGGCCGCCCCCGTGATCCTGCTCGCGCGGGAACAGGGCGCGGCCTATACGCTGACATGGGAGGGTGCGGTCCTGCGCTGCACACCCGGGGGCGTGAGCGCGGAGGGCGCAATCGACGCGCCGATTGCCACATGCGTTACGCTGGAACCGGCGCCGGGGAGCCCGGCGGAGCCCCGCACCCCGGACTGGCGCAGCCGAAGCATCGCGGCGCGCGACTGGGACAGGCTTGAACGGCTGGCGGCACGAACGCTGGTGCCGGAAACCGAAGCGTCACGGGCGCGCGGGGCAGGGCCCGCCGACGCCGCGGCGGACTGAACGGAAGGAAGAACCATGCAGGTGAGCGTTGCCGAAATCCTCGCGCGGAGCCGCGCCGCGCTCCTCGCGCACGGGGCGGGGGAGGAACAGGCCGAGGCCGTGGCCCGCGCCGTGGCCCGCGCAGAGGAAACCGGCAACGTGATCTGCGGGCTCTACTACCTCGAATCCTACTGCGTGCAGCTGCAAAGCGGCCGGGTGAGCGGAACCGTGGAACCCGAGGTCTCGCTCCCCGCACCCGGCTGCGTCCGGGTCGATGCGCGCTTTGGCTTCGCGCAGCCCGCATTCGCCCGGGCCCTGCCGCAAGCGCTCGAGGCGGCGCGGGAAAACGGGGTTGCGACGCTTTCCGTGGCCCATTCGCACACCTGCACCTCGCTGGGCTATTTCACCGAGCAGATCGCCGAGGCGGGGCTGATCGGGATGGGCATGACCAACGCCTCGGCCATCGTGGCGGGGCCGGGCGGGCAGACGCCGGTCCTTGGCACCAACCCCTTCGCCATCACGATCCCCGGGCCCGACGGCCCCGCGCTGCACGCGGATTTCTCGACGTCTGCCGTCGCGCTGGGGCGGATCACCATGGCCAAGGCCGCGGGCGAAGCGATCCCGGAGGGCTGGGCGGTCGATGCCGAGGGCAACCCCACGACCGACCCCGAGGCAGCGCTTGCGGGCGCGCTGCAATCGGCGGCGGGGCACAAGGGCTGGGCGCTGGGCCTGATGGTCGAAGCCTTCGCGGCGGGTCTTACCGGGTCGGTCAACTCGACGGGCGTCAAGGGCCTCAAGGCGGCGGAGGGACCGCCGCACGATCTGGGCCAGTTCTACATCCTGATCGACGCCGGTGCGCACGATCCCGCCTTCGCCGACCGCTTTGCGCGCGTGGCCGACGCGACCGCCGAGGACCCTGGGGTCCGCATCCCCGGCGTGCCGCGCCGCAGGCTCGATCCTGTCGATGTGCCCGACGCGCTCTGGGCGAAGACGCTTGCGCTCGCCGGGGCCTAACCGCGGCTCTCGGCCGCCCTGCTGCGCCGGCCCTGCCCGGCCCGCGCGACCTCGGGGCCCGGCGCGGTGGGCGGGGCGCCAAGCCGCGTGGTGACCTCGCGGGCATGGGCCGCGTTGCCACCGGCCATCAGAACCTCGAGCATCAGCGTCCTGAGCGAGGCCGCCCCGGGCGTGCGTTCGATCCCGCGCACGAGGATGGCGCGCGCAGCGCTCAGGTCGTTCTGGTGCAAGGCGATCCGCGCGCGCGCGGCCTCCAGCGCCCATGCCGGTACGCAGCCTTCGGCCACGGCGCGGGCCACCAGATCGCGCGCCATGGCGATCCTGCTCGCCGCAAGCCGCGCCGAGATCA
>CAZOBK010000009.1:15544-76080 GCA_964578115.1 uncultured Roseicyclus sp.
GCCACCAGATCGCGCGCCATGGCGATCCTGCTCGCCGCAAGCCGCGCCGAGATCAATGCGTCGAGCGTATCCGGCGACAGGGGCGCCGCGCTCAGGATATCGGCCGTCTCCTGCGCGCCGTCGACATCCCGCAAGCCCAGTTGTGTCACCAGAAGCAGGCGCAAAAGATCCGGATCTCCCGGCGTCAGGTTCAGGCCCTGCCGCGACAGCCGCGCGGTCAGCGCAAGATCCCCATCGCTCAGCGCGGTCGTGAAACCCGCGCGGGAAACACCCGTATTCGTAACCTCGTCAGCCCATGCGGCCTCGCCACTCATGACATCGCCCCCCGTTCGGTCGCCCAACCCCGCCCCGGCCTCCGGCGACCGCAAGACCGCAGCCGTCGCCGGGGCGGGGCAGGTGGGGATCTCGCAGAGGCTCGGAGACAAGTGCTCCTGATCCTCGATCTTGAAAATTTTGCAGTTAAAACTTCGTTAACCGCGATACTGTCAGGTTCACTTTCAGCCTCACCATGGGCCGGTTTGCACAGGCTTGAGGCGAAACACCCGCGACCGTGCGCTGGCGGCGAAAAATGTGATGACAGTCAGGGAAGCCGCCGTTGCCTCATTTGCCGAGTTGTTGCAACAATCCGGCCCGAGTTTTTCCCAATCGACACGTCATGGAGACAGTGTCCATCCCGTATCGATCCATTGGAGACCTTGTCTTGCCGCGTGTTCCCTCCCGCCCCCTCTCCCGTGTCGCCGCCGCCTCGGCGCTCGTGCTTCTCGCCGCGGCTCCGGCCCTGTCGGAGGGGATCGGCCTGCCGCCCGACGACACCGTGGCGGCCCGGATGGAGGTGTTCAATTCGCAGGTGCCGGGGTCCGTCTACGCGCTGCAGCCATGGCTCAACGCGCAGGAGGTGACAGACTCGGATGGAACGGTCTACAGGCTGACCTCCCTCAACCCGCATGTGAATTCGTGGTTCGTGCTGGACGTGGACACGCCAGACGGACGGCGGACGTCCTATCATCTTGAAAACGCTGACAGGGAGATCTGGCAGGCGTCTCTGTCGTCCGAGGGCGGCGCGCCCGCTCTGCGGCTGGAGGACGACACCGGCGACGTGATCCTCTGTACACCGTGGGAGGGCGAACTGGCCGAGGCGCAGGCGACAGACCTGCCCTATGCGCCGGTCTGCGAGTGGAGCATGTTCCTGCGCAACCCGGTGCAGGGCAACCGCACCACGCGCGAGGCGGTCTCGGACTTCCTGCGCGACAACATCGTCTTCGGCGATTCGCTGGTGAACCTGATCAAGGGGGCGTTCTACGAGGACGCCTTCATGGTCTCCTCCGAGGAGCTGGAGACCGAGGCCGAGGTGAGCGGGGTGGAGCTTCTGGGCACGGCGTTGCTGAGCCGCACGCCGGTGATGCGGCCCGCCATGGGCTTCGACCTGATCGGAGCCGAGGCGGGGATGCAGGCCGGCAGCTGGTACGAGGTGGATGGCGCGCCGGGGATCTTCGCCTCGGTCATGCAGCCCGGCATGATCGCGCAGTCCGTCTTTGACGCCCCCGGGGCCAACTGGCTCGACGGGGTGGAGAGCGGGGCGGATGTCTACCTCGTGGCCTTCGACATGTCGCAATTCGACCTCGGCTACGAGTTGGGCACGGACCATCCCAATCTCGGCTGGTCCTCGCGTCCCTCCAACCGCCACCGCGCGGCGGGGCCGGATGGCTTTGCGCGGCCCGATCCGGTTGTCCTGAACGGCACTCTCAGCCCCTCGCTGGTGGAAGACGTCGCCGCGACATTCACCGGCGGCTTCAAGCGCGACCATGGCGCGTGGCGCTTCGGCGACTACGCCACGTTCAACTACGGCCACCATTACGGCTTCGTGCAGCAGGGCGTGATGCTCTCGCGCCTCTGGCCCAACCTCGCGACGCTTTACGTCACGCTCGACGGCGAAATACGGATGGAGACCTGGACCGAGGCGCATGCGCAGGTCCTGCCCGAACTGGTGATGGCCCGTCAGAACGGCGTGCCGCTGATCATCGACGGCGTGCCGGGCGACCGAGTGACCTCCTGGGGGGGCGGCAACTGGTCCGGCTCGGCCGAGGCGAACCTGCGCACTTTGCGCGCGGGGGCCTGCATGCGCACGATCGGGGACCGCCCGTTCCTGATCTACGCCTATTTCAGCTCGGGCACGCCTTCGGCCATGGCGCGCACCTTTCAGGCCTATGAGTGCGACTATGCCATGCTCCTTGACATGAACAGCCAGGAGCTGACCTACATGGCGCTCTACCTGCACGAGGGCGACGAGATCGAGGCGCGCCATCTGGTGTCTGCCATGGCCGACGTGGATGTGCGCGGCAGCCGCGGCACGCGCATCCCGCGTTTCGTCAGCGCGCCGGACAACCGCGACTTTTTCTATCTGGTACGGAGGAACTGATGGGATTTGATATGATGGGGTGGGCCCGTTCGCTTGGCCGGACGGCGCTCGGGGCTAGCCTCGTGGCTCTCATGTCGGCAGGTGCGGGAACCGGCATGGGCCACGCGCAGTCTCTGGCCGAGCGCAACGAGATCATGTTCCAGCAGATGCAGCAGCTCCGCGGCGTCTCTGGCAGCGAGATGAACCGCATCCGCGCCATCTTCGCGGCCTCGCCGAACGGCTGGATGGGGCAGGGCAACCCGGCCGTCACCCAGCACCCCCTGTCGCCCGAAGAGGCCGCCGCGCGGCTGGGCGGATCGGTCAATCAGATCCGGGAAAGCTACCGCAACCGCCAGTACGAGCGCATCTGCGGCGAGCGTTACATGGTCCCGCTCTATGATCCCGCCACGCAGTCGCCCTCGGACGCCACCGTCTGCGCGGACATGTTCGAATATCCCAACATCCCCATGGTCTACCCCGTGGTCTGGGTCCGCGCCAGCGAGGCCGCGCAGCTCTGCGCGGCCGAGGGCAAGCGGATGGGCGACGCCCATGAATGGGAAGGCGCCTCGGCCGGGCAGCTTCTGCCGCCCGACTACCCGTTCGACCGCGTGCGCGGCATGAGCGGATCGGCCGCCGTCAACACGATCCGGTCGTGGCACAACAACCACTACGCCTCCACCAGCGGGACCTATTCGATCGGGTCGTGGCGCTCGGGCGTCTGCGCCACGGGCAGCTTCAAGAACGCGTCGTGCAATGGCGGAAGCTTCACGGGCTGCGGGTCGAACACCTATCCCGCCGGTTCCTTCCCCGAATGCCGCAGCCCTCTGGGCGTCTACGACATCGACGGCAACGCGGCCGAGCACATGAACCTGCCGCTCTCGGAAGACCAGATGGCCAGCCGGGGCTCCACGTCGCTGGGCGTGACCGAGATGAAGGGGTCGTGGTTCATCTGGGACACGATCCGCGCGCACGAACACTGGTCACGCTGGCGCGCGCCGTTCTGGCACGGCTCCCGGGTGATGTCGGAGGGCAGCCACCGCAACTACCACCTCGGGTTCCGCTGCTTCCGCGATATCTGAAAACACGGTGAAAACAGCAGGACGGCGCGAGGCAACTCGCGCCGTTTCTGTTTCGCGTCAGCCCCTTGCGGCGCGACGTTGATGTTCAGAGGGACGCGAGGCGAACGGTCGCGGAGGACAGAGGTCCGTCGCTGTTGAGAAGCGCCGCATAGACGCTGTCGGTCAGCAGCCCGCGCAGATCGACGGGTCGGCCATCCACATAGGCCGTGCGGCTCACCAGCCGGATGCCGTGGCTGTAATCCGCGTAGTATTCGCCATGCACCGTCGAGAGCGGCTGGATCGGGTCGCCAGTGCCGCGGTGCCAGCCATAGATCGCCACACGCCCGCGATTGGCCGAAAGCCTGTTGGCCAGAACGAGGTCCTTCTTGTGGCCGGCCAGCAGCACCCCGTGGCGCCCGCCCGCCTGCGCCATCTGCGCATCGAGCGTCGCGTCGTGGCGCAGGAAATAGTCGGTCGAGGACATCTGCGGGCCGGGTGTCATGGGCCGTGGAGACAGGCGCAGGGCGGCCTGCGCATAGATCGCGTCCACCATCCGCGTCGTCGGCAGCATCATGTCGAACCCGTCCGCGAGTCGCAACGCCGCCGGCAGGCCGAGCGGCACGCGGACGTGATCGGCGTTGGAGCCCACGGCGAGGTAATCGGGTGTCACGCAAATGATGATCTCGGTCTCGCGCCCTCCGACGGCACCGGTAAAGCGCACGGGCTGCAGCGCGCGGACGTGGTCTGGCACGTTGCCCCGCATCGCCTCGGCGACGAGCGCGTCGTCGCGGCCCGAGCCCGAACCGTTGCCGAGTGCCGCGATGAGGGCTGAGGCCGGCGCGGCACTGCCCGGACGGCGCGGGATCGCGCGGGCCAGACGCGCGCTGCAGGGGTTGGTGCCGGCGCGCGGCGGGAAAAGCCGCACACGGTCGGGATCTTCCGACAGGCGGGCGGGCGTCAGGCTCGCCTCGGGCGCCTCGGCGCGGGCGACCTGGATGTTCTCCGCGATGGGCTGCGCCGGGGCGCGGGCCGCCATCATGCGGGCCGCGTTGCCGGGCCGTTCGGGCGGGCGGGGGCTGAGGCTGACCAGAAGCGGGCTGGGCGCCACGGCGGGCGTGGTGTCGAGGGGCGGCAGGGCGGCGAACCTCTCGGGGCGCGCGATCGGCGTGCGCAGCATGGCGGCAATTTCGGGCGGGATGGCGCGCGAAGCCGTCGCCGTTTCGTCCGCGGGCATGGCGGCGGCCAGCGCGGTGCGCGTCTCGGGCGAGAACGGCCCGTGGATCCGGGGCAGACGCGCGAGCAGGGCCTCCCCGCTGCCGCGTTCCGGGGCATTCCGCAGGGTCGGGCGCTGATCTTCGAACCCGAGCGGCAGGGCGACACCGGGGGCGGTTTCGGGCATCGGGTAGCGGCGTTCCACAAGCGGCTCCCGCGCGGGCGCGGCTGCGGTCTGTTCCGTCGCGGAGGGGCTGGCGGTCTTGCCGTGAAGCGCGTCATGGACATTGGCGACGATGACCATGCCGCAGAAGGCCGTCACCACGGAGGAGAGGGCGACCGTCGCGATGACGGCGTCTACGGATTGGATGCGGATTCCGATCATGCCCCTGGAACGCGCCGCTTCGGACGCATTAACTGTCCCTTTCAGATTTATCCGCGTTACGCGCTAAGTGTTAAACCCGCAACAAGTCCTGGCCGGATTTGCCAATTGTGTTGCGGGTTTGGCGGAATCTTGCCTGTCCGTGGCGGGATCACGCGGAGGATTCGCGAAACGTTCACGCTTCGTGCGGATAAGCCTGCCAGAGGTGGGGCTCAGATACTCGTCTTCTTGAACACCGGTTCGGGGATGGCGCGGATGACGGCCATGACGATTCGCCAGATGGGCCGGACGTAGATCACGTTCTTTTCCTGCCGCACCGCCTTGACGACGGCCGCGCCCACCTCTTCGGGCTGCGCGGTCAGGCGTTCGGGCAGGTCGAGCCCCTCGGTCATGGCCGTCGCGACGAAGCCCGGCAGGACAGTGACCACATGAACGCCCGTCTTCGCCAGCCGGTTGCGCAGGCCCGACAGGAAGGCCGTGAAGCCCGCCTTGGCCGCGCCGTAGACGTAGTTCGACGCCCGCCCCCGTTCGCCGGCGACCGACGAGATGCCCACCAGCGTGCCGGACCCGCGCGCCTCCATCGCGTTGGCCAGATGGGCGAAGATCGAGGCCGGCCCCTCGAAATTGGCGCGCATCACCGAGGCCCCGATCGTGGGGGAGGCCGCGTTTTCCTCCTGCGTGCCCATGGCGCCAACGGCGCAGACGGCGATGTCGGGCAACTCTGGCAGGCCCTTCACGAAATCCTCATGGCCCTCGAGGTCGAGCGCGTCGAACTCGTGCAGCGTGACCGTGATCCCGAAGCGGGTGACGAGGTCATCGCGGTCGGGCTCCAGCCGGGTCACGTCGCGGGCGGCCAGTCTTAACGTGCGCCCCTCTGCGGCGAAGCTGCGCGCGATGGCCCGCGCCATGCCGGAGGTGGCGCCGAGGATCAGGACCGACTTGCTCATAATCCAAGCCTTTCGGATTGCAGGGAGGTGAAACGGTCGGCCCAGCCATTGGCGCGGCGCAGATCGCGCAGCGCGGCAAAGCGTGGGTCGCCCGCAAGGAAGGTCTCGGCGCTCAACCTCGCGTCCTTGGCGAGGTAGAAGCGCCCGCCATGGTCGAGCGTGATGCGGTCAAGGCGTTCGATGAGCGCCTGGCTGCGATCGCCGGCGGGAAAATCCAGCGCCAGCGTATAGCCCTCGAAGGGGAAGGAATAGCGCCCCTCGCCCTGTCCGAAGCGCTTGAGCACCGACAGGAAACTGCCCGTTCCCGCCCCGGATATGTCGTGGAGCATCTGCGACAGCGCCGCACGCGCGGTCTCCAGCGGCAGGGCGCACTGGAACTGGTAGAAGCCCGCGCGCCCGTAGATGCGGTTCCAGTCGGCGATGGAATCGAGCGGGTAGAAATAGCGGTCCCAGTCGATGAGCGAGACGCCGGCCTTGCGCCGCCCCATCTCGTAGTAGAGCGCGTTGAAGAGCCGGAGGTTCGCGGCGTTCAGCACGAAGCCCGGCAGGTCAAAGGGCACGCGCAAGGGCAGCCGGCGCGGCGTGTCGAAGGGCGCGCGGCGGCGCCTTGGCGGAAGCTCGGCGGCGCGCGCGTGCCGTCCCAGCATCACGATGCTGCGGCCGAGACGGGGCGGATGGCCGATGCAGTCGATCCAGGCGACCGAATAGGGCGCGTCGAGATTGGCCTCGAAGATGTCGACGGCCGCGTCGATGGTTTCGGCGGGGACCGTCTCCTGCATGATCCACCCGCTTTCGACCGGCCGCAGGCGGATCGCCGCCCGCACGATCACCCCGGTCAGGCCCATGCCGCCGCAGATCGTGTCGAACCGCTCGGGGTCGGCGTGCTGGTCGATGCGCTGCGGCGCGCCCGCGTCCTCCATCACCTCGACCCAGTCGACGCAGGTGCGGAAACTGCCGTCGAGATGATGGTTCTTGCCATGCACATCCGCCGCGATGGCCCCGCCCAGCGTGACGAATTTCGTGCCTGGCGTGACGGCGGGAAACCATCCCCGCGGCAGGAAGGTCGCGATGATGTCGGCCAGGAGCACCCCGGCCTCGGCCACCAGCGTGCCGGTCTCTGTGTCGAAGGAGAGCATACGGTCGAGCCCCGCCATCGAGAGCGTCAGCCCGCGCGATAGCGCCGGGTCACCGTAGGAACGCCCGTTGCCCCGCGCGATCATCGGCCCCTCCGACAGCGCCTCGGCCACATCGCGGTCGCTGCGCGCGGTCTTCACGCTGCACTCCGCCACCGGCGTTCGGCCCCAGCCGGACAGGCGGGTCATGCCGGCCTTCCTGCGTCGTGGAACACGAAGCGCCGGTCCAGCAGGTATTTCGTGGTATATCCCACCATCAGCCCCAACACCGCGCCGGCCTCCCGTGCCAGATCGGTGCCCCAGATCAGCCAGAAGGCGGTCTCGGTCACCCAGAAGATCGCGGTCGTGGCCACACCCATGAGCGAGTAGAGGAAGAACTGCAGCCCCTGCGCACGTGCGCC
Organism: uncultured Roseicyclus sp.; assembly: GCA_964578115.1. Classification (GTDB taxonomy): domain Bacteria; phylum Pseudomonadota; class Alphaproteobacteria; order Rhodobacterales; family Rhodobacteraceae; genus Roseibacterium. The sequence goes on from CAZOBK010000009.1 coordinate 23,073, forward strand.
CCGCGTGGCGTCGTAGAAGATCCAGCGCTTGTCGAGCACGTATTTCACCACGAGGCCCACCAGTGTGCCGGCGGCGAGCGCTGCGGCGAAGCGCACGCCGTCGACCACGTCCGTTCCGAACAGGACGATCCGCTGCGTGGCGAGGTTCGCCATGACCGCCAGCACGGCGAAGGCCACGTATCGAAGGATCAGCGTGCGGCGGGTCACAGGAACACCGCGAGCCCGGTCAGCGCCACGACCATGCCGACCGTCGCCCGGCTGACCGGGTCGCGAATGGCCCAGATCAGCGGGTCGTCATCCATTTTTCCGCGATCGGCCACGAGGACCAGACGGCTGATCCAGAAGATCAGGAGCGCGCAGACCCCCCAGAACATCCGGTGCGCGCCGAAGCGTTCCTGTACCGAAGGCTCATCGATATAAAGCGCCAGAACCAGCACGCCCACATAGCCCGCCGAGATCGCCATCTGGCTCAGGATGCGCCGGTCCTCGACCGTGTAGCCGCGTCGCGTCACGGTCCGGCCGGCCGCGTCTGCATCGGACAGTTCGCCCAGCCGTTTCGCCGCGGCCAGCGCGAAGAAGGTGAACATCGAGAAGGCGAGCAGCCAGACCGACAGGGCCACGCCGATGGCGATGCCGCCTGCCACGATCCGGATCGTGTAGAGGCCGGCAAGGGTGCAGATATCGATGATGGAATGCCGCTTCAGCCGCAGGGAATAGGCCATGGTCAGGACGAAATAGGTCGCCACCACGGCGACGAGTGCCATCGATACCTGAGCCGCGACCGCGAAGCCCAGAAGTAGCAGGACCGGCACCATGCGCGTGCCGGTCGCCACCGAAAGGTCGCCGCACGCGAAGGGCCTGTTGCGCTTGCGCGGGTGCGTTCTGTCATCTGCAAGGTCCAGAAGATCGTTGATGACATAGCCCGCCGAGGCGATGAGGCTGAGCGCGACGAAGGCCGAGAGCGCCCATGTCCATTCCCAGCCGCCATGCGCCGGGTCCGCGATGATCGGCACGAAAACCAGCAGGTTCTTCAGCCATTGGTGCGGGCGCAGCGCGCGCAGCATGCTCAGCGGATCGCCGCCGCGGGCCGGTATATGCTCGGCCGGGCGGCCCATCGCGTCCACCGCGCGCCGGACCGTGCGGTCGGCGCCCACGGTGACGGCCTCGGCGGCCTCGGTCCAGACGGCGAGATCGGCGCGGCTGTCGCCCACATAGACGAAGCCCTGGCGCCCGTATTCGGCCACCAGCAGCGCGGATTTTTCCGCGCCCTTGAGATTTCGGTCCACCGTGGAGCCGTGGACCGCGTCGAACACGCCCAGATGCTCGGCCACCGCCTGCGCCAGGCGGACATCGGTCGCGGTGACGAGCACGACGTAACCGCCCCGTGCGCGCCAGTCCTCGATGCGTGCCAGTACCCGCTCGTCATAGGGCAGGGTGGTCGGGTCGATGATGATGTGGTCGGCCAGCGCGGCCTTCAGCGCAGCACGGCCCCGGTAAAGCGCGAGGATCGCCTCGCCCAGCAGACGGCTGCGCACCGCAAGCGCCGCCCAGAGCGTTTCGTGCAGCATGTCGGAACGCAGAAGCGTGCCGTCGAGATCGACGGCGAGAACGGGAAGATCGGCGCGTATCCCGTCGTCGCCGCCTTCGGCGTCGATATGCTCGGCGGTGGTCATGACATGCTCGGCCCGGGTCGGGGTCTTGTGTAGGATTTTTTGCGCCGTGATGTTGCCCTGCCGGCCGCGGCTTGACCAGCCTTTTCTGTGTCCGGGCAAGGGTGGCCGCGCCTATCGACATGGCCAGCCCGCCTCGCTATCGTCCCGGCCAGTTGCATGATCTCTCAAGGGAATTTGCCGTGTTTCGGATCGGTTATGGGCGGAGCTTCTTGATCGCTACGGTGCTGGGCACGGGCCTTGCGGGCCCGGTTCTGGCGCAGTCACCGGGTGCTGCGCTGAACGAGGCCGCACCCCCGCTCGAGGAGCTTCTCGCCACGGAGGCCGAGGCGCGCGCCGCCGCCCGCGCCGCCTGGGATGCAGCAGAAGCGGCCGATGCGGCCCGCGATGCCGCCGCCGCCGAGCTTGAGCGACGGGAGGCTGAGGCCCGTGCCGCCCGGTCGGCCGCGCAGGACGCCATCGTGGGTCTCTCCGAGGCGATCGGACAGCGACAGGCCGCCGAGACGCGCATGGAGGACGTGGCCAATACGGCCGCGGTTCCCGAAGCCGATGCCGCAGAGGAGGCCGCACGGCAGGCAGAGGCCGAGGCTGAACGGCTTGCGGCGGAGGAAGCCGCACGGCTTGCCGAGGAAGAAGCTGTCCGGGTGGCGGCCGAGGAAGCGGCCCGGATGGCTGCCGCTGAAGAGGCTGCACGTCTTGCCGAGGAAGCGGCGCGGATCGCCGAGGAAGAGGCCGCCCGGATCGCCGCCGAGGAAGCGGAGCGCATGGCCGCCGAGGAGGAATCCGCGCGCCTTGCCGCCGAGGAGGCCGCGCGCATCGCCGAAGCGGAAGCGGCGCGGATCGCGGCCGAGGAGGAAGCGGCCCGGCAGGCAGCCGAGGCCGAAGCCGCGCGGCAGGCCATGGCGGAGGCGGCGCTGGAACGCTGTCTCGCGGTCGCGGGCACGCCTTCAGCCGAGGAACCCATATCGGAGGACGCTCAGCGTGCGCTTTTCCGGGCATTGGCCGAGGCCCGTGGGGACTGCACCGAGGCCGCGCGGGACCTGCCCGAAGCGGGCGCTGCGCTGTTCCATCTCGGCACGATCGCGCAGGCCACCGGCGAGCATCGGCAGGCCGTGCGCTTCTATGAACGTGCAGCCGAGGCCGGGGTCGCGGCCGCCCTGACGCGTCTTGGCGATTACCACAATTTCGGCATTCGCCCGGTCCGCGAGGATGTGCCCCGCGCCGTCGAGCTCTACGAGGAGGCCGTGGCGGAGGGCGATCCGGCTGCGGCGGCGACACTGGCGATGATGCACCGGCTGGGCCGGGGCGTGCCGCGCGACCCCGAACGCATGATGGGCCTGATGCAGCAGGGCGCGGAGGCCGACTATCACTTTGCCCAGTACCGGCTGGCGCAGACCTACCTCACGGGCGAAGGCGTGCCGGATGATGCGCAGGCCGCCCTTGGCCTTCCCGATCCGGTCGCGGCCATTCCGCATCTCGCGGGCGCGGCGCGCGCCGGCAATGACGAGGCCGCGCGCGATCTGGCGCAGCTTTACGCCACCGGCGCGCCGGGGCTGAACCCGAACCCCGCGCGCCGTTTCCGCTGGACCGAGTTCCTTGCGGAAAAGGGCGATGCGTCGGCGATGGCCTTGCGCGCCTTCCTGATCGAACAGGGCATCGGCACGGACCGCGACCCGGAACGGGCGGCCGCGCAATACGTGCGTGCGCTGGAAACCGGCGACGTCGAGCCCGAGACCATGCGCGGGACGGTGAACGGCGTCGTGCCGCCCTGGGACACCGAAACTGCGCTCGCCTTCCAGCGCATTTTGCAGGAACGCGGGCTGTATCGTGGCGCACTAGACGCCATGGTCGGGCCCGGCACGCTGGGCGCGGCGCGGGCGCTTGCGCAGCAGTAGCTAGCCCTCGCCGCGATCCATGGCGTGATATTCGGGGTTGGGCATCATGTCCGACGCGATGGCGAAGCGGTTTGACATGTTGAAGAACCCGATGACGTCGGCGAGGTCGAAGATCTCGCCCTCGTCCAGCCCCGCCGCGCGCAACGCCTCGCGGTCGGCCTCTACGATCTCGGCCGGGGCGGTGGTCAGCTTCCACGCGAAGTCGAGCATCGCGCGCTGGCGCGGGGACAGGTCCGCCACGCGGTGGTTCATCACCAGCATCTCGCCCAACTGCGGATCGCCCGAGAGCCGCCGCACCGCCTGTCCATGGGCGACGAGACAGTAGAAGCACCGGTTCGCCGAGGACACGACCACGGCCACCATCTCGCGCTCCAGTTTGGACAGACCCGAAGGTGCCAGCATCAGCGTGTTGTAATACTGAGAAAAGGCCCGAAGTTTTTCGGTGTTGCGCGAAAAGGTCCTCAGGACATTCGGCACGAGCCCCAGTTTCTCGAGGCAGATCTCGAAATAGCGCTGCGTCTCCTCGTCAAGCTCCGCGAATTCCGGAAGCTCGTAGATCGAGATATGGTCTGGTTGCGGCATGCTGGTCTCTCCCCGTCCGTTTCGCGCAGCGTGGCGGTCAACGCGCGCCTGTGCAAGCGGTGCGCGGTGCGCGCCTCACGCCTCGGCCGCGCCGCTGCGGACATGGCGCAGACGGTAGCCGCGCGGCGTGCTGCCGTACTGGTGGCGAAACAGCCGGTGGAAATAGCTGAGGTTCTCGAAGCCGCAGTCGCGGGCGATCCCCGCGATGTCGCGGTGCGTGCCCGCCAACAGCATCGCGGCGTGCTGGATGCGGATGCGGTTGACGTATTGCGTGGGACTGAGGCCGAGATGCCGGCGCGTCTGGCGGCAGACATGTTCCTGGCTCCGCCCGGCAACGGCGAGGAACCCCTCCGCGCCCTGCCGGAACACGCGCGGCTCGCGGGCGGCGCGGCAGGCGCGGATCAGCCATGCGGGGGCACGATCCTCGACGATGGCGCCCGTGTCCAGCACATGGGTCATGACCGACAGCAGGAAATGCTCGATCCGCGTCAGGCTGCGGTGCGCAGTGTCGAGCGTGAGCATCGCGTTGATGGCCCTCTCGCGCTGCGGCCCCTCGAGGTGGAGCGTCATCGGCAATGCGCGGTCGGACCAGAAGAAACGCCCGCCCAGGTCCCGCCCGTAGCGCCCTACGAGATGTGCGGCGGTGTCGGCGCGGAACATCACGTTTAGGATGCGCGCCATCGACCCCGGCACCGATTGCAGCGCGTGACGGTCCGAGGGTCTCAGGAACACCAGCGTTCCCGCCTCCAGCCGTTCCTCGAGCCCGTTGATCCAGTGATGCACCGCACCCTGCTCGACCATCAGGAGTTCGAAGAAATCATGGCTGTGTTCGATGAGCGGCGGGTCGAGCGGGATATCCTTGCGGATGAAATGATAGGCCTCGTCCGGCAAGATATAGGTGTCAATCCTGAATATCTTTTGCGGCAATCGCACTGGTTTCGGCCCTTTCGCAGGCGCAGCATACGAATGCAAAAGATCAATAATGTACATGTTTTTGTCAAGGCCGGGTCTCTGCCGTCGCGATTTCAGGGGCTAGTCTGTTCAAATCGGAGGAACAGGACATGACCGTTCAGGATATCGACCTCGGGTTCCGGCCCGCGCCCGAACGTGACGGAAAGCGGCTGCGCGCCGATCAGATCGCCCATTACAACGAGAGGGGTTTCGTGCAGCCCTTCGACGTGTTCGGGGCGCGGGAGATCGCCCGCATCCGCGCCTATTTCGACCGGCTGATGGCCGATCTGGGCGAGGCGGGCGACTACGGGATCAACTGCTATCAGGCGCGCATGGCAGGGATCTGGGACATTGCGACCGACCCGCGCATCCTCGACCATGTAGAGGATATCGTCGGCCCCGACATCGTGTGCTGGGCCAGTGCGATCCTGTCGAAGAAACCTGGCGACGCGCGCGAGGTGCCGTGGCATCAGGATGCGAGTTTCTGGAAGCTCACCCCCGCGCGGACGGTGACCGTCTGGCTCGCCATCGACGACGCGGACGCGGAAAACGCGGCCATGCGCTTCATCGCCGGCACCCATGACAAGGGCGCGATCGCGACCTCGGCGATGGGCGAGGCGTCGGTCTTTCACAAGGGGATCGCCGACGCCGAACGCTACGGAGCGCCCTTCGTCAACGCATTGAAAGGCGGGCAGATGTCTCTGCACGCCGACATGCTGGTCCATGGCTCTGCGCCGAACCGCTCGGCCCGCCGCCGCTGCGGTCTGACACTGCGCTATTGTTCACCCGAGGTGCGCATCACCGACCCCGACTGGGCGCGCGGGGTGGAGGCGATCATCGCGCGCGGCGTAGACCCCTCGGGGCACTGGCGCCACCATCCACGGCCCGACAATGACGACATCTCGGCGACACGCTCGCCACATGTCGTCGGCAACAACTGACGTCGCGGCGAGGAGGGACGCGGATGCAGATCACATGGCTGGGCCACGCGGCGTTCAAGCTGACCGACAGCGCGGGGCGGTCGGTCATCACCGATCCCTATACGCCCGAGGGCGTGGGCTATGCCCCCATCCGGGAAACGGCGGACCTTGTCATCATCTCGTCCGATGACGACGACGCCCATTGCCGCGCCGACCTGATCCCGGGCGCGCCCGAGGTTGTCAACGCGCTGAAGCTTGCCCAGTCGGGCGGTGAGGCGCAGGCACAGGGTTTCACCATCCGCGCCATCGAGGCCGCGGAATGGGACCATCACCCGGACCACGCCGTGCCCGGCCAGAACGGCATGTACCGCTGGGAGATGGACGGCCTGTCGGTCGCGCATATGGGGGATGTGGGCAATCCGCTGACTGATGCGCAGATCGCGTTCTTCGAGGATGTCGACATCCTGCTGGCGCTGGCCGGGGGCTACCTGACCATCGAGCTGCCGGACCTGATGAAGATGATCCACCGGGTGCGGCCGAAACTGGTCATCCCGATGCATTTCCGCACGCTGACCTACAAGCCCCGCAACACGATGTGGATCGAGAGTTTCCTGTCCCATTTCAAGGACGAGGACATCGATTTCGCCTCGCACCACACGGTGTCGCTGGCACGCGACGACATCCCCACCGAGGGGCCGCGCGTACTGGTGCTGGACTACGTGAGATGACCTTCTCCCCCCGCTTCGGGAGGGGCGAGGGCAATGGCAGGCCACGGCAACCCGTGGCCGGTGACAACGACCGAACAGACATCCAGGGAGGACTATCCAAAATGACACGCATCACACAGGCGCTGATGACCACCGCGGCGGTGACGCTTGCCCTGACCGGGGCCGCAGCCGCGCAGGACGTGCCGCGCGAGGATACGGTGATCTTCGATCTCGACCGCACCATCCGCGATCCCGAGAATTTCAACTGGATGACCGACGGCACCGGCATCCGGCGCATGCATGGCGCGCATCAGACCATGTGGGAGCCGCTGTTCATCCTGAACTACGGCACCGGTGAACTGGACCCGTGGCTTGCAACGGGCTTTGCGGCCAACGCGGACTCCACCGAGTTCACCATCACCCTGCGCGAGGGCGTGACCTGGTCCGATGGCGAGGCCTTCGATGCCGATGACGTGGTCTTCACCACCCAGATGGCCATGGACAACGAGGAGCTGACCGCCCGTGAGGTCGCCACGATCCGTGGCCAGGTCGCAAGCGTCGAGAAGATCGACGACCTGACGGTCCGCTTCACCCTGAACGCGCCCAACCCGCGCTTCATGGTCGAGAATTTCGGCGTGCGGATCTTCGGCTCTTTCCTGATCATGCCAGAACACATCTGGTCGTCCGCGGAGAACCCGGCGACCTTCACATTCGACCCGCCCATCGGCACGGGGCCCTACGCATTCACCTCGGCCGCGTCAAACCGCGCCATCTGGGACCGCCGCGACAGCTGGTGGGGCGCCGAGACGGGCTTCATGGACATGCCCGAGCCGCTGCGTGTCGTGTTCCTTGAATCGGGTGGCGAAGAAAGCCGGGCGCAGCTTCTGGCCAACAACCAGATGGATGCGGGCCAGAACCTCTCCGTCGGCACGTTCGAGGCGATCCGGGCCCAGAACCCCAACACGATGGCGTGGTATTCGGACTACCCCTATGCCGTCGCCGACCCCTGCGCGCGGCAGCTCGAGATCAACACGACCATCGCGCCGTGGGACAATGCCAACATGCGCCGGGCGGTGGCCCATATCATCGATCGGGCGCAGATCGTGAACATCGCCGCCGAAGGCGCCACCACGCCCTCGCGCACGATGTTCCCGGAATATGGCTCCATGGCGCCCTTCATCGACGCGGTGGTCGAGGCGGGCCACGGCCTGCCGGCCACGGCGGACGTCGAGGCCGGTCAGGCGCTGCTGGAGGCCGAGGGCTGGATGCGCGACGGCGACTACTACACCAAGGACGGCGAGACGCTGGCGGTCGAGATCCACGTGAACTCCGCGTCCACCGAATACACGCGCACCATCGACATGGTGGTGGAACAGCTTCAGCGCGCAGGGATCGACGCGCGGTCGGTGCCGGTCGAGAACTCCGTCTTCTGGGGCGAGGTCCTGCCCTTCGGCGGCTACGAGATGACCTATTCGTGGCTCAGCTGCGGGTCGGTGAACGAACCCTGGGCGTCGATGGGCCGCTACACGGTCGCCGACGTTGTGCCGGTGGGCGAACGCTCGCCCGGGTTCAACAACACCGCGCGCTGGGACACGGCGGCGGCGGAGGCCTATTCGGCCATCGTGAACGAGATGTCCTCGATGCCGCTGGGCGACCCGATGATCCCTCAGATGGTCGCCGAGGCTTACCAGTATCTCGACGCGGAGATGCCTTTCATTCCGCTCGTGCAGGCTTTCAAGCTGCATCCCTTCAACACGACCTACTGGGAGGGCTGGCCGTCGAACGACAACTACTACAACCACCCCTTCTTTCACTGGAATTCGGGGCACCAGATCATCCATAACCTTGAGCGCGCCGAGTAAGGGGGCGGAAAACGGTAGTTTTTCCTGACGCTTTTCGTGCGAACATCGAACCCGCCGGGCCGCGATCGGTCGGCCCGGCGGGCGCATTCAAACCAGCGGCCAGGGGAGGGCAGCTGATGGCGCGCATACCCGCATCCTACATGATCAACCGGCTCTTGACGCTGTTCCTGACGGTGTTCATCGCCGCGACGCTGATCTGGATCATCCCCCGGCTCAGCCCCATCGACCCGGTCGACGTCATGCTGGGCCGGATGGCCGCGGGCGGAGGCTCCATCGAGAATTCCGGCGCGATCCTGACGCAGCTGCGCGAGAGCTTCGGGCTCGATCAGCCGCTCATCGTGCAGTATTTCCTTTATATCAAGAACACCCTCACCCTCGATTTCGGGCTGTCGACCGCGTCCTTCCCGACGCCGGTGGCACAGCTCATCGGGCAGGCGCTGCCCTGGACACTGGGGCTGATGCTGATCTCCCTCATCATCACCTTCATCATCGGCAATCTTCTGGGTGCGCTGATGGTATGGGAGAACACGCCGCGCCTCTGGAAGGTCGCGATCCCCTCGGCCATGGTGATGACCGCGATCCCGCCGCTCCTGTCGGGGCTTCTGCTGATGTATGTCTTTTCCAGCCAGCTGGGGTGGTTCCCCCTGACGGGCGCCTACGGGCTGAACGTGGAACCGGGATGGGACGCAGGCTTCGCAGGCTCGGTGCTCTATCACGGGTTCCTGCCGGCCATGTCCATCGTGCTGGTGACCTTCGGCTTCTGGGCGCTGGGCATGCGGGGCCTGATGATCACCGTTCAGGGCGAGGATTATTCCGTCCTCGCCAAGGCCAAGGGGCTGAGGCCGCGCTACATCCTTTACCGCTACATGATCCGCAACGCGATCCTGCCGCAGGTCACGGCGTTTGCGCTGCAGATCGGCGGGCTTGTCGCGGGGCAGGTGCTGGTGGAGCGCATCTTCGCCTATCCGGGCATGGGCAAGCTGCTGTACGACGCGATCCTCGACCAGGATTTCCCGGTCATCCAGGGGGTGAGCTTCGTCATCATCCTGATGACCGCCATCGCCGTCTTTCTCGTCGATCTTGTCTATCCGCTGATCGATCCGCGCATCCGCCACGGGAGGGATTGAGCCATGGGCGTACAGGGCACGACGGATCGCGCAATACCCGGCGCCGCGCGCGGGCCGGGCGCGGCGCCCCCGGAGCTGACGGCGCGGCAGGTCCGGCGCATGAAACGTTTCGACAACCCGTGGCGGAACCCCAAGCTGATCTGGGGCGCGGGGCTGCTTCTGTCGATCGTGGCGCTGGGTATCCTTGGGCGCCTCTTCTGGGATACCGACCTCGTCTTTACCGGATCGGGAATGCCCCGTCAGGCGCCGGTGGGCGTGGAGAACATCCGCGGCCAGATCGGGTCATGGGCCCATCCGCTGGGCACGGACGTGTCGGGCAAGGACCTGCTTGCGCTGCTGATCGTGGGCGCGCCCAACTCGCTTTACGTCGGCGTTCTGGCATCGCTCATCGGAATGTCCACGGGCATCTTTCTTGGCTTTACGGCCGGCTTCGTGGGCGGGCGCACCGACGACGTGATCCGCGTCTTGTCGGACGTGATGATCACCATTCCGCCCTTGCTGATCCTCGTGGTGTTCCAGGCGGCCTATGGCGATATCAGCCTGACGCTCATGGCGCTGTTGATCGCGGCCTTCGTCTGGCAATCGCCCACGCGGCTGATCCGGGCGCAGGTCCTGTCCATGCGGGAGGCCGGTTATGTGCAGATGGCGCGGCTTTCGGGGGCCTCCACAGGCCACATCATGTTCCGCGAGATGCTGCCCAATCTCGTGCCGTATCTCTTCGGCTCTTTCATCGCGAACGTGACGACGTCCATCGTGACGGCGGTGGGGCTCGAGGTGCTGGGCCTCGGGCCGCAGCGCATCCCGACGCTGGGTCGGGTGATCTACGACGCGATCAACTCCGGCGCGCTGATCCAGAACCTCTGGTGGTGGTGGGGCATCCCCACTCTGCTGCTGGCGGTCATGTTCATCGGGCTTCTGCTGATCAATCTCGGGCTCGACGAGGTGTCGAACCCGAGGCTGCGGAGGTTGTGAGATGACCGTCCTCGACATCCGGAACATCTCCATCGACTTCCCGACGTCCAAGGGCGTGGTTCACGCCGTCTCCGACGTCTCGCTTTCGGTGCCGCAGGGCCGGCGCATCGGCTTCATCGGCGAAAGCGGCTCGGGCAAGACGACGACCGCGCTTGCGGCGATGCGCATGCTGGCCGCGCCGGGCTTTGTCTCGGAGGGCGAGATCCACCTCAACGCGCTGGGCGACACCGATATCCTGTCGCTTTCGGAGGAGGAGATGCGCCGCGTCCGCCTGCGCAAGATCAGCTACATCCCGCAAGGCGCGATGAACTCGCTCAACCCGGTGATGCGGGTCGAGACCCAGATCTGGGACGGCATCCTCGCCCATGAGGCGGGCGTGACGCAGGCCGAGCTTCAGCGCCGGTCCGATGCCGTGCTGGAGGGCGTGGGACTGGACCCGAAGATCGTCGGCCGGCTCTATCCGCACGAACTGTCGGGCGGCATGAAGCAGCGGGTCTGCATCGCCATCGGCGTGTGCCTGCAACCCGACCTGATCATCGCAGATGAACCGACCTCGGCGCTCGACGTGATCACACAGCGCCACGTGATGCAGACGCTCCGCGAGGTGCAGGCGCGCATCGGCGCTGGTCTGATCCTGATCGGGCATGACATGGGGTTGATGGCGCAATCGGTCGACGACCTCGCGGTTCTGAGGCTGGGCGAACTGGTGGAGTTCGGGCCGGTCCGGCAGATCCTCGAAAACCCGCAGCACCCCTACACGAAGGAGCTGATTTCCTCCGTTCCGCTGGTGGGCGGCGAAAGCTTTCTCGATCCCACGCCGGCCGAGGTGCCGAAGGGCTTCACCACGCAGGACGGCACGCCGCTTCTGGAGCTGAAGGGCGTGGGCAAGACATATGGCGCGGTCACGGCGCTCCATCCGATGAGCTTCACGCTCGACGGGGCGGTGCCCAAGATCATCTCGATCGTCGGACAGTCGGGATCGGGCAAGTCCACCATGGGCAGCCTCATGCTGGGCTTCAGCCCGCCCTCGACCGGCGAGGTCCTGTTCAAGGGGCAGGACATCAACCGCATCGGCAAGGCGGATCAGCTGACCTTCCGCAAGCAGGTGCAGGCAGTGTTCCAGGACCCCTACGCCTGTTTCAACCCGTTCTACCGGGTCGATCACGCACTGAAATTCCCGTTCAAACGCTTCGGCCTCGCCCAAAGCGAGGATCACGTGCAGGAGGCCATGGAGGAGGCTTGCCGCGCGGTCGGGCTTGACCCGGCGCTGGTGCTGAGCCGCTATCCCCACCAGCTCTCGGGCGGTCAGCGTCAGCGCCTGATCGTGGCGCGCGCGCTCATGCTCAGCCCGAACCTGCTGATCGCGGACGAGCCGGTGTCGATGGTCGATGCCTCGCTCAGGTCCTCGATCCTGAAGAACATCCACGACCTGAAGGACCGGCACGGCATCTCGATCGTCTACATCACCCATGATCTCGCCACGGCCTACCATGTCAGCGATTACGTGATGGTCCTCTACAAGGGCCATGTGGTGGAGGCAGGCCCGCCCAAGGACGTGATCGGCGACCCGCAGCATACCTATACGCGGCTTCTGATCGACTCGATCCCGTGGCCTGAGGTGGGCCGTGACTGGGGCTCGGCGGACGATGCGCGCGCGGCGCTTGAGGAGCTTGGGCGCATCGGTGGAACGCCCCAGACCGTCTATCGCGGGGACATCCCCGGTTTCACCTTGCGGCAGGGCTGACCCATGAGCCACCGATTGCGCCTGACAGCCGAGAAGGTGGCGCAACGCCTGCGCCTGATCTCGGGGCAGGTGGCCCGCGCCCGCGTGCCCATGGAGCGTTTCCGGATGGAGGTTCTGCCCGACGCCACGGTAACGCCGGACCTGTCGGTCCGGGCCTGCGACGCGCCGGGCCCGGTGCTGGATTGGGACAGCTACTGGGGCGAGCAGAACCTGCATTTCGTGCTGCGTTCGCGCTTCACCGTGCCGCGCGGCTGGCGCAATCCGGCGCTGCACCTGCCGCTGGGCACGGCGGGCGATATCTTTACCCATCCCGAGGCTTTGCTTCATATCGACGGCTCACCTCTGGCCTCGGCCGACCGCTATCACCACACCATCGATCTGGACCCCGCGCTTGCGGACGGTCAGCCCCACGACCTGCTGCTGCACGGCTGGACCGGCCTGACCGACTGGCCGCCCGATCCCGGCGACCGCTCGCGGCTTTTCATGCGCGAATGCGCGGTGATCGATATCGACCGGGCGCTGCAGGGGTTCCTCACGCTGGCGGGCACGGCGCTGGAACTGTCGGCCGAGCTGCACGACGACCGCCCCGAGAAACACGGGCTGCTCTCGGCGCTCGACGCGGCGTTCCTCGCGCTCGACACTCGCGATCCGATGGGCGAGGCCTTCCGCACCAGCGTGACCGAGGCCACGGCGCGCCTGACCGAGGCGCTGGGCCGCGCGGGCCCGCCGCTCGACATCAGACTGCACGCGGTGGGGCATGCCCATATGGACGTGGCCTATCTCTGGCCCGTGGCACAGATCCGGCAAAAGAATGCGCGCACCTATTCCAACGTGCTGCGCCTCATGGACCGGCACCCGGAGTTCCGGTTTTCCCATTCCCAGCCGCAGCTCTACGCCTTCACCGAGGAGGATTACCCCGAAATCTTCGAGGGCATCCGCGCCCGTGTGGCGCAGGGGCGCTGGGAAATCCTCGGCGGCATGTGGGTGGAACCCGACGCCAACATGCCGGGGCCCGAGGCGCTTGTGCGTCAGATCCAGCTGGCCCGTGACTATTGCGACAGCCGCTTCGGGGAGGGGGCCGAGACGCCTTGCCTGTGGCTGCCCGACACGTTCGGCTTTCCCGGCTGCCTGCCGCAGCTGATGAAACAGGCGGGCCTCAAGTGGTTCGTCACCAACAAGGTGAACTGGAACCAGTACAACCAGATGCCCGCCTCCACGACATGGTGGGAAGGGATCGACGGCTCCCGCGTGCTGGCGCAGTTCCTGACCACCCCGCGCGATGTCCAGCACCTGCCGTTTCCGACCAACTACAAGTCCGACCTGACGGCGGAGGAGGTGCTTGGCACGTGGACGCGCAACACCGTGAAGGACCGGGTCCACGAGCTTCTGATCTGCTACGGCTATGGCGACGGCGGTGGCGGGCCGACCGACGAGCTGATCCGCAAGGCCGGTGCCTATCGCGCCATGCCCGGCGCGCCGCAAGTGGTGCCTTCGACCGTGCGCGCCTATTTCGAAGCGCTGGAGCAAAAGGCGCAGGGCCTGCCCGTCTGGCAGGGGGAGTTCTACCTCGAAGGCCATCGCGGCGTCCTGACCAGCCAGGGCTGGATCAAGCGCGCCAACCGCAAGGCCGAGGTCCTGCTCCATGACGCGGAGCTGGCGCAGGCACTCGCGGCGCTGAGGGGCAGATCGGCCGAGACGCTGACCGAGGCATGGCGGCTTTTGTGCCTGAACCAGTTCCATGACATCCTGACCGGCACCTCGATCGGTGAGGTCTTCGAGGGCGCGCGCAAGGATTTCGCGCGGATCGGTGATATCGCGGGCGCGGCGCTGCAGGCCGCGGGTGGGGCGCTCCTGCCCGAGGGGGCGGCGTGGCTGGTGCTCGACGGCGCGCAGCTGCCCGGTGTGCGTTACGTCACCCTGCCCGCCGGGACCATGCCCCTACGCGAGCACGGCGGTGCCGAAGCCCTGCCGGCGCAGGTGGTCGCGGACGGTATTCTCGTCGAACTGCCCGAGGCCGCGCCGCTGTCGGCCCGCGCGCTCGAGCCCGCCGCGTCATGGGCCGGAGCGGACGCGGGTGTCAGCGCCGCGCCCACGGTCAATGGCGGCGCCGTGCTGGAAAACGAGGCGCTGCGCGTGGTGATCGGTCCCCATGGCATGCTGACATCGATCCACGACAAGGGCGCGGGCCGCGAGGTGCTGAAGCCCGGTCAGGTGGGCAACAAGCTGGAACTGTTCGAGGATCGCCCGGTCAGTTGGGACGCCTGGGATATCGACATCTTCTTCGAGGATCGCGGCGAGGTCGTGGGCGGCCTCACGCGGATGGAGATCGTCGAGACCGGGCCCCTGCGTGCCGTGGTCGAGATCGACCGCGCCTTTCGCCGAAGCCGGCTGACGCAGCGGGTCGTCCTGCACCGGGCCTCTTGCCGTGTCGATTTCGCGACGGAGGTCGACTGGCACGAACAGCACCTGCTGCTCAAGGCCGCCTTCCCGGTGGATATCCGCGCCGCCCGCGCCGATTTCGACATCCAGTGGGGGCAGATCGACCGCCCGACCCACCGCAACACCAGCTGGGACGCGGCGCAATTCGAGGTGCCGGCGCAGAAATGGGCCGATCTCAGCGAGGGGGATTACGGTGTCGCGCTGCTGAACGACTGCAAATACGGCTATGACGTGCGCGGCGACGTGCTGCGCCTGTCGCTGATCAAGTCGGCGACGATGCCCGACAGCGGCGCCGATCAGGGGCATCACCTTTTCACCTATGCGCTCCTGCCGCATGAGGGCGACACCCGCGTCACGGTGCGGGCGGAGGCGGCGGCGCTGAACGTGCCGCCGCGACTGATCGCGCGAGGGCCAGAGACGGGAAGCGCCGCGCGGCTCGGGCCGGTCGCCCGGTGCCTGAGCCAGCGCGCGGTGATTGAGACGGTCAAGCCGGCGCAGGACGGGCGCGGCGTGATCGTGCGGCTTTACGAGGCGCACAACACGCGCGGCGCGGTCGAGATCGAGCTGGCACGCGATATCGTGACGGTGGAGCGGGCGGGTCTGCTGGAGAACGGGGGCACGCCCCTGCCGGTCGAAGACGGGCGTCTGCGGCTGGACCTGACGCCTTACGAGATTGTGACGCTCAGGCTGATCGGCGCGGGGCAGGGCGCAGTATTTTAAGAAAAACCTGGCCCGTTTTCCGTTGGAAAAGGCCCCCCGACGTCACTGCGCCGCGCGCAGGGCCGGATCGGGGTCCGCACCTGTCAGTGCGCGCCAAGCGTCGTACTGGCTTAGGAACACCTTGCCCGTCAACTCGTCGAGGAAATGTGACCTTTTCAGTCGGTCCGTGACCGGGCCCTTCACCTCGGACATGTGAAGCTGCACGCCCATGCTGCGCAGCCGCTCGTTCACCGCCTCGAGGCTTTCGAGCGCGGACATGTCGATCTCGTTGACGGCCGAGCACATCAGCACGACGTGTTTCACCGGGCTGTCCTCGGTCACGCGATCCTGCACGAGGTCCTCGAGGAAGCGGGCGTTGGCGAAATAGAGCGACTCGTCGATCCTGAGGGTCACGACCTGGGGGTCCGTCTCGACCTCGTGGCGCAGGATGTTGCGGAAATGCTGGGTGCCGGGGACAAGGCCCACCTCGGCCACATGGGGCTTGGACGTCTTGTAGAGGTGCAGGCCGATCGACAGGATCACGCCCGCCGACACGCCCGCCTCGACGCCGAGGCCCAGCGTCAGCAGGATCGTCGCGGCGACGGCTACGAAATCGGCCTTGGCGTAGGTCCATGTCTTGGTCAGGATCGAGAAATCCACCAGGCTGAGGACCGCCACGATGATCGTGGCCGCCAGCGTCGCCTTGGGCAGGAAGAAGATCAGTGGTGTCAGCGCCAGCGCGGCAATGGCAAGCCCCACGGCGGTGAAGGCGCCGGCCGCCGGCGTCTCGGCGCCCGCGTCGAAATTCACCACCGACCGCGCGAAGCCGCCCGTCACCGGGTAGCCGCCGGTGAAGCCCGCGCCGATATTGGCCGCGCCGAGGCCGATGAGTTCCTGGTCCGGGTCGATCCGCTGGCGTTTCTTGGCCGCGAGCGTCTGCGCGACCGAGATGGATTCGACAAAGCCGATGACCGAGATGAGCAGCGCGGGAATGAACAGCGCCGAGATCAGGTCGAGCGACAGGCCCGGCATAGTGAAGGGGGGCAGGGCTTGCGGTACCTCGCCCACGATTGCCACGCCGCGATCCGCGAGGTCGAGGCCCCAGACGGCGAGCGTCGTGACGACGACGGCACCCACGGGGCCCGCCTTCTGGGCGATGTCGGCTGCCCTCGGTTTCATGCCCCGCCCGATCAGGAAGGGCTTCAGCCCCTTGCGGACCCAGAACAGGAATCCCGTCGCGGTCACGCCGATCACCAGCGTGATCGGATTGACGTCCGACATATGCGCGTTCAGCGTGTAGAGGATCTGGGGCAGGGAATGGCCGTGGGCCTCGATGCCGAGGATATGCTTGAACTGGCTGACGGCGATCAGGACACCCGATGCGGTGATGAAGCCCGCGATCACCGGGTGGCTCAGGAAATTCGCGAGAAAGCCCAGCTTCAGAAGCCCCATGGCGAGCAGGATGCCCCCCGAGAGTACCGCGAGCGTCAGCGCCGCGACGGCATAGCCCGCCGTTCCCTGTTCGGCCACCTGGCCCACCGCCGCCGCCGTCATCAGCGAGACCACGGCTACGGGACCCACCGCAAGCGCGCGCGAGGTGCCGAAGATCGCATAAAGAATGATCGGCAGGATCGAGGCGTAAAGTCCGGCCTCGGGCGGCAGGCCCGCAAGCAGCGCATAGGCCAGCGATTGCGGGATCAGCATGATCGTGACGATCACGGCCGCGATCATGTCGTTCTGGAACGCATCGCGGTTGTAGTCGCGGCCCCAGTCGAGCACGGGAATGTAGGAGCGCAGCCTGTCTGTTAGTGCGGACATGTCGGATCGTCTTCGATTGGTGCCGGCCGGAGGGCTGGCGGAAAAAAGGGGGCGCGCTCCCGCGGGGAAGTCGGCCATGCGGGCCGCGCCATGTGGGCCGGAACAGGTGGTTCCGGCCGGGTCGGGGTCAGGCCCGGATCAGCTTGTCTTCAGCCCGGGTCCGCCGGGGCGGGCGCCGGTGCCCGCGTGGCGAGCCGCGGGATGAGTCCGCTTGCGTCATATCCCGCGGCCTGTGTGGCGGCGAGGATATCGGTCAGGGGCTTGGCCTCGGCCACGGCAAGCGCCCAGAGCATCGCCGAACGCGTACCGCTGCGGCAATAGGCGAGGACGGGGGCGGGAAGGTCCCCGAGCATCTGGCGGAAGACGGCGGCGTCCGTGTCGTCGAGCTGTCCGGGGAAGATCGGCAGATAGCGCGTCTCGATCCCCTTCGCCTCGGCTGCCGCGGCGATCTCGGAGAAGGCGGGCTGGTCGCCGGCCTCGCCGTCGGGACGATTGCAGATCACCGACCGGAAGCCCTGATCTGCCAGGGTTTCGATATCCTCGGCCGTGATCTGCGGACTGACCGACAGGTCAGCCGATAGTCTGCGGGCGTCCATGGCGGAGCCTCCTTGTATCTTGACGTCGAAAGGGCCGGGGTGCGGGGCAGACGTGCCGCCCCGCACCGTCCGGGATCACAGTGCGTTGACCGGGACCTTGAGCATCGGGCGCCCGTCCTTGTCGGTCGGCACCTCGCCCGCGCGCATGTTCACCTGCAGCGAGGGGATGATCAGCTTGGGCATGTCGAGCTGCGCATCGCGTTCGGTCCGGAACTTCACGAAGTCCTCCTTGGACTTGCCGCCGCCGACATGGATGTTGAACTCCTTCTCCTCGGCCACGGTGGTCTCCCACTTGATGTCGCGGCCGTTGGGTCCGTAGTCGTGGCACATGAAGAGCCGCGTGTCGTCGGGCAGGTCGAGCACCTTCTGGATCGAGTCGTAGAGCGTGCCCGCGTCCCCGCCCGGGAAGTCGGCGCGTGCCGATCCGCCGTCGGGCATGAAGAGGGTGTCGCCCACGAAGGCCGCGTCGCCCATGACATGTGTCATGCAGGCGGGCGTGTGGCCCGGCGTGAAGATCGCGAAGGCGCGCATGCCGCCGATCTCGTAGGTGTCGCCGTGCTTGAACAGCGCGTCGAACTGGCTGCCGTCACGCTGGAACTCGGTGCCTTCGTTGAAGATCTTGCCGAAGGTGTCCTGCACGGTGATGATGTTCTCGCCGATGCCGATCTTGCCGCCCAGCTTTTCCTGGATGTAGGGCGCGCCCGACAGGTGGTCGGCATGGACGTGGGTCTCGATCAGCCATTCGACCTTGAGGCCCTTCTCCTTCACGTACTCGATGATCTTGTCGGCGCTCTCGTAGCTGATGCGGCCGGCGGCATAATCGATGTCCATGACGCTGTCCACGATGGCGCAGCTGTCGGAATTGGGGTCCTTCACGACATAGGAGATCGTGTTGGTCGCGGGGTCGAAGAAGGGCTCGACCTCGGGGTGGATGTTCATGTTCACTGGATAGCTGTTCATGTCTCTCTCCTGGCGAATGGTTCAGGGCGAATGGTTCAGGTCGTGACCTTGGGGCCGGGGCGCGACAGCGATTGCAGGTACCGGGCGCCGAAGATGCCGGCGAGCATGGCGGCCACGAAGATGAAGACCTCCGGCTTGCCGGTGCCCAGTGCGGGCAGGGCGCCGCCGGGGCAGAAGCCCGAAATGCCCCAGCCGACGCCGAAGACGGCAGAGCCACCAAGCAGGCGGGCATCGAGGTTGCGCGCCGTGGGCAGGTTGAAGCGGCCTTCCCAGATCGGGCGGGCGCGACCGAACACGAGCCGGTAGCCGATGGCGGTGACGATGAGCGCACCGCCCATCACGAAGGCAAGCGAGGGGTCCCAGCTGCCCGCGACGTCGAAGAAGTTGATGACCTTGGCCGGGTTGGCCATGCCCGAAAGCACGATGCCGGTGCCGAAGATCACGCCGATCAGGTAAATCACGATGAAACGCATGGGATCAGCCTCCGATCACGTGGCGGACGACGTAGACGGTCACCGCGGTGGTTGCCATGAAGGTCAGCGTGGCGGCGATCGACCGCGGCGAAAGCCGTGCCATGCCGCAGACACCGTGACCCGAGGTGCAGCCCGAGCCGTAGGTGACGCCGACGCCGACGATGAGGCCGCCGAGGATCAGCATGGGCGTCGAGGCCGGCACGATCACCTCGGGCATCGCGCCGGTGGCGAGCCAGTAGACCGCCGGGCCCGTGACCATGCCCAGCAGAAGCGCGGCGCGCCAGCTGAAGTCATAGGTCGATGCCGGGGCGAAGACCCCGGCGAGGATGCCCGTCGCGCCCATGACGCGGCCGAGGACCAGCATCAGCAGCACGGCCGCGAGGCCGATCAGCACGCCGCCGCCCAGCGAGGCCCATGGTGTGAAAGCAGTTTCGTACATCTGGTATTCTCCTGGCGGTCGCCCGCCCGTTTCCGGTTTTTCACGGTCAAGCGACGTGACCGCTGCCTGTTCGTGGAATGATGTCTACCGATTCTCTCGCCGCCTATCAGTGATCTAGTCACACAAGTTGCAAGACGGCGCGAAAAGGTCGAAAAACTGCAGTTTTTCGGGACGCAAAACTCGAGTTTTGCGTCTGGAAAACGCGCATTTTCCCGTTTTCCGCGTCGGAAAACGCCCGCGCCTCAGTTTTCGGCGAGGCGCTGGAGCGCGTCGGCGTCGAGAACCGTGACCGTTCCGCGCCCCAGTTCGACCCAGCCGCGGCGCTGAAACTCCGCCAGTTGCCGCGAGATCACCTCGCGGGCCGTGCCCAGTTCGGCGGCGAGCTGCGCGTGGGTGGCGCGCAGCGTCCCGTCTTCCGCACGTTCTGTGATCTTCTGGGCAAGACGGATGTCCATGCGCCGGAATGCGATATCCTCGATGACGTGAAAAAGGTCGGTCATCCGCCGGGAAAAGGCGGTGAAAACGAAAGAACGGAAGTCCTTTGACGTCGCGATGAGTTCGTCGAAGACGGCGCGCGGAACTGCGGCCGCGACGATATCGGTCTCGGCCACGCCCTCGGCGGAATAATCCTCGTAGGCCAGCATGCACGCGGTGGTCATCACGCAGCTTTCGCCCGCGGTGACCCGGTAGAGCACCACCTCGCGGCCGTTCTCGGCCAGTTGCTGGACGCGCACTGTCCCCTCGAGCAGGAGCAGCATGTTCTCGGGCGATTTGCCGGGGCCGAAGATCACCGTGCCCGCAGGCATGCGGATCACCTGCGACCGGCCGGTCAGAACGTCACGGATGCCGGGCTCGAGCCGTTTGAGGCCCTTGAAGCGTTCGATCCAGGTCCCGGCGGTCGCGGTCGCGGTCAATTCGATGTCTCCGGCATGCGGCGTCGTTTGCACCGTGCATGTATTCGAGGCAGCGGCGGATTGCATCCCCCCGCGGACCCTTCCCGGGAGAGCCCTCGGAGCTTTCGCCTCACCCCGAGCGCGCAAAGTCCTTGCAGGCCGGCTGGACAAGCGGCCAATCCCGGCCATACTCGCCCGAGGAAAAAACCAAGACAGGGAGCCTTTTCATGACAACCCGTTATGCCGCCTTCGGTGCGGCGCTGCTGGCCACGACCGCGCTGACCGCCTCGGCCGTGTCCGCCGAGACGCTGCGCTGGGCACGCGCGGCCGAAGCGCTCACGCTCGACCCGCATTCCCAGAACGAGGGGCCGACCACGACCCTGATGCACCAGGTCTACGAGCCCCTCATCATCCGCAACATGGAAGGTGAGATGGAGCCCGCGCTCGCCACCTCGTGGGCGCCGTCGGCCGACGATGGCAACGTGTGGGTCTTCACCCTGCGCGAGGGCGTCACCTTCCACGGCGGCGAGGAGTTCGACAGCGCAGACGTGGTGTTCTCGCTCAACCGCGCGATGAGCGAGACCTCGAACTTCAAGGAGCTTCTGTCCTCGGTCAGCGAAGTGCGCGCGGCCGGCCCCTACACGGTCGAGATCGTCACCGACGGACCCAATCCGCTGCTGCCCAACAACCTGACCAACATCATGATGATGGACGAGGGCTGGGCTGTGGCCAATGGCGCCGAGGCCGTTCAGGACTACGCCGCCGGAGAGGACACGTTCTCGGCGCGCAACACCAACGGCACTGGGCCCTACGTGCTGTCGAGCCGCGAGGCGGATGTCCGCACCGTCCTGACGGCGAACTCCGGTTACTGGGGCGTGGGAGAGTTCCCGCTGGCGGTCACCGAGATCGTCTTCACGCCGATCCAGAACCCCGCGACCCGGGTCGCCGCACTTCTGACCGGCGAGGTCGACTTCATCCAGGACGTGCCGGTGCAGGACCTCGCGCGGGTCGAGGAGGCCGATGGCATCGGTCTGGCGACCGCGCCGCAGAACCGCAACATCTTCTTCGGGCTGAACGTGGGCGCCGAGGACCTCGGGAACGACAACGTCGAGGGCGCCAATCCCTTCGCCGATGTGCGCGTGCGAGAGGCGATGAACATCGCGATCAATCGCGACGCGATCCAGCAGGTCGTGATGCGCGGCCAGTCCGATCCGACAGGCGCCATGCTGCCGCCGCCGGTGGCGGGCTGGACCGAGGAGCTGGAGGAATATCCTGCCTACGACATCGAGGCGGCCAACGCCCTGATGGAGGAAGCGGGCTATGGAGACGGGTTCGAGGTGCAGCTCGACTGCCCCAATGATCGCTACATCAACGACGAGGCGATCTGCCAGGCCGCGGTCGGCATGTTCGCGCAGATCGGGATCACGGTGAACCTCTCGGCCCTGCCGCGCGCGCAGCACTTCCCGCTGATCGCGAATGGCGAGACGGATTTCTACCTGCTGGGCTGGGGCGTTCCGACCTATGACAGCGAATACGTCTTCAACTTCCTCTACCACACTCGGACCGAGGGTCGCGGGTCGTGGAACGGCACCGGCTTCTCGGACCCCGAGATGGACGCGATGATCGTGGGCCTGTCTTCGGAAACCGATCTCGACGTGCGCGACGCCGCGGTCGCCGAGCTCTGGGCCATGGCCGAGGAGGCGCGGATCTACCTGCCGATCCATCACCAGGTGCTGAACTGGGGGATCTCGGACGACTGGTCCACGGCGGTGGACGCCGACGACCAGGTGAAGTTCAAGTATTTCGAAGCCGACTGACATCGTTTCGAAACGACAGGCGGGGGCCGGACGGACAGACCGTCCGGCCCCTTTCTCTTGGTCGTCCTGTTCCTGATTGCGGGTCATCACGGGCAAGTGAGCGCTTCGGTTCTGGTCATGGCGCCACATATGCGTCAGCCTGCCGCACGATGCGGCGCAGGTCCGCCCGCGTTCGCCCGGGACAGAAAGGATATCTCATGACCCGTTTCCTGCTATTCACCTCGGCCGCCGCGTTGCTGGCGCTGCCGGTCGCCGCCGAGACCTTCCGCTGGGCCGGGACGACCGATCCGCAGACGATGGACCCTCACGCCGTCAACTCGACCCCGGTGCTGGGTTTTCTCAACAATGTCTACGAGGGGCTTGTGCGCCGCGGCCGCGACATGGCGATCGAGCCTTCGCTGGCCACCGCATGGGAGCCGATCGGCGACGGCGAGGGCTGGCGCTTCACCCTGCGGGAGGACGTGACCTTCCATGACGGGTCGGAGTTCAACGCCGAAGACGTGGTGTTTTCCTACCGGCGTGCATCCTCGGAAGAGGCCGATGTGCGCAGCTGGTTCGCGCCAGTGTTGGACGTGGTCTTGGTCGATGACTACACCGTGGACATCCTGACGAACTCGCCCCAGCCGCTGTTTCCCGACAGCATCGCCAACTGGATGATGATGGATGCAGGCTGGGCCGAGGCCAACGGGGCGGAACTGCCCTCGCGCGATACCGAGAATTTCGCCACGCGCAACGTCAACGGCACCGGCGCCTTCATGCTGGAAAGCCGCCAGCCGGATCTCGAGACGGTTCTGGCACCGTTCGAGGGCTGGTGGGGCGAGGCGGATCACGGGATCACGGAGGCGATCTTCACGCCGATCCAGAACTCCGCCACCGCCGTCGCGGCATTGCTCTCGGGCGAGGTCGACATGATCAACCCGGTGCCGGTGCAAGATGCCGAGCGGGTGGCGGCCAACGACGGCACGCGCGTCATACGCGGGATCGAGAGCCGGGTGATCATGCTGGGTTTTGCTCATGACCACGAGACGCTCAGGAACGGGGCGGAGAACCCGTTCACGGACGTTCGCGTGCGGCGGGCGGTGGGCCATGCGGTAAACGTGCCCGCGATCCTCGAGACGATCATGCGCCGCTCGGCCGAGCCTGCGTCGCAGCTGGTCTCGGCAGTCACGTCGGGCTATTCGGACGCCAATGCGCTGCGGCCGGACTACGACACCGACGCGGCGCGCGCGTTGCTGGCCGAGGCGGGGTATCCCGACGGTTTCGCCTTCGACCTGTCCTGCCCGAACGACCGCTATCTCAACGACGAAGCGGTCTGTCAGGCGATCGTCGGCATGCTGGCTCAGGTGGGCCTGACCGCGACGCTGGATGCGATGCCGGTGTCGAACTACTGGCCCGAGTTGCGCGCGGACAATTTCGATATGTACCTGCTGGGCTGGAGCCCTGGCACGTTCGACGCCGAGCACCCGATCCGCTTCCTCGTGCACAGCGCGGGCGAGCGGTTGGGCACGTGGAACTTCGGGGGGTATTCGAACCCGCGGATCGACGAACTGTTGCCGGTGATGCAGTCGGAAATCGACCCTGTCGCGCGTCAGGCGGTCATGGACGAGGCGGCGGAGATCATCCAGCGGGACGTGGTCTACGTGCCGCTTTACGTGCAGCCGCTGCTCTGGGGGGTGCGGGACGGCGTCTCGGTCACCCAGCGGCCGGACGATTTCTTCATCCTGCGCTGGGTGGAGCTGGAGTGAACGGGGCCGGCCGGGCGGGGGCCTTGCAGACCCCCGCCCGGCCGCGCCTGTCGGCGGTGCGTATTTCTGGAAAGATGAGGGGGATCGGGATTTGGGTGTGATGATCGCGGGCGCCTATTCGGCCGAGGACCCGGGTCCCGACACGGTCGAGGGCGGTGAATTCCGGCGGTCGAAGACCACGATCCGCAATTGGATCACGCGGGACGGGTCGAGCGGCTTTCCGGCCGAGGCCGGGCGCTATCACCTCTATGCCGCGTGGAACTGCCCATGGGCGCATCGCGCGCTTCTGATGCGGGTCGAGAAGGGGCTGGAGGCGGCGATCAGCGTGTCCTATGCCCGGCCCCGGCGCACGCCGGACGGCTGGGCCTTCGACGCGGACGGGTCCTATGCGGACCAGCTGAAAGGGGTGTCGGCGCTCCACGAAGTTTATGCGCAGGATGCGGTGCCCTACACAGGGCGGGTGACCGTGCCGCTTCTGTGGGACAAGGTGGCCGATCGGGCGGTGTCCAATGAGAGCGCCGATATCGTGCGGATGTTCAACGACGCGTTTGCCTATGATTTCGGAGGACCCGACCTCGCGCCGGAAGAATTGCGCGAGGAGATCGACGCGTGGAACGCGCGGATCTACGCGCAGGTCAACAATGGCGTCTACCGCGCGGGATTCGCGCGGACGCAAGCTGCCTATGACGAGGCGGTGCACGAGCTCTTCGCCGCGCTCGACGAAATCGAGGCGCATCTGACGGGCCGGGACTGGCTTTGCGGCGACCGGTACACCGAGGCCGATCTTCGGCTGTTCCCGACGCTGGCGCGGTTCGACGTGGCCTACCATTACGCCTTCAAGTGCAACATCCGGCGGCTGATCGACTACCCGAGCCTGTGGGAGTATGCGCGGGCCATCTATCACCGGCCGGGCGTGGCGGGCACCGTTGCCTTCGATATCTACAAGCAGGGGTATTTCTCCCCCTCGGAGCTGCGCAATCCGCTCGGGATCGTGCCGGCCGGGCCCGAGATCGACTGGAGTTCGAGCCACAAGGCCGGGGCGGCGGTGCAGGCAGGATGAAGGCTTGACCGCGGCGCGCTGACCGGGCAGCACCGTCAGACGCGAAAAGGAATGCCAGGCGCATGCTCAGCTATATCCTGAGACGAGTGTTTCAGTCCGTGCTCGTCCTGCTGGTGGTCGGGCTGGTGGCCTTTGCCATGTTCCGCTTCGTGGGCGATCCGGTCGACACGATGCTGGGACAGGAGCGCACGATGGAGGACATCGAGCGGCTCCGCGAGAGCCTCGGGCTCAACAAGCCGTTCTTCATACAGTACTGGGATTTCCTCGTGCGCGCCGTGCACGGGGATCTGGGCATCTCCTACCGGCAGGGGCGGCCCGTGGCCGAGATCATCGCCGAACGCCTGCCAGCAACGCTGGAGCTTGCCGCCGTGTCCGGGGCCTTTGCGCTGATCTTCGGGATCGTCTTCGGCATCTTCACCGCGATAAGGCGGGACGGGTTTGCCGCCAACGCCATCATGACGCTGAGCCTGATCGGCGTGTCGCTGCCCACCTTCCTGATCGGGATACTGTTGATCTACGTGTTCGCGGTGGAACTGGGCTGGCTGCCCAGTTTCGGGCGCGGGGAGGTGGTCGATCTCGGCTGGTGGTCCACCGGGTTCCTGACGAAATCGGGACTTGTCGCGCTGATCCTGCCGTCGATCACGCTGGGGCTCTACCAGATGACGCTGATCATGCGGCTGGTGCGTTCCGAGATGCTGGAGGTGATGCGGGCGGACTATGTCCGGTTTGCGCGCGCCCGCGGGCTGAAGGACCGCACGATCCATTTCCGGCACGCGCTGAAGAACACGCTGGTGCCGGTGATCACGGTGACGGGTTTGCAGCTGGGCTCGATCATCGCGTTTGCCATCATCACCGAGACGGTGTTCCAGTGGCCGGGGGTGGGCCTTCTGTTCATCAACGCGATCCAGTTCGTCGATATCCCGGTGATGGCGGCGTACCTGATGCTCATCTCGGTGATGTTCGTGGCCATCAACCTGATCGTGGACCTCCTTTATGTCGCGATCGATCCGCGGCTTCGCACCGACGGGAAGGGCGCATGACCGACCAGCCGAACACCGTTCAGGCCGAGCGCGCGCGATCGCGGATCGCCATGGCCTGGGACAGCGACGTGGGCTACGCGTTCCGCCGCTCGCCCGTGGCGCTGATCTCTGCAGCCGTCACGGCTCTGCTGATCCTGTCGGCGGTTTTCGCGCCGCTCATAGCGCCCCATGATCCGTTCAATCCGGCCACGCTGAACCTGATGAACGGCTTCACGCCGCCGGGCGAGGCGAACATGTTCACCGGCGAGACCTTCTGGCTCGGCACCGACGACCAGGGTCGGGACGTGTTTTCCACGATCCTCTATGGCCTGCGCATCTCGCTTTTCGTGGGCTTCGCGGCGGTGTCCCTGGCACTGGTGCTGGGCGTCACGCTGGGCCTGATCGCGGGCTATGTGGGCGGCTGGGTCGAGACCGTCATCATGCGTGTCGCAGATGTGCAGCTGACCTTTCCGGCGATCCTCGTGGCGATGCTGATCTTCGGCGTCGCCAAGGGCATCACGCCGCCCGAATATCGCGACCAGATGGCGATCTGGGTGCTGATCCTCGCCATCGGCCTCAGCGACTGGGTGCAGTTCGCGCGAGTCGTGAGGGGCGCGACGCTGGTGGAGAAATCCAAGGAATACGTGCAGGCCGCGCGCCTGATCGGGCGCTCGCCCTTCGCGATCATGGCGCGCCACATCCTGCCCAACGTGCTGAGCCCCGTTCTGGTGATCGCCACGATCAGCCTTGCGCTGGCCATCATCGCGGAGGCGACGCTGTCTTTCCTCGGCGTGGGCGCGCCGCCGACCGAGCCGTCGCTTGGCACGCTGATCCGGATCGGGCAGGGGTTCCTGTTCTCGGGGGAGTGGTGGATCCTGTTCTTCCCGGCCCTGACGCTCCTGGTGCTGGCGCTGGCGGTGAACCTCTTGGGCGACTGGCTGCGCGACGCGCTGAACCCGAGGCTTCGGTGATGGCTCTTCTCGAGATCGAAAACCTGACCGTCGAGTTCCCGACCCGCCACCAGACCTTCGTCGCGGTGGACCGGGCCAACCTGACGGTGGAGCCGGGGCAGATCCACGGGCTGGTGGGCGAGAGCGGGGCGGGCAAGTCCACCATCGGTGCCGCGGTCATGGGCCTCTTGGAGCGCCCGGGGCGGATCGCGAGCGGGATCGTCCGGTTCCGCGGCGAGGAGATCTCGGGCCTCGATGCGGCTGCGATGGAGAAGCTGCGCGGCAAGAAGATCTCGATGATCTTCCAGGACCCGCTGACCTCGCTCAACCCGCTTTTCACCGTCAAGCAGCAGCTTGTCGAGACGATCCAGGCGCATCTGGGCATGACCGAGGCGGAGGCCGGCAAACGCGCGGTGGACCTGATCCGGCGGGTGGGCATTCCCAACCCGGAGGCGCGCGCGAACCAGTATCCACACCAGTTCTCGGGCGGCATGCGGCAGCGCGTGGTGATCGCGCTGGCGCTGTGTTCCGAGCCCGACGTGATCATCGCGGACGAGCCCACCACGGCGCTCGACGTGTCGATCCAGGCGCAGATCCTCGACCTGATCAAGGAGCTTACGCGGGAGCGGCAGGTGGGCGTGATCCTGATCACTCACGACATGGGCGTGATCGCGGACACGACCGACGTCGTTACGGTGATGTACCAGGGCGCCGTGGTCGAAAGTGGGCCGACGGCCGATGTGCTGGGCCGGCCCCAGCACGCTTACACGAAATCCCTGATCGCGGCGGTTCCGCGTCCCACGGTGAAGCTCCACCGTTTTCCGTTGATCGCCTATGGCGGGCGGCTGACGGGCTTCGCCATCGAGGATCTCGCACGAAGCTGGCCCACCGACACGTCCGAGCGCGGGCAGGCCCTGATCGAGACCGACGGGATCACCAAGCGGTTCCTGTCGAAGGGCGCGATCCTGCCCTCGCGGCGCGAGTATTTCACGGCCGTGGATGCCGCGACCTTCCAGATCCGTCAGGGCGAGGTCTTCGGCCTCGTGGGCGAAAGCGGGTCCGGCAAATCCACCATCGCGCGGATGATCGCGGGGCTCTACCCGGTCGATGGGGGGACGGTGCGGTATCGCGACAAGGACGTGACATCGGGGCCGCGCGGCGTGCCCGACTGGTACCGGCGCGAGATCCAGATGATCTTTCAGGACCCGTATTCTTCCCTCAATCCGCGCATGCGTGTGGATGCGATCGTGGCCGAACCCGCGAAGCACCACGGCATCCTGTCGGGTGCGGCGCTGGCGGAACGGGTCGATGAGCTGCTGGACCGTGTGGGCCTTGGCGCCGCGGCGGGGCTGAAATACCCGCACGAGTTCTCGGGCGGTCAGCGGCAGCGGATTTCCATCGCCCGCGCGCTGGCGACCCAGCCGAAATTCCTGATCTGCGACGAACCCACGAGTGCCCTCGATGTGTCGATCCAGGCGCAGATCCTGAACATCCTGAAGGATCTGCAGGAGCATCTGAACCTGACGATGCTGTTCATCTCCCACGATCTGCCGGTGGTGCGCCAGATGTGCGACCGGGTGGGGGTGATGAAGGACGGCGTGCTGGTCGAGGTGGCGGAGACCGAGACGCTGTTTGCCGATCCGCAGCATTCCTACACGCAGCACCTCCTGTCGCTGATGCCACGCCTCGACGGGCTCAGCGACGAGGGGCTCGCCGTCGCCTGACACCGCTTGCCCGTACGGCAAGTCGAGCAATGGGGTCAGTCAGCCGGTCGGACGGGGGCCGTCACTCTACCACGCGGAGCGCGGGAGTGCCGTTATCCATCGCCTGTTCCTCGGCGTCGAAAAAGGTGATGGTGCCACCCTCCGCTGCAAAGCTCAGCGTCTGGCCAACCGCGGCGCGCGTCTCATGGCTGGCGCGCAGGATCATCCGGTCGCCGCCCACCCGCAGATGGATCAGGCTCTCGGCGCCCAGCGCCTCGACGAGCATGACCTCGCCTTCGGGGCCATCGCGCGCGATGCGCAGCGCCTCGGGCCGGATGCCTGCCAGCGCCGCGCCCTGCGGCGTGCTGCCTGCAAGCTGCGTCAGCGCCCGACCGCCGGGGGAGGCGAGGGGATAGACGTTCATCGGCGGCGCGCCGATGAATTCGGCCACGAAGCGGCTGGCGGGGCCGCGGTAAAGATCCATCGGGGTGCCGATCTGTTCGACCTTGCCGTCGGACATGATCACGATCCGGTCGGCGAGGCTCATGGCCTCGACCTGATCGTGGGTCACGAAGACGAAGGTGGCGCCCAGCCGCGTGTGCAGGTCCTTGAGTTCCGCGCGGAGTTGGGTGCGCAGCTTGGCGTCGAGGTTCGACAGCGGCTCGTCGAAGAGGAACACCGCCGGTTCGCGCACGATGGCCCGGCCCATGGCGACGCGCTGGCGCTGCCCGCCCGAGAGCGCGCGGGGCTTGCGGTCGAGATATTGCTCGATCTGCAGCATGCGCGCGGCCTCGGCGATGCGGCGCGTGATCTCGTCCTTGGGCATGCCCTGATTGCGCAGCCCGTATTCCATGTTCCGGCGCACCGACATGTGCGGGTAGAGCGCGTAGTTCTGAAACACCATGGCGATGTCACGTTCGCCCGGCTCCAGCCGGTTGACGACGCGACCGCCGATGGAGACCTCGCCGGTGGTGATCTCTTCAAGCCCCGCGATCATGCGCAGGATCGTGGATTTGCCGCAGCCCGAGGGGCCCACGAGCACGATGAACTCGCCGTCGGCGATGTCGAAATCAGCGCCGGTGACGGCCGTCACGCCACCCGGATAGGTCTTGCCCACATTGCTCAGCGTCAGCTCGGCCATGGTCTTACTTCTCGCTTTCCACAAGGCCCTTCACGAAGAGCCGCTGCATCGCCAGCACCACGATCACGGGCGGCACCATCGCAAGGATCGCCGTGCCCATGGTCAGGTGCCAGATCGGCAGGCCCTCGCCCACGTTCACCATGCGCTGTATACCCATGACGATCGTGTAGAGGTCCTGATCGGTGGTGATGAGGAACGGCCAGAGATACTGGTTCCAGCCGTAGATGAACAGGATGATGAACAGCGCCGCGATATTGGTTTTCGACAGCGGCAGCAGGATGTCCCAGAAGAACCGGATCGGCCCGGCACGGTCGATGCGCGCGGCCTCCACCAGTTCGTCCGGGATCGTCAGGAAGAACTGCCGGAAGAGGAACGTGGCGGTGGCCGAGGCGATCAGCGGGATGATGAGGCCCGAGTAGCTGTTGAGCATGCCAAGCGAGGCCACGACATCATAAGTGGGCAGGATGCGGACCTCGACAGGCAGCATCAGGGTGATGAAGATCAGCCAGAAGAACAGCATCCGGAAGGGGAAGCGGAAATAGACGATGGCATAGGCCGAGATCAGCGAGATCGCGATCTTCCCCACCGTTATGCCGATGGCCATGATGAAGCTGTTCCACAGCATGGTGGACAGGGCCACGCCTCCCACGGCAGGCGAGCCTTCGGTGAGCAGTTGCGCATAGTTCTCCCAGCCTTGGTCTCCGAACCACAGCGGGATGGGCGACCGGCTGAGCGCCTCGCCCGGGTGGGTGGAGGCCACGAGCGCCATCCAGACCGGGAAGCACAGGAAGGCCACGCCGAGGATCAGGGTCGCATGCGTCACCACGCCAAGCCATGGGCGGTTTTCGACCATCAGTACTGCACCCTCCGCTCGATATATCGGAACTGCACGAAGGTCAGGCCGATCACCAGTGCCATCAGCACGACCGACTGTGCCGCGCTCGACCCGTAATCCTGACCCACGAAGCCCGTGGAATAGACGCGGTAGACAAGGATCGAGGTCGCATCCGCCGGCCCCCCGCTGGTCGTCGCGTGGATGATCGCGAAGGTGTCGAAGAAGGCGTAGACGAGGTTGACCACGAGCAGGAAGAACGTCGTCGGGCTCAGGAGCGGAAAGACGATGGTCCAGAAGCGTCGCGTGGGGCTTGCCCCGTCGATGGCGGCCGCCTCGATCATGGATTTCGGGACCGACTGGAGACCCGCGAGAAAGAACAGGAAGTTGTAGGATATCTGCTTCCACGCTGCGGCGATGATCACCATCATCAGCGCCTGGTTGCCGTTGATGTAGTGGTTCCAGTCATAGCCCCAGATGGATTCGAGCATGTAGGCCACGATCCCCAGTGAGGGGTTCATCATGAAGAACCACAGGACACCGGCCAGCGCCGGCGCAACGGCATAGGGCCAGATCAGGAAGGTGCGATATGTCGTGGCCGAGCGGACCACGCGGTTGGCCGCGACTGCCAGCGCCAGCGCCATCGACATCGACAGGAAGGTGACGGCCAGCCCGAACACCAGCGTCGTCCAGAAGCTACGCAGGTAGCCTGGGTCGCTGAAAAGGCGGATGAAGTTCTCGAAGCCCACGAAATTGCGGGAAAAGCCAAAGGCGTCCTCGATGAAGAACGACATCTCCAGCGCCTGGTAGGCGGGCCAGATGAAGAAGACCAGCGTGACGATGATCTGGGGCGCCACCAGCGCATAGGGCAGCCACCAGTTGCGGAAGAAGACGCGCTTTTCCATGGGGTCCATTCGCAAGCAAAAGATGGCCGGGCGACGATCGGCGCCGCCCGGCCTTGAAGCATCGGCCGATCAGTTGGCGGCCTCGAAGCGGCGCAGAAGCTCGTTGCCACGCTCCACGGCGGCGTTCATCGCTTCCTCGGCGGTCTTGTTGCCCGCCCAGACGGCCTCCAGCTCTTCGTTGATCACGTCGCGGATCTGCACGAAGTTGCCGAACCGCAGGCCGCGGCTGTTGGCCGTGGGCTCGTTCAGCGTCAGCTGCGCCACGGCGACGTCGGTGCCGGGGTTGCCGGAGAAGAAACCGCGCTCTTCCATCAGGTCTGCCGCTGCCAGCGTGA
This sequence comes from uncultured Roseicyclus sp., assembly GCA_964578115.1. GTDB lineage: Bacteria > Pseudomonadota > Alphaproteobacteria > Rhodobacterales > Rhodobacteraceae > Roseibacterium. Next base: position 55,327 of record CAZOBK010000009.1, read on the forward strand.
TCGGGACGTAGCCCGTGGCCTGTGCCCAGTCGGCCTGCTGCTCGGTGCCCGACAGGAAGTCGAGAAACTGCGCCGTGCAGGCGTATTCCGGGCTCTCGTGACCCTGCAGGACCCAAAGGGTTGCGCCGCCGATGATGGAGTTCTGCGGCTCGGAGCGGACGGCGGGGTCGTAGGGCATCGGCACTTGCGTGAACTCGAAGTCTTGGATGTCGGCGACGAAACCGCCGAAATAGGCCGAAGAGTTGATCCACATGGCCGCTTCGCCGTTCACGAATTGCGGGCGCGAGTCGCCGCGGCGGCCGCCATAGGCGTAGAGGCCTTCCTCGGCCATGTCCGCGAGGCGCTGGATGTGGTTGATCACATGTTCGTTGTTGACGGCCAATTCGGTGCCCGTGCCGGCAAAGCCGTTCTCCATCGTGCCGATCGGCAGGTCATGCCATGCCGAGTAGTTCTCGATCATCGTCCAGCTCTGCCAGCCCTGCCCGAAGGGAGAGGTGAAGCCGGCGTCCTTGAGAACGCGAGCCGCCTCGACGACCTCGTCCCAAGTGGTCGGGATCTCGAGACCGTTCTCCTCGAAGGCGGTCAGGTTGATCCACATGACCGGGGTCGAAGAGTTGAAGGGCAGCGACAGAAGATTGCCCTCGGTGTCGGAGTAGTACGAGATCACGCCGGGCAGGTAAGAGCTTTCGTCGAAATCCATGCCCTGGTCCGCCATCAGCTGGTGAACCGGGTAGATCGCGCCGTTGTCGGCGGCAGACATCATCGTCGCGGTGCCGACCTCGAAGACCTGCACGATATGCGGCTGCTCGCCCGCGCGGAAGGCGGCGATGGCCGAGGTCATCGTGTCGGTGTAGTTGCCCTGGTAGACCGAGGTGACGGTGCACTGGTCCTGCAGGGCGTTGAAATCGGTGGCGAAGGCGTCGGTCCGCTCGCCCAGCTGACCGCCCATGGCGTGCCAGAACTGGATTTCCGTACGCTCCTGGGCATGAGCGGCAACAGCAAGAACGCTGACAGCCGTGGCTGCCGCGATAACTCGGAAGGTCATCTTGTCTCTCCTCTGACCGGTCGTCTCGTGCGGCCGGCGGTCCTGTCGATTACAGTTTCCGGGCGCAGACAGCATCCGCCCCCGGGGGCTTCGTTATCGTTGTTCTGTGACGGAAATGTTACGGTGGCTGCAAAGGATTGCAAGACTCGATGCGCCGCCGTGCCTCAACCCAGAACCGAGAAGCTCGACTGACTGTTGATTTCCCGTTTTCTCGAGAAAAATCCTGCACTTATATCGCGGTCGATATGCTCGAAGCGAAAGATCAGCGGCCGCTTGTCATGGTCCTCGCCACCTTCGCAAAAGTCGACGAGCGCCGCCATGAGCCGCCCGGCGACGGGCGCGTTCTTGTACTGGTTCCCGCTGGTTCCGCAAGCCATGTAGAAGCCCGGCAAGTTGGATTTATCGTAGATCGGGATCCAGTCTGTCGCCGCATCGTAAAGCTCCACCACGCCCCGGGTGCGGCTCGGGATGCCAAGCGACGGCACCCTCTGGGCATAGCGCAACGCCTGGGTCGTCCACTGGTCGGTGAAATCGGTGCTCCAATCGCGGTCGTCGACCCAGTGATGGTCGTCGCAGGGCGGGTCCTCGGACCCGATCAGGATGTTGTTGCCGCGCTCGGGCCGGCAGTAGCAGGCGATGTCGCTGTCCGAGACGATAAGCCCGTCATTGTAGAAATCGAACCCCTCGGGCGCCGGCACATGCACCACCTCCTGCCGCAGGGGGCGCGTCTCGATGGTCATGTCGCCGGTGACGCCCGCCATCTCGTTGACCCTCCGGCTCGCGGGTCCGGCCACGTTGACGACGACGGGCGCATGGATCTCCTCGCCGCTGGCCAGCCGCACGCCAGCGACGCGGCCGCCCTCGGTCAGGATTGCCGCCACCTCGGCATTGTAGCGGAACCGCGCGCCGGCGCGTCCGGCGGCGGCCGCGATGTTCTGAGCCGACAGCGCGGGGTCGGTGACGTACCCTGCGGTTGGCCAGTAGACGCCCCCCTCGAGCGCCCCGCCCGTGGGCTCCCCGAAATCCGGATCGTTCTTGCGCTTCGCCGGGGCGAAGCGGTCCATGCGATAGATGGGCAGGCGCGCCGTGATCTGTCCGGCGCTCCACTCCTCGTAGGGGCATCCCAACGCGTCGCTCATCTCCATGTGCCGCGCGAGCTGGTCATTGGCCCCGGTCTTCATCACGAGACAGCCGGTTTGCCGGAACTCCGCCAGTGTCTCGCCATCAGGCGCGCCGAGATAGTCGCGCCAGCCCGTCCAGTCGTGGAAGCCCTCATACGCCATCGCGCAGCCTTCAAGCGTGGAATAATGCACCCGCACGATCGCGCAGGACCCGGCCGTGGAACCATGCCCCGCGGCCCCGTTGGCATCGAGGCTCAGGACCTGGCGGCCCGCCTTGGCAAGCTCGTAAGCCACGGCGGCACCAATCACACCGGCGCCGATCACGATCGCGTCCGCGGTCTCGGTCATCGTCGGTCTTCCTTTCGCTGGATCGGGGCAGGCCGAACCTGCCCGCTCGACGCCTCCGCCGCAAGCACCACCGCATCCCCTTCATCTTTCCGAAAACACGCGCGGGGGAGCGCGAGGGGGCAAAGGGGCCCCTCGCACCCGGTCGCCGCCGAAGGCGTCGACCAGCAAGGAACTCCGCCACGCTCAGGCGGCGAGGTCGATCCAGACCGGCACGTGATCCGACGGTTTTTCCCGCCCGCGCACATGGCGATCTATCCCTGCGTCGGTCATCAGGTCGGCCGCCTGCGGGCTCAGCAGAAGGTGGTCGATCCGGATGCCGTTGTCGCGATCCCACGCCCCCGCCTGGTAATCCCAGAAGGAATAGAGCCCCTTGGCCGCCGTGCGCGCGCGGATCGCCTCGGTATAGCCGAGGTTCAGGATGCGCCGGAACGCGGCGCGGCTTTCGGGGAGTGCCAGCGCATCCTCGCGCCAGCTTTCGGGGTTGGCGGCGTCCTCGTCGAGGGGGATGACGTTGTAGTCGCCGGCCAGAACGACGGGCATCTCGCTGTGCAGCAGGTCCTTCGCATGGGCCCGCATCCGCGCCATCCAGGCGAGCTTGTAGTCGTATTTCGGCCCCGGGGCGGGGTTGCCGTTGGGCAGGTAGAGCCCACAAAGCCGCACAGCCCTGTGATCGCCGCTGACCGTCGCCTCGATCCAGCGCGCCTGTTCGTCGCCGTCATCGCCGGGCAGGCCGCGGCTTATGTCCTCAAGCGGCAGCTTCGACAGGATCGCGACGCCGTTGAAGCCCTTCTGGCCGTGCGTTTCGACATTGTAACCGCGATCCTCCAGCGGCTCGCGGGGGAAGGCCTCGTCGACCGACTTGATCTCCTGCAAAAGCGCCACGTCGGGCTTCGCTTCGTCCAGCCAGTCGCAGAGCGCGCCGATCCGCGCCTTCACGCCGTTGATGTTGAATGTCGCGATGCGCATGATGTCCCCCGGTGGTCCGGGGCCAGTCTTGCCCGCTCCCGTCCGGGAAGCCAAGCGGCGAGAGGATCACATAGAAAACGACGTGCCGCAGCCGCACGAGGAGGTGGCGTTGGGGTTCTCGATCGTGAAGCGCGCGCCGATCAGCTCCTCGGTGAAGTCGATCACCGCATCGGCGAGAAACGGCAGCGAGACGCTGTCGACCACGACCTTCTGACCATGACCCTCGAGAACGATGTCGTCCTCGGTCGGATCGTCGAGCTTGATATCGTACTGAAACCCCGAACAGCCGCCGCCATCGACCGCGACCCGCAGCGCCTTGGCCTCTCCGGCGGCTTCGTTGATCTCCGCCAGACGGGCGAAGGCGCGCTCGGTGACTTTCGGGGGAACGGTCAACGTCAGGGTCATCTCGGGTGCATCCTTGGCCGGGGTGGTCGATTTTCGACTGTTTCAAATATATGGGGGAGGGGCGCGTCGAACAAGGCGCGTCTGAAGCCCCTGATCCCATCGCCGGAGCCCCGCCCATGCGCGCCATCTACGCCTGCGACCCCGCGCATAGCCGTGGCCGCCTCGTGCCGGAGGACGAAAGCGCCTTCCGGTCGCCGTTCCAGCGCGACCGGGACAGGATCATCCACGCTTCGGCCTTCCGGCGGCTCAAGCACAAGACGCAGGTCTTCGTTGAGCATGAGGGCGACTACTTCCGCACGCGGCTGACCCATTCGCTGGAGGTGGCGCAGGTGGCGCGGACCATGGCGCGCGCGCTGGGCCTCGACGAAGACCTGACCGAGGCCGTGGCGCTGGCGCACGATCTCGGCCATCCGCCCTTCGGCCACACGGGCGAGGACGCGCTTTCCGCCGCCATGGCGCCCTATGGCGGGTTCGACCACAACGCACAAGCGATCCGGATCGTGACTCATCTGGAACGCCATTACGCGGAGTTCGACGGGTTGAACCTCACCTGGGAAACCCTTGAAGGCATTGCGAAACATAATGGGCCCGTTGCTCCCGTGACGGGCGACGGCCCGGTCCCGACGCCTGTGCCCTGGGCGCTGGCCGCCTATTGCGATGCGCACGACCTGGAGCTTCATACCCACGCCAGTGCCGAGGCGCAGGTCGCCGCACTGGCCGATGATGTGGCCTACAACCACCACGATCTGCATGACGGTCTCCGGGCGGAGCTCTTCTCCACCGACGAGCTGGCCGAACTGCCGATCCTGCGGGGCTGTTTCGCCGAGGTTGACCGGCTCTATCCGGGCCTGAACTATTACCGCCGCCGCCACGAGGCGCTGCGCCGCTTCTTCGGGCTGCTGGTCGAGGATGTTCTGGCCCAAAGCCAGGGGCGTCTTGCCGAGATCGACCCGAAGTCGCCCGAGGATGTCAGGGCGGCGGGACGGCCGGTGGTGCGTTTCTCCGATGCGCTCTTCGCCGATCTCAAGGAAATCCGGGCCTTTCTCTTCAAGCGCATGTATCGCGCGCCCAAGGTCGTGGAAATGCGCGCAGAGGTCACGAAGGTGGTTGCCGAACTTTTCCCCTTCTTCATGGCGCATCCCGAAGAATTGCCGAAGCAGTGGCGCAAGGACGTGGAGGCCATCGAGGGCGACGAGACGGCGCTCGCGCGCATCGTGTCGGACTATATCGCGGGCATGACCGACCGCTTCGCGCTGCAGCGACATGAGGCGCTGATCGGCGGGACGGCGCTTCCCCGCGTGCTATGAGCCGGGCGGTTGAACCGCGAAGGGGCTTGCGGCAGACTTCGCACCATCGACACGCCGAGGGTCCCGGACATGGTGCGACACCTTATCTTTTCGGTTCTGGCGACCGCGCTGGCCGCCGGCGCGGCAAACGCCTTCCCCCTCGACGGCACCTATTTCTCCGACTGCGCGGGTGAGGGCGTTCCGGCCGAGGGCGCGCAAGAGGCGCGGCTGACCTTCCCCGAGATCTGTTTCGACGGTGCCTGTTGCGAATTGTCGAACCCCACGCGGCTGCGCGGACTGCCCGATCAGTTTCTCTATGACGGGGTCTGCACGGACGAGGACGGTGATGCCTTCGACGCGCGCATCTTCTTCGGCGGCGGGCCGGACGCCACCAGCATCGTCATCGTGCTGCGCGATCTGGCCGCGACGCTGTCGACCTGCCTGCCGGAGCCGCCGCTGGAAGACGCCTGAGCCTTCGCGCGCGCCGTTGACCTTGGGCCCGCCCGTGATACACCCGCGCCGGCAAGCGCGAGGACCCGCCATGAACCTTTTCGACGACATCCGCACGGCCGTGATCGACGCGCTCGGCGCCATGATGCGCGATGGCGCGCTGCCCGACGGGCTGTCGCTCGACGCGGTTGCGGTGGAACCGCCGCGCGATCCGGCCCATGGCGACATGGCGACGAATGCCGCGATGGTGCTGGCCAAGCCCGCGGGCCGGAAGCCCCGGGACATCGCCGAGGTGTTGGCCGGGCAGCTGGCCGACGATCCGCGCATCGCAAGCGCCGAGGTGGCGGGCCCGGGGTTCCTGAACCTTCGGCTGGCCTCCGGGACCTGGCGGGAGCTTGTCCTCGCGGCGCTGGACCGCGGCGACGCATTCGGGCGTTCAACGCTGGGGCAGGGCCGGAAGGTCAACGTCGAATTCGTCTCGGCCAATCCCACGGGGCCGATGCATGTGGGCCATACCCGTGGCGCCGTATTCGGCGACGCGCTGGCGCGGCTTCTGGATTTCACCGGCCATGATGTGACGCGGGAATACTACATCAACGATGGCGGCGCGCAGGTCGATGTGCTCGCCCGGTCGGTCTACCTGCGGTACCTCGAGGCGCACGGAAAGGACGTGGCCTTCGAGGATGGGACCTATCCCGGCGACTACCTCGTTCCCGTCGGCGCCGCGCTGAAGGCCAAGGTGGGCGATGCGTATTTGGGGAAAGATGAAGGGGAATGGCTCGTTCCCATCCGGGAGTTCGCGACAGACGCCATGATGGCGCTGATCCGCGAGGATCTGGCAGTTCTGGGCGTCGAGATGGACGTGTTCTATTCCGAGAAGTCGCTCTACGGCACGGGCCGGATCGAGGCCGCGATCGACGATCTCAAGGGCAAGGGCCTGATCTACGAGGGCACGCTGGAGCCGCCCAAGGGCAAGACGCCCGAGGATTGGGAGCCACGTGTCCAGACGCTGTTCAAATCCACCGAATACGGTGACGACGTGGACCGGCCGGTGATGAAGTCGGACGGCTCCTGGACCTATTTCGCGCCCGATATCGCCTATCACTACGACAAGGTGAGCCGGGGCTTCGACGAGCTGATCGACATTTTCGGCGCCGATCACGGGGGCTACGTCAAGCGGATGAAGGCCGCCGTCGCGGCGCTGAGCGAAAACCGCGTGCCCCTCGACATCAAGCTGATGCAGTTGGTCAGGCTCAAGCGCGGGGACGAGGAACTCAAGATGTCCAAGCGCGCGGGCACCTTCGTCACCCTGCGCGACGTGGTCGAGATGGTGGGCCCCGACGTAACCCGCTTCGTCATGCTGACGCGCAAGAACGATGCGCCGCTCGACTTCGACGTGGAAAAGGTGCGCGAGCAGTCCAAGGACAACCCGGTCTTCTACGTGCAATATGCCCATGCGCGGATCAGCTCGGTCCTGCGCAAGGCCGAGGAGGCGGGCATCGACACGGCCACGCCCGCGGACCTGTCCAGTATCGCCGATCCGGCGGAATTCGCGCTGGTGGCCAAGCTCGCCGACTGGCCGCGCATGGTGCAGATCGCGGCCCAGGCCCACGAGCCGCACCGGGTGGCCTTCTACCTCTATGACCTTGCGTCCGAGTTCCACGCGCTGTGGAACAAGGGCAACGCCCAGGCCGAGCTGCGCTTCATCCAGGAGGATGACGTGGACACGACACGCGGGAAACTGGCGCTGATTCGTGCCGTGGCGATTGTCATTTCCAACGGTCTTGGTATCTTGGGGGTGAAACCGGTCGAAAAGATGTGAGGACATAACCTCGCACGCGGCCGGGCCGAGCAGGCACCAAACAGATCCGGCCGGGCGTGACCTCATGGTGTGCCCGGACACCGGGCGACATGAGGACAGGCATGGCACAATTCGATTACGTCGAGGACGGCTGCGACGATTTTCGCGCCGGGCAGGGCGAGGCCCGGGGCGCCGCGCATTCTGCTGCGGGGTCTCGTCTTGGGACGCTGGTGAACTGGGCCGGGGCGCTGATGTCGCTGGGGCTCGTCGCCGGAATGGGGATCTGGGCCTTTCAGCTGATGGTGCGCGATGTCTCGGGCGTGCCCGTGATCGAGGCGCTCGAGGGCCCGATGCGCCAACCGCCCGCCGATCCCGGCGGCACGCAGGCCCCGCACCAGGGGCTTGCCGTCAACCGTATCGCCGAGGGCGAGGAAGCGCAGCCCGTGCCCGACCGTCTGGTCCTTGCGCCGCCGCCGATCGAATTGCAGGAGGTCCGGTTCGAGAGCTCGGAGGAGGCCGATCTTGCCCCCGTTCCGCGCAGCGAACTGGCGGCCGACACGCCTCACACCGCGACGCGGGAGGAGACGATCCAGCTGATCGACCGCCTCTTGCAGGAGGCGCAGCCGGATTCTGCGGCGACTGAGGCCGCAGCCGCCGACACCGTGACACCGGACGCCGCAGCGCAGATCGCCGCATCCGAGAGCGAGCCACAGGTTCTGCCCGCCTCCGCTCCGGGGATCGCGCGCTCGCTCCGGCCTGCGGCGCGGCCGGCTGCTTTCGTGACGCGGGCCCGACCCGGCGCAGCAAGCGCCGCATCGACCGCCAGCACCCCGGAAATTCCGGTGTCCGAACTTGCCGACGGGACGCGGCTGGTGCAGCTGGGCGCCTTCGACACGCCAGACATCGCGCGGGAGGAGTGGGACCGTATCGCCAGCCGCTTCCCCGACTATTTCGATGCCCGCCCTCGTGTCATCGAGGAGGCGGAGTCCGGCGGTCAGACCTTCTTCCGGTTACGCGCGGCGGGCTTCGACGACCTCGCTGGCTCGCGTCGCTTCTGTGCCGTGCTGGTGGCCGAGGGCTCGCCCTGCATCCCGGTCACCGTGCGCTGAATGGTGGCAATCTCGGCGACGATCCTGGGGCTGGAGGGGCCCATCCTCGAAGCTGAGGAGGCGATGTTCTTCGACATCGCGCAGCCCTGGGGCTTCATCCTTTTTGCGCGCAACATCGAAACCCCCGAGCAGCTGCGCCGCCTGACCTCGGACCTGCGCGGGGCGGTGGGGCGTGACGCGCCGATCCTGATCGATCAGGAGGGCGGGCGGGTGCAACGCATGCGCGCGCCGCACTGGCGCGAGTGGATGCCCCCGCTGGAGCAGATGGCGCGAGTGGGCGGCGAGGCTGGTCTGCGGGCCATGCAGCTGCGCTACCGGATCATCGCCGCCGAATTGCGGGACGCGGGCATTGACGTCAATTGCGCGCCGCTGGCCGATGTGGCCAGTGATGTCACCCATCCCGTCCTGCGCAACAGACTGTATGGTGAGGACCCTCAGACCGTGGCTGCGGTCGCTCGCGCCGTTGCGGATGGCCTTTCCTGCGGCGGCGTCGTTCCGGTCCTGAAACATCTTCCGGGCTATGGGCTGGGCGTGGTCGACAGCCACGAGGACCTGCCACGGGTCGCCGCGCCGCCGGAGGACCTCGATGCGGTCGACTTCGCGGCGTTCCGGCCGTTGGCGGACCTGCCGCTGGGGATGACGGCGCATATCGTCTATGAGGCCATCGACCCCGAGGCGCCCGCCACGCTGTCGCCGGCCGCGATCCGGCTGATCCGTGAGGAGATCGGGTTCACCGGTCTCCTGATGACCGACGACCTGTCCATGGGCGCGTTGCCCGGCTCGATCGCGGAGCGCGCAGGGCGGGCCATCGCGGCGGGCTGCGACCTGATCCTGCATTGCAACGGCAGGCGCGGCGAGATGGAGGACGTGCTGGGCGAGGCCGGCACGCTGGACCCGGACGCGCTGGCGCGGGGGGAGGCGGCGCTGGGCTTGCGTGACAGGGGCCAGCCGCTTGACATCGCGGCGGCGGAAGCGGAGTTTGAGCGCCTTCTGCAAGGGTGATGTGGATGGCTGACACGCCGGTTCCGGCAAATGACGCACAGGAATGGGATGCCGTCGCCTCGCGCCGTGCGGCCGAAGCGCTCGTCGTGGACGTCGACGGGTTCGAGGGGCCTCTGGACCTGCTGCTGAGCCTTGCGCGGACACAGAAGGTGGACCTGCGCCAGATCTCCATCCTTGCGTTGACCGAGCAATACCTCGCCTTCATCGAGGAGGCGCGGGCGCTCCGCCTCGAACTGGCGGCCGATTACCTCGTGATGGCGGCCTGGCTGGCCTATCTGAAATCGCGCCTGCTGGTCCCTGCGGAGGCCTCGGACGAGGGGCCGAGCGCCGAGGACATGGCGGCGCATCTGGCGTTTCAGCTGGAACGGCTCGCCGCGATGCGCGACTGCGCGGCCAAGCTGATGGCGCGCGACCGGCTGGGGCAGGACCGTTTCGTGCGCGGCATGCCAGAGGCCACGGGCACCGCGCGCCGGGTCGAATATACCGCCAGCCTGATCGACCTGTTGCAGGCCTATGCACGCGTGCGCACGCGGGACGATTTTCGCCCCTACGCGATGGATCGCGACGAGATCCTGACGCTGGAACAGGCGTTGGAACGGCTGCGGCCGCTGGTTGGCGATCTGGCGGAATGGACGGACCTGATGTCCTTCCTGCCCGACGGCTGGACCATGGATCCCAGGCGCAGGCGCACCGCCACGGCGGCCAATTTTGCGGCGGCGCTTGAGCTTGTGAAGGCGGGACGCCTGAGCCTGCGCCAGTCCGAGACCTTCGCCCCCATCCATCTGAAACGGAAGGACGACGCGTGAGCGACACGCCGGACAACGACACCTCCGCGCCCGGTATGGAGCAGGGCGAAAGCCTCTTTAGAGCGCCGCCCCTGGCCGAGCAGGAGCGCATGGTCGAGGCGATGCTGTTTGCCTCCGCGGAACCCCTGAGCGTGGCCGAGATGGAGGCGCGGATGCCCCATGGCTGCGACCCGGCCGAGGCACTTCAGCTCCTGCGCCGCCGCTACGAGGGGCGCGGCGTGCAGGTCGCGCGCGTGGGCGATGGCTGGGCGATCCGGACGGCGGCCGACCTGGGGTTTCTCATGGCCCGCGAGGTGGTGGAGAGCCGGCGGCTCAGCCGCGCGGCCATCGAGACGCTGGCGATCATCGCCTATCACCAGCCGGTGACGCGCGCGGAGATCGAGGAAATCCGCGGCGTGTCGGCCAGCCGGGGGACGGTGGACCAGCTGATAGAACTGGGCTGGGTGCGCTTCGGGCGGCGGCGGATGACGGTGGGACGGCCAGTGACCTTCGTGGTGACCCAAGGTTTCCTCGACCATTTCGGGCTGGAGAACGCGCGCGACCTCCCGGGGCTGAAGGAATTGCGGGAGGCGGGGCTTCTGGACAGTCGGCCCGCCGACGCGGACGCGGCGGACCTGCCGGAGGACGATACCGGACAGCTCTTCGAGGATCCCGAGGAGGCCGGAGACGACGACTGATTTTGGTCACATTTCCGCGTATGCTGGGCGTGTGGACCAAAGAGAAGGCAGAGCAGACCCATGGACCGCATCGTGAACATGATCGCCCGTCGCTTCGTCATGCGTGCCGTCGGCAAGGGTATCGACACCGGCATGGCGCGCATGTCGAGAGGGCGCACCGCCGATGGCCGGCCCGCCGACTTGACCCCGAAACAGCGGGCGCATGTGGGCAGGAACCAGCGCACCACGCGGCAGGTCATGAAGCTGGCGCGGCGGTTCGGGCGCTTCTGACGTCGGACGCCTGCCAATCGCATCACAGAGGGTTTCCCCCTGTTAACAGGGTCTTGCCGTGCCCGGTGGCAGTCGGGACACAGTTGTCGTTTTGGATGCGGGATTGCTCCACGCCTGCCCAGATTTCGCCACATTCCGACGGCCAATCTGCTGCTTGCACCTATCCAAGCATGACAACAAAACCAAGAGGCAGCACATGCACAGGCTCGTTCAACAGATCAGGCGGCTTGTTCCCGGCTACGACACATCCGTGCCGGACATCCCACTCAACCGCATCGCGCAGGGGCATAGCCATGACCGCGCCCTGGCCGCGTTCAAGGCCGACCAGATCCGCGTCGCGCGGCGCGCCCGGCGCATCGGCGCGGCGCAGGACAGCGCGCGCGCCTGAGATGCAGGTTATCGAAGCTTTCAAGCGGTTGATGCCGCAGGCGCGTGATGACGGCGAAAGCCCCACGCGCGCCGGACAAGGCAAAGGTGAGGCCCGGGCGCTCGCGTCCTTCAAGGCGGACCTCGCCAAACGCGCGGAGAAGAACACCCGCCACATCCCCGGCGAGTGGCAATCACGGCGGACGTGAACCTGCGGCCGGCAAGTTGAAGGGGTGCCTTGAGGGGCGCCCCTTTTCTTTTGGGGAGGGACGGTCAGCTATGTGGGACCAAGCGGCCTGATGCCGATGCAGCGAAACTTGCCCGTGAGTGGCGACCGAGTTTCTGAACCAGCCGCGGCAGTGCGCACGATTTGCCCGAAGCGGACATAACACACGGTCAATCTCGCCAAAATACGAACCAGTCGTTCGCCGCACGCGTGCACTGAGCAACAACGCGGCAGGCGCGCCACTCCGACTTGATTTTGCGGACATACCGAGAAAAAGGCGACGATCCTTTCCTACTCTGATAACTTGACTGCCGAGGGGCCGCGAAACTGCCGATGGACAGCGTTCGTTTCAAAGAATTCACATTGCAGCGGCGGGCTAGGCGCTTGGCGCGGGGCGACGACGACATCGCCATCGGCGCACGTGCCTTCGATCTTCTCGATCTTCTGATCACCTGCCGGGACCGCGTTGTCGGGCGAGACGAGATCATGGCGGCGGTCTGGCCGGATACCGTCGTGGGCGAGAACAACCTGAACGTGCAGCTCGCGAACCTGCGGCGGCTGCTGGGGGCGGAGGCGATCGTCACAGTGCCTGGGCGCGGACTGCGCTTCGCGCTGGAGGTCGCATCGGCGGGTCCGCTGGCGCTGGCCCTTCCCGACAGGCCTTCGGTCGTCGTCCTGCCCTTCGCGGATCTCGGCGGCGACCCCACGCTGTCCTGGCTCGCCGACGGCTTCGTCGAGGATATCACGACCGAATTGTCCCGCTTCCGTGACCTCTTCGTCGTGGCGCGCAACTCGGCCTTCCTTTACCGGGGCATGCCGCGCGATCTCAGGGTCATCTCGCGGGAACTGGGCGTCCGCTATGTCGTCGAAGGCAGTGTCCGCGCCACGTCCGAGCGTGTGCGCGTCACCGCGCAGCTGATCGACGCCCACACAGGGGGGCATGTCTGGGCCGAGGTCTTCGACCGCGACCTTGTCGGGCATTTCGACACGCAGGCACGGGTGGCGCAAGCCATCGTCACCTGCCTCGCGCCGCAGATCGACCGGGCCGAGGCTGAGCGCATCCGCACCGCCGCACCCGAGGACCTGACCGCGCACGGCATCGCCGCGCGGGGCTGGTCCCTGGTCTCGGCTGGCGACATGGCCTACGACCCCGCACCGCGCGACAAGGCGGCGGAGCTTGCCCGGCAGGCGCTGGACCTCGATCCGACCTCGGGCCTCGCCTGGCGCGTTCTGGCATGGGTCGCGTGGTGGAACGTCTATCACGCCACGACACCCTCCGTGCCCGACACGCTCGCCGGAGGCATCGATGCGGCCGCCAAGGCCATCGCCGCAGATCCGACTGACCACCACGCGCGGCGGCTCAGGGCACTTCTGCACTTCATGAATCAGGATGCCGAGGCCGGCCTGCCCGAGCTTCGACAGGCGCACGAGATGAACCCGAACTGCGCGGTGACGCTGGCGTGGCTTGGCCTTTACGAGGGCTTTCATGGCGATGCCGAACGCGGGGTGCCGCTGGCCGAGGCCGCGCTGCGCCGCTCCCCGCGTGATCCCTCGCGCGGCTCCCTCCTCGCGGCGCTTGGCTTCGCGCAATTCGCCGTGCGCAACTACGACGCGGCCGCGCAGGCGGCGGAGGCGGCGCTGGCCGAGGCCGCGGGAAGCGCCACGCCCCTCATCCTCGGAACGATCGCCTGGGTCGGCGCAGGGCGCATGGACCGGGCCGAGGTGGCCTTCGCGCGCGTCGCCGAGATCGCGCCAACCCTCGTCGAGGCGCGGCTTGCGGGGCGGTGGCTCACTTCGAACCCCGACTACCTGGCGCGTGCGCATACCTTCTTCCGCATCGCGGCCGGCCTCGCCCCGGCTGACGCGGTCAAGATGCTCAGGTAGCGGCAAGGCCTCCGATTTATATCGTTTTAGCCTTGCTGGGTGACGCCGTTCTCCCAGTGGCACCACTCTCGCAGATGCGGGACGGCATCACGCCGAAGCCCGTCACGGGGGAGTAATCACCATGCCGTTCTACCTGTACCAGCTGGCCTATTCAGGCGATGCCATCAAGGCGATGGTCGCCGACCCGACCGACCGCGAAGCTGCGGCGCGCAAGCTCGTCGAGGCGCTCGGCGGCAAACTGCACCACCTGTTCTTCGCCTTCGGCAAGTACGACGTGGTCTGCCTGATCGAAGGCCCGGACGACATGTTCATGATGGCGGGCGCAGCGGCCGTCGGCTCGGCGGGCACGGTCTCGGCCTCGGCAACGACGAAGCTGATGACCTCGTCCGAGGCGATGGCGGCCCTGAAGAAGGCCGGCGAGGTCACCGGCGCATACCAGCCGCCGCACGGGTAGCTCGTTCCAGGCGGCGTCTTCCGACAAGGCCGACGCACTCGGCGGGGTCGCGCGGCGCTGCTCCGACGGACCCTGGGCGTGTCGGAAGCCGGCGCGTGCCGTTTATCGCCGGATCACCCCGAGGGGCCGATGACCAGTAGTGTTGCTGAAGGTGAAGACATGAACGGGCGGGACCACGACTGGATCACTCTGCACCGGGTGCGCTTTGGCGCGCCGATCGCCGCTCGGGACCGCAGCTTTCCCACCGCGCCCGGCGCCGCGGTCTGGCGGTTCTGCCCGCAGCACGTGCCCGGCGAGAACGGGCTGACGACCCTGACCTCGGAGATCTGGGGCGGCCTGGGGATCTGGGACAGTCGGGCCGAAGCCGAGTCGATGCTTTGTGATCCGGGTGCCGCGATGCCCTGGATGACGGAAGCCGTCGCGGCGTGGCACTGCCTCGCCATCCCGGTGTCGCACCGGGGCAAGGTGAACTGGCGCGGCCATGTCGAGGACGGCACCGCCGTACGTCCCGCCCCGGCCGATCCCGGCGGTCCGCTGGTCGTCGTCACCACAGCAGGGTTCCTGTCGCGCGAGGACTGGATGCTGCCCCGCATCCGGCTCTTCGTGGAAGGCGTGTCCGAGGTGATGGCGTGGTATGGCGCGCTGCCCTCGAACCTGCGCAACGACGTGTTCAACGGCGCCGACGGGCGCGGCGGCTTCACCTGCTCGCTCTGGCGCTCGGACGAGGCAATGCGCGAGGCCGCCTATCACGACGGCCGTCACCGCGCCCGAATGGAGCAGAACCGCGCCGGGCTGATGTTCGACTACTCGTCCTTCACCCGCCTGCGCGCGCTGCGCAGCCATGGTGACTGGGACGGCGATCCGTTTGCTGAATTGCGGGAAGGAGCCATGACATGACCGAGGGCATCGCGGCGATTGCCGCCAACTACACAGCCGCGTGGAACAGCGGCTCGGCCGAAGTGGTGGCGTCGTTCTACGCCGAGACGGGCGGCATCGTCATCAACCGGGGCACGCCATGGGAGGGGCGCGCGGGCGTGCAGGCCATGGCCGAAGGATTTTTCGCCGATGTCCCTGACCTGAACCTTACCTGCGACGGGTTTCGCGTCGCGGGCGATCACGTCGTCTACCTGTGGACCTTCACCGGCCACCATACGGAAACAGGCAACCCGCTGCGGATCACGGGATGGGAGGAATGGGATACCGACGCCGACGGTAAGGTCGCGGCCTCCCGAGGGTGGTTCGACGCCGCGGATTACGCCCGTCAGGTGGCGGGATGAGAACGCCGTGCCAACGGGCGGACGGCAGCCGTTGCGCCGAGAATCGCACATGACCGGAGTCGCCGAACGCTTGGCCGATGCCATGCCCGTCCTGCACCTGACGGAGGGTGCGGACGGCATCTCGCGCTTCTCAGACCTGCTCGTGCCGCTCAGTCTCGGCGGCTTCGCGCCCCCCGCGCCCCCCATGCCGGTCTCGGAGGTGGAGCGGGCCACGGGTCTTCTCTATCTTGTCCTGCCTGCGGGATGGGGCGGCGCTCAGCATCCCTCCCCACGCAGTCAGGTCGCCTTCTGCCTGTCCGGCCGCCTTCGGGTCGAGGCGGGCGACGGTGAGGTGCGCGAGTTCGGCGCCGGCGCGATCTGGCGGATGGAGGACGTCTCGGGATCGGGACACATCACGACGGTGATCGGCGACGAGGACGTGCGACTGGCCATCGTGCAGCTTGCGGACCTGGAGGCGCGGTGATGGACCTTTCCGCCGTCGGCATCATGGAGATCGCCGAACTGGTGGGCGCGGTCGCGCTCGTGGCATCCCTCATCTTCATCGGCGTCGAATTGCGGCAGAGCGCAACCACGTCGCGCGCGGCAGCACTTCAGGCGAACATGATGTTCTGGAAGGACTTCTTCGCGCTCATGGCCGACCCCGAGACCGGTCGCACCTACGCGCGCGGCGCCGAGGGGCGCACCGACCTTACGGGCGAGGAGTTCGGCCGCTTCTACTTCATCTGCCGGACGATCTTCATGGGCTGCGAGAACCAGCACTACCAGTTCACGCACGGCCTGATCGATGACGACGCCTATCGCGGCTATGCGGCCTCCATCGCCGAGCAGATCGCGGCACGGCCGGGGGTGCAGGCCATGTGGTCGATCCAGCGGCACATCTACGGCACGGAATTCCAGCGCTTCTGGGACGCGCAGATCGCGAAGGGCATGGCGGGGTCGAACCGACCGACGCTGGACCGGTGGCGAAGCGCACTACCGGAGCACTCACGGGACGTGTCGCAGTGAGCCCTGTCGCGATCAGTCCGGGCCATGTCCCGCGTCGTGCCGTCTGCAAGGCGGTTGGCGCCGTTCCCCGTGCGCGTGACTCCTTTTCTCCGGAGCAGCAATCATGAGCGATCCATTTGCCGACGTCGATGCCGTCTCGTCCGACCTTGTCGAGATCATCGTCGCCGGCCTCGAGACCCGCGCGGCGGACCCGAGCATGCTGCCGATCATCGACGCCTATCTCGACGCCATCGATGTGGCTCCGGACAGCCTTGTCGTTGATATCGGCTGTGGCACGGGCGGGGTGACGCGGCGCATCGCGGACCGCTTCGCCGAGGCACGCATCGTCGGTCTGGAACCCTCGGTCGCGTTGACCCTGAAGGCACAGGAATTGCTTGGTGACAGGGCGAACCTCAGCTTCCGGGTGTGCGATGGCGCGGCGCTCGACCTTACGGATGGCAGCGCCGACGTCGCGATCCTGCACACCGTGCTGTCGCACGTGACAGACCCCGGCGCGCTTGTCGCCGAGGCCAGGCGCATTTTGCGCCCCGGGGGCACGGTCGTCATCTGTGATGCCGATTTCTCGAAGGCGTCGCTCGGCCTCGTGCCCGGTGACCCGCTGGGCGCCTGCGCCGAAGCTTTCGTGGCAAGCTCGGTCACCGAGGCGTGGCTTGCGGGCAAGCTCAGGTCGCTCGTCGTGGGCGCCGGCTTTACCGTTGAAAGCTTCGACGTCGCCACGCGCCTCGTGACCGGTGGCATGGGCAACCTCGTCTGGGTGAAGATGTCGACGGCGCGGCTGGTCGCCGATGGTGTCATAGGCGCGCCCCTCGCCGAGGCGCTCGAGGCCGAGTATCTGCGTCGCGCGGAGGCGGGAACGCTTTACGGCTTCCTCCCCTTCTTCACGATGATCGCCCGCAACGCCTAACCGCAAACGTCAAACGACATCGCACCGGAGTGCCGCCATGACCCTCACCATCACCCGGGCCGAAAACCGCGAGGACATCGACGCCGTCCGGGACCTGATCCGCGATTTCTTCGGCTGGGCTATCGCGCATGTGGCCGAGGGCGGGAAGGACCCGAACCCGTCCGTCTTCGCCAACCTCGAAGCCGAGCTTGCGGGCCTGCCGGGACGCTTCGGCCCACCTACGGGCTGCCTGCTTCTGACGCGGCTCGACGGGGCGCCGGTTGGCTGCGTTGCCTTCTACGGACAGGACGCCGAGACGATGGAGATCAAGCGCATGTTCGTGCGTCCCGAAGCGTGGGGGAAGGGTGTCGGCGGGCGGATGCTGGAGGTGCTGTTGTCCGAGGCGGAGGCTGCGGGATACGCCCGCTACCGTCTGTCAACGCACCACAAGTTGCACGCGGCCCAGGCGCTCTACCGCCGCGCGGGCTTTCGCGAGGTTTCCGGTTCGGCGGATTTCCCGGGCATCGTGGAGGGCGTCGACATCTGCATGGAAATGATCCCAGCCCGAAACGTCGCGAAGGAGAACCGCCTTGCCTGACATGCCCGACCCGTTCGTCCACCATCCCGAACTGCGCGACCGGATCGCAGATCCCGAAACCTCGCCCTTCCGGACCTTCCGGGCGGAGGACCTCGTCGTGCAGGAGCCGCATCTGCGGGACTGGGTGTATCCCGAAGCAAGGCGCGAAGCGATCCGCGCGGAGGCGCTGGCCGACCACTCGGGCGACCTCTGGGTCTTCGGCTACGGATCGCTGATGTGGAATCCCGCCCTGCGCTTCGCCGAGGTGCGGCGCGCGCGTGTCGCGGACCATGCCCGCCGCCTGATCCTCGTGGAATACCGGGGCGGCCGCGGAACCATGGAGGCGCCGGGCCTGATGGCCACGCTCGACGCGGGCGACGGCTGCGATGGGCTGGCCTTCCGGATCGCCGCCGCGGATGTGGAGACAGAGACCGATATTCTCTTTCAGCGCGAAATGCTGGCACCCGGCTACCTGGCCCGGTTCATCCCGGCCCGGATCGGCGACGAGGAGGTCCGCGTGCTGTCCTTTCTCGCGGATCACGACGTGCCCGATGTCCGCCCGGACCTGACCCACGAGGAGCAGGTCCGCTACGTCGCCCACGGGGCGGGCGACCTCGGCACCAGCCGGGACTACCTCGCCAGCATCGTCGAGCATCTCACGCATCTTGGCATCGCCGACGCGCATTGCACGCACCTGTTGCGGGCGGTGGACGCCCATCTTGCAGATCTGGCACGGGAGGTGCTGCCCTCATGACCGCCCTTGTCCCTTTCTTCGACGGCCACAACGACTTCCTCCTGCGGCTGATGAAGACACCCGCCCCTCGCGAGGAGACCTGGCTCGGCGCCGGCGGCCGGGGCCATCTCGATCTGGCGCGGATGAAGGCTTCGGGCTTCGCGGGCGGGCTTTTCGCGATCTTCGTGCCGCCGGCGTCCAGTGGCCCGCCGCCGGACTTCAAGGTACTGATGGCCGACCCGCCCTATGCGCTGCCGATGCCGCCCGAGATGACGCACGTGCAGGCCCAACCCGACGCGCTGGCCATGGCGGGGCTTCTGCACTGGATGGAGCGGGCCGCCCCAAGCGACTTCCGCGTCTGCCGCTCCGTGCCCGAGATCCGTGCCGCGATGAAGGCGGGCGTGATCGCGGGCGTCATGCACATGGAGGGCGCCGAGGCCATCGGCCCGGATCTCGACGCGCTCCACCTTTTCCACGACATGGGCCTGCGGTCGCTCGGCCCGGTCTGGAGCAGGCCCACGATCTTCGGCCACGGCGTACCGATGGCCTTTCCCGGCTCGCCCGATACAGGGCCCGGCCTCACCGGGAAGGGCCGCGACCTGGTCCGCCTGTGCGACGAACTCGGCATCCTGATCGACCTGTCGCATCTGAACGAAAAGGGGTTCGACGACGTGGCCCGCGTCTCCGGCGCACCGCTCGTCGCCACGCATTCCAACGCGCACGCTCTCTGCGAAAGCCCGCGCAACCTCACCGACCGGCAGCTTCACATGATCCGCGAGCGCGGCGGCATGGTGGGGTTCAACTTCGCCACATTCTATCTGAAACCAAACGGCACCGCCGATCCCGGCACCGGCTGGGACGTGATGCTGCGCCATCTCGACCACCTGATCGCCGAGGCGGGCGAGGATCACGTCGGGCTCGGCTCGGATTTCGATGGCTGCGTGCTGCCCGACCTGGTCGGCGACGTGACCGGCGTGCCGTTGTTCTTCGAGGCGATGGGCGCGCATGGCTACGATGCGCCGCTCCTCGGCAAACTGGCGCGCGACAACTGGCTCGCCTGCCTCCACCGGTGCCTACGCTGATGCGCGGGAGTCTTAGCCATGACGGTTCCCAGTCAGACGCCCATGGTCGGCGGGTGAGGGGTGCTTGCAGCTACCATCGGTGAAAAATGACTTTGGCATGGAAGGTCCGAGTAAGTGGACATGAAGTGAGAAAGTTTAGCATGCTAGAACGTGCCAGTGCGGCGACGAGGATGTGCTGCGATGACCGACACGGCCCCGATGATCAGACCAGCACTACGTCGCTACAGCGGCCTGATCCCGCGACCTGAACGATGGGAAGCCTATGAACCAAGGCGGGGTGACATCATTGTCTGTACGCCTTCGAAAAGCGGTACGACTTGGACGCAGACGATGCTTGCCATGCTGCTTCATCGCGGCGCTGATCTGCCGATGAAGTTGCCTGCGCTTTCCCCTTGGATCGATGCCGATCTCGGAATTCCGGCCGATGATGTTTTCGCGGCGCTTGCGGCACAAACCGGGCGTCGCGTCGTAAAAACCCACACGCCGCTCGATGGCTTTCCAGTTTGGGACGGTGTCACTGTGATTACGGTTTATCGCCACCCGTTGGATGTCTTTTTCTCGCTTCGGAAACACTACGCCAACATGACGGTCGGGCGTCAGGACGACCCAATGCGTCAGCCCTTGCCGGATTCCATCCAAAACTTCCTGTGCGGCGCGCTCGACCTTGAGGACTACAGCAGCAGGACACTCGAGTCTGTGGCCGGGCACTATGTCGAGACGCTACAGACCGACAGAAGGCCAAGGCCGGCAATGCTGCACTACGCAGACATGATGGCGGATCGTCGTCGGGCAGTCGGGCTGCTTGCCGAGATTGCGGATATTGAGATCGGCGAAACGCTGACAGACGTCGTTGTGGAGGCGTCTTCCTTTGGAGCCATGAAAGCGAAAGCGGCGGATTTTGCACCAGCAGGCGGGACAGGGTTTTTCGTAACCGGTGTTCCGATCACACCTTGCCGGGGTAGTTCCAGGGCAGCAATTCTT
>CAZOBK010000010.1:0-13376 GCA_964578115.1 uncultured Roseicyclus sp.
ATTTGAAGAACAACTCCGCCCCCGTCAGCTCGTTCATGAAGCGGGAGGTCAGAACGGGCGTGCGGTGGATGTAGGGCGCGATGCGCGCATGCGCGGCAATCACATCGTCCCACCCTGGCAGGTCCAGATCCCCGGTCGAAACGGCGTCCTTCATGTCCTCACCCCTCATTCTGCGGCCAGCGCCATGGGCGCGGCGGTGCTGCGGTACACTTCCTGCGCGGCGGCGACGCCCGAGCCGAGCTTGATGTCGAGCCCCAGGTCGGCCATCGCCATTTCGGCGGTCGCGATCCCCGACAACGCCAGGACGTCCGTGAGCATCCCCAGATGCCCGATGCGGAAGACCTTGCCCGCCACCTCGCCCAGACCGACACCGAAGGCCACGCCATAGGTGTCGGCGGCATGGGTGACGATGCGCGTGGCGTCGAAGCCCTCCGGCGTGCGGATCGCGCTGACGGAGTTGGAATAAAGCTCGGGCCGCGCGGCGCAAAGCTCCAGCCCCCAGGCGGTCACGGCGGCCCGGACGCCGCCTGCTATGCGCGCGTGTCGGGCGAAAACCGCGTCCAGCCCCTCGGTCAGGATCATGTCGCAGCTTTGCGCCAAGCCGTTCAGCAGCCCCACGGCGGGCGTGTAGGGATAGCCGTTCACGGCATAGCTCTTGGCCATGTCGCGGATGTCGTAGAAACAGCGCGGCAGGCCGCCGGTTTCCACTGCCGCAAGCGCCTTGGCCGAGAAGCCAGTGATGGCAAGGCCCGCCGGAAGCATGAAGCCCTTCTGGCTGCCGGTGACGGCCACGTCGACGCCCCAGGCATCGAACTCGAACGGCATCGACGCGATTGATGACACGCCATCAACGAACAGAAGCGCGTCGTGCCCGGCGGCATCCATGGCGGCACGCACCGCGGCAATGTCGGACAGGACGCCCGTCGCGGTCTCGTTATGGGTGGCCAGTACCGCCTTGATCCGGCCCGCGGCGTCGGCGCGCAGGATTTCCTCGAACCGGTCGGCGGGAATGTCCTCGCCCCAAGGGGTTTCGACGATCTCGACGGTCAGGCCGTGGCGCTGGCACATGTCGATCCAGCGGTGGCTGAACATCCCGTTGCGCGCCGCAAGCACCGTATCGCCGGGCGACAGCGTGTTGGTGATCGCCACTTCCCAGCCGCCGGTGCCCGTCGCCGGGAAGATGAAAACCTCCGCAGAGGCGGAACGCAGGATCTTGCGCACGCCGTCCCGGGCGGGGCGCAGGATATCGGCGAAGGCCGCCGAGCGATGGTCGAGGGTGGGTATGTCACAGGCACGCCGCAGCGCCTCGGGCATATTCGTCGGTCCGGGGATGAACACCGGGTTCTGGAAGCTCATGGCCGTCTCCTTCCGTGGCTTGGGCCAATACCTAGTCGCCATGGCGCCGGCGCACAATTTTTTTGAAAACGTTTTTCATAACTGGTATGATACAGAAAAAATAATATATATCAGACAGATATATTTTTTCGTATCGTGAAATTGTTTTTCACTGCACTGCAGCGAGGTCTCATGCCGGACGATTTTCCAATCGAATCCACAGCGAAGGCGGGGCGTGGGCGCGGACGGCCCAAGGCCTGGGACGACCGAAGCGCCCAGAACACGATCAAGTCGCTGGACCGTGCCATGGCGGTTTTCGAGCATCTGTCGACCACCTCGGGTGCCACGCTGTCCGAGCTTGCCGCCGACACCGACCAGTCGCCCGCCACCACCTACCGCATCCTCGTCACGCTGGAGGCGCGCGGGCTGGTGGAATTCGACCCCGGCCCGCAGCTTTGGCATATCGGGCCGCGCGCCTTCCTGATCGGCGCGCGCTACCTGCGCCGCACATCGTTGGTGGAGCGTGCGCGCCCCGTCCTGCGGCGACTGATGGAGCGGACGGGCGAGACGGCCAATCTGGGCATCGCGCGGGACGGTCACGTCCTTTTCATCAGCCAGGTCGAAACCCATGCGTCCATCCGCGCCTTCTTTCCGCCCGGGACGCTCTCGCCCATGCACGCCTCGGGCATCGGCAAGGCGCTTCTGGCGCGGATGTCGCCCGAGGCGCGGGCCGGGGCGCTCGCGGCGGCTGGACTTGAGAGGTTCACGGCGCGCACCCTGACCGATCCGGCCCGCATCGACGCGGACATGGCGCTGACGCAGGCGCGCGGCTACGCCATCGACGACGAGGAAAAGACCGAAGGGATGCGATGCATCGCAGCGCCCGTGACCGACCTGCATGGTGAGGTCGTGGCCGGCATCTCCGTCTCGGGCCCCGCCAGCCGTGTGAGCGATGCCGAGATCCCGCGCCTCGCCGCCGCCGTGACCGAGGCTGCGGCCGCGCTTTCGGCGGCGCTGGGCGCTCCGGCCCCGTGACCCTGCCGCCTCACTGCGGGTCGGCCACGTCCTTGACCGCTTCCATCGAGACATGGGTCGATGTGCTCGATACGTGCGGCAGGGTCGAGATGACCTCGCCCAGGACCCTTCGATAGGCGTCGATGTCGCGGCTGCGCACCTTCAGCAGGTAGTCGAAGGCCCCTGCGATCATGTGGCATTGCTCGATCTCCGGGACGGCCTGCACGGCGACGTTGAAGGCGCGCAGGGCGCTTTCGCGGGTGTCGGACAGGCGTACCTCGACGAAGGTAACATGGCCGAGGCCAAGTTTGCCGGGGTCGAGCACGGCGCGGTATCCGCGGATATAGCCTGCCGCCTCGAGCTTGCGGACGCGGGCCTGGCAGGGCGTTTTCGACAGGCCAATGCGGCGCGCAAGTTCGGTGATCGCAATGCGGCCGTCGCCGGACAGGATCTTGAGAATCCTGCGGTCATAGGAGTCCATATGCACTGTGTTCTCGGGTGTGAGGGGAAGATCGTCCAAGCCTGGCCCATCCTTTGGGTGAATCGCTGGCATTTTGCCGTTCTTGAGGCAATCCGGCTACCCGTTTTCCGGTAAGCTTTCACCATGCCCTCCTGAGCAGGCCGTCACCATGATCAATGACCCCCGCCCGAGCGCTGACCTGACCCCCTTCCGCGAGGCCATGCACCGCTTTCACCGCGCGGACGAGGCCGGGGTTCTGGACCGGCTCTGCACACCGCCGCCGATGTCCGTGGACGCGCGCGAGGCCGCCACCGCGCAGGCCGTGGCATGGGTGGAACGGATGCGCGCCGACACACGTCCCGGCCTGATGGAGGTGTTTCTCGCCGAGTACGGGCTGTCCACGGACGAGGGCATCGCGCTGATGTGCCTTGCCGAGGCGTTGTTGCGCGTGCCGGACGCCGACACGATCGACGCGCTGATCGAGGACAAGATCGCGCCTTCGGAATGGGGGGCGCATCTGGGAAAATCCTCCTCGCCGCTGGTCAACGCCTCGACATGGGCGCTGATGCTGACGGGGCGCGTTCTGCGTGACGACATGCAGCCCGGTGTCGCGTCGACGCTGCGCGGCGCCGTCCGGCGGCTGGGTGAGCCGGTGATCCGCACCGCCGTACGCCGCGCCATGCGCGAGATGGGCAACCAGTTCGTGCTGGGCGAGGATATCGACGCGGCCATGGCACGCGCCCGGCCGCAGGAGGCGCGCGGCTACCGCTATTCCTACGACATGCTGGGCGAGGCCGCGATGACGGCGGCGGATGCGGAGGGCTTTTTCGACGCCTACCGCACGGCGATCGCGCGCATCGCAGGCGCGGCCACATCGGACGACATCGCCGCGAACCCCGGCATTTCGATCAAGCTCTCGGCGCTTTTCCCGCGCTACGAGGACACCCAGCGCGACCGCGTGATGGCCGAGCTGGTGCCGCGCGTCACCGATCTGTTGCGCGCCGCCCGCGATGCCGGGGTCGGAATTAGCATCGACGCGGAAGAGGCCGACAGGCTCGACCTGTCGCTCGACGTGATCGAGGCCGTGGCGCGCGATCCCGCCCTTCACGGCTGGGACGGGTTCGGCGTGGTGATCCAGGCCTATTCCCGCCGGGCGGGTCCAGTCATCGACTGGGTCGACGCGCTGGCGGCCTCGCTCGGACGGCGGATGATGGTGCGGCTGGTCAAGGGCGCCTACTGGGACACCGAGATCAAGCGCGCGCAGGTCGAGGGGCTGGACGGCTTTCCGGTCTTCACCCGCAAGGCGGCGACGGATGTCTCCTACCTTGCCTGCGCGCGGAAGCTCTTCGATTGCTCCGGCCGGCTCTACCCGCAATTCGCCACCCACAATGCCCACACCATGGCGGCAATTGTCGAGATGGCGGAGGGGCGTCGCGACGCCTTCGAGTTCCAGCGTCTGCACGGCATGGGCGAGGCGCTCCACGAGATGGTGCGAGAGGAACATGGCACGCCCTGCCGCATCTACGCGCCCGTGGGCAAGCATCGCGATCTTCTGGCCTACCTGGTGCGGCGGCTTCTGGAAAACGGGGCCAACAGTTCCTTCGTGAACCGGGTGCTCGATGGCGCCGTCCCCGCCGCGTCGGTGGCGAGCGACCCTTTCGACGCGGAAGGTCTGGGTCAGCCCCATTCCAGCGTCGTGGCGCCGGCCGATCTCTACCGTCCGGAGCGGGTGAATTCGCACGGCATCGACCTGCACGACCGGGTGGCGTGGGGTGCGTTTCGCATGGTGCGCGAGGAAGACATCGCCACGCGCTGGTCGGCGGGTCCCGTTCTCGCGTCGCCGCCCGCCCCCGGGAGGGAGGAGCCGGTTCTCAACCCGGCCCGCCCGGAGGACGAGGTCGGCACCGTGACGCTGACGGCGGCGGCCGATGTCGACCGCGCCGTCACGGGGGCGGAACAATGGGCCGCACCCGCAACGGACCGCGCCGCCGTCCTGAACCGGGCGGCCGATCTCTACGAGGCACACGCGCCCGAGATCTTCGCGCTCTTGGCGCGCGAGGCGGGCAAGACGCCGATGGATGCGCTGGCCGAGCTGCGCGAGGCCGTGGATTTCCTGCGCTACTACGCCGCCCGCGCCCCGGAACTCGCGCATCCGCCGCGCGGATGCTTCGCCTGCATCAGCCCGTGGAACTTTCCGCTTGCGATCTTCACCGGCCAGATCGCCGCCGCACTGGCCGCCGGCAACGCGGTGCTCGCGAAACCGGCGGAGGCCACGCCCCTCATCGCCGCGCGGGCCACGGCGCTTCTGCACAAGGCCGGCGTTCCGCGCGCGGCGCTGCAGCTTCTGCCCGGAACCGGGGCGGAGGTCGGCGCCGCGTTGACCTCGCACCCCGGGGTCGACGGCGTCGCCTTCACCGGCTCGACCGCAACGGCGCAGGCCATTCACCGCGCGATGGCCGCCCATCTCGCACCCGACGCCACGCTGATCGCCGAGACCGGGGGGCTCAACGCGATGGTGGTCGACAGCACCGCGCTCCCCGAACAGGCCGTGCGCGACATCATCACCTCGGCCTTCCAGTCGGCGGGCCAGAGATGTTCGGCGCTGCGCTGCCTCTACCTGCAGGAGGATATCGCACAGGGCTTCCTGAAGATGCTCTTCGGCGCCATGGACGAGCTCCGGATCGGCGATCCATGGGACCTCGCGACCGATGTAGGTCCGGTGATCGACGCCACGGCCCATGACGGGATCTGCGGCTATATCGAGGTCGCGCAGGCCGATGGCCGCCTCCTGCATCAGGTCGCGGCCCCATCGGAGGGGTATTTCATCGGCCCCTGCGCGATCCGCATCGACGGCATCGCGGATCTGGAGCGGGAGGTTTTCGGCCCCGTCCTGCACATCGCGACCTTCCGGGGTGAGCGGCTCGACGACGTCATCGCGGATATCAACGCCACGGGCTACGGCCTGACCTTCGGGCTGCACACTCGGATCGACACGCGGGTCGAGGAGGTCGCGCGCGCGGTCCGGGCGGGCAACGTCTACGTCAACCGCAACCAGATCGGCGCCGTGGTGGGCAGCCAGCCCTTCGGCGGCACCGGCCTGTCCGGTACGGGGCCCAAGGCGGGCGGTCCGGCCTATGTCCCGCGCTTCTGCCGGGAGCCGGAAGGTCGCGTGCCGGAGGTGGAGGGCACGCCCGTCCCGCCCGAGACGCTCGCCCGACGTATCGCCGAGCTGTGCGCCCCGTCATCGGCGGCACCGGCGTTCAGCCTGCCCGGCCCGACCGGCGAGACGAACCGCTACACCACCGCGCCGCGCGGCCCGGTCCTTTGTCTCGGGCCCGGCCGCGACGCGGCACTCGAGCAGGCGGCGCACGCGCGCGCGGCCGGATGCCCGGCGCTTGCCGTGGCGCCGGGCCTCTCCGAAGCGGAGGGCGTCGACGGCGTGATCGAACCCGAGACACTTGTCGCGCTGCCGGGCATCGCCGCCGTCGCCTTCTGGGGCGAGGCGGCGACCGCCCGGGCGCTGCGCCGCGCGCTTGCCGAGCGTGACGGCCCGATCCTGCCCCTGATCAGGGCGGCGGATCTCGCGCCCCATTGCGTGACCGAGCGCCATCTCTGCGTCGACACCACCGCCTCGGGCGGCAACGCCTCGCTGCTCGCCCGGGCTGGCTGAGCGGCCCTCCCTCCTTCATCCTGGCTAGAAAACTCCGGGGGTGAGGCCGCCAGGCCGAGGGGGCAGAGCCCCCTTACACGGTGTAGTTCAGGCCAAGCCGACCCCCATCGACATAGATCGTCTCGCCGGTCACGTAGCTGGCCTTGTCCGAACACAGGAACGCCACCACGTCGCCGATCTCGCGCGGGGTGCCGACCCGGCCCAAGGGCGTGCGCGACAGCACGCGGGCCAGCGCATCGGGATTGGCGTTCACGCCGGCCATCATCTCGGTGTCGATGGAACCCGGTCCCACCGCGTTCACCCGAATGCCATTTGGCGCCAGCGCCAGTGCGGCCACCTTGGTCAGCTGCATCACCCCGCCCTTCGACGCGCAATAGGCCGGGATGGCGGGGATCGCCAGCTGCGCGTTGATCGAGGACATGTTGACGATCGCGCCCTTGATGTCATGGGCTACCATGGCCCTCGCTGCGCGCTGGGTGGCGACGAAGGTGCCGCGCAGGTTGACCGCGATCACCTTGTCGAAGGCGTCCAGATCGTAGTCGAGGAAATCGCCCGGCATGGCGATGCCCGCGTTGTTCACCAGCGCCGAGACCGGTCCGTGATCGGCCTCGATCCGGTCGAACAGCGCCGCCACCGCCGCCGCGTCGGCCATGTCGCAGGCAAGACCCGCGACCGCACCCAGCCGCTCGGCGGCCTCGGCCACGCCGTCGGCGTTGATGTCCGCAAGAATGACGCCGTAGCCATCCTCCTTCAACGCCTCGGCACAGGCATAGCCGATGCCCTGCGCGCCGCCCGTCACCAGCGCCAGTTTCTGCGTGCTCATCGTCTCACTCCTCGTCTTGCTGTCCATGGATATCCCGCGCCGCATCGGCCGTAATGTACCCCGCCGCGAGATCGCGCATCACCTCTTCGCGGGCGCGTGCCTCGGGCGGCCCGTATCCGCCGCCGCCCGGCAGGCTCAGGCGGAGCCTTTGACCAGCCGCGACATGCTGGCGGCCCTTGGCTTTCAGGCGGGTGCCGTCTGCCAGCTCCACCCGCCCCGCCGCGCCCGCATGCCCGCCGGCGCGGCCGCGCGCGGCGTTGTCGACCCGGTCGAACATTGCGTTGAAGTGGAAATCGTATCCGTCCCGCGCCTCGATCTCGATCACCTGTCCGAGCCCACCGCGATGGGTCCCCGCACCCCCGGACCCCTCGCGCAGGTCCTTGCGCCACACGATGATCGGACCGACCTGCTCGGTCGCCTCGACGCTCATGGTCGAGACGCCCGAGGGGAAGGCCGTGGCCGAAAGCCCGTCAAGGCCCGGCCGCGCCCCGGTGCCGCCGGAGTTGAACATCAGGATCTCCGCACCCGGGCCCGAACCGTCCACCGGGCGCACGGCGATCTGGATGTTCCACAGCGACGACGCGCCCTCCGCCGGCACCGTGTCGGGCAGCGCGTGGTGCAGCGCGCCCAGCACCACGTCCGGCACCAGATGGCCCAGCACGTGACGGACCGAGACCGGGGCGGGACGGCGCGCAGCGAGGATCGAGCCCTCGGGCGCGGTGATCTCGAAGGGCTCAAGGCTCCCTGCGTTGTTCGGCACATCCGGCGCGATGGTGCATTTCAGCGCGAAGCAGGCATAGGCGCGGGTGTAGACCTCGGGCACGTTGACCCCGAAGGAAGAGGGGCCGGAGGTGCCGGTGAAATCGGCCGTCAGCCGGTCGCCCTCGACGGTCAGCGTCACCACCATGTCCACCGGCGCGTCGTAGCCGTCGACGCGCATCTCGTTGCGATAGACGCCGTCTGGAACCTCCGCAATGGCCGCCCTTGTGGCCTTGCGCGAGGTGTCGAGAATATGGGTGCTGAGGCCCAACAGATCGTCGATCCCGAACTCGTCCATCATCTCGTGAAGCCGACGTTCGCCGGCCGCGTTGCAGGCGGCGAGCGAATGGATGTCGCCCACGGTCTGGTCGGGCGTGCGCACATTTGCCCGGATCATCTCGATCAGCAGCGGCTGGACCTGCCCGGCCTGCGCGAACCTGGTGATCGGGATCAGGAGGCCTTCCTCGTAGACCTCCCTCCCGTCGGGCCCGAAGCCGCGCCCGCCGATATCGACCACATGGGCGGTGCAGGCGAAATAGCCGATATGCCGGCCCTTGCGGAAGACCGGCGTGACCACCGTGATGTCGTGAAGATGGCCCGTGCCCATCCACGGATCGTTCGTCACGTAGACGTCGCCCTCGAGCGTCACCTGCGGCCCGAAGCGGGCGGCGAAATGGCCGACACTTTCGGCCATGGCGTTGACATGCCCCGGCGTTCCCGTCACCGCCTGCGCCATCATCCGCGCCTCGGCATCGAAGAGCCCGGCGGAAAGGTCGCCCGCCTCGCGGACGGAGGTCGAGAACGCCGTGCGCACCAGCGTCATCGCCTGTTCCTCGACCACCGCGATCAGGCGGTCCCACATGATCTGGTAATCGATGTGTTTCATGCGTTGGCCTCCTTCCGGATCAGGCGCAGGCTGCCGTCGCCCTGTCCCACGGCGCGGAAGGCCGAGGTGACGATGGTCGCCGTCTCATCCTCCACGATGATCGCCGGGCCGTCGATCTTGATCCCCGGCGTCATGGCGGCGCGGGGCACTTCGGCGGCCTCGACGGTCTCGCGCAGGGCGGCGTCGAAGAAACGGCGGTGCCGTACGGGTTTGGCCGGCACGCCGTCCTCGAAGCGCGTGGCGGGCGATACCGGTTGCACCTCGGTCGCGACGGTCAGTTGCCAGTTCGTGACCTCGATCGCGAGGCCCTCGATGACCCGCCCGAAGAGCGTGCGGTATTCTTCCTCGAAGCGTGCGACGAGCATCGGGATGTCATCGGCCGAATACGCGCGATGCGGCAGCTCCACAGGGATTTCCCAGCCCTGTCCCACATAGCGCATCTGCGCGATGAGCCGCGTGACCCTCGGCGCCTCCGGCGCGCCACGGTCTACGAAGGCGTTCGCGGCCTCTGCCAGTTCGTCGAGCATCGCGTTCACCGTCTCGGCGTCGAAGGTGTCGAACCGCTGGTAGAGACCGCGAGTCGCCTCGAAACTCACGGGCGCCTGCAGGAAACCGATGGCCGAACCCACGCCCGCGCCGGGCGGGATCAGCGCCTCCTTCAACCCCAGCTTTTCGCAGAGCCGACAGGCGTGGAGCGGCGCGCCCCCGCCGAAGGCCACCATGGTGAACTGTGCGATATCGCGACCATTCTCGACTGTATGGACGCGTGCGGCGTTGGCCATGTTCTCGTCCACCAGCTCGGTGATGCCGAAGGCCGCCTCGTCCAGCATCAGCCCAAGCGTCATCAGCGCGGCCTCGGCCCTTTCGGGATAGAGCGGAATGGCACCGCCCGCGAAATTCTCGGGGTCTAGGCGGCCGAGCGCGAGATTGGCATCTGTGACCGCGGGCGTTTCGCCGCCCCTCCCGTAGCAGGCGGGACCGGGTTCGGACCCCGCCGAATGCGGGCCCACACGCAACCGCCCCATCGCGTCCGTCCAGGCGATCGAGCCGCCGCCCGCGCCGATCTCGACCATCTCGACGACCGGCGTGGAGATCAGCATGCCCGAACCCTTCTTGAACCGGTAGGTGCGCGCGACCTCGAAGGTGTTTGCGGTCTTGGGCGCCCCGTCCTCGATCAGGCAGATCTTGGCCGTGGTCCCGCCCATGTCGAAACTGAGCGCCTTCGTCAGCCCATGGGCGCGCGCCACGCCAGCGGCGTAGATGGCGCCCCCGGCGGGCCCGGATTCGAGCAGGCGCACGGGCTGGTCGATGGCCGTTTCCACCGAGACCAGCCCGCCGCCCGAATGCATCAGGAAGACAGGCGCCGCGATCTCGGCCGCCTGCAATTCCGACACCAGCCGGCCGAGGTAGTCGGAGACCAGCGGCTGGACATAGGCGTTGGCGATCACCGTGTTGAAGCGCGGCAGCTCACGCATCTGCGGCGACACGACGGAGGAGATCGACACGGCAAGCTCCGGCGCGGCTCGGTGCAGGACGTCCCGCACCATACATTCATGTATGTTGTTCGCATAGGCATGGATCAGACCAACGGCGACGGCCTCGTAGCCGCCCGTGGCGATCCGTTCGGCCAGCGCCTCGGCCTCGCCCGGATCGAGCGGCAGCAGGACGCTGCCATCGGCGGCGACACGTTCGGGCAGGGTGTAGCGATGCTCGCGCGGGATCAGCGGGGCGGGCAGTTCGAGGTTCAGGTCATATTGCTCGAAGCGGTTCTCGGACCGCATCTCGATCACGTCGCGGAAACCCTCGGTGGTGATGAAGGCCGTCTTCGCGCCACGTCGCTGGATCAAAGCGTTGGTCACGAGCGTCGTGCCGTGGATGACCTGCCCGATCTCGGACAGGCCCACGCCAGCCTCGGACGCGGCCTCGGCGATCCCGGCGAGGATCGCGCGCTCGGGGCGTTCGTAATCGGTCAGGAGTTTCGCGGAGCTTCGCCCCCCGGGATGCTCCAGCGCCACATCGGTGAAGGTGCCACCGATATCGACGCCCACGCGGATCTGCTGCGCAGGCTGGGTCATATTCCAATGCCTTTCACGATCTGGTTGGCGGTGAATGCAATGTCGTAGACGCGCGAGCGCAAGACCCCGCTTCGCAAGGTCTGCATGTCGCTGAGTGGCAGGGGCAGGTCGGCGGGGTCCATGCCCGTCAGCAACTCCGCCATCGCCTTGCCGAACACGGTGCCGGTGGTGATGCCGCGGCCATTGTAGCCGATCGGCGTATAGAGCCCCTCGGCCAGCCTGTGGATGCGCGGCAGGTGATCGGGCGTCAGCGCGATGTGGCCATGCCACGCGCTGTCGAACGCGACCGGTCCGAGATCGGGGAACATCCGGCGCAACTGCCGCTCGGCCCAGCGGCGCGAGACGCCGCTTTGCGCATCTCCGATGACCCGGCCCATGGACCCGATCATCAGCCGCCCCTCCACGTCCTTGCGCAGGCTGGTCATGATCGGCGCGGTGTCCCACAGGCCCTGCCGCCCCGGCAGGATCGTGTCGCCCGCCGCGCCCAGCGGTTCGGTGGCGAGCTGGAAATAGGGGATGAGCGTGAAGACCCGCGAGAGCCCCGGCCAGAGGTCGTCGGTATAGGCATTGGTCGCCAGCACGACCGTACGCGCCTGTATGGTCCCGCGGCGCGTCTTCACCCGCCAGCCATCGCCGTCTCGTATGAGCCCTGTGGCGCGCACGCCCGTTGCGATCCGCGCACCGGCCCCCAGTGCGGCCCGTGCAAGGCCGCGGACATAGCCCATCGGGTTCACGGTTCCCGCCCGCCGGTCGTAGAGCCCGCCCGCGAACCGCCCGCCGCCAATCATGCGGTGCGCGTCCTCGGCGCTCAGCAACTCGACCGGTGCGCCCAGCCGCTGCCATTCGTCGAGCCGCCCGCGCAGGCCCTTGAGCGCCGAGGGCGCGTGGGCGGCGTGGATTGTTCCCTGCCGCGCCGGTTCGCAGCGGATCTGGTGCCGCTCGATCAGGGAAAACACGTATTCCGGTGCGGCCCCGAACCGTTCCACGAAACGGGGGCCGTAGGTGGGGCCGAGTGCCGCGCGCACCGCCGCCGGCGGATGCCAGACACCTGCGTTCACGAGGCCCACGTTGCGCCCCGATCCGCCATGGCCGATGCGCTCGGCCTCCAGCACGAGGCAGTCGAGGCCGCGCTCGGCGCCATGCAGCGCCGTCGACAGCCCGGTGAAACCGCCGCCGATTATGGCAAGATCCGCCGTCGCGTCGCCCTCGAACGGCGCGTCGACATCCGGCTCGGCTGCGGACCGGTCCCAATGGGAAATCTGCTGCTCCGATGACATTCGCCGCCCCTCGACCCGCACGCCGTCCACGCGCGCCGCCGGCGATCCTGCACCGGCCCGCAAGCGGGGTCAATTTGCCCTCTGCAGGAGGCCCGCGATTAACGTGGCGTCGCGGGTCCGGGTTTCCCATGGCCCGGCCGCCTCTCCCGTCTTAACGTGGCGCGAAGGCGGACATTCATGCGAGAGGGCCGGGCATCATGAGCATTACCATCGATTTCAGCGGCAAGACGGTTGTCGTGATCGGCGGCACCAGCGGGATCAACCGCGGCATAGCGGAGCTTTTCGCCCGCCACGGCGCGCGCGTGGCCGTCGCCAGCCGGTCGGAGGAGAAGGTCGCCGACACCGTCGCGGCGCTAAAGGCGCTGGGCGCGGAGGCGAAGGGTTTCGCGGCGGATGTGCGAGATCTTCCGGCCATCGAGGCGGGCCTTGCCGAGGTCCATAATGCGTGGGGCGACTTCGACGTGCTCGTCTCTGGCGCGGCGGGCAATTTCCCGGCGAGCCTCAATGGCATGTCGGCGAACGCCTTCCGAAGTGTGGTCGAGATCGACCTGATGGGCACCGTTCACGTGATGAAGGCCAGCCACGCCTACCTTAAGAAACCGGGTGCGAGCGTGGTGAACATCTCGGCGCCGCAGGCCTTCCTGCCGATGCCGGGGCAATCCCATGTCTCCGCGGCAAAGGCTGGCGTCGACATGATCACGCGCACGCTGGCCATCGAGTGGGGCGCCGAGGGCATCCGCGTCAATTCCGTCGTGCCTGGGCCCATCGGCGGGACCGAGGGCATGGCACGGCTTGCCCCGACCGAGGAGGCCATCGGCAAGGTCGCTGCCTCCGTGCCGCTGGGCCGGCTCGGCACGCCCGACGATATCGGGCATGCCTGCATGTTCCTCGCCTCCGACATGGGCGCCTATGTCAGCGGCGCCGTGCTGCCCGTCGATGGCGGCTGGGCGCAGTCGGGCTGCGGCGGCATGGGCATGTTCCTTGGCAAGCTCGTGGCCCAGATGGAGGACCGCTGAGCGGCAAGATGAACGCGCCCTACCGGCCCACCGCGTAGGCCTGCATCAGCCGCGGTGTCGC
>CAZOBK010000010.1:13476-72926 GCA_964578115.1 uncultured Roseicyclus sp.
AGATGAACGCGCCCTACCGGCCCACCGCGTAGGCCTGCATCAGCCGCGGTGTCGCTGCCCCCTTCACGACGCCATCGGGACGGCGCGCCACGGCGCAAAGCCGTCCCGCAGCCCAGGGCGCCGAAACCTCGAGCTTGTGACCCTTGGCGCGGAGCCCCTCGATCGTCGCCTCGGGAAAGGCGGGTTCCACCAGCAGGTGCCCTGGCTGCACCGCACGCGGGAAGAAGCTCGATTGCAGATGCCCGGTGTGAAACAGCGGGCCATCGATGGCCTCCTGCAGGTTCAGCCCGTGGTGGATCAGGCGCAGAAGGAAGGTCGCCTGCCACTGGTCCTGCTGATCGCCGCCGGGGGTTCCGAAGGCGCACCACGTCCCGTCCGGCCCGCGCGCCATGGAGGGGCTGAGCGTCGTGCGGGGCCGCGCCCCGGGCGCCAGCGTCGTCGGCAGACCCTCGTCCAGCCAGAACATCTGCGCCCGCGTGTTCAGCGGCACACCGAGCCCCGGCACCACAGGGTTCGACTTCAGCCATCCGCCCGAAGGCGTGGCCGACACCATGTTGCCCCAGCGGTCCACCACATCCACATGGACCGTGTCGCCGCGCTGGTTCACCAGATGCGCCATGGTGGGCTCGCCGGCGCCCACGCCCGCCTCGGGGGTGCGGCGCGCGGCGCGGGCGAGGAAGGCGTCGGCAAGTGTCTCGAGCCCCTCGATCCGGCCCGGCCGGTGATCGTGGCTGGCCGCCTGCCCGATATCGGCGCGGTGCGCCGCGTTGTGGGCCTCCGACAGCAGCGTATCGACCGGAATGTCATGCAGCGCCGGATCGCCGTAGTAGCTTTCGCGATCGGCAAAGGCGCGTTTCAGCGCCTCGGTCACCAGATGCACGAACTCCGGGCCGACCGGGTCCATGGACGCCAGGTCGTCCCCGGACAGCATCTGCAGGACCTGCAGAAGCACGGGACCTTGGGTCCATGCCCCGCATTTCCAGACCGTCCAGCCCGCGTGATCGACGGCAAGCGGCGCCTCCCACGTGGCCTCCCACGTCGCCATGTCGTCGCCGTCCAGCACGCCCTTGCGCTTTTCGCCGGTCGCGTCCAGCACGCAGGCATCCCGCAGGAAGGTGTCTATGGCCTCGGCCACGAAGCCCCTGGCATGGGCCACGCGCGCGGCCTCGATCTGCGCCTCGCGGTCGGGGCCGGCCGCTTCGCTCTCCTCGACGAGACGCCGCCACATCGCCGCGCAATCGGGGTTGCGGAACAGCGCGCCGGCCTCGGGTGCGCGGTCGCCCGGGAGCCAGACCGGCGCGGAGGTAGGCCATTCCTGCCGGAACACGTCCTGCAGGCCGGCGATGGAGGCCGCCACGCCCGCCAGCATCGGGTGGCCGTGTTCGGCATAGTAGATCGCCGGGGCCAGCACCTCGGAGAGAGACAGCCGCCCATGGTCGCGCAGCATCAGCATCCATGCGTCGAACGCCCCCGGCGTGACCGTCGCCAGAAGGCCGGAGCCGGGGATGATCTCGAGCCCTTCGTCCCGGTAATGGGCCACCGTTGCGCCCGCGGGCGCCACACCCTGACCGCAGAGCACCAGCGGCGTGTCCGCGCCCGCCGGAAGGACGAAGGCCGGAACTTCCCCAAGCGGGCCGTTCAGATGCGGCTCCACCACGTTCAGCACGAAGCCCGCCGCCACGGCGGCATCCGCGGCCGTCCCG
Organism: uncultured Roseicyclus sp.; assembly: GCA_964578115.1. Lineage (GTDB taxonomy): Bacteria > Pseudomonadota > Alphaproteobacteria > Rhodobacterales > Rhodobacteraceae > Roseibacterium. Next base: position 15,180 of record CAZOBK010000010.1, read on the forward strand.
CCGGCCTCGAGCATCTTCATGCCGGCCTGGCTGGCGAGCCAATGGGTCGTCGAGACCATGCCGAAGGTGCCCATCAGTTCGGGGCGGGTCGTGAATGTCATTGGTGTGTCCCTCTTGTCGGTCTTTGTGTCACGTGTCTGGCGGCGCTCGATCCGGTTTCCCTGTCAGGGGCCGGTATGGGGCCAGCGATAGGCGGGCGGCGCCGGTCCCTTGATGCAGCCGCCCCGAAGCATCTGTTCCGATCGGCGGGCCAGCGGCACGGAAACGCCGGTCCTGTGCAGATCACCGCCATACTCGCCGCCGTACCGGGCTTCTGCCCGTTTGTGCTGGGCCGGGCTGCCCGCGCGCGGGTCCTATGGCCGATCAGATCCCTTGTCGGAGGTTTGTGCACGGCGATGCGTCCGGGTTGAGTATCGATGATCGTGGTCGACCACGGATGACTTAGGTCGATCATGGATTCTCCTTCCGGCGCGGTGGTCATGGTCTATCCGGGCCGTGATGGCGTTGCAATGTGCCGCGCTTCGGGCCGTATCCGGGGGCCTCACGCCGCCCCGCTGCGATGCCCATCACGTCGATCACGCTGGCGCCCTCACGGAAGGGTGGCCCGGGCGCTCCGGGTTCCGGTGCCGAAACTTTCGATCAGCACTTCGGCCGTGCCGATCAGGCGTTTGGCGACCTCCAGCCCGCGCATCCTTCGGGTCGATCGAGACGCCGCGCTTTTGGCGTTTATAGAACGGGAGATAGTCCGGGCCGAAGCCGTTGAGCCGTCACGTGGGATCGCCCGAGGCTTGTGCCAAGCGGATCGCCCCGGCGCCCAGATCGGCGAGCACGAAGCCGGCTCTCGGCCCCATCACCGAATGCCTGAAATCGAGCACACGAAGGCCATCAAGGGGGAGGGGACGCTCGGTCATGCCGAGCACGCCATGGTGCGCGAGGGCCAGGTCGCTGCGGTCCGCCCGGCGCCGTCCCGCTTGCACGGCCGTCCTCCTCCACGACAGCTGTGGCGCCTGCATGACGCGGCGGCAGTCTTCCCTCGCGGCATTGGCTAGATGGAAGCGGCCGTGCGTTCCAGATACGCGCTCCATTGTGCCTTGCGGTCGACCGCGCGTATCGTCGGCGGGAACACCCCGAACGGGTCGGGGCAGCCAAAGGACGGGGCTGGCGGTCATGGCAGGGGCAAAACGCAAGATCGGGCCGTTGCAGGACCCCCACCGGGTCGTGCCGGGCCGTGAGCGGAACCTCGAGACGGCGATCGGCCGGCAGGTCCGGTCCCTGCGCCAGAACCAGCGCATCACCGTCAAGGAACTGTCCGAGCAGACCGGCCTCTCGATCGGGATGCTGTCGAAGATCGAAAACGGCGTCACCTCGCCGTCTCTGACGACGCTGCAATCCCTTGCGCAAGCGCTGAACGTGCCGCTGACCGCGCTATTCCGCCAGTTCGAGGAAACGCGCGAGGCTGTCCACACCAAGGCGGGAGAAGGGGTGGAGATCGTCCGCGAGGGCACCCGCGCGGGCCATCAGTACAACCTTCTGGGGCACCTGACCGGAACGGTTCATGGCGTGTCGGTCGAGCCCTACCTGATCACGCTCAACAGCGCCTCGGACGTGTTTCCGACCTTCCAGCATGGCGGGATCGAGATGATCTACATGCTCGAAGGCGTCGTGGGCTACCGCCACGGTCAGCGGATCTATCGCCTCGAACCGGGCGACACGCTGTTCTTCGACGCCGACGCGCCGCACGGGCCGGAGGAACTGGAGGTGCTTCCTATCCGCTTCCTGTCGGTGATCTCCTATGCGGAGGACGGGCACTGAGGCGACGATGGTGTTTCATAGAGGTTGAATAACATTCCTGTCAGTGATAATCGAGCCTCGTTCTGAAGAAGGGAGTCGCACGCAGATGTGTGGGATCGTTGGCCTGTTCCTGAAGGACCCGTCGCTCGAGCCCAGGATGGGCGAGATGCTGACGGGGATGCTGGTGACAATGACGGACCGCGGGCCGGACAGCGCGGGCGTGGCGATCTATGGCGCGGGGCGTGACGGCGAGGCGAAGCTGACCGTGCAGTCGGACACGCCAGACGACGTCTTTCCGACATTGGCCGAGACGTTGTCGGCGCGGCTCGGCATGCCTGTGCGGCTGTCGCGGAACGACACCCACGCGGTGCTGCATCTGGGCGCGGCGCATGTGGCCGAGGCGCGCGCGGCGCTGCGCGAGGTGGCCAACCTGCGCATCATGAGCGACGGCGACCGGATCGAGATCTACAAGGAGGTGGGTCTGCCGCGCGACGTTGCCGCCCGCTTCGACCTGCCCGCCATGGCCGGCACGCACGGCATCGGCCATACCCGCATGGCCACGGAGTCCGCCGTGACGACCGAGGGCGCGCATCCGTTCTCCACCGGCGCCGACCAGTGCCTGGTGCACAACGGGTCGCTGGCCAATCACAACGCGCTGCGCCGCAAGCTGCGCCGCGATGCCGTCCGTATCGAGAGCGAGAACGACACCGAGGTTGGCGCGGCCTACATCACCTGGAAGATGCAGCAAGGCGCGAGCCTCGGTGAGGCTCTGGAAAGCGCGCTGGAGGACCTCGACGGGTTCTTCACCTTCGTCGTGGGCACGAAGGACGGTTTCGGTGTCGTGCGCGACCCGATCGCCTGCAAGCCCGCCGTGATGGCCGAGACCGATCAATACGTGGCCTTCGGCAGCGAGTACCGCGCCCTGGTCAACCTGCCCGGCATCGACGCCGCCCGCGTGTGGGAGCCCGAGCCCGCCACCGTCTATTTCTGGAGCCACTGACATGGCGGTCTACGATATCGAGGCCGACGGGCTGCGCGGCCTGAACGCCGCGCTCCAGCAACTGGCCGGCACGACGCCGAACGAGCCGTGGGAGGTGGTGAACCCGAGGGGCAGCCACGCCATCGCCGTGGGCCTCGACGCACCGCTCGACGTCACGATCAAGGGGCCCACCGGCTACTACTGCGCGGGCATGAACAAGCAGGCGACGATCCGGGTCGCGGGTTCCGTCGGCCCGGGTGTCGCCGAGAACATGATGTCGGGCACCGTGATCGTGGAGGGCGACGCGAGCCAGTATGCCGGGGCCACGGGCCATGGCGGTCTGCTGGTCATCAAGGGCAACGCGTCCTCACGCTGCGGCATCTCCATGAAGGGGATCGACATCGTCGTGCACGGGTCCATCGGGCACATGTCGGCCTTCATGGCGCAGGCGGGCAACCTCGTGGTCTGCGGCGACGCGGGCGATGCGCTGGGCGACAGCCTGTACGAGGCGCGGTTGTTCGTGCGCGGCTCGGTGAAGGGCCTTGGTGCCGACTGCGTCGAAAAGGAGATGCGGCCCGAGCACCTCGAGCTTCTGGCCGACCTTCTGGAGCGCGGCGAATGCGACGCGAAGCCGGAGGAATTCCGCCGCTATGGCTCGGCCCGCAAGCTCTACCATTTCAACATCGACAACGCCTATTGAGGGGTATGGCACCTTGAGCAACGACATCCCCCGGACCGCGCCGATCCAGTCGGCCACGTTTTCCAACCCGATCAACGCCGAGATCCGCCGCGCGGCCGCAACCGGCATCTACGACATCCGGGGCGGTGGCGCGAAACGGCGGGTGCCGCATTTCGATGACCTGCTCTTTCTCGGCGCCTCGGTCAGCCGCTATCCGCTGGAGGGCTACCGCGAGGCCTGCGGCACGAAGGTTACGCTTGGCACGCGGTTCGCGGAAAACCCGATCGAGCTCGACATCCCGATCACCATCGCGGGCATGAGCTTCGGCGCGCTGTCGGGGCCCGCGAAGGAGGCGCTGGGGCGGGGCGCGACGCTGGCCGGAACCTCCACCACCACGGGCGATGGCGGCATGACACCGGAAGAGCGCGGGCATTCCGCGACACTCGTCTACCAGTACCTGCCGTCGCGCTACGGCATGAACCCGGACGACCTGCGCCGCGCCGACGCCATCGAGGTGGTCGTGGGGCAGGGGGCCAAGCCCGGCGGGGGCGGCATGCTGCTGGGTCAGAAGATCGACGACCGCGTGGCCGAGATGCGGACCCTGCCCAAGGGGATCGACCAGCGTTCCGCCTGTCGGCACCCCGACTGGACAGGGCCAGACGATCTGGAAATCAAGATCCTGGAGCTGCGCGAGATCACCGGCTGGCGGGTGCCGATCTACGTCAAGATCGGCGCGACGCGGCCCTATTTCGACGTGGCGCTGGCGGTCAAGGCCGGGGCCGATGTCGTCGTGATCGACGGCATGCAGGGCGGCACGGCGGCCACGCAGGACGTGTTCATCGAACATGTGGGCATCCCGACGCTGGCCTGTATCCGGCCCGCCGTGAAGGCGTTGCAGGATCTCGGGCTGCACCGCGAGGTGCAGCTGGTGGTCTCGGGCGGCATCCGCACCGGCGCGGACGTCGCCAAGGCGCTCGCGCTGGGGGCCGACGCGGTGTCCATCGGCACGGCGGCGATGGTGGCGCTGGGCGACAACGATCCGAAATACGAGGCCGAATACAACGCGCTTGGCACCACGGCCGGGGCCTATGACGACTGGCACGAGGGCCATGACCCCGCCGGGATCACCACCCAGAACCCGGAGCTTGCCGCGCGGCTCGACCCCGTGGAGGGCGGGCGGCGGCTGCGCAACTATCTCAATGTCATGACGCTGGAGGCGCAGACCATCGCGCGCGCCTGCGGCCACAACCACCTGCATCATCTGGAGCCGGAGGATCTCTGCGCCCTGACGATGGAGGCCGCCGCCATGGCGCAGGTGCCGCTGGCGGGCACGGACTGGTATCCCGGCAAACCGGGAACAGGGTACTGAAGACAAGGACGCGATCAGCACGGGGGATACGCAGCATGACCATCGACCTGGCCACTTACGCCGCCGAGCGCGGGGTGAAATACTTCATGATCTCCTTCACCGATCTCTTTGGTGGGCAGCGGGCGAAACTGGTGCCGGCGCAGGCGATTGCCGGGATGCAGGAGGAGGGCGCTGGCTTCGCGGGTTTCGCCACCCATCTCGACATGACGCCCGCGCATCCGGACATGCTGGCCGTGCCGGACCCGGCCTCGGTCATCCAGCTGCCGTGGAATCCCGAGGTCGCATGGGTCGCGGCGAACCCCGTGATGGAGGGGGCGGAGGTCGCCCAGGCCCCGCGCAACGTCCTGCGCCGCCTCATCGCGGAGGCGGCGGGGCAGGGGATGCACGTCAAGACCGGCGTGGAGGCCGAGTATTTCCTGCTGACCCCGGACGGATCGGCGATTTCCGACGAATACGACACGGCGGCCAAGCCCTGCTACGACCAGCAGGCTGTGATGCGCCGCTATGATGTCGTCCGCGAGATCTGCGACTACATGCTCGACCTCGGCTGGGGCCCGTATCAGAACGACCACGAGGACGCCAACGGCCAGTTCGAGATGAATTGGGACTTCGACGACGCGCTGAAAACGGCCGACAAGCACAGCTTCTTCAAGTTCATGACGAAATCGGTGGCCGAGGCTCACGGGTTCCGCGCGACGTTCATGCCCAAGCCCGTCGAGGGGCTGACCGGCAACGGCTGCCACACGCATGTATCCGTGTGGGATGCGCCCGGCGAGGCCGCGGCCACAAACGTCTTCGCCATCGATCCCGTGCCCGGCAGCACGACCTCGGAGCTGGGTCTTTCGGACAAGGGGCGTGCCTTCCTTGGTGGGATCATGAAGCATGCCGCGGCGATGTCGGCGATCACCAATCCCACGGTCAACAGCTACAAGCGCCTGAACGCACCGGTGACGCTGTCGGGGGCGACCTGGGCGCCCAACACCGTCACCTGGACGGGCAACAACCGCACCCACATGGTCCGCGTGCCCGGCCCCGGACGGTTCGAGCTGCGCCTGCCCGACGGCGCGGCGAACCCGTATCTCCTGCAGGCGGTCATAATCGCGGCCGGGCTCGACGGGATAGCCACCGATGCCGACCCGGGCAAGCGCCACGACATTGACATGTATGCCGACGGCCACAAGGTCCGGGGTGCGTTGAAACTCCCGCTCAACATGCTTGACGCGCTCCGGGCCTATGACAAGGACACGACACTCAAGGCCGCGATGGGCAAGGAGTTCTCCGAGGCTTTCCTGAAGCTCAAGCAGCGGGAATGGACCAGTTTCGTGTCCCATTTCAGCCGCTGGGAAAAGGAACACACGCTCGACATCTGAGCCCGCGGCGTCTCAGAGCGTGACGGGCGTGCCGGTCCGGATGCTTTCATCGGCGGCGAGGCAGATCTGCAGCGACCGGACGGCATCCTCCATGTGGCGGGTAAGGTCCGTATCTCCCGCGATGGCATCGAGCACGAAAGCCTGCTCGGTGTCGCAGAGCGCCTGGTGGCCCGGTTCGTCCGGCAAGTCGATCATCCGGTCCCCCGAGGGCCGGTGCACCAGCAGCCCGCCCACCTTCGTGTGCCCGTCGATATCCGACGATCCGGCCATGTCGGCGTCGGTGATCGAGACGGCGCCATGCGGGCTGATGATGTCCTTCACGAAGAACGCCGTCTCCGACATCATCGGGCCCCAGCCCGCCTCGTACCAGCCGACCGAGCCGTCCTCGAACGTCACCTGAAGCTGGCCGTAATTGTACATGTCCTCGGCGATCTCGTCCGACAGGCGCAGGCCGATCCCCTGTACCCGCACGGGCCGCGCATCGGTCACCTGGCACATCACGTCGACGTAGTGGACGCCGCAATCGACCAGCGGAGAGGTCGTCTGCATCAGCGCCTTGTGCGTTTCCCACTCGGCGCCGGTCGACTGCTGGTTCAGGTTCATGCGAAAGACGTAAGGTCCGCCAAGCGCGCGTGCCTCGGCGATCATGCGGATCCAGCTGGGGTGATGGCGCAGGATGTAGCCCACGACGAGTTTGCGGTTCAGGCGTCGGGCCGTCGCCACGACGCGTTCGGCATCGGCGGCGGTGGTCGCCAGCGGCTTTTCCACGAAGACATGCGCGCCGGCTTCCATGGCGCGGATGGCGAGGTCGGCGTGGCTGTCGGAATAGGTGGCGATCACGACGAGGTCCGGGCGCGTTTCCATCCCCGCCTCGAAACTGTCGAAACGGGGGTAAGGCGCCAGGCCTTCGGGCAGGTCGCGGCGGGAGCGATTGACGAGGCCCACGATCTCGGAACCCGGGTTTGCGTGATGGGCCAGCGCATGGCTGACCCCCATGTTTCCCAAGCCCACGATCAGCGTTTTCGTCATTTCGGCCACCTCCCGTTTCGGGCAGGATGGCCCCGGAGCAGAACAACGGCAAGGGTGGTCGAACATGACCGTGCAGGACACGAAGATGCGCCGCGAGGTCGCGGAGATCCCGCAGGCGGTGGAGCGGCTTCTGATGGAGGGCGGAGACGCGGTACGTGAGGCGGCGCGCGAGATCGTGGCCCGCGACCCGGCCTATTTCGTCACCGTCGCGCGCGGTTCCTCCGACCATGCCTGCACCTATTTCAAATACGCCGCCGAGCTTCTGGCGGGGCTGCCTGTGGCGTCGGTCGGGCCTTCGGTCGCCTCGATCTACAAGGCGAAGCTCAAGGTCGGCGGCGCGGTATGCTTGTCGGTCTCGCAATCGGGCCGAAGTCCCGACATCGTGGATCTGACGCGGGCGGCGCGTGCGGGCGGGGCCTACACGGTCGCCGTGACGAACGACGCGGGATCGCCGCTTGCCGCGGCCGCGGATGCGACGCTCGACATACACGCGGGGCCGGAGCTCAGCGTGGCGGCGACCAAGACCTTCGTGACCTCGGCGCTGGCCGGCCTCTGGGTTCTCGCCGAGATGCGAGGGGACGCAGAGGTGCTCGCCGCGATCCATGGCCTGCCGGAGTGCCTGGAAAAAGCGGTGCAGGTCGACTGGAGCCCGGTCGCGGGCGCCGTCGGTGCGGGCTCGGTCTACACCCTCGGACGGGGGCCGTCCTGGGCGATTTCGAACGAGGCGGCGCTCAAGTTCAAGGAGGTCTGCCAGCTTCACGCCGAAAGCTATTCCTCGGCCGAGGTGCTGCATGGCCCCGTGTCCATCGTCGAGCGCGGCTTTCCGGTGCTGGCCTTCGCCGCCGCCGATGCCGCCGAGGGCGCGCTGGCCGAAGTCGCGGATGCGCTGGCCGAGAAGGGGGCGCAGGTCTTCGCCACGACTGACCGGGTGCGCGCGGCAACGGCGCTGCCCGTGGTGCGCACGGGCCATCCGCTGACCGATCCGCTGGCGCTGATCGTGAGCTTCTACGCGATGATCGAAGCGGTGGCCGTGGCGCGCGGGCTGGACCCGGACGTGCCGCGGCACCTGAAGAAAGTTACCGAGACGACCTGAAAGGGCTTTGCCGTTCAGCTCTCCAGCCGCCGGGCCGCGCCCACCTCCACCTCCTGCCCGGTGATCCGGCTGCGCACGGCGGCGAAGGCCAGCGCGAGGCTGAACAGGTTCTCGCGCGCCGAATTGGTGGGCTCGCGCCCCTCCTCGATGGCGCACAGAAGCTCGCCCATCGTGCCGCGGAACCCGTCGTTGAACCACTGGCCCTCCAACGCCGGCCGCGCGATTCCTTCCGCCGTCGTCAGGGTCACGTTCTGCGCCCCGAGGTCCGGCCCGTCCGCGACGAGGCTGCCGCCCGTGCCGACCACGTAGCTCGTGTCGCGCGGACCGTGCGGCGCGCCGCCATCGAAGACGAGGCTCGCCTGCCCGCCGTCGAGCCGCACCAGCGCCTGCGCCAGAAGCGGTACCTTGTTTGCCTGTCCGAGCGCCTGCGACGCCGTGGCGAAGACCGATTTCGCACGGGTGTCGGTCAGCGAGGCGATGAAGTCGAACCAGTGGACGCCGAAATCGTAAAGCACGAGGTCCTCGATCTCGTCGAACGGCGTACCGGCCGTCCAGCCGTGGTTCCAGTGGAGCGAGACATGGGCCGAGATGACCTCACCGATCAGACCCGCGCGCACCGCCTCTCGCATCCATGCCTTGTGCGGCGCCCAGCGGCCGTTCTGGTTGACGGCAAGCTTGCACCCCTTGTCCTCGGCCAGCTTCACGAGGTCCTCTCCCACGCCGAGGTCGGTGACGAAGGGCTTCTGGCTCAGCACATGCTTGCCCGCCTTCAGCGCCGCCTCGACGATGGGCGCGCGGTGCTCGGGGTGGAGGGTGACGTCGACGACATCGATCTCGCTGTCGGCCAGCATGTCGCGCCAGTCGTCCTCGATCCGCGCGGCAGGGCAGTATTCGGCGGCTTTGGCCTCGGCCTTTACCCTTGTCCGGTTCCACAGCGCCGCGACCTCCCATCCGGCGGTGCGGTAGGCGTCGAGATGGCTTGCGGATATGCCCCCCGTTCCGATCATCCCGATCCGGGGCCGGTAGCTTTTCGGCATCGGCGGGCGATAGGGCAGGTCGGGCGCTGTGAACTCGGGCAGCGCCTCGGACTTCAGCGCATAGGTATCGGTGTCGCCGGCGTCATCCGTCATGGGATCAGATCCAGCGTGCGCTTCTCGGCGGCCGATTGCGCGGCGGTGTCGACGATCCGCTGCGCGGTGAGGCAGAGGCCCGGATCCAGAGGGCCGGCGACCGGCTCACCCCGCGCGATGCAGCCCAGCACGTATTCGATGGCGTTGCGTTCGCCTTCCTTCAGCGCGTCCACGGGTATCTCGTGCCGTTCCGGCTGCGCACGTGTCTGGACGGTCACGTGGCTTGCGTAATCGGGCGAGGCGATGGTGCCCTCGGAGCCCACGAAGGTAAAGCCGCAGGTCGGCTGCGGCTGATGCGTCCAGGGGTCGGTGAAGGTGCCCCAGCGGGTTTCCATCCGGCTTAGGCCGGTGGTGTAGCGGCAGACGGCGACCGCGTGCTGGTCGACCTCGATGCCGGGCGTCTGGTCCACGGTGCAGGTGACCTCGAGCGGTGCGGCCCCGCCCATGTACCATGTGCCGAGCGTCGCCCCGTAGCCCATGTAATCCAGCAACGACCCGCCCCCGCTCGTCTTCTTGTACCACCATGCGTCCGGCTTCAGGCGCTCGACCTCCTCGGGGGTGACCTCCACCTTGTCGGCGAGATGGTAGAGCGGCCCGCGATTGCCGTCGTAGAAATGGACCTCGCGCAGCTCTCCGATCAGGCCTTCGTCGATCAGGCGCTTGGCGGTGACATGGCTTTCGACCCAGCGCAGCGGCCAATTGATCGCCATCTGCTTGCCGGTGCCCTCCATCGCCGCAATCATCCTCCGCGCGTCGGCCGTGGAGGCGGCGAAGGGCTTTTCCACGAAGATGTGAACGCCGTGGGGTGCAAGGCGTTCGACGTAATCCGCGTGATCGGCCGTTGCGGCGCAGAGGATCGCCATGTCGTAAGGGCCGGCCGCCATACAGGCATCGAAATCTGTAAAGTATCGATCCTCCGCCACGCCGAACTTGCCTGCGACGGATTGCATTTTTGCAAGGTCCGGATCGTAGAGCCCCGCGATCTCGGCCTCTGGGTGTTCATGCACGAGGCGCAACAGGTCGCCCATGTGCATGTGGTCGAAACTGATGCCGACGATGCGGAATTTGGGCATGTCTTCCCTCCCTCAGCGTTGTTCGGTGAAGCGGACGTAAAGCGCCGTGACCGCGAGGATGATCAGGCCGAAAAGCGCGATGCGCGCGCCTTCGGGCATCCGCGCCAGCGTCAGCATCGTCTCGATCACCCGCAGGATCAGCGCGCCGACGATGGCGCCCGCGAAACTGCCGCGCCCGCCGAAGATGGAGGTTCCGCCGATCACTGCGGCGGCCACCGAGGGCAGCATCAGCGGGTTGGCGAGGCTGAGCGACGGCGCGCGGATCATGCCGAGATAAAGCAGCCCCGTCAGCGCCGCGATCAGCCCCGACAGCACGTAGAGCGCCATGAGGACCTGCCAGCTGCGCACGCCCGACAGTTTCGCCGCCTTCTCGTTGGAGCCGAGCGCGAAGAGAAGCCGGCCGAACCCGCTGTAGCGCATGAGCCACAGCACGAAGACGGCGAAGGGCACGAAGAGGAACAGACCGTTCGGCAGCCCGGCCGTGCGCCCGGTTCCGAGCCATTCGAGGATCGCGGGGATGTCGGTCCCTGTGGCGATCACGTAGCGCTGGTAGACCTGCAGGCAGCCCGTGGCGATCAGGCCGGTGCCCAGCGTCATGATCAACGGATGCACCCGCGCGATCCCGGCGCCGAAGCCGTTGACCACGCCCACGACCACGCCCACGGCCATCGCCACCAGCATCGCGGGGACCGGCCCGACGAGCGGGGTCATCGTCGCCGCCACGAAGGCCGAAGCGGTGGCGACGATCCCGACGGACAGGTCGATGCCCCCCGTCAGCATGGTCAGCACCTGACAGGCAGCGAGCATGGCCAGCGGGATGGCGAACTTGATGGTGTTACCCGCCCAGAAGGGCGAGATGATGCCGGGCCGCATAAGCTCCAGCGTCCCGATCAGCAGCAGCAGGAGGCCGATCAGCGGGATCACCGGGTTGTCCTTCAGGAACCGCCCGAAACGTACGAGGGGACGCGCCTCGGGTTCCGCCTGCGGATGGATATCGCTCATGTCGGGCCCCTCCCGCGCATCATCAGGAAGGCGCCGAACATCACCACGCCGACCATGATCGTGCCCTCCACGATGGTGGTGACGTTCGGGTCCACCGCCGCAAGCGTCAGGATCGTGCGGATGATCCGAAGGATGAAGACCGCGATGATCGGCCCGAGGATGCCACCGATACCCCCGCCCAGCACCACGCCGCCCAGCACGACCGCCGCGACGGCGGCCAGCAGGTAGGGGCCGGGCACGGGTTCCCCGATCCCCGTCAGCGACAGCAGGCTCAGCCCGCCGAACGCGCTGAAGAGGCCGCAGACGGCGTAGGCCGCGGCCTTGGTGCGGCCCACGGCGACGCCGGAGCGGAAGGCCGCGTTCTCGTCGGAGCCGGTTGCGTAGATCGCGAGGCCCAGTTTCGAGCGCTTCAGGGGCACCCAGATCACCGCGACGATGATCGCCATCAGGATCAGCGCCTTGGGCAGACCGTCGATCAGGACGGAGCCCACGATCGCCTCGCGCAGGAAGGGGGCCGCGGTGCCGCCGGGCGTGTTCAGGATCAGAAGCGCGGTGCCCTCCCACACGAACAGCATGGCGAGTGTCACCACGATGTCGGGCACCCGCGTGACCACGATCAGCACCCCGTTGATGAGCCCCATCAGCGTGCCGACCGCCAGCGTGATGAGGATCGCGGGCACGCCGCCCATGGTCTGCATCAGCACCGCCGCCGTCACCGAACAGACCGCCATCATCGAGGCGACCGACAGGTCGATGCCACCGACGATCACGACCACCGCCATTGCGGCAGTGGCGAAGGCGAAGGGGAGCGCCGCGCGCGCAAGGCTTTCGAGGCCCGAGACGCCGAAATTCGGTTGGATCAGCCGCGTGACACCGAGAAGCACCACCATGAGCGCGACAAGGCCCAGCGTCCAGGCGTTCCTGCGCACGAAACTCACGCCGCGCCCTCCGCAGATGTCAGGCCGTAGGCGGCGCGCATCAGGCGTTCCTCCGTGGCGTCCACCGCCTCGACGATGTCCACCACGCGACCGTTGAAGATCACCACCGCCCGGTCGCAGGCAAGCGGCACCTCGGCCAGTTCCGAGGTGTAATAGAGGATCGCCGCGCCCTGTTCGGCCAGCTCCCGCACCAGCGGGTAGATCTGGCGTTTGGTGCGTACGTCGATCCCGCGCGTCGGATCGAACAGAAGCAGCGTCTCGACCCCGTGCGCCAGCCAGCGCCCGATGGTGACCTTCTGCTGGTTGCCGCCGGAAAGGCGCTGCACCTCACCCTGCGCGCGCGTGTCGATCTGAAGCCGCTCCACCGCCTCGGCCACGCGCGCCTTCTCGTGGCGCAGGCGCAGCGGGCCCCACGACCGGGCGCGCGCGGAAAACGGCATGGCGATGTTCTCGCGCAGCGAGCGTTCGCGGAACAGCGCCTCGGCGCGGTTGCCGGGCACGAATTTGAGCCCCGCGGCGATGGCGTCGGCGGGGTGGCTGAAACGGGCGGGGGTGCCGTCGATCTCGACCGTGCCGGCGGCGGGTTTGCGCATGCCTGCCAGCACTTCGAACAACTCGTCCTGGCCCTGACCCTCCAGCGCGACGACGCCGAGGACCTCGCCGGGATGAAGTTCGAAACTGGCATCCGTCAGCTTTGGCGCGGCGGCGAGATTCTGCACGCGCAGCCGCGGCGCGCCGCCGGGTTTCGGGCGCGCCGTCTCGGCCGCGCGCTGGCCGAGGTCGATCCTTGCGCCCAGCATCATCTCGACCACGCGGTCCTCGATGCCGGGGGCGATGTCCAGGTCGCCGACGCTGCGCCCGTCGCGCAGAACGGTCGCGCGGTCGCAGAGCTCGGCGATCTCGGCGAAGCGGTGGGAGATGTAGATGACGCCGCGCCCGTCCTCCGCCTGCTGTCGTGCGACGCGCAGCACCCGCTCGACGAGGTCCGTGGGCAAGGCGGCGGTGAGTTCGTCCAAGAGCAGCACGTCGGGTGTGCTGGCCAGCGCGCGGGCAAGGTCGATGATGCGCAGCGTGGCCAGCGGCAGGTCGCGGATCATCGCGTCCAGCCTGAGTTCGGGATGGCTGAGCTCGGCGGCCCAGTGGCGGAACGTCTCGGCATCGGTGTCGCCGAGGCGCAGATTGTCCGCGACGTCGAGATCGGGGATCAGCGAGGGTTCCTGGTAGACCGGCACGAGGCCCGAGCGGCGCGCCTCGGCGGGCGAGCCCACGCGCGCCTCGGTTCCGCGGATCGTGACACGGCCCGCATCGGGGCGGATCGCGCCGGTGAGGATCTTCACGAAGGTCGACTTGCCAGCACCGTTTGCGCCCATCAGGGCCACGACCTCGCCGCGCCTCACGGTCAGGCTCGCATCCGTCAGCGCGCGCACGGCGCCAAAGCTCTTGGCCACGTTCTGCGCGTCCAGAAGCGTGTCCGTCATGCCGGTGGACATGGCATCGTTTTTGGACGTCATGCGGTCTCTGCCCGTCTGTTCGCCTGCTCGAAAGGGGCGGCCCCCGCGCCGGGAACGGGCGCGGGAGCCGCAGGGAGGGTTCCGATCAGCCTTCGCCCGGTCCTTCGCAGGCGATGATCTGCTCCATGGTGTAATCCGTCCAGCCGGGAATGGTCACGGAGACCGGCCATTCGGGGTCGAGGTTGGGGTTCTGCGCCGCGTCGAGCGTGGCGCGGCCCTCCTCGGTCACGTTTTCCCACAGGACCGGATCGACCAGCACGGTGTTGCTGTCGGGTGCCTCGCCGTTGAGGATGTCCACGGCCAGCGCGATACCGGCACCGCCGACCGAACCGGGGTTGGTCACGGCGGCACCCTGCAGGCCCTCGACGCTCGTCAGTTGACCCACGAAGCCCGCGTTGTCGGCGCCCACGATCGGCACCAGCGGCGCGCCGCTTTCGACGAAGGCATCCACGATCACGTTGTCGATGCCGGAGGTCCAGACGCCGTCGAAGGGGATGCCCGTCGCGAGGAAGTCGAACATCTGCTGCTTGCCCTGGTCCTGCTGCCAGCCGGTGAAGACCTCGTGCACGACTTCGATGCCCGGGAATTCGGCCAGCGCCCGCTCGAAGCCCGCGTGCCGGTCAGTGTCGGCAGAGACGCCCGCGATGCCGCGCATGTAGACGACGTCCCCTTCGCCGCCCAGCTGCTCGAAGAGCCAGCGCGCGCCGAGATAGGCGTATTCCTCCTGGTTGTTGGACAGGATGTAGGCGCCGGGGGCCGTCACGCCCGCATCAACGGCCACGACGACGATGCCCTGATCCATCGCGATCTCGAGGGCGGAGTTCAGGGCCTCGGGGTTGGAGGGGTTGAGCACGATCGCATCGACACCCGCCTGAATGAGGTTATTCAGATCCTCGAGCTGGCCCGCGCTGTCGGTGTTGCGGTGTGCCACGACCAGGCCGGCGACGTCCGGTTCCACCAGCGCCTGGGCGCGCATGGCGCAAATCATTTCCTCGCGCCAGCCATTGCCCTGCACGGTGTTGGACACGCCGATCGTGTAGCCGCCATGGGCGTCGGCGAAGGCCGCGGGCGTCATGGCCACGGAAAGTGCGGCCGCGGCCGCTCCCATCATCAGTCTTCTGTTCATCTTGGGTCCTCCCAGTTGGATTGGTGGTGCAGTCGGTGTTCGAGGTCTTGGCGCCCCTTTTGGTATCTCTCCGGCCCACGCGCTTGGTGCCATCTCATTTGATGAACGGGCTCAGAACATCGCGGGCGAGGCAGAAGCCGCGCTTGATCTTGTCGTCGGTGCCTTCGAACAGGCGGTCCTCGTGCTCGATGATGACGGGCCCATCATAGCCCGCCCGGTAGAGGCCCGAGAAGAAATCGGACCAGTCCACGTCGCCCAGCCCGCAGAGCCGCGGGATTTGCCAGCCCATGCCGACGGACATCGTCCCGTTCTCGTAGAGACCGTCGCGGTCGATCATCACGTCCTTGGCGTGAACATGGCCGAAGCGGGGGCCGAATTCCTTGATGAAGCGGGTCTGGTCGATGAATTGCCAGATCAAATGCGAGGGGTCGAAATTCATCCCAACCGCGTCGCCCCATTCTTCGAATATGCGCCGCCAGATCTTTGGCGAATAGGCGATGTTGTGCCCGCCCGGCCATTCGTCATGGCTGAAGATCATCGGGCAGTTCTCGAAGCACAGCGTCACGCCCGCGTCCTCGGCATGCTTGACGATGGGCGCGAAGATGTCTTGCGCGCGGGTCCAGTTCTCGTCGACGTTCAGCGTCCGGTCCCCGCCGAGGAAGGTGTTCACGACCGTCACGTCCATGATCGCGGCGCCGGTGATGACCTTCATCAGGTGGCCGATCACCTCCTCACGGTGGGTCGCGTCGGCATGGAGCGGGTTGGGGTAGTAACCGAGACCCGAGATCGTGACCCCGCGTTCGGCCAGCCCGCCGATGATCTCCTCGCCCTGCGTCTTCGTCAGGCCGTCCACGTCGATATGGGACGTCCCGGCATAACGCCGTTTCTCGCCGCCGCTCGCAGGCCAGCAGGCGACCTCGAAGGCGGAGAAGCCGTTGGCGCCCGCCCAGTCAGCGACCTCCAAAAGGGGCGTGTCCTCGAAAGGGGCGGTCAGAAGGCCCAGTTTCATGTCTCTCCTCCCTCAGATCTCGTCCAGTTTCACCCAGCGGTTTTCCCGGGCCGACCGCAGGACCGCGTCGCAGAACACCATTTCCAGATGCCCGTCCTCGAACGTGGCCCATGTCGCGCCCGCCTGTCGGCCGCCCGCCGCGACGTCCGAATAGACCGCGCGGAAGAAGGCGAAGAAGCTGTCGGCGAAACCCTCCACATGGCCGGGCGGCAGGCTTGCCGCCGCGGTGCCGGTCGGGTTCATCAGCGTGAAGTCCCGCATCAGCACCTGGTTCGGCGCGTCGCGATGTCCGATGAACAGGTGGTCGGGCGTCTCGCTGTCCCAGGCGGCGCTGGCCACGGATCCCGCAACGTCCCATTGCAGCGAGTTCTTGCGGCCCATGTTGATCTGGCTCGTGCTCATCACGCCGCGCGCGCCGTTCTCATAACGGATCACGATCATCGCGGCGTCGTCGGTGTCGATCTGCACTGTCTCGGTCGCGCCCGCGCCGCTGGAGAAGGTCTCGACCGGGCCGGTGGGTTTCTCGCGCTCGGCCAGGAAGGTCGTAAGCTCCGCCATCACGGCCTCGGGCTTCAGCCCCGTGACAAAGCCGGTCAGGTCCACCCAATGCGTACCGATATCGCCCACGGATCTCAGGGCGCCGCCCTTGTCGGATTCCAGCCGCCAGTTCCAGTCCGTGGGCTTGGCCAGCCAGTCCTGGTGATAGTGGCCGGTGACGAACCGGATATCGCCAAGCTCTCCACTCTGCACCATGGCGTGCGCCTGCTGGTTCAGCGGATAGAAGCGGATGTTGTAGCAGACGGCGGCCACCTTGCCGCTTTGCTTCGCGATCTCCACCATCTCGGCCGATTGCGCGGAGGTCATGGCCAGCGGTTTCTCGCAGATCACGTTCTTTCCGGCCGCTAGGATCGCCTTCACATGCTCGTAATGGGCGTGGTTGGGCGAGGTGACATGGACGACATCGACGCTGTCGTCGGCCAGCAGATCGTCGAGCGAGGCATAGGCGTGGGGCACACCGATCTCGGCGGCCCGCGCCGCGCCGCGTTCCGGCGAAGAGCCCAACACACCGCGCAGCTGCACGCCGAGCCGTCGGAGCGCCTGCGCATGCACCGTTCCGATGAAGCCCGTGCCGATCACGGCGGCGCCCATGCTTGCGAAATCCGTCATCTCTCCTCCCCTTCAGACAACCGAGTATCCTCCATCCACGGGCAGGCAGCAGCCCGTCATGAACTGGGACGCGGGCGAGGCGAGGAACAGCACCGCGCCCGCGATGTCGCCAGGTTGACCCCAGCGGCTCATGGGCGTGCGCGCCTCCACCGCCGCGACGAAGGCCGGGTCCTGCCGTGCGCGGGCCGATTGCTCGGTCACGATGAAACCGGGCGCCACGGCGTTCACACGGATGCCGTCCGGGGCCCAAGCGATGGCGAGCGATTTCGTCAGCTGTTCCACGCCCGCCTTCGACGATCCATAGGCCGGGTTCCGGGGGCTGCCGAAGCGGGCATACATCGAGGCGATGTTCACGATCACGCCGCCGCGCGCCTTGAGAGCAGGGTACATCGCCTCGGCACAGCGGAAGGAGCCGGTGAGGTTCACGTCAAGCACGTGGGAAAAGAACTCCGGGGCCATCTCCTCGCCGCGACGGGTGATGGCGGCGCAGTTCACGAGGATGTCGACCGAGGACAGGCCGGCCGCGAAGGCACGCACGGCTGCGGTGTCGGTCACGTCGAGCTGCGTGTAGGCGAAGCGTTCGGCATCCTCGGGGGCGCAGCTGTCTTCGGCACCGGTGATGTTCACCTCGGCGCCTGCGTCCTGAAGCGCGCGCGCGATCGCCGCGCCGATGCCGCCCCGGCTCGCGCCGATCACGACCGCGCTCTGCCCCGCGAAATCGAACGACACATCCGGCATCAGCCGCGCCTCCGCTGCGACTTGTTCAAGATCAGACCTCCCGTCACGCGCTCCCCCGCGTCTGTAATCGTTTTCATGACAGGAAAAATGTTCCCTGATGCCATGAAATCGATTACATATTCGATCCATGATCGGATTCGAGTCAACCCGTTTGTGAGCGACACGACACAGAACCGCGGGGCCCAGAAAACGGCCACGATCCAGGACGTGGCGCGCGCCGCGCGCGTTTCCACGGCCACGGTCAGCCGTGCGCTGAGCAATCCGGACCTTCTGTCGGACCGAACCCGCGCCGCGGTGCTGGACGCGATCCGCAGCACCGGCTACCGGGTCAACCAGGCGGCGCGGAACCTGCGCATGCAGCGCGCGGGTGCGGTGCTGGTCCTGGTGCCGAACCTCGGCAAGCCGTTCTACTCGACCATCCTCGCGGGTATCTCCGACGGGTTCGCGGACAGCGATTATGCCGTGCTCATCGCCGATACCGAGAACCGCCCGCTGCGCGAGGGGGAGCTTCTGGACTATTTCCTCGACGGGCGCATCGACGGCGTGATCTCGCTTGACGGGAGCCTCGATACGGATGCGCTCCAGGCCTGCGTGGAGGCCGGGCTGGGCGGGCGGATCGTTTTCCTGTGCGAATGGGTCGAGGGGTTCGAGTTCCCGGTCATCCGCATCGACAATGCGGAAGGCGCGCGGCTTGCGATCCGGCATCTGCACGCGCTGGGCCATACGCGCATCGCCCATGTCACCGGGCCTGCCGGCAACGTGCTGACTGCCGCCCGACGTCGGGGCATGCTGGAGGAACGTGCGCGCCTCGCCCTGCCGGCGCGGGCGGAATGGGTCATTCGCGGCGATTTCTCGCTGGAATCCGGTCATCACGCGGCGGAACTGATCCTCGCCATGGAGGAACGGCCCACTGCGGTGTTCTGCGCCGCGGACATGGTGGCCTTCGGCCTGATCGCCGGGCTGCAGGAAGGGGGCCTGTCCGTGCCGGGCGACATCTCGGTGATCGGTTTCGACGATATCGACATGTCGGAATATTACGTGCCCTCGCTGACGACGATCCGGCAGGACCGTCACCGCCTCGGGCGCGAGGCCGCCGAGGCATTGCTCGTGCGGCTGGGCCCCGGCGCGGCGGGGAGCGCGTCGTCCCGAACCGTGGTCGATCTCGAGCTTGTCGCAAGGAACAGCACCGCCCCGCCGCCGGGCCTCTAGGGCAGGGATGGCGCCCCGGTCACGGTCTGTTCGAGGTCCACGCACACGCCCGTCATCGGCGCCGAGGCCGGGCTGAGCATCCAGACGGCCTGCCGGGCGCAATCCCCGGCGCTGATCAGGCGGCCCAGCGGCATCTCGGCGGCGCGCGCGTCGAGCCAGCCCTCGCCCCGGCCCAACGTCACCGCGTGCAGGTGCCGCTCGGTTTCCGTGTCCGTCCAGCCGAGGTTGATCCCGTTCACCCGTATGCGGTCGGCCATATGGGCATTGGCCGCGTTCTTCGTGAGCGTCAGCAGCGCGCCCTTGGTGGCGGAATAGACCGCGAGGTCGGGCGCCCCGCAATGGGCGTTCATCGACAGGATGTTGATGATAGACCCGGGCTGCGCGCGCGCCTTCATGTCGGCGATGGCCCCGTCCATCAGGAAGAAGGGCGCTCGGGTGTTGACCGAGAACATCCGGTTCCACGTCTCGACCGTCGCGTCGCCATATCCCGCCCGGGTCGTCAGCCCCGCGGCGTTGACCAGCCCATCGATCCGCCCGAAGCGGGCAAGTGCGGCCGATATGACGTCGGCCGGCGCGTCGGGAAGGGCGAGGTCGGTGGTCACGGTGTCGAAGGGGCAGGGCAGGGCGAGGTCGACAGGGTCCCGATCCACCAGCACCAGCGCCTCGGCCCCGGCCTGTGCCGCCTCCTGCGCGATTGCGGCGCCGATGCCGCGCGCAGCACCGGTGATCAGCACCACCATTCCATCAAGCGCCGCCCTCATGCGCAGGCCCCGCCGGGAACCCGGTCAGATACCGCCGGGGCCACGCCGCCGAAGGTCATACCTGCACCTGCACGCGCCCGGCCTCGATGCGCGCCGGGTAGGTGGCGAGCGCCACGCAGACGGGGCTGCGCAGGGCCGCGCCTGTCTTGTAGTTGAACCGCCCGTTATGCTTGGGGCATTCGATCGTGTCGTCCATGACGAGGCCGTCGGCAAGGTGCACCTGTTCGTGCGTGCAAAGCCCGTCGGTGCACCAGACGCCGTCTTCCATGTCGCGGTAGATCGCGAAGGTCCGTCCCTCATGGTCGAAGCGGATCACGTCCTCCTCCTCGATCTCGTCCAGTGCGCAGACGTCTATCCAGTCGGCCATACGTTCCCCCTCAATGCCGTTCGATGTCGAGCGCGTGAAATTCCGCGCGGTAGGGCTGCGCGGCGGGCGGCAGCTCTTTCCTCAGGTAATGGCCCGGTTCCCGCGTCTGGCGGATCATGGCGCCGATCATCTCGCGGTAGCCGTCGAGGATCGAGCGGTTCGGCGCGGGCAGATCGTCCTTGATCAAAGCGTGCAGCCGCGGCAGCGCGTGGTAGGGGACCATGGGGAACATGTGGTGTTCGACGTGGTAGTTCATGTTCCAGTAGATCCAGCGGCTGAACGGGTTCATCAGTACCGTGCGGGAGTTCAGCCGGTGGTCGAGCACGTTCTCGGCCAGCCCCCCGTGCTGCAGCAGGCCAGTCATCACCATGTGCCATGTCCCGTAGATCCGCGGCCCCCCGATCAGCATCAGGGGAAGGATCGACCATGTGGCCAGCGCCACGACGACTGCGGCGAGATGGATGGCGACGAAGAGCCTTGCCCATGCAATGGCCCTAGGGATCTCCGCCTCGGGGATGTAGTCGCGCTCCGCCGTGTCGAAGCGGCCCATGGCGTTGCGGACCAGCACCGCGAAATGCTGGAACACGTCGGGAATACCGATGAAGGCCAGCGCCTTCCGCGCAAGGTCCGGCGGGCGCATCACCGCGATCTCCGGGTCGCGCCCGACGATGATCGTGTCGGTGTGGTGGCGCGCATGGGACCAGCGCCAGCTGACGGGATTGCGCATGACCATGAAGCTGGCCAGCGCATAGACCGCGTCGTTCATCCATGATGTGCGAAAGGCGGTGCCGTGCCCGCATTCATGCCAGCGCGAGTCGCAGGCCGACCCGTAGAGCACCCCGTAGACGGCCCAGAACGGCACCGTCCACCACGTGCCCCATGTGGCGATGCCCCCCGCCGCGCTGAGGATGAGCAACCCGATCCAGAGCGCCGTGTCGCGGATCGCGGGGCCGTCCGTCCGCTTCATCAGCGCCTTCATCTCCTTGCGCGGCACCGCGGAATGATACCATTCGGCGGACGCCAGACCCGTCGCGATCGCGCGCTCGGCCTCCGGGCCGGTCAGGCTGTAGTCCCGCCATCCGATCTGGGCGTCTCCACCGTCCATCCTGTCGCCCTTGCCTCCCGCCGCGAGTGATTGACCGGGGTCCATGACGACGCAAGTCGCGCGTCGGAGTCAATCGGTCTCGAGGAGGTCAATACGCACCCCGGCCGCTCAGAACAGCGGAGACGGTCCGCAGCAGCACAGAAAGATCGGTCCACAGGGACACACGCCGGACATAGTCGAGGTCCAACTCGATCATGTCCTCGAAGCCGATATCCGCGCGGCCCGACACCTGCCAGAAGCCGGTGATCCCGGGCTTCACGCGGTGGCGGAGGTGGGCGCGCTCGGGGTAGACCGCGACCTCCTCGACAAGCGCGGGGCGCGGCCCGACGAGCGACATCTCGCCCCTCAGCACGTTGAAGAGTTGCGGCAATTCGTCGAGCGACCAGCGGCGCAGGACCCGTCCGACCGGCGTGATCCGCGGGTCGTGCCGGATCTTGAGGCAGATGCCATCCCGGTCGCTCAGCGCCTCGAGCGCGGCACGCCGTGCCTCCGCATCACGATACATCGAGCGGAACTTGATCATCCCGAAGGTCGTGCCGCCGAGTCCCACGCGTCTCTGCACGAAGAACACCGGCCCGGGCGAGCCAAGCGCCACGGCAGCCGCGATGAGCAGCAGGATCGGCCAGTTCAACAGGAGGATGTTGAGGGTCAGGACGATGTCCAGAAGCCGCTTGGCACCCATCCGGACCTGAAGGGGCGCGAGGCGCGCGATTTCGGCATTGGTCGTGCTCATCGGTTCGGTCTCCGGAAAAGGGGGTCAGGTTCTGACGGCAAGCCAGGGGTCGCCCGGCCGCGCGTCGCGCATCAAGGCGACGCTGCCGTTGCGGGGCAGGCCGTCGAAACGGTCGATCTGTGCGAGAACCGCGGTCTTCCGGTCGGCCGGGCGCAGCGAAAGCACGCCCACATCGGAGGAAGACAGCAGGAACTGGCTCGAAAGGCGGTCCTGCAGGCTTCCCGCCGACAGGACGATCACGTCGAAGGCGCGGGCCAGCCCGTCGATGGCCTCGCGCACCATCGGCGCCGAAACCGCACGGTCGTCGATGGCGCTGGCGCTGCCGGCCGGTATCACCCAGAAACCCGCCGTCTCCGAGGAGGCCCGCGGCTCGACCGGGCGCCCGAAAGGATCTCGCTCCACCCGGCATCCATGCTCTCGACGGAGGCCAGCCCAAGGTCGGCCTCGATGAAGAGGGTCCGCATCCGTGCCCGGGCATAGCTTTCGGCGAGCGAGCGGACGAGATCCGAGGTGGTGCCGCTTTCGACGCGGGCCATTCGGCAGTCCGAGGCGCCCGGCACCCGCCTGCCGATGGTCGCCCTGACGGCCCATGCAAGGGAAGCGGACAAGGAAGGGTTCCGCGCAGCCGGGCTCGACGACATCCTCCTCAAGCCGATCACGCGCGAGGGTCTGCGCCGCATCGTCAGGCGGTTCTCAAACCAGAACGCGGAACCCGAGACCGACATCGCGTCCGAGGCGCCGGGGTCCACTACACCGGTGCTGGATCACGTCCATGTGGAAGGCCTTGCCGTCGCGCTCCGGCAGGACAAGATCGGGGAACTGATCGGAGAATTCCTGTCGGAGATGGACGAGGCGATCGGCACAATCTCGGCGCGGGTGGAAGCGGGCGATATCGACAGGTCCCTGCGGGAACGGGCGCACAAGGCGGCGGGGTCCGCAGCGCTTTTCGGGGCGGAGGCGCTGCGCGCAGCGCTCGTGTCATTGCAGGAACGGATCGACGACGGCGCGGCCTGCGAGGCAGAGCTTGGCGACGTATTGCGCGGCATCTGGAGTGAGACCACCGGGGCGTTGCGGCAGCATATCGGGTGACCATCTGCCCGGACGCCTGCGCGGCAAGTCGGTCGCGGCGTCCGCGTCGCCTGCCTGCGCGGCGACAAGACGGCCCCGCCGACGCATTTCCGGCCAACGGCGCACCGTCAGATTTCTTTGATCCAATCGTCACATCACTGTTGGGAAAGAGCTTTAGGCATGACGTTGTGCACACGTGTGCACAACCGGAAAACGCATACCGTCCCATGACTTTCGGCGCGGGATTCCTGCCGCGTCAGTTCTTAAGGAGAGGCACATGAAAACGCGACTTCTTGCAGCGACCGCGCTGTGCGGCGCCCTGGCCGGTGCTGCCGCCGCGCAGGACTACGAGATCACCGTCTGGAGCGGTGGCTCAGGCGAGGCGGACAGCTACCGCTGGGAGGCCGTCGAGATGGCCGCCGACATCCTCGAGCGGGAAGCCGCGATCCGCGGCGAAGAGCTGAACATCACCGTCGACTACATGTGGGACTTCGGCGGCTGGGCCGAGTTCAAGCAGGCCGTCACGCTGGCCGCAGAGGCCGGCGAGGCGCCCGAGATCGTGGTGACGAGCCATCTCGACATCGCGCCCTGGTCGCAGGCTGGCTATGTCGTCCCGGTCGAAGACTATCTCGACCTGGACGCCTGGCCGCTGTCGGATGTCTATCCGAACCTGATGCAGATCGCCTCGTTCAACGGCGTGCAGTGGGGGATCCCGCAGGATTCCGAAAGCCGTCCGTTCTTCTTCTGGCGCGAGCACATGCGCGCACTCGGCTACACCGACGCCGAGATCGACGCGCTGCCCGAGGCGGTGGAAAACGGCGAATACACGTTGCAGAACGTGCTCGAGGACGCGACCCGCGCTGTCGAGATGGGCCTCGTAGAGGAAGGCAAGGGGTTCTCCCCGCGCGTCTCCAACGGTCCCGACTACGCGCAGTTCTACCAGTCCTTCGGCGGTGAACTCTACGACGAGGACACCGGCAAGCTCGTGCTCGACCGCGTGGCGATGACCGAGTTTTACCAGTTCTTCGTCGATGCGGTGGAGGCGGGCATCACCAGCCGCACCCATATCGGCATGGACTGGAACGACTGGTATGCAGAGGTGGCCAATGGCGGCGCCCTCATGTGGCACGGCGGGACCTGGCACTACGGGCGCTACCTGCGCGAGGGCAACGAGGACTTCTTCGGCACCATCGCCTTCAGCCTGATCCCGGCGGGTGACGCGGACGTGGGCCGGGCCAACACGATCACCCATCCGCTGGTCTACCTGATCACCGACCAGGGTGACGACGATGTGCAGAACATCGCGGCCCAGCTGGTCGAGATCGCCACCGAGCCGCGGATCAACACGCTGCACGCGATCAAGTCGGCCCACCTCGCCGTCGCCGAGAGCCAGTCCGACGTGCCGCTCTACGCACAGGATCCGTGGGCTGACGCGGCGACATCGGTGCTTCTGCCCTTCGCCAACAGCCAGCCGAACCACCCCGATTACGGCGTCTATTCCGAGGCGATGTGGTCCGGCCTCGAAAGCGCATGGACCGGCATCCAGACCCCCGAGCAGGCCGTGGCCGAACTCGAGGCGGAACTGACCTCCGTTCTCGGCGACGAGCTGATCGTTCGCTGAGGACCCTTGCGGGCAGGCCACGACCGGCCTGCCCGTTTCCTCCAGAACCCAAGACAGGTTGCCATGCGACAGGACCGGATCGGCCTTCTGTTTCTCACCCCCGCGCTGATCGCGGTCGTGGTGTTCTACCTTCTGCCCGTCGTGATGACGGCGGTCTTCGCCTTCACCAACATGTCCACGGCGACGGGCATCCGCGGCGGCGACTGGATGCTGACCGAGGACGGCCTGCGCGACCTGCGCGAGGCGGGACTGCCCGAAGAGACGCTGACCATGCTCGAAGGCGCGGGCTACGCGGTGGACGCGGCGGGCCTCGCCGCGCTGGAGGCGGAATTCGGCGCATCGCTGGCCGAACGGGTGCGCGGCGCGCTGGAAGGCGAGAGTTTCGCCAGCCGCCGAGACATGGAACGCGCCTTGCGCGACCTGCGCGCGCCCGAGTTGCGCGTCACCCGCGACCGCAAGCGCGCAGCGGAGCTGTTCCTGCGTTCTACCCTCAACACGCGGCACGCCACGCCGGAGAGCCTGCGCGCGGACCTGTCTGCGGCCGGCATCCCCGAGGCCGATCACGACCTGATCGTGGAGGAGGCCTATACCGGCTGGTCCTGGACCACGCGAAACTTCGAGCTGCTGGTCAGCCTGCCGTCCACGGCGCGCTACGCGGTCAATACACTGATGTATGTCGCGCTGACGCTGGTGATCTTCAACGTGGGCCTCGGCCTGTTCCTCGCGGTCTCCACGTTCTACCTGCCCGAGCGGACCTCGGCCACGTTCCGGGCGATCTGGTTCATGCCCCGCATCCTGCCCCCCGTTCTCTACGTGCTGATGTGGAAATGGCTGATGTGGGACACTGGCTTCATCGCCAGCGTTCTCGCCCCCTTCGGCGTGGACCGCATCAACTGGATGATGCATTCCGAGGTCCATGCCTGGGTCGCCGTGATCCTCATCAACGGGGTCGTCGGCGCCTCGTTCGGGATGATCATCTTCGCCAGCGCCATCAAGGCGATCCCGCAGACGATGCTGATGGCCTCCGAGGTGGACGGGGCGAGCCGCTGGCAGCAGGTGCGGTTCATCATCCTGCCGCAGATGCGCTGGCCGATCCTGTTCGTGACCGCCTACCAGACGCTGTCGCTGCTGGCGTCCTTCGAATACATCCTGCTGTCGACCGGTGGCGGGCCGGGCAGCGCGACGGAGGTCTGGGCCATGGCCGCGTTCCGCACCGCGCTGAACAACTATGGTGGCAACCTGCAATACGGGTTAGGGGCCACGTTCGCGCTGGTGTTGGTGATCATCGGCACGGCGCTGAGCCTGCTCTACCTGCGCTTCTTCAATTTCCAGGCGCTCCTGTCCAAGCCCCGGATCGAGAGGTAGCGTCATGCACGGAAATCACGCCCGTCACTGGCCGCTCGTCGCGATCCTCGCCGCGATCTCGGCACCGCTCGTGGTGATGTACGTCTATCAGGTGATCGACACGGTCACGACGACGCCGCCCGGATCGATCATCCCCGACGGTGTCACGCTGCACCACTGGCGCTTTCTCACGGGACCCATCGCCACGGGCGGCCCGTCGGTCTGGGAGCTTGCGCTGAACACGCTGATCTTCGCCTCCTGCACGGCGGTGGTCGTCACTTCCGTCTCGCTGACTGCGGCCTACGCGCTATCGCGCCTTGTCATGCCGGGGCGGGGGATGTTTCTCGGCGGGTTGATCGTGCTGCACGCCTTCCCGACGATCACGCTCATCGTCGCGGTGTTTCTCATCCTGCAATACATGGGCCTATACGACACGCTGACCGGCGTGATCCTCGTCAAGGTCGCCTTCGAGCTGCCCTTCGGCATCTGGATCATGAAGGGCTTCTACGATTCCGTGCCGTGGGAGATCGAGATGGCGGGCGTCACCGACGGGGCGAGCCGCTTTACCGTCTGGCGGCTCCTGGTGTTGCCGCAGGTGCAGCCGGGGCTTGCCGCGTTGCTGATCTTCTCGTTCCTGTCCGGCTGGTCGGAGTTCATCCTGCCGCTCGTGCTCGCGCCCGCCAACGCGCCGCAGGTGCTGGCGACCTATCTTGCCGGGCTCATCGCGGATGACCGGCTGGCGGATTTCAGCCTCTTCAAGGCGGTGTCGATCTTCTACGCACTGCCTGTTCTGGCGATCTACCTGATCTTCCAGAAGAAACTCATGAACATCTATGGCGGAGGGACCAAGGGCTGATGCGTCTTGTTCTGGAAGGGTTCACCAAGCGGTTCGGCGATGCCACCGTGATCGACGCGCTCGACCTGACGGTCGATGATGGCGAGATGATCGCGCTGCTCGGTCCGTCGGGCTGCGGCAAGTCGACGACGCTCTTTGCCATCGCGGGGCTGCACCGGGTGGACGGGGGCCGCATCCTCTTTGGCGAGCGCGACGTGGCCGATGTCAGCGCGCAGGAACGCAACGTCGGCATCGTGTTCCAGAACTACGCGCTTTATCCGCACATGACCGTGGCCCAGAACATCGCCTTTCCGCTGCGTGTACGCGGAGAGACCGTGGCCGAGATGGACCGCAAGGTGCGGGAAATCGCCGGGCTGGTTCAGATCGGGGAGTTGCTGGAACGACGCCCCGCGCAATTGTCGGGCGGTCAGCAGCAGCGCGTGGCGCTGGCGCGCGCGTTGGTCCGGCAGCCCGATGTCCTTCTGCTCGACGAACCGCTGGCCAATCTCGACGCCAAGCTCAGGATGGAGATGCGATCCGAGATCCGGCGGGTGCAGCGGCAGACCGGGATCACCGCGATCCTCGTCACCCACGACCAGGTCGAGGCGATGAGCATGTGCGACCGGATCGCCTTGATGAAGGACGGCGGGATCGTCCAGTTCTCGGCCCCGGGCGAGATGTATGACGACCCCGCCGACCGCTATGTCGCGGGTTTTCTCGGCAACCCGCCGATCGCCTTCCTGGAGGCCGTGGCGGGCGAGGACCTGCGACTGTCGGGCGGCCAGAGCCTCGGACCCGCCGGGCGGCTTGCCGGCAAGGGGAAGGTGGTTCTCGGTGTCCGGCCGGAACACTACGGCCCGGGTCTCGGGCCTGCGGTCACGGGAAAGGCGGTGATGATGGAGACGCATGGGCGGGAGGACCTCTTCGAGGTTGAACTCGACGGCGGCGGGCGGCTGCGGGCGATCCTGCCGGCGGGATCGGGTGTGGGGCTTGGCGACGAGGTCGAATGGGGCGTGGCGGTCGAGCGCATCTTCGCCTTCTCGCCCGAGGGGGGACGGCTATGAGCTGGCTCGATCCGGTGCGCCCCTATGCCATCGCCCATCGCGGCGCGTCGGCCTATGCGCCGGCGAACACGTTGAGGGCCTTCGCGGTCGCAAGCGATCTCGGCGCCGATTTCTGGGAAGTGGACATCCGCACCACGTTTGACGGGGTGATGGTGGTGCACCACGACCCGGTCACGGCTTCGGGCCGCAGGGTGGCGGATATGACGGCGGCAGAGCTTGCCGCCGAGGCCGATGCCCCGACGCTCGACGCGGTGATCGCGCTGGCCAAGGCCCGCGGCGCGGGCCTCTATGCCGACATCAAGGCGGCCGACCCCGTGGCCGTGGCGCGTGCGCTGGAGGCGGCGGGCGTGAAGCGTGCGATCCTCGGCGCCTTCGATCCGGCGGCCGTCACGGCCCTGCGGGCGGCGGGCGTGTCCTATCCAAATGCGGCGCTGGTACCGCTTGGCGCCGATCCCTTCACCCATGCGGCGGGCGCGGACATCATCCATCTCTGCTGGGAACGGATGGAACGGCCACAGGACATGCTGACGCCGGAGTTCCTCGACCGGGCGCGCGCGGGCGGCCAGCGCGTCGTGCTGTGGCACGAGGAGGACCCGGACCGCATGGCGGCGCTGCGCGGTCTGCCGATCCTCGGGATCTGTTCGGACATGCCGGAACTGGTGCATCCCTTCCGCGCGCCCGCCGCCTGGCCGGTCAGGACCGTGGCGCACCGGGGCGCCAACGCGATCGCGCCGGAGAACACCGTGCCAGCGGCCAGCTGCGCCTTCGCCTCGGGCTTCGATTGGGTGGAACTGGACCTGCGCACCTCCGCGGACGGGGACCTCGTGGTCATCCATGACGCGGCTGTCGACCGGACCACCGATGGCACCGGGCTGGTGGTGGACATGGACATGGACGGGCTTCGCGCGCTCGACGCAGGCGGCTGGTTCGATCCGCATTTCGCCGGGGAACGCCTGCCGACGCTGTCGGAAATGCTGGCCGAGGCGAAACGCTGGGGCCGGGGCATCTATATCGAGATCAAGCTTGCCGATCCGCTCGCCGTTCTGGCAGAGGTGCAATCCGCCGGACTGGTGGAGCGCTGCTTTTTCTGGGGCTGGGACTATGACGGGCTGCGCGCGATCAAGGCCGCCGATCCGGCGGCGCGGATCATGACCCGCCGGATGGATTTCGAGCGTCTGGAGGATTGCTTCCGCGACCTCGCGCCCGCGATCATCGAATACGACACGTCCGACGACTGGTCGGACATGGACGCGGCCCGAACCCATGGCGCGGCGCTGATGATATGCTACATGGGGCGCGATCCGGCCGAGATGGACCGGCTGATCGCGGCGCGGCCGGATATCGTCAACATCGACGACATGGCGCTGTTCCGGCGCAGGACGGAGGCGGCAGGGCTAGACACCCATGGGCAATGACACCCGGACCCCGACCTCCTTCGACGTGGCGCGCGAGGCGGGTGTGTCCCGCTCCACCGTCAGCCGCGCCTTCACGGAGGGCGCCCGTATCTCGCCGGAGGTGCGGGCCCGCGTGCTCTACGCCGCCGAGACGCTGGGCTACCGGGTCAACGCGCTCGCCCGTGGCCTGCAGGCGCGGCATTCCAACCTGGTGGGCATCGTCGCCTCGCGGCTCGACACGCCGTTTCGCGCGGTGCAGGTCCGAAGCCTTGCCCAGGGCCTTCTGCGCGAAGGCATGAACCCGCTTCTGCTGGTGGCGGACGGGGGCGACGACGTTCGGGCGCTGATCCAGAACCTTCTGGGCTACAACGTCTCGGGCGTGATCGTGACGTCCGACACGCCGCCGCCCGAGGTGACGCAGGCCTGCAATCGCGCGAACGTGCCGGTGGTGATGATCAACCGCGGCCCGGCCTCCGACGGGGCCGACACGGTGTCGATGGATCTCGAGGCGGGCGGGCGCGCGGCCTTCGAGATGCTGCAAGCGGGCGGTGTGCGCCGCTTCGGGCTGCTGGCGCCGGCGCAGCACACCTATTCCGTCACCGGACGGGCGGAGGCCTTCCTCGCCTGCTGCCGCGAGGCGGACCTGCCTGTCGTGACGCTGAACAGCGACGGCCAGAGCCACGCGGCGGGCCGGGCGGCGGCGGACGCCATCGCCGAGCAGGCCCGGGCCGGCGGGATCGAAGGCATCTTCTGCGCCACCGACCTGCTTGCGCTGGGGGTTCTGGACAGGTTGCGCCACGAGCGTGGCCTCGACATCCCCGGCATGCTGCAGCTGGTTGGTTTCGACGACATCGAACAGGCGTCGTGGAGCGCCTATTCCCTTTCCACGATCCGGCAGGATGTCGAGGAGCAGGCCTCAGCGGCGGTCGAGCTTGCCCTCAAGCGCCTCGAACAACCCGATCGGCCGTTCGAAACCCGGACCTTCGGCCTCGAAAAGGTGTTCCGCGGGACCAGCCGGGCGCAAACGGTCTGACCGCCACCAACAAGAGGAAGACCAAAGCAGTGACTGCCTTCGGAGGACCGCGCGAGACCGCGCTATGCATCGAAATCGTCCGCGCCGCCGCGGCCGCCGAGATCCTGCCCCGCTTCCGCAGGCTGAGCGGTGGTGAGGTGCGGGCGAAGTCGGCGCCGGACGACCTGGTGACCGACGCCGATCTCGCCGCCGAGGACGCCATCGCCAACGCCCTGTCGCGCGATTTCCCCGAGGCGCTGATCGTGGGCGAGGAGGCTGCCGAGGCCGATCCGCACCTCCTCGACAGGCTGGCGGGGGCGGAGCTTGCCTTCGTGATCGACCCGATCGACGGGACGTGGAACTACGCCTCCGGCCTCGCGCTCTTCGGCGTCATCCTCGCGGTGCTGGTCCACGGGCGCACGGTGTTGGGGTTGCTCTACGATCCGCTGATGGACGACTGGATCGTCGCGCGCGATGGCGGGGGCGCATGGTTCGAACGGGCCGGGGACGAGGCGCCGCGGCGTCTGCACCTCGCGGGGGGCGGGCCGCCCTCGGAGGCCAAGGGTCTGGTTTCGCCGTTCAACTTCGCGCCCGACGTCAGGGCGCGCCTCGCCGCGCAACTGACCGGGTTCGGCCGGGTCGACGCGCTGCGCTGCTCCTGCCACGAATACCGCATGCTGGCGCAGGGCCGGGTGCGGTTCTGCCTGTCGGGCTCGGTGAAGGTCTGGGACCACGCGGCGGGTGCGCTGGTTGCCGCCGAGGCCGGCGGCGCGGTGGGCATGCTGGACGGCGGCCTTTACGATCCCGCGCGGCGCGAGGGAAGGCTGCTCGTGGCCGACACCCCGGACCTGTTCGGCGCGCTGGCCGAAGGGTTCTCGTGGCTGGAGGACGTGTAGCGAACCCGTCGTCGTCCCGCGTGGTCTAGATCGCGCCGAGGGTGGAGAGGGTCCACACGGCAAACTCGGATATCACGCGGTCCGTCGCTGTGTCGAAGGCCTCCGCCAGTGCCAGATCATCGAGCGAGTCCGCCATGGCGCTTGCGGCGAAGCTGCGCGTGGCGACCACATCTGCCGTGCTTTCCCGCACGATCCTGCTGATCAGACGGACCGCGACCTCTGCGGATTCTCCGTCGGGCGCGAGTTCCGCCTGAAAATCCACGATCTCGGTGACGATGGCGAAATCGCCGCCCGATCCCAGCGGACGGCGGCCGACATACTGGAACGCCCCGGTCGCGTCGAGCGCGCGGAGCATAAGGGTCTGGACCATGACCGGGGCCGGATCGCTCCAGCGCACACCCGGCAGATACTGGGCCTGATACGCGCCGGGCCGGATCATGATACGTTCGGTGGCCAGCGCGCCGCCGGCGGTCGGCTCTTCGATGATGATGTCGCGCTGAAGCGGGCGCCCCTGCCGCACCGGCAGATCATCGGGTGGCTCGAGGACCAGCACGTCGAGCGGCGTGGTCGCGTCCCCGATGGCCGACAGGGTCCCGCAGGAGGCAAGGAGCGGCAGCATCGCGGCTATGGCGATGGCACGAGCGACAGAAAGTGGTCTCACCTGATCCTCATCTTCTGAATTCCGGAACGTCCCGGTCGAGAATGAACCGGGTGGGGCTGCTTTCGATCTGACGTGTCAGCTGGCCGAGATTGGCGATCAGATCGCGGGTTTCCTGCGCCAGCCGCGCGATCAGTGGCAAGGCCTGGGTCGTGAACTCGCGGACGCCCGGC
This sequence comes from uncultured Roseicyclus sp., assembly GCA_964578115.1. GTDB lineage: Bacteria > Pseudomonadota > Alphaproteobacteria > Rhodobacterales > Rhodobacteraceae > Roseibacterium. The sequence continues at coordinate 47,424 of CAZOBK010000010.1, forward strand.
GTGGACGCCTCGACCATGCCCTGCAGATCGGTAAACGCGTCCGACGCGGCAGCACTTGCAGCGCGGATATCGGCCGAGATCGCCGGCAAGTCCTCAGATACCGTTCCCACCGCGTCGTTGAGGCCCTGTACCGTGACGCTCAGCTCGTCGACCAGTTCCGTGATCTCGCCGTTGATCAACTCGTCGGCGCCCGTCAGCGCGCTTTCGGCGGCAACAAGTGTGCGCTCGCCCGTGTCCAGTGCGCCGTTGATTGCCGACAGCGTGTCGTTGGCGTTGGCGAAGGTGTCGGTCACCTGGGTCAGCGTCGTTTGCGCCTGTGCCATGACCTCGCCCACCTGGCCGCTTGCCGATGTCAGGTCCGTGCCAACGGTTTCGATGGTGCCTCTCATGGTGTCCACCGCCGAGCGGATGTCGGCCATGACCGCAGGCAGATCGGTTTCCGCCGCTTCCGTGATCGCTGCGATGGCATTCGTGGCATCGGCAACAGCCACACGGGTTTCCGCCAACAGAGGTTCGCCCTCCTGCTCGATCAGGTCATCGAACCGCACCGCCGCGCCCTCGACCGCGATGGCGGTCGTGTCGAGCGTGTCGAGCAGTGCGTCGACCCGGCCGATGGTCTCCTCCGCCTCCCGAAGGCGCGTAGTGGCCGTGCTGCCGGTTTCCTCGAACGTGGCGATCAGCGCCCGCGCCTCGGACCCGAGCGCTGTCACTTCCGTCCGAAGCTCCGCGATGGCGGTCTGCGTTTCCCGCGTGGTTGCCGTCAGGTCCTCGGAGATGTAGCGCGTCGCCTCGCCGATCGCCGTGTCGACCGCATCGAGCGTGCCCTCCCCCCTGCCCACGACGACGGTCGTCTCGTCGGCCAGGCGTTCGATTGACGCGAGCGCGTCGTTCGCGGTGGCCAGCACCACGTTCAACTCGGCGGTCAGCGTGTCGAGGGTCGTGTTGAACCGGTTGATCTGCTCGGTGAACTGATCGACCGTTTCGGCGATCCCGGAAAACCCTTCCAGAGCCGTAGCGAATTCCGCCGAGGCGGATTCCGCGTTGATGAGTGTCCGCTCGATCCGGTCCGCGTTCTCGCCGCGAAACAGGTCGCCGATCTCGCGCACCACCTCGAGCGTTTCGGTAACGAGCTCCGGGGCTTCTTCGGTCAGCGCCTGAAGCGTGGACCGTCCGGCTTCGATTTCGGGGACGTCGCCACCGCTGGCCTCCAGCAGCAGCGGAGCCTCCGGCGTGCCCGGCCCGATGCTGACATAGGACACCCCGGTCACGCCCAGCGCCTCGATGGTGGCGACGCTGTCGGTCCGGACGGGGGTCTTGGCGTCGATCTCCACCCGCACGGTAATGGTTCCATCGCGATCTTCCGACAGGCGCACGTCGACGACCTGTCCGACCGGTAATCCGCTGAAACGCACGTCCGAGGCATCGCTCAGCCCCGCGACCGAGGAAAAGTTGATGTCGTAATAGGCGTATTGCTGGTCCAGCTGCACGCGGGCGAACCAAAGGAAAGCCGCAAGGATCGCTGCCATGCCCGCCAGCGCGAAAAACCCGATCAGGACATAGTTGGCTTTCGTTTCCACCTAACCGCCTTCCTTCGAGGTCGCAGTGTCCAGCGCGGCCCTGGCCCGGGGACCGTGAAAATAGGCATGCACCCAGGGATGATCGACCGAAAGCATGTCGTGCATGGTGCCGGTGACCAACACCTTGCGTTCCGCCAGAACGGCGATGCGGTCGCACACTGCGTGCAGCGTGTCCAGATCATGCGTGACCAGAAACACCGTAAGTCCAAGCGATCGGCTGAGTCCATGGATCAGCTCGTCGAACTCGGCGGCGCCGATCGGGTCGAGGCCGGCGGTGGGCTCGTCGAGGAAAACGATCTCCGGATCGAGGGCGAGCGCGCGGGCAAGGCCCGCGCGTTTGCGCATGCCCCCCGACAACTCGGAGGGATATTTGCCTTCTGCGGTCGATGGCAGGCCCGCCATCGTGATCTTGAGACCGGCCAACGTGCGGGTGATCGCGGGATCGAGGTCCTCGACCACCTTCATCGGAACTTCGACATTTTCGCGAACCGTCAGCGAGGAAAACAGCGCGCCGTCCTGGAACATGACCCCCCAGCGGGCCTCGAGCCTTGAGCGTTCCTCCGAACCGGCGTCGAGCACGTCCGTGCCCAGCACGCGGACCGTTCCGGCCACCGGTTCGATCAGTCCCGCGATGGTCCGCAAAAGCACCGACTTGCCCGTGCCGGACCCGCCGACCACGCCGAGGATTTCGCCGCGGTAGACGTCAAGATCGAGCCCCTCGTGCACGACATGATCGCCGAACTGGTTGCGCAGGCCGCGCACTTCGATGACGACCTCCCGATCTCCGTCCTCGGTCGCGTCCTGCATCGTCAAACCCCAAGTTCGGAGAAAAAGATGGAAAAGAGCGCGTCGGCGACGATGACCAGAAAGATCGCCGCCACGACCGAACGCGATGTCTGCTGGCCGAGGGAATCCGCGTTCCCCTTGACCTGCATGCCGTAATAGCAGCCCACGACGCCGATGATGAGCGCGAAGACCGGCGCCTTGACCAGCCCGACGCCCAGATGGTTGACATTGTCGCCGTCCAGCAGCCTCACGCGGAACATCTCGGGCGATATCCCGAGCTCGATCCACGACATCAGGGCGCCCCCCACCAGTCCTGACGCATTCGCGATCAGACCCAGAATGGGCAGCATCAGCAGGAGCGCGAGGATACGCGGCACGAACAGAACGCTTGCAGTATCGAGACCGAGCGTGCGCATGGCGTCGATCTCCTCGCGCATCTTCATCGATCCGATGGCGGCGGTGAAGGCCGAGGCCGTGCGACCCGCGACGATGATCGCCGTCAGCAGGATACCGAGCTCGCGGAGGATCGACACCGCGATCAGGTCGACCACGAACACCTCGGCACCGAACTGGCGGAGCTGCACGGCCCCCTGAAACGCCAGGACGACACCGATCAGGAACCCCATCAGGGCGACGATCGGCACCGCCTTGACGCCGGCATCCTCGCAGTGGTGCACCAGAGCCGTCAGACGTAATTGTCGCGGCCGGATCGCCAGCCGGGCCAGTCGGCTCAGGAACAGCCCGAGGTATCCGGTCATGCCCAGCAGGGTCGCGCCGCCGGCGGCCACGCGGCGGCCGAGCCTTTCGAACAGGCCCTGTTCCGGCTCGGAGCCATCGGAGCCGTCCGCGCGTTTCTGTCTGTCGAGCGCCGTGGCGACCGTGTCCAGCAGTGCCGCCGCCTGCGAGGTCGCACCGCGCAACTCGAAATTCCCACCGCCTTGTGCCAGGCGCTGTTCCAGCCGGATCAGCGACCAGGCACCCGCCGTGTCGAGATGCTCGAGCTTTTCGATATCGACGAGCAGTTTCGCGTCGGGCCGAATGTCCTTCAGCGCGTCCTCGACGGCACTGATTGTGCGAATCGTGAACACGCCCTCCAGAACGGCGGTTGTCCTGCCCTCCCGGACCTCAACCTCGATGTTCGCCAGTTGCTCACTTGCCATGACAAGATAACTCTGCGCACGGGACGGGTTCCGCCTTTGGGCGGCGCTGTCCCTTCTTCGTGAATATCGGACAGGTCTAAGGGGAAGAAGCCGGCGCGCATAGGGGGTGTCCGGGGCGTTCCGCACGGCAAACGTTGGCGCCAAGTTAACGAAGCTCGTGCGGACTGGGGCTCGCTTTGGCCTGATGCCAGAGTGGCTTGTGGAGGACACGGCCTGGCCGGTCTTCCGTCACAACCGGTCGAGTGTCGCGATCGCAGGTGGTGAGTCGTGGCGAAAACGTCGGATTCAAGCGGTCCGGTTCCCGAGGGGCAAGCCCCGCATCGATGTCCACCAAGCCGGGACATGACCAGCCCGACAGATGGTCGCCCGGACGAACGCTGTTCATTGATTGTGCCCTTGTGTATCCTATTGTATCCAGTAGGGAACATGGAGTGGAATCATGGCGCAGGACGACGGCCACACGGATTTCTCGCAGGGCCACGACGCCTATAGTCGGCTGTTAACCGAGGTCCGGCAGGGCCGCCTTGGCCCCGGCGACCGGCTGACCGAGACCGACCTTGCCGCCCGTCTCGGCACATCCCGGACGCCGGTGCGGGAGGCGATCCGCCTGCTCGAATCCGACGGCCTCGTCACCCATACCCCCCGCGTCGGCGCCGTCATCCGCCAGTTGGATTACGCCGAGATCACCGAGCTTTACGAGATGCGCGGCGTCCTTGAAGGTACCGCTGCCCGCTTCGCCGCCCGCGCGGCCTATCCCTCCGAGATCGACGAGATGGCCGCGATCAACGCGGAAATGGCCGCAGCGCTCTCCGACGTCGACCGCCTCTATGAGGCCAACCGCCAGTTCCACGACATCCTGCGTAACGCCGCGCGCAACCGCTTCCTGCTACGCGCGGTAGAGGCCGCCCAGAAGACGCTCCTGATCCTCGGCCCTTCCACGATGGAGGAGGGCAGCCGCGCCGAGGCCGCCGTCGCCGAGCATGCCCGCCTGATCGACGCGCTGCGCGCGCGCGACGGTGACGCCGCCGAGGCGGCGATGCGCGCCCATATCGAGGCCGCCCACAAGGCCCGCCAACGCCAACTCCGCCAAGGGAGGGAGACATGACGACCCTCGACGCAGCCCCCTGGGACCTCGTCATCGTGGGCGGCGGCAACGCCGCTCTTTGCGCTGCGATCGAGGCGGCCGAGGCGGGCATGCGCCCTCTGATACTGGAGGCCGCGCCCAAGCCCTATCGCGGTGGCAACTCGCGCCACACGCGCAATTTCCGCTGCATGCATCACGGACCGCTTTCGGTGCTGACCGGCAGCTACGAGGAAGAGGAATATTTCGACGACCTGCTGCGGGTGACGAAGGGCGAGACCGACGAAGGCCTGGCGCGCATGACGATCCGCCGCTCCGAAGAGTGTCTGCCGTGGATGGAAGCCCATGGCGTGGCCTTCCAGCCCTCGCTGTCGGGAACGCTGTCGCTGAGCCGCACCAACGCCTTTTTCCTCGGCGGGGGCAAGGCGCTGGTGAACGCCTTTTACAACACCGCCGAAGACCTCGGCGTCACGACCGTTTACGAGGCCGAGGTGACGCAGGTCCACGTGGATGGCGACCGGTTCGAGGGCGTCACGGCGAAGGTCGGCGGCGCGGAGATCCGGATCGAGGGGCGCGGCCTCATCCTCGCCTCGGGCGGGTTCCAGGCCGATCTCGACTGGCTCGCGCGGGCCTGGGGGCCGTCGGCGCGGAACTTCCTGATCCGGGGCACGCCTTACAATCGCGGCGTGCCGCTGAAACAGATGCTGGACAAGGGCGCCGACAGCGTGGGCGACCCCACCCAATGCCACGCCGTCGCCATCGACGGGCGTGCCGCGAAGTTCGACGGTGGCATCGTCACCCGGCTCGACTGCGTGCCCTTCTCCGTGGTGGTCAACCGCGATGGCGACCGCTTCTACGACGAGGGCGAGGATGTCTGGCCCAAGCGCTACGCGATCTGGGGCCGCCTCGTGGCCGCCCAGCCCGAACAGGTGGCCTATTCCATCATCGACGCCAAGTCGCTGGAGCTGTTCATGCCCTCCGTCTACCCGCCTGAAAGGGCCGACACGCTCGAGGGGCTGGCGCAGAAGCTGGGCCTGCCGGGCAACAAACTGCGTGAGACGGTGGACGCCTTCAACGCCGCCTGCCGCGAGGGCGATTTCCACCCGACGGAACTGGACGGGCTCTCGACCGAGGGGCTCACGCCCCCCAAGACCAACTGGGCCCGCCCGATCACCGAGCCGCCGTTCTACGGCTACTCGCTGCGCCCCGGCGTGACCTTCACCTATCTCGGGCTCAAGGTCGACGAGACCGCCCGCGTCTCGGGTCCCGACGCGCGGTTCGCGAACATCTGGGCGGCGGGCGAGATCATGGCGGGCTCGATCCTCGGACAGGGCTATCTGGCGGGCTTCGGCATGACCATCGGCACCGTCTTCGGACGCATCGCAGGACAGGAGGCCGCGGCCCATGTATGATCAGCCCCCCACGCTCACCGCCACCGAGGAAGCCCGGCGCCAGGTCGAGATCTGCAACGCCTGCCGCTACTGCGAGGGCTATTGCGCCGTCTTCCCCTCGGCCTTCGGGCAGCGCGCCTTCGCCGATGGCGACATCACGCAGCTCGCCAGCCTCTGCCACAACTGCCGGGGCTGCTACTACGCCTGCCAGTATACCGAGCCGCACGAGTTCGCGCTGAACCTGCCGGCGGCGCTGGCCGAGGTCCGCGTCGAAAGCTGGGAGCGTTTTGCCTGGCCCTCGGGCTTTGCACGCCTCTTCCAGCGTTCGGGCGTGGCGCTTTCGCTGGCGCTGGTGATCGGGATCGCCGTGCTGTTCTGGGCCCTGACGGCGCTCGCCCCGGCCTCGGGCGAGGGGTTCTACGCCTATCTCTCGCATTCCGCGATGGTCGCCATTTTCGCGCCCGCCTTCCTGCTGCCGCTGGCCGCCATCGCGATCGGTCTGCGCCGCTATTGGGCCGAGGTCGGGGGCGCGCGTGTGCGCTGGCCGCACCTCAAGGCGGCACTGGTGGACGCGGCGCAGCTCAGGAACCTCTCGGGCGGCGCGGCCAAGGGCTGCAACTTCGAGAAGGGCGACCGTTACTCGCAGGGCCGCCGCCATGCGCATCAGGCCGTCTTCTGGGGCTTTCTGCTGTGCTTCGCCGCCACCTCGAGCGGCACCGTGCTGCATTACGTCTTCGACCGGCCAGCGCCCTACGGGTTCTTCAGCCTGCCGAAGCTTCTGGGCCTGCCCGGGGGGATACTCCTGGTGCTGGGCTCCATGCTGCTGATCCGGCTGAAGCTCAAGGCCGACGCAAGCCTCGGCGCGCCGTCGGTCTGGGGCGGGGAAGTGGCCTTCGTCGCACTGCTGGGCCTGACGGGCCTGACCGGCCTCGCACTTTACGCCGCGACAGGCACCGCGCTGGTCGCGCCGCTTCTGGCGCTGCATCTCGGGACGGTCCTCGCCTTCTTCCTCACGACGCCCTACTCGAAAATGGTCCACGGGTTCTACCGCATGGCCTCTCTCGTGCGGGACGCCCAGAGGAAAGACGCATGAGGCTGGCCGGCGACGGTCAACGGGATCGCGGGTCGCATCTGATCGACAGAGGGAGAACCACATGAAGATCGCAGTCCTGGACGACTATCTCGGCTACTCGCAGCGCTTCGCGGAGTGGGGCGACCTGGCACAGGGCGTCACCGTGTTCGACGCGCCGATACCGGCGGAGGATCTGGCCGACACCCTGCGCCCGTTCGAGGTGATCTGCGTCATGCGGGAACGCACGCCGATCCCGGTGGAATTGATGGAAGCGCTTCCGAACCTGCGGTTGATCGTGACGACGGGGCCGCGGAACCTGTCGATCGACATGGTAGCCGCCGCCGCGCGCGGGATCACCGTCTGCGGCACGGGCAACCGAAAGGCCGCGACGGCTCATCTGGCGATGACGCTGGTCCTCATGGCTGCGCGCAACGTGGTGCCGAATATCGACGCTGTGCGCCAGGGCGGTTGGCAGGCGCCGGCTGGCCGCGATCTCGAGGGCCTGACCCTCGGGCTGATCGGGCTGGGGCGGCTGGGCGCCGCGATGGTGGAACTGGCGCGCCCCTTCGGCGTGAATTTCCTTGCGTGGAGCCAGAACCTCACCGATGCGCGCTGTGCGGAGGTCGGGGTGGAGCGGGCCGAGACCCTGCCGGACCTTTTGTCCCGCGTGGATATTGCGTCGATCCACCTCGTTCTGTCGGACCGGACCCGGGGGCTGATCGGGGCGGAGGAACTGGGCCGCATGAAGCCTGACGCCTGTCTGGTGAACACCTCGCGCGGCCCGATCGTGGACCGCGAGGCGCTGATTGCGGCGCTGCATGGGGGAACGCTGGCCTGTGCGGCGCTGGACGTGTTCGATGAGGAGCCGTTGCCTGACGAAAGCCCGTGGCGCGACACGGCGCTTCTGGACAGCGGCAGGCTGATCATCACGCCCCATATCGGCTACGGCACGCTGGACACTTACGAGAAATTCTACCGCGAGACGGCGGAAGACGTCCTTGCCTTCGCGAAGGGTGAACCGATCCGCGTGATCGCCGGCTGACCCTAGTCCGCGGCGAGGCGCAGCAATTGTTTGCCGGTCGTCTGGCGTTCGGCAAGCCGGCGATGCGCCTCCTGGAACGCGACAAGGGGATGGATTGCGTCGATGGGAACGTGCAGACGGCTGGCGAGGATATCCTCGAAGATGGCCGTGGCGCGGCGGCGCATCTCGCCGGGCTCGGCGACATGGTCGGCGAGGCGCGGCCGCGTCAGGAAAAGAGATCCCGCCTCGCCAAGCTCGATGGGGCGGAACCCGTCGATCTGGCCGCCGACTGTGCCGAAATTGACGATCAGGCCCCGCCGTCGCGCCGCGCGCAGGCTGTCGCGCAGGGTGGGGTTGGTGATGGGGTCGAACACCACGTCGACGCCGACACCGCCCGTCGCCTGGCGCGCGGCGTCGGCAAATCCGCCATCGTCGTAGGTGAAGGCCATGTCCGCGCCGTGCGCCCGCGCCTGTTCGGTGCGTTCCGGGCTGCTCGTCACCGCGAGTATCCGCGCGCCAACCGCCGTGCCCAGTTGCACCAGCATCTGCCCGATACCGCCCGAGGCCGCGAGAACCAGCGCGGTCTTGCCGGGCGAGAGCGCCGCCGTGTCATGCAGGAGATAATGCGCCGTGATGCCGTGAAAGGTGGCGGCGGCGGCAAGTTCGAGGCTCAGCCCATCCGGCAAGGGCACCACGTTGCTGGCCGGCACGATGCAGGCCTCGGCATAGGCGCCCCAGGACAGGCACCACGCGACGCGCTGCCCGATCGCGATATCCTCGACGCCCGGCCCGGTCTGCGTGACGATGCCGGACCCCTCCATGCCGAGTGTCAGGGGCGCGCGCACCGGGTAGGTCCGCGAGGCGCGGTATTTGCCCTGCCGCGTGTGGATGTCCATGAAGTTGACCCCGGCGAAGGCGACCTCGACGCGCACTTCGCCCGGACCGGGTACAGGGTCGGGAAGATCGCCAAGCACGGCGACCTCCGGTCCGCCATAGGCCTCGATGGTGATGCCCTTCACGGCGCGGGCCCCTCATGGCCGGGGATCTCCAGCTCGCGGAACAGGTTGGCGTGCTGCGCCCCGTGCATGTCGCGGTCGGTGGGGGCCCCCTGCACGGAGGTCCGCCTGAGCGAGAACTTGATGACCGACAGCGGGGCGATTTCGAAGCGCTTCAGCTCGGCGGGCGGTACACCGCAGCAGGCGGCTGCATGTTCCGTCGTCAGCGCTTGCCGGATGGCTGCGAAACGCTCGGGGTCGCCGCAGCGGATGTCGATGGTGATCCAGAAGGGCCCCGCGTTCTTCGACGTCACCGAGTCGACGATCTCACCCAGCCTGGCCATGTCCGACCTCCGTCACCTCGAGGCGGAATGCCTCCATCGGATCGTCGAGCGCAAGCTCATGGTTCAGGGCGAACTCGAACACCGCGCCGCGATTGCTGTGCGCCGGCGACAGCGGGAAGGCGAATGTCGGCATGGGCTCGTCATCCGTGAGCGGGCAATGCAACAGGAAGGGATTGGCGAGCCGCGCGATATCCTCGGCCAGCGCCTGGGTTTCGGCGGTGATGATCATCAGGACGCCCACCTCCAGCGGATCGGCCACGCGCTGTTCCAGCGCGCCCAGCGCCGCGTCGATACCGATCAGTCGCGTCTCCATGCCGAAGGTGTCCGGCGGGCAGCCCAGCTGCGCTTCGATCCTCGGCAACAGCATCTCGCGCAAGCGCTCCGCCCATAGGCGGGCATTCCGGACATAGCGCTTTTCCCGCAGGATCGCGAGCATCATCGTCTGGAAACCCACGCGCCGCGCGCCCTCCAGCTTGACCGTATAGGGCCGCGGCACCCATTGCGCGCCTTCGGCCCGGACGCGGCGGTCGCCAAGCGCGTCGTAGCGCGCATCGGTCACGTCCAGATGACCGCCCGGCTCGGCCAGTCGAAACGGGTCGGCATTCTCGTAGAGCATATGTGCGAAGACCGTCTCGGGCGTGCAGGCGGCTGCAGGGTCCATCGGCTCCACGGTGAAACCGCTGTCGTCGATCTCGACCATCACCACCCCGGATTTGGGCCGCGTGGTGCAGAAGGCGCCACATTCGGCGATCTTCGCCGCGTGCCAGGCGGGGCCGGCGGCCTCCCCGTTCTGCAAGGGAAGAGCCGCGATCAGCGCGGTGTCCGTCGTTCTACCCGCGATCACGATATCGGCGCCGGTGGCCAGCGCGGCCTGGATCTGTTCGGCGCCCGCAAGCGCCACGATATTCGACATCGACGCGATGCCCTCGGCGTCGATTTCCGGAGCTGGGTCGATGGCGATCAGGCGTCCGGCGGAATGGGCGGCGGCGATCCGGTCGGGCGGCTGGCTGGAATACAGGCGCGCCACCCGGACGCTCTGGCCGAGTTCGTGCGCGACTTCCCGGGTGATGTCGAACATCCAGTCCACGGTGGCGTCCGTGCCGCAGGTGCCCGCGCTGCCGACGACAAGGGGCACGCCGGCCTCGGCCCGCGCCCGCATCAGCGCGCGCCATTCGGCCTTGCAGACGCCGCGCGCATATTTCGAGGTGCCGGTGCCAAGCGAATGCGGCCCACTGTCGGTTGATCCGCCATCGATGCAGATGATGTCGGGCTTGCCGTTTATGCCACGGGCAAGCGCATCGGTGTCGAATCCGAGACCCAGCACACCCGAGGGGATCAGAACACGCGTCGGCATAATCCGCCCTCCCGAAACATCGACACCCATTGACCATTTCTTAGTCGGGATCGCCGCAGATTGTAAAGTGTTGACAGTTGGCGTGAGACCTGCTGTGCTTTCCGCAAGAGAGGGACGGATAATCCATGCCAACCACCGCAAGCGTTTTGAAAAAGGCGATGCAAGCCAGACGTGCGATGATCGTGCCCGGTGCCGCGAATGCGCTTTTCGCGCGGATCGTCGAGGATCTCGGCTTCGAGGCCGTCTATGTTACCGGCGCCGGTGTCGCGAACATGAAGCTTGGCGTACCCGATATCGGCCTCTGCACGGTCAAGGAGCTGGCCGAGACCACGACCGAGATGGCGGATGTGACTTCGCTTCCGCTGATCGTCGACATGGACACAGGCTTCGGCAATCCGCTGAACGTCGTGCGTTCGGTGGGTCTGCTGGAGCGGGCAGGGGCCTCTGCGCTGCAGATCGAGGATCAGGTCTTTCCGAAGAAATGCGGGCATTTCAACGGTAAGGAGGTCATTTCGGCGGCGGAAATGATCGACAAGATCAAGGCCGCGGTCGATACGCGGCGCGACCACGACCTGCAGATCATCGCGCGCACCGACGCACGGGCGATCGAGGGGATGGACGCCGCCATCGACCGTGCGCAGGCCTACATCGAAGCCGGTGCCGATGCGACCTTCGTCGAGGCGCCCGTAAACGAGGCGGAACTCGCGCGCATCCCCGTGGATCTCGCGGTGCCGCAATTCGCGAATATCGTGCATGGCGGCCGGACGCCAGATCCCGGGCAGGCGGCGCTGGCGCAGATGGGCTTTGGCGTCGTGCTCTATGCGAACGCGGCGCTGCAGGCAGCGATCCACGGCACGCGGCTGGCGTTGTCGGTGCTCAAGTCGGACGGAAACCTCGATCGCGCCGCGCCGATGCTGGCGGGTTTCGACGAGCGCCAGAGGATCGTGGGCAAGCCTGACTGGGACGCGATCGAGCAGCAGTATTCAAGGAAGAAATAACAAACAGATCTGCGGAAGGCAGGCGGAGGGGCAGGCGATGGCCTGTCGAAAGGTGGCCAAGGCCACGCAAATTGGGAGGAAGTCAAATCATGGAACTAGGAACCAAAATGCTGAGGGCGACCGCAGTCGCCGCCGGTCTCAGCCTGCTTGCCGGCCCGGTACTGGCGCAAGATGACTACCCGTCGCGTCAGGTCTCGTGGGTCATTCCCTTCGGCGCCGGCGGCGGCACCGACAGGCTGTCCCGCCTGCTGACCGCTGATGCGGAAAGCATCGTAGGCCAGCCCGTCATGGTCGAGAACCATTCCGGTGCAGGCGGCACCACCGGGTGGCTGCACGTTCTCGATCAGCCTGCGGATGGCTATACGATCTTCATGGCGTCTCCAACCCCACTGGTCACGATCCTCACCGAGGATAACCCGCCGGTACAGCCCGATGATATCGAGATCGTCGGCTATGTCGGCGCCTTCGCGTCCATCATCGTGGTACGTGGCGACGAATATCCCGACTGGGACAGTTTCGTTGCGGCAGCGGCCGAAGACCCGATCACGGTGGGCGGCACGAACTCGACGCTGCTTGGTGCGGCCAACACCCTGTCTCAGGCGGGTGTCGAGGTGATCTACGTATCCTATCCCAGCACGGGCGAGGCGGTCACCGATTTCCTGGGCGGGCATATTGATGCCGTCACCACTACGGAATCGACGGCGGCCACGATCGTTCCGGAAAACGGCATTGCGCTGCTGAACACCTCCAGCCTCGCGCTTGCCCCCGAGATGGACGAGGCGCTCGGCGGCAATGTCCTGATGTCCCGTGACCTCGGCTATACCGGCATGGCGTCTCCGCGCTGGGTGGGTGTGCATCCCGACACGCCGGAGGACATCCAGGCCGAAGTGGCCGAACTGGTGCGCCAGCTCGCGAATGATCCGGACGTGCAGGAAGCATGGGTCGCGGCCGGTGAGCCGATCCAGTACATGAGCATGGAAGACGCGCGCGCCGACTACGAGGCTCTGATCCCCGCGCTTCGGAACGCCGTGACGCTTCTGGAGTGAAGCATCCAGCGGGCCGGGCGTAACCTCGCCCGGCCCAGACTGGCGAAGCGATTGCAACGATAATTGGGGCAAGGGGAGGGCCTTCGATCATGTCGAGTTGGTATCGGAGCAATCAGGCGATCGGCATTTATCTGTGTATCGCCCTCGGGCTGCTGCTTGCCTACATGCTTTCGACGTCCTGGGTCTTCCGCGAGACGCGGGACGGTTTCCTGCTGGGCTTCTTTCCGTTGCTGGGTGTCGCTGGCATGATGCTTTGCGCCTTTGGCCTGATCGTCGACCCACTGCGGCGCGAAGTTCCGGAAGATTTCGAGGATCTGGCCTGGGCCGATGTGGCAAACGCAATCCTTATGCTCATCGGTATCGGCTTCTACTTCGCGACCATGCGAGACATCGGCTTCCTGCTGGTTACGCCGGTCTTCCTGTTCGTTTACATGTTATGGTTCGGTCTGCGCCCGCTAAAGCAGACGGTCCTTCTCGCCATGGCCATTCCGATCGGAATCTATGTCCTGTTCAGCGTGATCGGGGTCAGGCTGCCGAACGGCATTCTGCCCGCATTCATCTAACGTCCGGAGCAAGACATGAACGTCGAAGCGCTGAATGAAGCACTCACTCTCGTTTTCACAGTGGAGACCATGTTCTGGCTCGTGGCCGGGGTCTTTCTGGGCGTCGGCCTTGGCGCCATCCCGGGTCTGACGGCATCCACAGGCATCGCGCTGGTGCTTCCCCTGAGTTTCCTTCTCGACATCACCGGCATGCTCGGGCTGCTGATCGGCCTCTACAAGGGCGCGATCTTCGGCGGATCGATATCGGCCATCAGTTTCGCGATACCGGGCTCACCCGACAGCGCGGCCACGGTCTATGACGGCTACAAGCTGACCAAGCAGGGAAAAGGCCGGAAGGCGATCCTCATTGCGCTCTATTCCTCGGTCACGGCGGACACGCTGTCGGATATCATCGTCATCCTGATCGCGCCAACCATTGCGCTGATGGCGCTTCAGTTCGGTCCTTCCGAGCGGCTCTGGCTGATGGTCGTCGCCATCGCGCTGCTGGGCGCGCTGAGCGGACGACACCTCGCCAAGGGGATGCTGAGCGCCGGGATCGGGCTGTTTCTGGGAACGATCGGTACCGATCCCGTCAGCAACGTGCCGCGCAATACTTTCGATCAGGTCTGGCTTCGCGACGGGCTGCACCTTGTGCCGCTGATTATCGGCATCTTCGCGATGAGCCAGATGCTCGAGCAGGGGCTCGGCGTGATGCGCAGTTCGCGGAAGGTGCAGGAGGCGTCGGCCAAGCTGGGCGACCTGTTCAACAAGAAGTCTGAGGGGCTGACCTTCCGCGAGTACCTCAGCTGCTGGCGCGAGATGGGGATCGGCCTTGGTGTCGGCACCTTCGTCGGGACGCTTCCTGGTCTGGGCGCGACCGTCGCGGCCTTTCTGTCTTACGGCATCGCCAAGCAGTCATTTCCCGAGAAGCGCATCGGGGAAGGGTCGATCCACGGCATTGCCGCGGCCGAGGCCGGCAACAACGCGACGGTCGGCCCCACGCTCGTGCCGCTGCTGGCCTTCGGCATCCCGGGCAGCGCCACGGCCGCGCTGATCGGTGCAGCGCTGATGTTGCAGGGCGTCACGCCGTCGCCGCGCATGTTCACGCTCCATCCCGAGGTGATCTACGCGCTCTTCATGATCCTGTTCATCGGCAATTTCGTCAATCTCGGTATCGGACGCGCCTTCGGGTTCCTCTATGCCCGGCTCGGGCAGGTTTCGCCAAAGGTGCTCGTACCGACGATCATGGTGATGGCCGTCATCGGCGCCTACTCGGCGCGCGGCGATGTCTACGATATCTACATGATGCTGGGCCTCGGGTTCCTTGGCTTCATGATGCGCAAGATCGGCGTTCCCGAGGCGCCGCTGATCATCACCTTCCTGATTGCGCCGATGCTGGAGGAAAACCTGCGCCGGGCCCTGCTGATCAATCGCGGCGACTGGATGCCAGCCTTGTTCAACTCGCCGCTCGCGATCACGATGGCCGCCTTCGCGGCGTTGGTGATCGTGGTCACTTTCCGGATGAACATCGGTGCGAAACTCGCCAAGGTAGGCCGCATGGACAACGAGACCGAGCCCCGGACGAAATGAACCTGAGTGATCGCGGTATTTGGGGCCGGCGCGCATGGACAGCCGCGATCGGATTTCTGGGTACTGCGGTTTTCTGGCTTGTTGGCATGCCGCTGCCGTTCCTGCTCGGACCTCTCGCAGCCTGCCTGATCACGGCTCTGATGGGCGCGCGGCTGTCCGGCCCTCCGACGCACTGGCTGAATTCGGTGCGCACGATCCTGGGCGTGGCCGCCGGATCCTCGGTATCGCCGTCGATCATGGAACAGCTGCCGCTGACCATGGCGAGCGCCGCTCTCGTGCCGGTGTTCATCGCGGCGTCGCTGCTTCTCGGCTACCCGTTCTTTAGGCGCGTTGCGGGGTTCGACCGCCCGACGGCCTATTTCGCCACCATGCCGGGCGGTTTCGCGGAAATGATCCTGTTCGGCGGCGAGAAGGGCGGGAACGTCCGGGCGCTGTCGCTGGTCCATGCCACGCGGATCCTGACGCTGGTTTCGGTGACGCCCTTCATCATCAACATTTATCTCGACATCGACCTGAGCGTGGCACCGGGCGTGCGTCTGCTCGACATTCCCGCGAAGGACCTGCTGATCATGGCGGTATGCGCCTTCGTGGGATACCGCGGCGCGATGCGGATCGGCATGTTTGGTGCCAGCGTTCTGGGTCCGATGATCCTGTCGGCGCTGGCCAGCATCTTCGGCCTGATCGAGAACCGTCCACCCACCGAGGCGTTGATCCTTGCGCAGTTCGTGATCGGGATCAGCATCGGGTCGCATTATGTCGGCGTCACGCGGGACGAGCTCCGGCATGTCATCTCGGCCAGCGTGGGCTACGCCCTGATCCTTGCGGCGCTGACGCTGGCTTTCGGCGAGATCATCTATCTTTTTGGGATCAACGACCTTCTGCACGGCATTCTCGCCTTCGCACCGGGAGGCCAGCCCGAGATGGTCATGCTCGCCATCCTGACAGGTGCTGACATAACCTATGTCATCTTCCACCACGTGCTGCGGTTGCTGCTGGTGATGAGCATGACGCCGTTCCTGTCGCGATGGCTCGCCTGACGCCTTTCGGCCTCAGCCCTGCCAGACATGCGACGGGACCATCGCCTCGCCCCGCGCCAGAAGGCGGGCCGTGCGCATGATGCCGGCCGAGCGCAAGTCGAGCCCAGCATTGGTCACCTTGCAGTCGAGGGCGACGTCGATCGTGCCCTTCGGATGTTCGAGGCTGAGGGTGAAGGGCGCATCGCCCTGACCGGCGCCGGACGGCAGTCGCGCCATCCCGCTGCCGACCGAACCCGGCAGCATCAGGCAGGCCGCGAGGCATTGCGCACCGGTCACGGCCATCGTCGGATGAGCCTTCCACGGCATGAAATAGCGTGCCGCGGCCGCGCCCTCGCCCTTGGGCGATGCGAGGACACCGAATTTCGGCACGACCTTGTCCGAGACGTCGCCAAGCCCCATGCGTCTGCCCGCCTCGCGGCGGATCGGCTCGAACCGGGCGAAAAGCTCCGTGTCAGCATCCAGCGCGCCGCTGCCTTCATAGCCGGTGATGCCGAGGTCCTCGGCGCGGGCGATCACCATGGGCATGGCGACGTCGAGACACGTCACCTCAATCCCGTCGATGGTGTCGCGAACCCGGCCCGTCGGCAGCATGGCTCCGGTGCGCGAGCCGATCGTGTCCATGAATTGAAGGGCGACCGGGGCGGCACTGCCCGGCACGCCGTGGATGCTCTGCGCTCCGCCATAGACCGGGTGGCCGCCGCGCACCTCGAAGCGCGCCTCGGCGCGCGCGCCGGTGTTCACCATGCGGATACGCACTGTCGTCTCCCCGTCGCGGGGCGCGATCAGCCCAAGCTCCACCGCTGCGGGGCCGACGCCTGACAGGATGTTGCCGCAGGTGGGAGCGTAGTCGACCAGCGGCTTGTCGACCGCGACCTGCGCGAAGAAATAGTCGATATCGGCCCAGTCGTCGTCGGAAGCCGACAGCATGGCCGTTTTCGTGGCCACCGGGTTGCCGCCGCCAAGCCCGTCGATATTGAGCGGATGCCCGGCTCCGATCATCGATACCAGAACACGCGACAGGGTTTCCTCGTCCGCCGGCAGATCCGCGCGGCGCATGTATGGCCCGCGCGAAGTGCCGCCGCGCATGAACACGAAGGGAACGGGTCGTTGGTCATTCATTCTGTCTGTCTCCTGTCACGCAGGAACGAGGACATGGCCCTCGAACATGCGGCGTGCCGTGCGGTAGACCGCGCCATGCTTCGCGTGGATTGTGCCGTCCGGCGAGACAGTCACGTCGGCATCGAGCGACAGGGTGCCGGAGGGATGGCCGACGCGGATTTCGGCCTCGCTGGGGCGCGCCAGCCGGTTGGGAAGGCTGCCCGGGATGCGCGTGGCGACGGCAAGGCAGATACCCCCGGTCAGCGGCACCGCCCGGTGCGGACGCCCGATCGAGATCATGCGTATGCCGATCTCGTAATCCGCGGCGGATTGCCGTGCACCGGACAGCGTGGAACAGTCGGTTGGCGCGAAGATCATCGCGACCTTGGGGATCGAGGGGATGCGGCCGGCCTCGTCCTCGGTGTCGGCAATGCCCATGGCGAGAGAGGCGGCGCGGCGGATCTTCTCCAGGATGGCAAGGCACTCGGCATCGGCCTCCAACGCGTCGGGCAACTCGGTGCCGGTGCGCCCGATGCTCTCGGCGGCGACGAAGACGCACGGGTTCGCGGCATCGACCATCGACGCCTCGACAGGGCCCAGTCCCGGCACCTCCAGGATATCCAGCGACTGGCCCGTGGGCAGGAGCCGCCCGGTTCCTGCGCCGCCCGGATCGAGGAATTCCAGCCTGATCGGAGCGCCGGTTCCCGAGACGCCGTCGAGCGCGAAATCGCCTGACACGCGGGCCTTGCCGCCTTCAGTCTGGAAGCGCCCCACGATGATCTTGTCGGTATTGGTATTATGGATGCGCACCACGGCCTCGCCGCCGTCAGGCGGGGCCGGCACGAGGCCCTCGTCGATCGCGAAGGGCCCCATCGCCGAGGACATGTTGCCGCAGTTTCCGCTTGTGTCGACAGTCTCGTCGGTGACGCCAATCTGGAAAAACGAATAATCGATATCGGCATCCTTGCGCGTGGGCGGACCGATCACGCAGATCTTGGACAGCGAGGAAATCCCGCCGCCCATGCCGTTCAGCTGCCGGCCATTGGGATCGGGAGAGCCCATTGCTGCAAGGAAAAGTGCGGGCCAAGCCGCGTCGTCTTCGGGCAGATCCTCGCGCTTGAAAACGAGTGCGTTGGATGTGCCGCCCCGCATGAAGACCGCGGGTATCCGGATTTGTGGCATGATCTTCCCATCGATTGCCTATCCGGATTGGACCCGCATCATAGTAGAATGTCAACAGTTGTCAGAGCGTTTTGGAGTGTTTACAAATGTCTCATATCCGCAATTGATCGTTCCAATTTTCATGAGCTGGAAATTCAGTATGCAGAAAGCGCAATTCGGCAAGGTGACGGCTCGATCCCTCGTGGACGCAGTGACGGAAGAACTGGAGTCGGCAATCATGGAGGGCCGCCTCGCGCCCGGTGAGCGTATCAGCGAGCAGGGGTTGGCCGCGTCCATGGGCGTCAGCCGAGGCCCCCTTCGCGAGGCCATCCGCCGTCTGGAAGGCCGGCGGCTTCTGGAACGAAAGGTCAACGTCGGTGTCCGCGTGGTCGAGCTATCGGTCGAGCGGCTTGCCAATCTTCTGCATGTGCGCGAGGCGCTGGAGGGCATGGGCGCGCGGCTTGCCTGCGAGCGCCTGACCGACGCCGAGCTCGACGAGCTCGAGGCGATGATCGAGAACCACGCGGCGACCATCAACGCCCAGGACGGGGCGAGTTACTATCAGCAATCGGGCGATTTCGACTTTCATTTCCGCATCGCGAAGGCGTCCGGAAACGACATGCTGATCGCGATGATCTGCGGCGATCTCTACGATCTGCTGCGCGTCTACAGATACAAGTCCTCGACGATGAAGGGCAGGGCGGGGGCCGCCCTTACCGAGCATCGCGCTATCGTCGCGGCACTGCGGAGCCGCGACCCCGAGGCGGCCGAGCGGATGATGCGCAGCCATATCTCCAACGGGCGCGGCTATGCGCTGATGGCGCTCAAGCAGGTCTCCGCCGACGCCGCGTGGGAACAGCAGGCCTGAACGACCGCTAGGGCACCCACTGGGTTTCCGGGGCCGGGTCGCCCGCGACATAGGTCCCCGCGCTGGTCTTGTCTTCCTCACGTCGAGCTGGGGCGCCCTTCATGAGGCGAAGAACCTGGCTCATGTCGCTGGCGCTTTCCAGCGTTTCCAACCGCTCGAAAACCGCGCCGCCCATGTCGCCGGGCAGATGCGCCGCCTCGGCGCAGTCCATGAACTTCTCCCACATGCCCGAGACGCTATTGGGAATGGCGCCGCCATTGGCCATGAGGTTGTCGATGCGATGGGCGAGCCTTCGGCCATCGGTGGTATGGACGACGACTTCCGCCGCCCACTGGCTGTCTGCGTCGTCGGGCATGTCGGGATGGGCCTTGGCCTCCGTGCGCGCCAGCAGCTCGGTCACGGCCGCATCCGAGATCGCCGCCTCGTCGAAATGCTCCAGCTTCACCGCTCCGTCCAGCAGCGCGCGGGCGATGACGTACTGCACGCTGAACTTGGCCTGAAGTTCGGTGCTGGGGTGCGGCGTATCGGTATGCTTGAGCCGTCTGCCATGGGGCAGGACCTCGACGCTGGCGATTTCGCCGGGCTTCAGCGACGCCTCCGCGCGCAGCAGCAGCGCCGCCTTGATCGCCGCGTGGGTGCTGCCGCAACAGGGGTAGGCCTTGACTACGATACCGTCATCCTCGAGCTCGAGCGGGTCGGCCCAGTTCTCGAACAGGCGGTTCGTGTCATAGGTGCCGGGCCCGTTGAACACCTCGAAGAACCCTTGCGGATGCTCGAAGGCGCCCGGGTTCGCCGTAAACCCTTCCCGCGCGAGCAGTGTCGACAGGAGGCCCGCTCGCGCGCACATGCCGACATGGAATGGCTTCGTCATGGTGCCGAAATTCGCCTTGACGCCGGCGGCCTGCGACACCGCGAGCGCCAGCGCGATCGCCGTCTTTTCGGCCGAAAGACCGAGAAGCCTTGCGGTCGCAGCCGCCGCCCCGATCGTGCCGAGCGTCGCAGTCGGGTGCCATCCCTTGTCGTAGTGATGGAAATGCACCGCGCGTGCGAGGCGGATTTCCGTCTCGACGCCGACCGCATAGGCGGTGACGACGTCCTTGCCGCTCGACCTCTCGGCCTCGGCCAGCGCAAAGAGCGCCGGCACCAGCGGCGCCGATTGATGCCCGCCGAAGACACTGCTGAAATCGTCGTAATCGAGCGCGTGCGCAGCCGTCCCGTTGACCAGAGCGGCATCCAGCATCGACACCTTGTCGGCCTGCGCGACAAGCGTGCAGGGCCCGGAGGCGTCGGCAATGCCGGGCACCTTCCGCAATGTCGCGACACACGGTGTGTGTGCGCCCGCGAGCATGACGGCCACGGTATCGACGATGCCGATCAGCGCGCGCTCGCGCGCCTTCGGCGTGATCACACTCCCGTCGAACGCGACGATGCGTTGGGCGAGCCGTTCGGCGATGGTTTGCGTCTGGGTCACGGCGATCTCCTTTCGGTGTCAGCCCTGCGCGGCCTTGGCGGCGGAGCGCCCGGCGATCCGCCCGAATGTCGCGCCCGAGACAAGACCGGTGCCCGCAGGGTAGTTGTCGTAGAACAACCCGCCAACCATCTCGCCGCAGCAGTACAGACCGGGGATGGGGCGCCAGTCGGTGCCGACGATCTGGGCGTCCTCGGTGACCTTCAGGCCGCCGAAGGTGAAGGTGATGCCGCCGGTCGCCGAGTAGGCATGGAAGGGCGGTTTGTCGAGACGCAGCGCCCAGTTGGACTTGGGCGGCTTCAGATCGCCATGGGTTCCGAGGCTGTCTTTCTTGGTCGGATCGAAACCCTCGCCCGCGTCGCGCGCGGCCTCGTTATAGGCCTTCAGGGTCCGAAGGGCCTGCGCCTTGTCCTCGATATCAAGCAGTTCCACCAGATCCTCGAGCGTGTCGGCGACGATCGGGTCGGAGGTGGAATAGCGTGCCTCCAGCAGGTGCAGGGTCTGGCTGTCGAAGATCTGCCATGCCTTGGCGCCCGGCTGTGCGAGAATGGCGCGGCCGAACTTGGCGTAGGTGAACAGCGCCGGATCCTCGCCCTCATCGACGAAGCGCTCGCCCTTGAGATTGACCATGACCGCGAAGGGGTAGCTCAACCGGTTCGACCGGTCGGTCAGCTCGCGCGGGGCGAATTCGCCCCAGTCGGCGCTGATCGGCGTGGCGTGGCATCCCGACCACTGCCCCGTCGGCATCGCCCCGATGTCCATCGCCATTCGAAGCCCGTCGCCCTGGTTGTGGGGCGTGCCGCGCACCTTCGCATTGCCGATATTGGTGCCGATGTGCTGGGTGCGCATCTGCACGTTGGCCTCGAACCCGCCCGCGCCAAGAACCACGGATTTCGCTTCGAGGGTATGCATGCCGTCGTCGTCGCGGATCTTGACGCCGCAGACCTTGCCGCTGTCGTCGACGATCAGTTCGCGCGCCGCGGCGCCATAGCGGATCTCGATCCCCATCGCCTCGGCCGTGGCGAACCACGCGCGCGAGAGGCCCACGCCCTCGTGTTTGGCGCGCACCACGAGGCCGCGGGCCCATATGACCTTGTTGTCCTTCTTGATCGCCGACAGGCTGAGAGCCGGTTCCATCGGTACCTGCCCGACCTCGTTCATCCAGAACACCGTGTCCTTCGAGTTCCGGACGAGTATGTCGGAAAGGACCGGATCGGTCCGCCCGCCGGTCACGCGCATCAGGTCGCCATGGTAGTCGTCATAGGGGTAGGGCGCGATGCCGTCGTAGAAATTCTCGATCTGCTCCTCGGCGCCGGGCACCAGGGGCGCGATCTCGCGGGGGTCGTCGAACGCGAAGCGCAGCACGCCGCCGGACCAGTGCGTGTTGCCGCCCCGCATCTCGCGCGGGGCCTTTTCCAAGACCACGACGCGCTCGGCCCCGTTTTCCTTGGCCGATACCGCCGCGGCAAGCGCCGCATTACCTGCTCCTACAACAATCACGTCATATTCCGACATCGCTGGCTCCCGTTTCCTTGCGTCGTCTGTCTGTCTGAAGGTCCGTCGAACTGAACCGGGTGCAAGTCCCGGCTGTTGCCGGGAGAATGCTCTCGCGGGATGCAGATTGTCAACAGTCATCATTTTGCGTATTGAGACGCAATCGGGTCAGGCGGTCCGAACGAGACACAGATCGAAGGAGGAATGCGGTGAAAGATCGAACGGAGACGCAGGCGCATGCGCGCGGGCTGGCCGAGTTCGCGGCAGGTATGCAGCTTTCGGACATTCCGCCGGAGGTCCGTGAACGCGGGCGCCTGCATATTCTAGACGGGCTGGGCCTCGGGCTTGCTTCGACTCGGCACGATTTCGCGACATCGGCCTTGGCAGGTATCGCGGCGCTGTCGGCGGGTGACGACCGTTGCACCATGATCGGCCAGACGCTGCGCGCCGCGCCACGGGATGCAGCCCTCGTCAACGGCATCCTGATCCACGGGCTCGATTTCGACGACACGCATCAGCAGGCCATCGTGCATCCGACTGCGGCCTGCCTGCCCGCGGCACTGGCCGTCGCCGAGGAGCGCGGCATGTCCGGCGAGGCGCTTCTCGTCGCCTATTGCATCGGCATGGAGGCGGCGATCCGGATCGGCGCGGCCGTGCAGGGCGGGTTCCACCACACCGGTTTTCACGCCACGGGCATCGTCGCCCATTTCGCCAGCGCGCTCGCGGCCGGGCGGCTACTCGGTCTCGCGCCTGAAGCGCTGGTGGCAGCGCAGGGCATCGCCGCGAGCACCGCGTCCGGCGTCCAGGTCTTTCTTGAGGAAGGCGCCTGGACCAAGCGATTCCATCCCGGATGGGCGGCCGTCGGCGGCATCACGGCGGCGACCCTCGCGCAACATGAGTTCCGTGGCCCGTCGCGCGCCTACGAAGGCCGGTTCGGCCTGTTCGAGACCCATCTTCAGGGCGACGGGCATGAGCTGGCCCCGAGCTTTCTGACCGAGGCGCTGGGCGAGCGATGGATGATGGTCGATACCGCGCTGAAACCCTATCCGGTGTGCCATTTCATCCATGGTGCAGCCGATGCGGCCCTGTCAGCCCATGAAGCGATCGCCGGTAGCTCGATTGCGGAGGTCGAGATCCGTCTGCCAGCCGACACGATGCCCATCGTGGCCGAGCCGCAGGACGCCAAGCGCGCCGCGACCACCGAATACGAGGCGAAGTTCAGCGCCCATTACGTCGTGGGCACCTGCCTGCTGAAAGGCGCCTTCACGCTGGCCGATCTGACCGACGACGCGCTGGCCGATCCTGCGGTCAAGGCGCTGATGCCAAAGACGACCTGCGTGATCGATCACGAAAGCGCCTTTCCGACCTATTTCTCGGGGGGAGTGCGGGTGCGGCTGGAGGACGGGCGCGTCATCGATCGACATGTGCGCGTCAACAGCGGCGCGGGAGAGCGCATGATGGACCTCGACGCGGTGTCGGCGAAATTCCACGCCAATGCCGATCCGGTTCTCGGCCATGAGCGCAGCGCCGCTCTGCGGGAGAAGGTGCTCGACCTCGAATCCAGCTCGGCCCGCGCCCTCGCCCTCGGTTTGAGCGGCGACGTCGCATGAGCGAGCGTGGCCTCACGATCCGGTTCGTGGAGGCGATATTCGGGCTCGGGGCGCGCGTGCGCGGCGACCCGGCGGTGTTCGCCCGGATGGACGCGCTTGTCGGCGATGGGATCGCCGTGGGTCTTGCCGGCGCGGCAGAGCGCGGGCCTACCCTGCTGGCCGAAGAGGCTGCAGCCCAGTCCGGCAGGCCGGCGGGCGACCCGTCGCGCGCCGGTGCGACGCTTCTGGCGCGGGAAGGTCGGCTGCCGCCCGTCGCGGCGGCTCGTGTCAACGGCGCCGCGATGCACGTGCTGGATTACGAGCCCATGTGGAACCCCGCAAACCATGCGGTGTCGACGGTTCTGCCGGCCTTGCTTGCCCTGTGTGAAACCTCGGCACCCGAGACGGACGGCGCCGCGCTCGCGACCGCCTTCGCGATCGGCATCGAGGCGCAGGCGCGGCTGAGGCGTGCCTCCCGCCAGTTCGAGCCGGGCGATCTCGTATTCCATCCGCCCGGTGTCGTGGGGCCCATCGGGGCGGCCGTGGCCAGTGCGATGCTGCTCCGTCTCGATGCCGAGACGGCTGTGCATGCGGTGGGGATTGCGGCGT
Source organism: uncultured Roseicyclus sp. (assembly GCA_964578115.1). Classification (GTDB taxonomy): domain Bacteria; phylum Pseudomonadota; class Alphaproteobacteria; order Rhodobacterales; family Rhodobacteraceae; genus Roseibacterium. Next base: position 71,705 of record CAZOBK010000010.1, read on the forward strand.
CCCGGGCAGGGGGTGTACTGGCCAATGTCGGCAGTATGACCAAGGCCCTTCATTGCGGCGGTGCCACCGCCGACGGGCTCGAGGCCGCCCTGCTGGCCGCGCGCGGCTTCACGGCGGACCAAGATGCGCTCGATGGGCCACGGGGCTTTCTGAACGCCTTCTTCGGCAGCGATATCGATCCCGGTGCCCTCACCGAGGACCGGTCCCTGGCGGTGATGGACCCGGGTCCGGCCTTCAAGTTCTACCCCAGCCAGTACGGCACGCATTTCGTCATCACGGCCGCGCTGGAGCTCCATGCAGCCATCGGAAGGGCTGCGTCGATCGACAGCGTGACGATCACCTGCCCGCCGATGCCTTATGTCAACCGCCCGTCGCCGCCCACGGGCCTGGCGGGCAAGTTCAGCTTTCAGTATGTCGCGGCGGCCGCGCTTCTGGACGGATCCGTGACCCTCGACGCCTTCACTGACGCGCGCCGCTTTGCGCCGGACATGCAGGCCCTGTTGCCCCGTATCGCGATCGTGCCCGATCCGGGCCGCAAGGGGCGCTTCGACGAGATGCGTCTCGATATCGAGCTGCGCCTTGCCGACGGAACCTCGCATCACGCAATGTGCGACGGCCCGCCCGGGATATGGGGACGACCCGCGCCGGCGGCGTGGCGTGCCACGAAACTGCGGGACTGCCTGGCCCGCGCGGGCCTGTCTGCAGAGCTGGACGCGCAGCTCGGCGCGGTCTCGTATCTCGATGCGGGTGGTCTCAAAACCCTCATCGGTTCGCTCGGGCGGCACTCCGGTGGCGACGCCTAGGGTCGTGAGCCTCGACGAGACGCTCTGATGTGCCCCTAGATCTGTGGACGCTTTGCCCCCTTGCTTTGAGCCGAGGAGGCGACCAAGGGGGCAAACAATTACAGCGACGAGTTCAAGCGGGACGCGGTGCATCAGGTCACCGTGCGCGGGTATCCGGTGCGGAAGGTGTCCCGACGCTTGGGGGTCAGCACGTATTCTCTCTACAAGTGGGTGAAGCCGTTCGGGGAGCAGAGTATGATCCGAAGCGGGAACTGCCACGACAACGCAGTCGCCGAGAGCTTCGTCCAGCTCAGCGGCAGCGCATCCAGCGACGGACGTACCCGACCCGCGATGCCGCCAGGCAGGACGTGTTCGCGTAGATCGCGCTGTTCTATAACCCGAAGCGCAAGCACACGAACAACGGCATGCTATCGCCCGTT
>CAZOBK010000011.1:0-72477 GCA_964578115.1 uncultured Roseicyclus sp.
TGCGTCAGGCGCAATTCCCGCGCCAGCTGCGCGACATCGACCTCGGCATAGGGCAGCGCGCGGTCGGGGTCGGGCGGGTCGGACAACAGGAACAGCGTGGACAGCAGCGCCAGCGCCGCTATGGGCAGCACCACCTTCAACCCGCCGACCAACCTGGAATATCGATTGTGCCGCGCCATTGTCCCGACCGGTCAGTGCGCGAAGATGTCGGTCTCGGGCCAGCCCGCGATATCGAGCCGTGCCCGCGTCGGCAGAAAGTCGAAACAGGCCTGCGCGAGGTCGGCGCGTCCTTCGCGTTCCAGCCGCGTGTTCAGCGCATCGCGCAGCCGGTGCAGATAGAGCACGTCGGACGCGGCATAGGCCAGCTGTGCCTCGGAAAGGCTGGGCGCGCCCCAGTCCGAGCTCTGCTGCTGCTTGGAAATGTCGACGTCCAGCAGTTCCTGCAGCAGGTACTTGAGCCCGTGGCGATCCGTGTATGTGCGGATGAGCTTCGAGGCGATCTTGGTGCAGTAGACGGGTGCCGCCAGCGCACCGAAGGTGTGATCCAGCACCGCGATGTCGAAACGGCCGAAATGGAACAGTTTCAGGACGTCCGGGTCGGTCAGCAAGCGGGAGAGATTCGGTGCCTCCCGCTGGCCACGTTCGATCTTGACCAGATGCGCGTTGCCGTCGCCCGCCGACAGCTGCACCACGCAGAGCCGGTCGCGGTGCGGGTTCAGCCCCATGGTCTCGCAGTCGATTGCGACGACGTCGCCAAGATCAAGGTCGTCGGGCAGATCGCGGTGGTGGAGATGATTGGCCAATATGCGTCCCTTTTCCCTGACCCTGCCGTGACCCGCCGTCGCGAGGGGTCGGGAGGGATGACGCCCGCCAGGGGACCACCCTGGAACCCGCAGCCCGGCCTCGAGTAGCGCGAAGGACGGTAGGCCGGAAAACACCCCCGCCTCAAGTAACCCGAAGGGCGATGGGCGAGAGAATAATGGTGCCCAGGAGAGGACTCGAACCTCCACGGCCTTGCGGCCACTGGCACCTGAAGCCAGCGCGTCTACCAATTCCGCCACCTGGGCAGGTGTCGTGGATGCGGCTGATATCGCGGGGTCGGGGACGTGTCAACAAGCTGCCGCGCGCCGTCGCCGCAATCCGGCGGGCGGTCAGTAATCGCGCTCGAAGAACACGCCCAGCCCGCTGCTGCCATCCGATGAGAAGCTGCCGCGTGCGGTGATGTCCGGGGTCAGGTCGATGTTGAGCGACAGCTCGCTCTCGCCCTCCGCGCCGATGGTGACATCGGTGTAGATATTCTCCGACAGGTAGCGCCCGGCGCGCACGGCGGCGTTGCCTTCCTCGTCTGTCTGAAGGTCGAGATCATCAAGCCCCAGCTCCTCGCGGATACTCGACAACAGACCCGCATTCGTGCTGCCGCCCGCGAGAGAGCTCGCCGCGTCGGCCAGTTGCAAAAGCTGCACCGGAGACAGCGCCGACACCGACCTGCCGAATAGCAACTGGGCGAGGATCTCGTCCTCCGGCAGGAACGGATCGGAATTCAGGGAGATCTCGGGCGACGAGGCCGGACCATCCACGGCGATGATGATCCGGTAGCCGCCCGCCCGGCTTTCGGCGCGCAGCCGCAGGAACGGATCGAAATCGCCCTGCAGCGTCGCCGACCCTTCCGTGAGGTCGAGCCGCGTGCCCAGGATCGAGATGCGGCCCCGGATCAGTTCGAACTGGCCTGCCGGGATGATGGCGGCGGAGGTGCCGGTGATGCGGATCGCGCCACCGAACTCCGCGTCGATCCCGCGCCCCCGCAGGAAGATCCGCCCGGGCGCGTTGATCTCGAGGTCCAGTCCAACCGCGCCCGATCCGCCCGCATCTGTCTGCGAGTCCAAAAGCCCCGCCGCCGCGCGGGTCTGGCGTTCCGCGGCGGTTTCCCCGACATGGGTGATGTCCGGGATCGGAGGCGCGGACCCGAGCCCTGCCTCGGGCACGCGCAGCTCCGAGGGGCCGAGGTCGATCCGCCCGCCGAGGCGCGGCGCCTGTGCAAGCGGCCCGGTAACGGACAGGTCGCCCCGCGCGACGAGCACCTCGTAGAGTGTCGGATCGACGAGGCGCACGGCGTCGAGCGTGATGTCGATCCCGCCCGGCATGCCGGGACCGCCCAGATCGATCCTGCCGCCCAGCCCGATACGGCCCCCGGAGGATACGGCCGCGCTCCCGTCGAGGTCGAGCCGCCCGCCGTTGAGCGTCGCATCGAGTGCGACATCCTCGAGGGCGATACGGAACGTGGGGGCGACCAGCCGTGCGCCGCTGGTCGAGAGGCCCCCCGATACCGCGTTGAGGCCCGGTTCGCCCTGAACGCCGAGATCGAAGCTCAGCTGCCCGTTGACGGACCGGGGCGCGATGAACTGGTTGGCAAGCGCCAGCGGAAGGGACCCGACGGTCCGAAGATCCACGCGCCCGCCCGGAAGACCCACGCGCCCGTCAGTCTGGGCCCTGATCCCGCCCGGCCCGTCGAGCGTGGCGTCGACGGTCCAGCCTTCGGTCGCGCTGGCGATCTCCGCGGTGATGCTGGCGGGGCCGCTGACGGCGGAGGTGAAGAGCCCGAGGTTCGCAAGGCGCGCCGTCGCGGAAAGCCCGCCGCCCTGCGACGACAGATCGCCAGATGCATCGAGGGCGATCTGGGTCCCATCGAGGGTCAACGCGTCGATGCGCACGCCCTCGGTATCGCGGGAGGCCTGCAGATCGAGACGTGTTTCGCCGGCCAGTAGCGCTGCCGGAACCGCCGGATCGGCGCGCAGATCCCGCGCGGTTCCCGCGAGGCGGATATCGAACGCACCGGACAGTGCCTCCGTGCTGCCGGAGAAGCCTGCGTTCAGGGCGCCAGAGAGGCGCTGACCGCTCAGCGCCGAGAAACGAGAGAGGTCTTCAGCCTCGGCGGTGAGGTCGAACTCCACCGGAAGCGTCGCCTCCTCCAGCTGTGCGGAGACGTCGCCCATGGCCGAGAGGCCTCCGGCGGCCAATGCGATCTCACCCAGGCGGAGAGGGGCGTCCTCGGACCAGCTGGCCCGCGTGCTGAAGGTCATCTCGGGACCAATGGCCTCGCTCAGCCCAGGGTCCGTATGCGACATCCCGGTGAGGCCGACGTCGAGATCGGCGGTGACCCCGGCAATGCCCGTCTCGGAGGGCGTGATCCGGCCCACAGCATCGACCTGCGCCGCCCCGATCGCGAATTCGTCAAGGTCCAGACCGTCGAGCGCGGCCGACAGGACGAAAGCATCGTCCGTCGCGGCGTCGAAACTCACGCTCAGATCGGCGGCCTCGAGACTCGTCGCGGCGCCGGGCACCGGAAGCACGATCCGCCGCGGCCCGCCAGGCGGCGTGATGCGCCCCGTGATGTCGACGAATGCAGGCCGGTTTTCCGCATCGAGTGTGACGTCGCCTTCCAGAAGCACCGCCGCCGTTGCGAGGCGCAGGTCGCGCAACTGGGTCGACCCGTCCTCGGGACGTTCCACCCGGGCCGACAGGGCGCTGTCGCCGCCGAAGAAGGGCCGGTATTGCGCCTCCACCAGCGGCTGGAGGTCGCCGGCGATGTCGATGACGATGCGTTGACCGGCGTCGCCCTCCATGACCGAACTGCGCAGAACTCCATCGACCCGCTCGACGCCATCCGTGGCCAGACCGATATCGACCGTGATGTCGTTCAGCGGGCCTTCGCCAGCGACCGCGAGGCGCAGGGCCGGCGTGTCGGGTATGTTCAGAAGCTCCGCGACAAGGCCGCCCTCGTCCTCGTCGAGCAGAAGATCGATGTCCAGAACGCGCGTCGCGTTGTCGAAACCGGCATCCAGAACAAAGGTCCCCTCGGCACCGTCCAGCCGCTCCATCCGCAGATCGACCGTGCCGGACCCGCCCGCGAGTTGTGCGGAACCTGCGACCGACAGCGTGGCGGGGATGCCGATGATCGGTTCGCCGAGCTCCACTTCGGCGATCGCGATCTCGCCGATATTCACGCTGACGGGCAGGTCCGGAAGGGCGAAGGGCGTGGCCTCCGGCGCGGGCAGGTCGGGACCCTCCGGGGGCAATGGCGGCCTGACGACGGTCAATCGCTCCGCTGTCAGCGCATCGATTTCGAGCGATCCCGAAAGCAGGGCCAGTCGCCGCCAGTTGAGCCGCGCATCCTCGAGGACAAGCCACTCCCCATCCGCGTCAGAGATGCTCAGCCGGTCAAGTTCTGCCTCGGACGACAGAGCACCGCGAAAGCCGTCGATGCGGACCTGCCGGTTCTCGCCCTCGGACAGTTGCGATTCGATCAGCTGGATCAGGCGGCCGCGGTCGTCCTCCTCCTCCTGCGCGTGCAGCGGATGGGCGAGCGCGATGGCGCAAAGGGTGGCAAGGACAAGACCGCGCATCAGAATGCTTGCCCGATGCCGATATAGAGAAAGATATCTTCGCCGACGCCACCGCCGCGCACGGGAGTTGCAAGGTCCAAGCGGATCGGGCCGAACGGGGTGTCGTAGCGCAGACCTATGCCCGCGCCTGCATGCCAGTCGCCGTCCTGGAACCCCGCATCGGAACCCACGTATCCGGCGTCGGCAAAGAGCACGAGGCCGAAATTGCTGTCGCCCAGCGACTGGCGCACCTCGGTCGACAGTGCGCCGAAGCTGCGCCCGCCCGAGGGCACGCCTCGCTGCAGCGCGCCGAGCGACTGGTAATCCTGTCCGCGCACGGTGCCCGAGCCGCCAGAGTAGAACAGGTAGTCGGGCGGGATCAGGTCGACATTGCCGCCGAAGAGCACACCGAGCTGCCCGCGGGCGGCAAGAACAGTGCGGTCCTCTGCGCCAAGCCCGAGATAGCCGCGGGCATCCGCGGTCAGGCGCGCGCCCGCGCCGTCGTCCAGCGTGACGAAGGGCGTCGCCGTCCCGATCATGTAGACGCCGCTGGTCGGGTTGAGCGGGTCGTCGCGATTGTCCCAGGTCAGTTCGCCGGGAAGGAAGAGCAAGGTGGTGTTCCGCGTGCCACGCGCGTCCTCGAAGCGGGTGGTCCGCAGACCGACGCCGAGCGCGCCCTCAAGCTTGGGCGAGAACCAGTGCTCGACCCCCGCTTCCACGCCGATACCCGCGAGCCGATACGATGGCTCGTCCAGACCGACGATATCGATCTCGGCATAGGCGAGCGTGTCGGGGGTGAACGTCGCGGGCCGCGAGATGCGCGCGCGGAGGATCACATCGACCCCGTCCACTTCGTCGACCGACAATTCTCCCTCGCCGATGCCACGAACCTCGCCTTCGAGGCGCAGGCGTTCCGCCCCGCCAAATAGGTTCCGGTGCAGCCAGAATGCGCTGACCCGCGCGCCTGAATCCGTCGAAAGCTCGGCCCCGAAGCCGAAGCGGCGCGGCGGCGATTCGGCCACCGTGGCGACGATATCCATGGTGTCGCCGGGACCCAGCGGCTGTTCGCTCAGCGCAACCGCGGAAAAGACCCCGGTATCGCGCAGCCGTTCCGCCACCCGGTCCAGCACCGCCGGGGAATAGGTGACGCCCTCGGGCAGGCCGGCGATCTCGATGATCCGCTCCGTACGCATCCGGGCCTGCCCTCGGGGGATCAGTTGACCGAAGCTGACGACGGGGCCAGGCGTGATCGTGATGGCGGCATCGAGTGTCGCATCGCCATGGCGGGCGGTGACGCGCTGGTCCGAGACCTCTGCGACGGCGCGCCCGGATTCGCGCCAGCGCTCGATCGCGGTGCGGGTGGTCTCCTGCAGGACGGGTGTCGATGCAGGGCCGCCGGGGCGAAACGCCTCGGGCAATTCGGTGTTTCCGGCCAACGGTCCGATTTCGGCAGAGCCGAAGGTGTATTTTCGGCCGGCATCGACGCTGATCTCGATCCGCCCGATCCGTTCGGGGACGGCGAAAGGCGACAGGTTGGCGGCTTCGCGCCCATCCAGCGTGATCCGCACGACAGGCGAGAAATGTCCGAACTGGTAAAGCGTGGCCATCAGCCTGCGGTAGTCCGCGCGCGCGCTCGCGACAATGTCCTGCGACGTGGGCACCGTTTCCTCGTTATCGCGCAGCAGGAGGGAGTTCGCGCGCAGCGCGGCGACAAGTTCTTCTTCCGCGCCGGGCGCGGAAAGCTCGACCTGCTGCGCGGTCGCGGCAAGGCTCGCGCTCAGGGACAGAACGCAGAGGACAATGAATCTATAGACAACCGTCATTCTCACACACCTAGCGCACACGCCCTGCGAGTTCGAGTCGGCGCAGACCCATGTCGGGTCAATTGGGACGATTTGCGCCTTGTGACACCAGATCACGACGCCTATCACCAGCCATGTTTCAGTGCGGAGGGTCTCGGGCATGACGAAACTCGTCACGATTTTCGGCGGATCAGGCTTTTTGGGGCGCTACATCGCGCGTCGCATGGCCAAGGAAGGCTGGCGCGTGCGCGTGGCCGTGCGCCGCCCGAACGAGGCGATCTTCGTACGCCCCTACGGCACCGTCGGTCAGGTCGAGCCGATTTTCGCCAATATCCGCGACGATGACAGCGTCCGCGCGGCGATCCATGGCGCGGATGCGGTGGTCAATTGCGTCGGCGTCCTTGCACCCCGGGGCAAGAACACCTTCGGCCTCGTGCAGCATCACGGCGCCGCCCGGATCGCAAAACTGGCGGCCGAGGAGGGCGCCGAGACGCTTGTCCAGATCTCGGCCATTGGCGCGGACGAAAACAGCGCCAGCGACTACGCGCGGACAAAGGCGCTGGGCGAGGCCGCGGTGCTTGAGGCGCATCCGCGCGCCGTGATCCTGCGACCGTCCGTCGTGTTCGGCCCCGAGGACGAATTCCTTAACCGTTTCGCAAAGATGACGCGCATGTCCCCGTTTCTGCCCGTGGTCGGCGCCAATACGCGGTTTCAGCCCGTCTATGTGGATGACGTTGCAAAGGCCGCCGTCATGGGCGTAACCGGCAAGGCGCAGCCCGGCATCTATGAGCTTGGCGGTCCCGAGGTTCGCAGCTTCCGGAACCTGATGCAGATGATGCTCAAGGTGATCCGCCGCCGCCGGTTGATCGTCGCTGTGCCGTTCTGGCTTGCCGGCATCATGGGGGGCGCCTTCGACCTGCTGCAGTCGGTGACACTCGGACTGTTCCACAACGGTCTTCTGACCCGGGACCAGGTGAAGAACCTGCGCCAGGACAATGTCGTCACCGAGGGCAGGAAGACGTTCGAGGACCTCGGGATACACCCCACGGCCATGGAACTGGTGATCGAGGATTACCTCTGGCCCTATCGCCCGTCCGGCCAGTTCAACGTGAGCAAGGAAAGCGCCGAAAGGCTCAAGGGGTCGTAAGCGCGCCGCTGTAGCCCAGCCATAGCAGGATCACACCCAGGATCACGCGGTAGATCACGTAGGGCGTGAAGCTGACTGTTTTCAGAAGCCGCATCATCAGGACCAGCGCGGCCAGCGCGGCCACAAAGGCCATGGCCGCCGCGATCGCCCCGTCGCGTGCGGCCTGCGCATCGGCCTCGGCGATGACCCCGACCCCCAGAAGGGCACCGGAGGCGAGGATCGTGGGGATCGACATCAGCATGGCGAGCCGCGCGGCCGATTCCCTGTCGTAGCCCAGCATCCGGCCCGAGGTGATGGTGATGCCCGACCGGGAGGTGCCGGGGATCAGCGCCACCGCCTGCCACAGCCCCATGTTGATGGCGTCGCGCAGCGTCCAGTCGCCATCGCGCTTGGTCTGCGGCCCGCGCTGATCCGCCCAGTAAAGCACGACGCCGAAGATCAGCATCGTCCAGCCGATGACGGTGACGCTCCGCATGGCATCGGCAAGGCCTGTGATCTGCAGGATGAGGCCCGCGACGATCACGGGCACGGTGGCGACCGCCAGAAGGAAGGCAAGCCTGGAGCCGGGCGTGTCGATCCGGCCCGTCAGCATGCGCGGGATGCCCGACAGCCCCAGTCTCACGTCACGCCAGAAATAGAGAACCACGGCGCCCAGCGTTCCCACATGCACGGCGACGTCGATGATCTGTCCCTGGTCCTGCATGCCGGAGAGATTCGGCAGAAGGATCAGGTGTCCGGAGGACGAGATCGGCAGGAATTCGGTGATGCCTTGGATCAGGGCAACGAGGAGAAGATGAAAAAGGGTCATGAACGGCGAATCGGCCTGACTGTAGATGGATGTTTTTCCAAGTTTTTCGAGAAATAGGTCCGGTTCGTGACCTGTTTATGACAATCCGGCGTGCCAGCGGGTGTTATTTCGAGAAGAAAATTCCTTAATAGGTCAGTAAGACTGTCTTTTTATCCACGCCAGCCGTAGATATACGGATCGCCTGAGAATGGGAGATGTTCCGTGGCCAAGCAACCCATGTTGAAATTCGTGTCCGTCGGCAAGGAGATGCCGGAAAAGCGGGAAGCAGACCAGCGCACCGAGGATTTCGACGAGATCTACGGCGAATACGCGCGTGAGAAAGCCGCCGAGCAGGCCGGCCGCTGCAGCCAGTGCGGTGTGCCCTATTGTCAGACCCATTGCCCGCTTCACAACAACATCCCCGATTGGCTCAAGCTGACCGCCGAGGGACGCCTGCACGAGGCCTACGAGCTGAGCCAGGCCACCAACACCTTCCCCGAGATCTGCGGCCGCATCTGTCCGCAGGACCGGCTCTGCGAGGGCAATTGCGTCATCGAGCAGTCGGGCCACGGCACGGTCACCATCGGATCGGTCGAGAAATACATCACCGACACGGCGTGGGAAGAAGGCTGGGTTCAGCCGATCCGTCCCGCATCGGAACGTCCCGAGTCCGTGGGCATCATCGGCGCGGGCCCCGGTGGCCTCGCCGCAGCCGACATGCTGCGCCGCGCGGGCCTGCAGGTCACCATCTATGACCGCTACGACCGGTCGGGGGGCCTGATGGTCTACGGCATCCCCGGCTTCAAGCTGGAGAAGGACGTGGTGATGCGCCGCAACGCCCAGCTCGAGAATGGCGGCGTCGCGTTCGTCATGAACTGCAACGTGGGCGAGGACATCACATTCGATGAGATCCGGGAAAAGCACGACTTCGTGGTGATTGCGACCGGCGTCTACAAGTCCCGCGATCTGCCCGCGCCCGGAGTCGGCGCGAAAGGCATCGTGCGCGCCATCGACTACCTGACCGCGTCCAACCGTGTCGGCTTCGGCGACGATGTGCCCGAATACGCCAGCGGTGAGTTGAACGCCGAGGGCAAGCGCGTGGTCGTCATCGGTGGCGGCGACACGGCGATGGACTGCGTCCGCACCGCCATCCGGCAGGGCGCCACCAGCGTGAAATGCCTGTACCGCCGCGACCGGGCGAACATGCCCGGCTCCCAGCGGGAGGTCGCCAATGCCGAGGAGGAGGGCGTCGAATTCGTCTGGCTCACCGCGCCCAAGGGCTTCACCGGCGACGCCGTCGAGGGCGTGATGGTGCAAAAGATGCGCCTGGGCCAGCCCGACGCGACCGGCCGCCAGGCGCCGGAGCTGATCGAGGGCGCCGATTATGTCGAGGATGCGGATATCGTCATCAAGGCGCTGGGCTTCGAGCCAGAGGATTTGCCGACGCTCTGGGGTTGTCCCGAGCTGGAGGTGACGCGCTGGGGCACGATCAAGGCCGATTTCCGCAGCCACGAGACGGCGATGCCCGGCGTCTATGCCGTAGGTGACATCGTGCGCGGCGCGAGCCTCGTGGTCTGGGCGATCCGCGACGGGCGCGAGGCGGCCGAGGCGATCCTCGAAAAGGTCATGACTCAGGGTGCCGGGGTCGCGGCGGAATGACATCTCTGCGAACCCTTCTTTGCGTGGCGATGCTTGCGACCCCCGCCGCTCCGGCGATGGCGCAGGACGGCCCGCGCCTGTTCCAGGTGCCCGAAGGGTGCACGCCGTTCCTGACGGTGCAGTCCCGGTCCTGCCTCGTGTCGCACCACTGGACCTGCGAGGCCGACCCCGAAGGCACCCACTGGCGCGCGTCGCTCGATCAGGACGGCGCCTTCTACCTCAGCTTCTCCGATGCGGAGTTTCGTTGGCTCAGGTCGTGGAACCTGCGCAGCGGCGCGACCGATACCCTGATCGAGCCCGAAGAGGACCCGGCCAGCATGAGCGAACTGCTGGCGACCGGCAGCGACTCGATGGTGTTCTCGATCCGCGAGGAAAGCGCTACGGGTACGTTCCAGCGCGACTATACCGGGTTCGACCGGCTGACCGGAGAGAGCGTCACCGTGGATGGCCACGAGTTGCAGGTGACCGAGTTCGCCTATGAATACGGCACGCCGGACGGGCCGCGCCGGACCGAGGGCAACCAGTTCGTGAATGAGGGCTGGGGGCTGTTCTTCGGCGGGCTGGAAACCGTGACACTGCCGTCGGGCGAGACCTTCGAGGGCAATTACAGCCCGATGGAATTCGCGGAGCCGGGGGAATCCGGGTTCCTCAGCATGCAGCCGCTCTACGATTGCGGCGACATGATGAGCGCGCTCGGCGATGACACGGTCTGGCGGGTGAGCCGATGATCGACGCCCCCCTTCAGGGGGCCGGAAAACTCGAGTTTTCCGGGACGTTTTCCTCGAGGAAAACGGACCCGGCCCGAACGGGAGAGCAGAAGATGACCAAGTATGACGCCAGCTGGGCCGCTGCCGAGGCCGCGAAGCGTGAGTGGATGGCCGAAAATGGGCTCTATTCCGAGGCGGAGGAACATTCCTCCTGCGGGGTGGGCCTTGTCGTGTCCATCGACGGCAAGCCCAGCCGCAAGGTCGTGGAAAACGGGATCAACGCGCTCAAGGCCGTGTGGCACCGGGGCGCGGTCGATGCCGATGGCAAGACCGGCGACGGCGCGGGCATCCATGTGCAGATCCCGCCCGCCTTTTTCTACGATCAGGTCGTGCGCACGGGCCACGAGCCACGGAAGGATGAACTGATGGCCGTGGGTCAGGTGTTCCTGCCCCGCACCGATTTCGGCGCGCAAGAGGCCTGCCGGACCATCGTGGAATCCGAGGTTCTGCGCATGGGATACTACATCTATGGCTGGCGCCATGTTCCGGTGAACATCACCGTTCTGGGCGAGAAGGCCAACGCCACCCGTCCCGAGATCGAGCAGATCATCATCTCGAACTCCAAGGGTGTCGACGAGGAGACCTTCGAGCGCGAGCTTTACGTCATTCGCCGCCGGATCGAGAAGGCCGCCGCAAGCGCCGGCATCAAGGAGCTTTACCTCTGCTCGCTCAGCTGCCGGTCGATCATCTACAAGGGCATGATGCTGGCCGAGCAGGTGGCGGAGTTCTATCCCGACCTCAAGGACGAGCGTTTCGAAAGCGCCTTCGCGATCTATCACCAGCGCTATTCCACCAACACCTTCCCGCAATGGTGGCTGGCCCAGCCGTTCCGAATGCTTGCCCATAACGGCGAGATCAACACGCTCAAGGGCAACATCAACTGGATGAAGTCCCACGAGATCCGCCTGTCGAGCGCGTATTTCGGCGAGATGGCCGAGGACATCAAACCGATCATCGCTGGCGGCGCCTCGGACAGCGCCGCGCTCGACGCCGTGTTCGAGGTTCTGGTGCGCGCAGGCCGCAATGCGCCGATGGCCAAGACGATGCTGGTTCCCGAGGCATGGAGCCAGACCGCGACCGAACTGCCGCAGGCATGGCAGGACATGTATTCCTATTGCAACTCGGTGATGGAGCCGTGGGACGGGCCCGCCGCACTGGCCATGACCGACGGCCGCTGGGTCTGCGCGGGGCTGGACCGGAACGGCCTGCGTCCGATGCGCTACGTGGTCACCGGCGACGGTCTGATGATCGCGGGATCCGAGACGGGCATGGTTCCTGTGGACGAGGCGACGGTTGTCGAGAAGGGCGCACTGGGCCCCGGCCAGATGATCGCCGTCGACATGGAGGAGCAGAAGCTTTTCCACGACACCGAGATCAAGGACGCGCTGGCCGCCGCCCGTCCCTTCGGTGACTGGGTCGGCAAGATCACCGACCTGGCCAAGGAGACCGAGAGCGTAGCCGAGAAAGCGCTTTTCGACGGTGCCGAATTGCGCCGCCGGCAAGTGGCCGCCGGCTATTCGATCGAGGAACTCGAGCAGATTCTCGCGCCGATGGCCGAGGATGGGAAGGAAGCGCTGGCCTCCATGGGTGACGACACGCCGGCGGCGGTTCTGTCGAGCCAGTATCGTCCGCTCAGCCACTATTTCCGACAGAATTTCAGCCAGGTGACCAACCCGCCGATCGACAGTCTGCGGGAATACCGGGTGATGAGCCTCAAGACCCGCTTCGGCAACCTCAAGAACGTGTTGGACGAGGACAGCAGCCAGACCGAGATCCTCGTGCTGGATAGCCCCTTTGTGGGCAACGCCCAGTTCGACGAGATGGTGAAGCAGTTCAACGCCGAGCATGTCGTCATCGACTGCACATTCCCGGCTGGCGGCGCTCAGGGGGCATTGCGTGATGGGCTCGCCCGTATCCGCGCCGAGGCCGAGGATGCCGTACGCTCGGGCGCGGGCCACATCATCCTGACCGACCAGGGCCAGGATGAATCCCGCGTGGCGATGCCGATGATACTGGCCACCAGTGCGGTGCATTCCTGGCTGACGCGGCAGGGTCTGCGCACCTTCTGCTCGCTCAACGTGCGTTCGGCAGAGTGCATCGACCCGCATTACTTCGCCGTTCTCGTGGGCTGCGGCGCGACGACCGTGAACGCCTATCTTGCGCAGGAATCGATCGCTGACCGGATTTCACGCGGCCTGATCGAAGGCAGCCTGACCGAGGCGATGGCCCGCTACCGCACCGCGATCGACCAGGGCCTGCTCAAGATCATGTCGAAGATGGGGATCTCGGTGATCTCTTCCTACCGTGGCGGGCTCAACTTCGAGGCCGTCGGCCTCAGCCGCGCCATGGTCGCCGAGTTCTTCCCCGGCATGATTTCGCGGATCTCGGGCATCGGCGTATCGGGCCTTCAGAAGAAGGTCGAGGAGGTCCACGCGCGCGGCTGGCTGCGCGGGCAGGACGTGCTGCCCATCGGCGGCTTCTACAAGGCGCGCCGGTCGGGCGAGAAACACGCCTGGGAAGCGCAAAGCATGCACATGATGCAGATGGCGTGCAACAAGGCGTCCTACGAGCTGTGGAAGCAGTACTCGGCCAAGATGAAGTCCAACCCGCCGATCCATCTGCGCGACCTCCTGGACATCAAGCCGCTTGGCCCGGCCATTCCGATAGAAGAAGTCGAGAGCATCACCGCGATCCGCAAACGCTTTGTCACGCCGGGCATGTCGCTGGGTGCGTTGTCGCCCGAGGCGCACAAGACGCTGAACGTGGCGATGAACCGGATCGGCGCGAAGTCGGATAGCGGCGAGGGCGGCGAGGACCCGGCGCATTTCGTGCCGGAACCCAACGGCGACAACCCGTCGGCCAAGATCAAGCAGGTCGCCTCGGGCCGCTTCGGCGTGACGGCGGAATACCTCAACCACTGTGAGGAGCTCGAGATCAAGGTCGCGCAGGGTGCCAAGCCCGGCGAGGGCGGCCAGCTGCCCGGCATGAAGGTCACGGATCTGATCGCGCGGCTGCGGCATTCCACGAAGGGCGTGACGCTGATTAGCCCGCCGCCGCATCACGACATCTACTCGATCGAGGACCTCGCGCAGCTGATCTATGATCTCAAGCAGATCAACCCGCGCGCCAAGGTCACGGTCAAGCTTGTGGCGTCGTCCGGCGTGGGCACCATCGCGGCGGGCGTGGCCAAGGCCAAGGCCGACGTCATCCTGATCTCGGGCCATAACGGCGGCACGGGCGCCTCGCCCGCGACCTCGATCAAGTATGCCGGCCTGCCGTGGGAGATGGGCCTGACCGAGGCGCATCAGGTTCTCGCCATGAACAACCTGCGCGACCGCGTGACGCTCAGGACCGATGGCGGTCTGCGCACTGGCCGCGACATCGTCATGGCGGCGATGATGGGGGCCGAGGAATACGGCATCGGCACCGCCGCGCTGATCGCCATGGGCTGCATCATGGTGCGTCAGTGCCAGTCCAACACCTGCCCGGTGGGCGTCTGCACGCAGGACGAAAGCCTGCGCGAGAAGTTCACCGGAACGGCGGACAAGGTCGTCAACCTCATCACCTTCTACGCGCAGGAGGTGCGGGAGACTCTCGCCTCCATCGGCGCGCGAAGCCTCGACGACGTGATCGGGCGGGCCGATCTTCTGGCGCAGGTGAGCCGCGGGGCGGCGCATCTGGACGACCTCGACCTCAACCCGATGCTGATCACCGTCGATGGCGCGGACCGGATCACCTATGACCGCTACAAGCCGCGCAACGCCGTGCCTGACACGCTGGACGCCCAGATCGTCAAGGACGCCCATCGCTTCCTCGAAGACGGCGAGAAGATGCAGTTGAGCTACGCGGTCCAGAACACCTACCGCACCATCGGCACGCGGACCTCCAGCCATATCGTGCAGGCCTTCGGCATGCGCAATCAGCTGCAGCCCGACCATCTGACCGTGGCGCTTGAAGGGTCGGCGGGACAAAGCCTCGGCGCCTTCGCCGCGCCGGGCCTGAAGCTGGTGGTGGCGGGTGACGCCAACGACTATGTCGGCAAGGGCCTGTCAGGCGGGATCATCGTGGTGAAGCCGCCGCAGGTCAGCCCGCTGAAGGCGGAAGACAACGTCATCATCGGCAACACGGTGCTTTACGGCGCGACGGACGGGTACCTTTTTGCGGCGGGCCGTGCGGGCGAACGCTTCGCCGTGCGCAATTCCGGTGCACGGGTCGTGGTCGAAGGCGTGGGGTCGAACGGTTGCGAATACATGACCGGCGGCGTGGCCGTGATCCTCGGCTCCACCGGTGCCAATTTCGGGGCGGGCATGACCGGTGGGATGGCCTATCTCCATGATCCCGACGGTGTCGCGTTGACGAACATGAACCTCGAGACGCTTGTGACGGTTCCCGTGACCGTCGAACACTGGGAGACGCAGCTCAAGGGTCTCATCGCGGCCCATGCGCGGGAAACCGAGAGCCAGAAGGCCAAGGGTATCCTGCAGAACTGGGACCTCGAGCTTCGGAATTTCGTGCAGGTCTGCCCGAAGGAGATGCTGGACAAGCTCGCCCATCCGATTTCCGAGGACATGGCCGCGATCCCGGCGGAGTAGCCATTTCGCGATAATCCGGGCCCCGACAGATCGGGGCCCGGTTGAATCGAATTGCCAAGAAATACCACGTCAAAACCGCATTAGTTCCCGAAACCGGGCCGAATCATGCGGCATGACCGACCGAACGGAATTCGGAGTCGGTCCCGCCCATGCCAACGACCTTCAACGACCAGTTCTACGTGATGGACCCCTACGCGCCGCCGCCCGTGGGCACGACGCTCGTAGTGCAGCGCTTCGATCTGGTCGACCAGAACGACGACGGGGATGTGGACCGCTACAACGGCGACAGTGTCGATGGATGGGACGTCACGAGTTCCTATCCGGGCGACACGGTCACGGTGACGCTGTCGGGCGGAAGCACCGTCACCTACACCGGCACCACCTTCTACCTTGCCGACGGGCGGGAGGTCTTTACCCCGACCGACGGACAGGTTCTGCAGACGGCAACGTTTGCCGGTGCCAGTGCCGTCACCGGGGAGGGTCCGCTCGATGTCTCGGGCGGTGGCGGCGATCTGGGTCCGCCCTGCTTCACGCCCGGTGTCCTGATCGACACCATGGACGGGCGCGTTCCCGTGGAGGCGCTGAAGGCCGGCGCGATGATCGACACGCTGGACCGCGGCTATCGGCCCGTTCTGTGGGTGGGCCGCAGCGATCTGCGCGCCGACGCGAAACATGCGCCTGTCCGCTTCGAGGTGGGCGCCATCGGCAATTCCGAGGCGTTCGACGTCTCGCCGCAGCACCGCATCCATATCTCGGGCTGGCAGGCGGAACTGAATTTCGGCCAGCCCGAGGTTCTCGTCTCGGCCGTGCATCTCGTGGGCCTTCCGGGTGTCAGCCGCCGTCCGCCCGCCCGCGTGACCTACGTCCACGTTCTCATGGAGCGTCACGAGATTATTCGCAGCGCGGGCACGTGGTCCGAAAGCTATTTCCCCGGCACCAGCATCGAACGGCACGAGGAAGAGATCCGTCGCCAGATGCCCGCACAATTCGCGACGCTGGCCGCGCAGATGCGCGATGTCCCAATTGCGCGACCGCAAGTGCGGGGCCGCGAGGCCCGCGTTCTCGTCGCCTAGAGGGTGACGAAGGCGTCGCGGGAATATCCCTGAAGATACAGGATCGCCGTCAGGTCGCCGTGGTTGATCCGGTGCTGCGCCGCCGCCTGCACAGAGGGTTTCGCATGGACAGCCACGCCCGTCCCGGCGCGCTCGATCATGCCCAGATCGTTGGCGCCGTCACCGATGGCGAGAACATCCTCCGCCGTCAGCCCAAGCCGTGCGGAAATCTCGTCGAGCGCCTGAACCTTCGCGTCGCGCCCCAGGATGGGCCGCGCCACATCTCCGGTCAGAACCCCGTTTTCGGCCAGAAGCGTGTTGGCCCGGTGTTCGTCAAAGCCCAGCCGCTCCGCGATGACCGAGGTGAAGGACACGAACCCGCCAGAGACCAGCACCGCGCGGGCGCCATGGGCCTTCATCGTTGCCACCAGCGTGGCACCCCCCGGCATCGGCGTGATGCGGTCGGACAGGACCTTGGCGATGGTGTCCTCGGCCAGCCCCTTCAGCAGTCCGACCCGTTCGATCAGCGCACCCTCGAAATCCAGTTCGCCGTTCATGGCGCGTTTCGTGATGGCGCTGACGGCTTCGCCCACGCCGGCCTCCTCGGCCAGCTCGTCGACGCATTCCTGCCGGATCATGGTGCTGTCCATGTCGGCCAAAAGCATCTTCTTTTTCCGCCCTTCGGAGGGCTGCGCGACCATATCCACGCCTTCGGCCTGAAGACTGTCCCACACCTGATCTAGGTTCTTCGGCAGGCGCGCCATCTCGAATTCCGCCGCGTGGTTGGGGTCGAGCCAGACGGCATCCCCCCCACCCATCGCGTTGCGCAGGTTGGTGACAAGCGCCGGGTCCAGAACCATCGCCGGGTTGGTGATGAGCGTGACGGTATGCATCCTGCCTCCGAGCCGTAATGACGCGGGATAAAGCACGCGCGCCGCGCAAGGACCAGTGGCGATCCGCTTGGCAGGAGCGCCGCGCGGGACTAGGTCCAGTCCAGATGCGACAGGAAGGATCGGCGTGGTGACAGGACGGATCGTCGTAGCAACGCTCGCGGTGCTCGCCCTCGTGGCGGGGATTTTCCTGCTGGAACGGCCGCGCGCGGGGCTGGAAATCACCCATCTCGACGCGGGGCAGACCCCTGTCACCGTCATGCAGGAGCCGGGTGCGAACGGCCCGCTTGTGGTCAACGCCCACGGCTTCGCCGGATCGCGCCAGCTGATGGCGGCGTGGCAGCTGACGCTGGCGCAGGCGGGCTATGTCACGGCGAGCTTCGATTTCGAGGGGCATGGCCGCAACCCGGTGCCGATGTCGGGCGACGTCACCTCGGTCGACGGGACCACGCAGCTTCTGATGGATGAAACCGGCCGCGTCACCGATGCCGTTCTCGAGGCCACCGGGGCGGAGCCGCGCGTGGCGCTGCTGGGTCACTCCATGGCCTCGGACATCGTCGTGCGGCAGGGCATCGCGGATGACAGGGTCGAGGCGATCGTCGGCATTTCCCTGTTCTCGCAGGCGGTGACGGAGGATCAGCCCCGGAACCTCCTGATCATCAACGGCGCTTTCGAGGGCATGTTGCGGGAGGCCGCGCTGGAGGTCATGGCCCCCCTCGGCGCAGGCGAAGGCGAGACCGTCGGCACCCCGGGCGAGGGCTTCGCACGGCGGGCGGTTGCCTCACCCTTCGTGGAGCATGTGGGCGTGCTCTATGCGCCGACCGGGCTGCGGGAGGCGCGCGCCTGGCTCGACCGGAGTTTCGGACGCGAGGTGACGGAGGGACCCGTGGCGTCCATAGGCCCCGCGATCCTGCTGGCGCTTTTCGGAGTCGTGCTACTGGCCCGCAGCCTTGCGCGGACTCTGCCCGAGGGCCCCGCGCCGCATCGCGTCGGCCGCGGCCGCTTCGTCGCGCTCGCGGTGCTGCCGGCCGTTGCCACGCCGCTCATCCTCGCGCCTTTCGACACGCGGTTCCTGCCGGTGCTGGTGGCCGACTATCTTGCTGTCCACCTTGCGCTTTATGGCACGCTCACCCTCGGGCTGGCGGCTTGGGCCGGCGCCTTGCCGCGCCTGCAGGGGTGGGTCTGGGGCCTCGCGCTCGCCGCCTACGGTCTGATCGCCTTCGGGGGCGTTCTGGACCGCTACGTGGCCAGTTTCGTGCCGGTCGCGGAGCGGATCCCGATCATGGCGATCATCCTGCCCGGCGCGGTGCTCGCCATGCTGGCCGATGCCATCCTGCAGGAGGCCGGCCGCGCCCGACTCTGGCGGCGCTGGACGGCGCGGCTTCTGTTCCTCGCCTCTCTCGGCCTCGCCGTGACGCTCGATTTCGAGAGGCTCTTTTTCCTTCTGATCATCCTGCCCGTGATCCTGCTCTTCTATCTCAGCTTCGGGCTGATGGGGGCATGGGTGGGCAAGCGCACCGGCTCGGTGATGGCCATGGGCCTCGGCCTCGGCCTGATCCTCGGCTGGGCGCTGGGCGTGACCTTTCCGATGTTCGATCCCGGCGTCTAGGGCGCCACCCGGCGGCCTTGCCAGTCGGGGGCGGTGAAGACCGCACGCATACGCGGCTCGTGGAGGACAAGCGCGTCGATACGGTGCGGCGTCAGCCGGATCGCGGCGAAGCGTGCGGGGTCTCCGTCAGCCGGGTCATCGGGTGCCGGGCCGGGCTCCGCGCCGGGTGCAGCACCACCGTAATTCATGCGAACCTGCGGCGGGAGGCGCGCAAAAAGCTCCGGGTCGCCCTGCTCGACCACCGCCGTGGCACGCATCCGAATTTGCAGCTGGTCGCTCGGTATCCAGACATGGAGCGCGACACGCGGGTCCGCCTCGATCTGCGCGACCTTGGGCGAGGCCATGTCGGTGTTCAGTTCCAGCGCGCCTGCGCCGCGGTCCACCCGCCGCAGGATCAGCGTGCGCAGTTCCGGCCCATCCGGCCCGATGGTGCCCAGCGTCGGATACCGTGCGGGATGCGTCGGGTCCCCCACGCCATGCGACAGCCGGGACCAGACGAGATCGAGGAGGGCGGGAAGATCGGTCATCAGCGTTCCTGCGAAAAGACTTGTAAAAGGCGCGCGGGCGGCATGCGCCAGAGCCGGATCGCCGGCATCGCGGCCGCGATGCCCGCCGCGATGAGCGCCAGCACCAGTAGCCGCAGCGCCTCGCCCGGGAACACCTGCATCGGCAGGCGCCAGCCGAAGGCCTCCACGTTCACCACTGCCAGCAGAACCCATGCTAGTCCCAGTCCCACGGGAACCGCCAGCAGAAAGGTCAGCAGCGCCAGCAGGAGCAGACGCCAGACCTCCGTGAGCGCCAGGCGCGCGCGCGACGTGCCGATGGCCCAGACCGGCGCCACCTGCGGCAGGCGCAGCGCCGAGAGCGTCAGGAGGCTGGTCAGGAGCGCGAGCGACGCCACCCCGAGCGTCAGGATGTTCAGCGCCCCGGTCACGAGGAAGGTGTTCTCGAATACCTCCAGCGAGAACGCCTTGATCTGCGCCTGGTTGCGCACCGACGCCTCGGGCAGGCCGAACTCCTCGCGCAGGAGCGCGGCAAGCGCCGGGGCGTCCTCCGGTGCGACGCGGATGGCGAAATTCGTGGCCCGCGCGTCGGGGTAGAGCCCTTCGAACACCTCCAGCGCGACGATCGCCTGCCCCGCCGGGTTGCCGTAGTCCGAATAGACGCCCGCCACCGGCAGCGTCAGGTCCGGCGACAGCGTCACCGGATCGCCCAGCGACAAGCCGTGCCGCCGCGCCATCTGTTCGTTCACCAGAACGCCCGCGCCCGCGTAGAGCCTGTCCCACGGGTCCGCGACCCCGGACAGAAGCGGCCATGCCGCGCGGTAGGTGTCGTGATCGACGATCCCGAACACATCCGCCGGCAGTCCGAAAAGGCGCGTCTCGGCCGACAGGATCGGCAGGAGAGCGTCGGCCCGCCCCTCGAGATAGGTCTCCAGCTGCGCGGCTTCCGCCTCGTCGGCGGTGAAGACGTAAAGCTCGGAGGCGAGACGCTGGTCCAGCCATCCTGTAAAGGTCGTGCGGAAGGAGCCTACCATCGTCGTCACGCCGATATTGGCCGAGAGCGCCAGCAGCAGCG
The DNA here is from genome assembly GCA_964578115.1 of uncultured Roseicyclus sp. Taxonomy (GTDB): domain Bacteria; phylum Pseudomonadota; class Alphaproteobacteria; order Rhodobacterales; family Rhodobacteraceae; genus Roseibacterium. Next base: position 20,263 of record CAZOBK010000011.1, read on the forward strand.
CCATGAGCGACAGTGACAGTGCCGGAAGCTGCTGGCGCGAATCGGCCAATACCCATTCAGAGAAGGCCCCTCGGGCAAGCGGGCCAAGCGCGGCCAGCGCCAGGCGGAGCAGGAGCGGCAGGGCCAGCGCGGCGCCAAGCAACAGCCCGCCGAGAAGGATGAACCCTGCCAGCAGGCCCGAGCCCAGCCAGCCGACAAGGACGCCGGTCGCGAACAGCCCCAGCGCGGCGAGCGCCTGCCGCCGCATCGCGTGCCCCGAGGCCTGCGCCCATGCGCGCGGCTGTGCGGGTGCCAGCAGCGGCATGCGCGCGGTGCGCAGCATCGCCTGCGCCGAGGCGACAGCAGCGCCCAGCAGCGTGATGCCAAGGCCCGAAAGCGCCCAGATCGGGTCGAAGGCCAACGTACCCGGTACGGCTGCGCCGTAAAGCCCCCGCAACGTGCCGGCCACGCCCGGCATCAGCGCGGCGGCGATGGCATAGCCCAGCACGATCCCGATGGCGCCGGCAAGAAGCGCCATCATCGTGACCTCCATGGCGAGCGCCGCGATCAGCGCACGCAGCGGCAGGCCCACGGCACGCAGCGTGCGGAACATCGCGCGGCGTTGCTCGAAGGCCAGCCCGATGGCGGCATGGACGATGAAAAGGCCAACCCCGAAGGACAAGAGCCCGAAGGCCGTCAGGTTGAGGTGAAAGCTGTCCGTCAGCCGCGCCACATCGCCGGTCGTTTCCGGCGGCTCCAGACTCAGGGGCCACTCGGCGGGCAGCGGCGGCAGGCCGGCGGGCTGATCCGGCGCCACGATCAGGTAATCGGGGTCCGTGCGCCCCAGCAGACGCGCCGCCGTGGCGATATCGGCGATCGCGGCGGCGGGCGGCACGCTGTTCACCAACGAGACGGGGGGCAGGCCCGCCGGCAGGGCGCCCTGCGCGGTGGTCCGGGACATCAGAAGCAGGCCGGGCTCTCCCAGAAACGCCACCGCATCGACGCCCTCGCCGCCCAGAGCGGGCGCGTTCGACGCCTCGGGCGCGGTGAACGGGTCGATCCCGATCAGCCGCAGACGCCCGTTCTCGTCCCGTACCTCCCCAGTGATGACCGGCGACACGCGGTAGCCCGCACGCCTGAGCGCCACGTAATCCGTCATCGCGACCGGCCCGCCACCCTGCGCCACCAGCCGCGCAAGCTGATCCTGCCCCAGCGTTGCGGCGGCGGCGTCGTAACTCGACCGTGCCTCGGCGTTGATCGCCTGCACCCCGGACCAGAGCGCGGTGGCCAGCGCCAGCCCCAGCCACAGCATGGCCAGCTGCGCCGGATTGCGCCGCCAGTGCGACAGGAGGCTGAAAAGCGCCGGTCCCATGCCCCTCACGCGACAAGCCGCCCGCGCGACAGGGCCAGCCGCCGCGAGAGCCGCGCGGCCAGACGCTCGGAATGGGTGACCATCAGCATCGCCGCCCCGGTTTCGCTCACAAGCTCCAGCAACAGCGCCAGAACCGCATCGCCCGTCGCCTCGTCGAGATTTCCCGTCGGTTCGTCCGCGAGGATCAGGTCGGGTTGCCCGGCAAGCGCGCGTGCGATGGCGACGCGCTGCTGCTGTCCGCCCGAGAGCTGCTCGGGGTAGCGATGGGTCAGCGGCGCAAGGCCCAGCCGCTCGATCAGGGCCGCGTCGCGCGCGGGGTCGTGCCGCCCGCTCATCCGTGCCTGTATGGCGACATTCGCCGCCACGGTCAGCGACGGGACGAGGTTGAATTGCTGAAACACCAGCCCCGCTCGGCGCCCCCGGATCCGCGCCCGCGCCCCGTCCGACAGGGTGGAGAGGTCATGGCCCATCAGTCGCACATGGCCTGCATCGGGCGCATCCAGACCACCCGCCAGATGCAGAAGCGTGCTTTTGCCCGATCCGCTTTCCCCGGTCAGCGCCAGCGTCTCGCCCCGGTCCAGCTGCACCGAGACACCGTCGAGCACGGTGATGGGCGCATCGGCACCGGGATAGCGCTTGATGACCTGTTCGATCTGGAGGACGGGCTCGCTCATTCCGGGCGATGTAGCAGGACATCGCGTCGGGGACAGCCTATTCCACGGTTTGTTCGGCCATCCAGTCGATCACGCCTTTCGATACCGCCGCGTAGACCGCCGCGCCGATGGCCTCGCCGACTTCCGTGTGAAGGCCCGCGAAGGGCGCGTCTCCGGCCGGTGCACCGACGACGATGCAATCGGTCCCCGTTCCCGTCGCGCGCCCGTCGGGCAGGTCGGGGCCGTGGTCCATCACGGCGGCGGTGCGGGCTTGCGTCGCGATGGACGAAAGCTCGATCAGCGCCGTGTCGCATAGCCCCATGTCGGTAACGGCCAGAAGGTTGATCGTTCCTGCAGGCGCGTGGGCGTTCGCCAGCCGCGTGCCGACGCGCTCGGCATTGGTAAGGCCCACCGTGGCGAGGCAGGTGGCCGAAATCAGACCCGAACAGGCGGTTTCGAGACGATATCGGGACAGGTCGCGGGACGTGAGTAGCCCGATGGCCCGCGCCTCGCCCCGCACCGTCAGGCTCTCGGCCAGCCATTTCAGCGCGTCGAATTCCTCATTGAGGTCGGCGTCCCGCACCTCGCGCCAGATGACGCGGTCCGTGGTCACGAAACCCGGATGACGGGGCGCCCAGCTGAGCAAGCGCAGGGGCATCGCCAGCCGCGCCGTCAGCCAAGGCGGATCGAGCGCGACCTCGATCACGGGATCACCGAAAGCGGCTGGAACACCAGACCGTCGGGCCCGCGCGACAAATGTGCCCTGATGCCGAACACATCGGCCAGCCGGTCGGGGGAAAGCACCGCGTCCGGCGCGCCATCGGCCACGATCCGCCCGCGATCCATCAGGATCAGCCGGCTGCAATGGCGCGCGGCCATGCCGAGGTCATGGAGCGAGACGAGCACCGACTTGCCGTCGCGGGCGAGGTTCCCGAACCGCTCCAGCGTCGCGATCTGGTGCCCGGGGTCGAGTCCCGCCGTGGGCTCGTCGGCAAGGATCAGGGGCGTCTCCTGCACCAGCGCCCGCGCGATCAGGACGCGCGCCTGTTCCCCGCCCGACAGCTCCGTCGCGGGGCGCGCCGCGAAGGCGGTGAGGTCCATCGCGTGCAACGCCTCGGCAACGGCGGCTTCGTCATCCGGGCCGGGGCGCTGACCGCCCGACAGGTGCGGCACCCGGCCCAGCATCACCAGCGTCTCGACGGCGACGGGCCACGCGATTTCCCGCGATTGCGGCAGCCACGCGACCCGGCGCGCGCGCTCTGCGGGGGGCAAGGCCATGAGAGACGTGTCTCCCTTCGACGGCAACAGCCCCAGTGCCGCGCGCATCAGCGTCGTCTTGCCCGCGCCGTTCGGACCGATCAGGCCCACCACCTCGCCCGCCCCGATGCTCAGCGTGGCATGGTCCACCACCGGGCATTCGCCGCGCCTCACCGTCAGCCCTTTGAGAGACAGCAGCGTCACGCCAGTTGCCTCCGTGTCTTGTAGATCAGGTGCAGGAACAGCGGCGCGCCCACGATGGCCATCAGGACGCCGAGCTTGAGGTCGCGGTCCGGCAACACCAGCCGCACGGCGATATCGGCGGCCAGTACCAAGGCGGCACCGCCGAGCGCCGAGGCCGGCAGCAGCAGGCCGGGGCGCGCGCCCAGCAGCGGCCGCAGCATGTGCGGCACGACCAGCCCGACGAAACCGATCGCGCCAGCCACAGCTGTCGCCGCCCCCACGGCGCTGGCGGTTCCGAAGATGACCATCAACCTCATGCGGCCCAGCCGTATCCCCAGCGAGGCCGCCGCGTCCTCGCCCAGCGTCAGCGCGTCGAGCCCGCGCGCCGTCAAGCCAAGCAGGACCCAGCCGACCGCCATGAAGGGCAGCGCGACGCCCACATGCCAGAACGACCGGTCCGCGAGAGAGCCGAGCATCCAGAACACCGTTTCCGACACGGCGAAGGGGTTCGGCGAAAGGTTCAGGACAAGCGAGGTCAGCGCGCCGGCCAGCGCCGAGATCGCGATGCCGGCAAGGATGAGCGTCAGCGACCCGCCCCGTGGCCCCGCAAGCGCGAGGATCAGGAGCACGGCGATCAGGGCGCCAGTCAGCGCCGCGAATGGCAGCGCCAGAGCGAACATCGCCGCAAAGCCGGTTTGCAGCGCGATCACCGCGCCCAGCGCGGCCGAGCCCGACACGCCGATCAGGCCCGGCTCGGCCAGCGGGTTGCGCAGGTAACCCTGAAGCGCCGCCCCCGAGAGGCCCAGCGAGGCACCCACCATCACCGCGAGGATCGCGCGGGGCAGCCGGATTTCCCGCATCACGAGGCTGACCGCGTCACCCTGCCCGGTCAGCAGGGCGGCAAGGCTTTCCCCGGGGCCGAAGCCCGCGGGACCGGTCAGAAGCGACAGGACGAAAAGCGCCAGAACGACCAGCGCAAGGCCGGAAAAGATCGCGCGGCGGCTCACTCGCCCGCCTCGATCTCGGCGCGGATCGCGACCATCTCGGCCAGAGCGTGCACGACATGGGGCGTCCCGCAGATCCAGTCCGGCCCGCTTTCGGCGCCGCGCGCGGTCTCGGTCAGGCTGCGCAGCGCGGGATGGCGCAGGATCTCCTCGGACCGCGAGGCGCCGGGATAGGGCGCTGTGCCGATGACGAGATCGGGGGCGGCCAGAACCATCAGCTCCAGCGCGACGCGGCCCGACGTGTCGCGGCCCAGCTCTTCCGCGATATGGGAGAACCCCGCGTGGGTAACGATGTCATGGCTCAGCGTTCCGGTGCCCAGCGTGTAACCGTTGGGATAGTAGAACGCCGCGCGCGGGCCGTCCCCTGGCCCTGCAAGACGGGCGAGATCCGTCTCGAACCGGCCGATCAGAGCCTCTGCCGCGTCCTCTCGGTCCAAGAGTGCCGCGACCTCCCGCATCCGCTCCGGCACATCCCCAAGGCTGTTGGCGACGCCGATCTGGGCGACCTCGATCCCGAGGCTGCGCAGCATCGCGACGGTCGTCGGATCGGACCAGACCCCGGCGAGCACGAGGTCGGGTTGCAGCAGGAAAATCTCCTCCGCGCCGCCGTGATTCACCGGAACGGCCGACGCCTCCTCATGCATGGCCGAGGTCAGCGGGTCCTGCGCGATGTCGCTGACCGAGATCAGCTGCCCCTCGCGCGCCAGCATCAGCGCCAGCTGGTCGGTGCACAGGTTCATCGACACGACGCGCGCAGGCGCCTCCGCGCGCAGGGGCGTGGCGGCGGCAAGCGCAAGGCCCGCCGCCGCCAGCGCCTGGATGATCCGCTCAGAACCGCGCACGAAGGCCAACGGAAAACGCCCTGTCGCTTGTGCCGTAGCCGGGGGCCGTCTGGTATTCTTCATCGAACACGTTGTTCACCCGGAGGTAAAGCTCGGTGCCGTCATTCACGGCATAGCCGATGGATGTGTCAAAGACGACATAATCGTCGAGCGGGTTGCTCGCGAAGCCCGAGACTGCGGTGTCGACCGCTGCTTTGGCCCGCATGTCGAGACTGATCTCATCGGTGATGTCGCCTCGCAGACCCAGCACGCCATGATGGCGCGGGACGCGGGGCAGCCGTGTGCCATCGGTGCGGGCGTCGGTGTAGGTGTAGTTGCCATAGGCCCTCCATTGCCCCGTGATGTCGTAGACACCCGCCAGTTCGATCCCCTGGCTGACGGTCGTGCCGGGCACCTGGTTGTAGCAGCCGAAACCGGACCCGCAGGCGACGGCGGACCCGTCGAAATCGATCAGGTTGTCGATCTCGGTGTAGAAGGCCGCGGCGCTGAGTTGGCCCCAGGCGAAGGCGCGCTCGACGCCGATCTCGAAACTCAGGCTTTCCTCGGGCTCGAGGTTGGGATCGCCGAAGCTGCTGAAAAGCTCGAACAGCGACGGGGCGCGGAAACCGGTGCCGACAGAGGCGCGCAGGACGGTGTCGCTGTCCGGTCGCCAGGCCAGCGCGATGCGTCCCGTGGTCTGCGTGCCGAAGCGGGAGTGATCCTCGTAGCGGAGAGAGGCCGCCATATCGAGATCGTCCGACAGCGCCCGGGTGTAATCGGCGAAGATGGCGTTGGTTTCGATGGATCCGGCCGTTGTGGTGGTCAGGATCTCCTCCTCCACGGTCTCCAGACCCACGGCGAGCGTGCTGGTCGCGTCGAGCTCGACGGTGCCGAGATAGCGAAGTTCCTGCCGTTCGCCGTTGAAGTCGCTGGTGAACCCGCCGGGATCGACGCGCGTCGTCTCCGAGAACACGTAAGACAACTCGTGGTCGATCAGGTCGCCGTCGATCTCCACGAAGGCACGGGCGCCTTGCCGCTCGGAGTCCAGGTACCGGTTCGGGTCATCACCGCCCGGCCCGGCGCCTGCGTCGAACTCGGAAAAGCTGCTCTGGTAGAACAGATCCGCGCCGATGGTCACGGCGTCCGTCACGTCGAGCGTGCCGCCGAAGGTGAGCGTTGTGTCATTGAATCCATCGGCTTCGGTGTTGCCGTCATTTTCCTCGGCTGCGGAGAAGCCGTCGGTCACCGTGCGGCTGGCGGAAAAGGTGAGCGTGCCACGGTCAAAGCGGGTTCCGATCCCGACAGAGCCGTAAAAGGTCTCGTAACTGCCGGCTTCCAGCGCGACGGTGACGTCGGTGCCGAAATCCTCGGGTGCGGCGACGGTGGTGATGCTGATGACGCCGGCGATGGCCTCGGACCCGTAGATGGCGCTTTGGGACCCGTAAAGCACCTCGATCCGGCTGATGCCGCCCACGGTCAGCGTGCCGAAGTTCAGGCTGGTCTGGGTAGAGGACGGATCGGTGATGTTGATTCCGTTCACGAGGACCGGAACGTAGCGTCCGTCGAGGCCCCGCACGCGGATCGACGTGCTGGTGCCCGTGGGTCCGTTTTGGGAAATCGTCAGACCGGGTAGCGTCGCGAGATAGTCAGATAGTTGGACATCGCCTGCATCGGCGAGTTCGTCAGCGGTGACGACCTCCACGGAGACACCGACGCGGTCGGCGGCAAGCTCCGTCAGGCCGGCGGAGAATACGATGTCGTCGAGTTGGAATGGTGCGTCTTGTGCGAAGGCCGGTGTGATCAAGACAGCTGCGAGCGCGGTTCCGCTGAGAATGGTTTTCATGGTTTCCCCCAAAGCGCGCCGAACAGGGTGGAACGCCCTGTCCCGCCATTCGACTTGTCCTTGAAGGGAATGCCCCTCCGCAGACGGTGATTGTCGCCACCACTACGGAAAGGTCCGTTGTCCATGACGCCCACCGCGCCCGGACAGGGTGATCACTTCGGCAGGTCTCCTGACTTCGCGGGTCATCGCGTGAACCGGGCCTTCCCGGGGCTCTCCCCAGTGGCATGTGCCGGTCACGCTCGCCGCTTACAGTTGCGGGGGCAGTCGTGGATTTACACCACGTTCCCTTTTCACCGGACGCATGAAAGCGCCCGGACCGAAGCCTCATATGGCTACGCGCTGGGCCTGAGTCGGGCAAGGGGCGCGGGCGACGCATCGGGGTCGGAAACCGAAATGCCGCAGGACTGGGGCGAGGCCCCGCGCAGGCGAGGGGTTTTCCACCCCTCGCGCTCCCGGACGATATTTGCGACCAGAGGAAGGGATCAGTCGGGGGTGCCCCAGCCACCACCGCCGGGCGTCAGCATCTCGATGGCGTCGCCGGCGGCAAGCCCGGCCTCGGCGTTCCCGGGGAGGCGTTCGGTCGACCCGTCGGCGCGCAGGACGCGGTTTTCGCCGATGGCCCCCGGCCCGCCACCCGCGCGCCCAGGGACCGGCACCTCGCGGTGCGAACACAGCGTCGTGACCGTGACCGGGTCGAGGAAGCGCAGGATGCGGTGCATCCCCTCACCCCCGCGCCATTCACCCGCCCCGCCGGAGCCCGTGCGATGGGCCATGCGCTCCACCCGGACGGGAAAGCGGGTTTCCAGAACCTCGGGATCGGTGGCGCGCGTGTTGGTCATGTGAACCTGCACGCAGGACGCACCGTCAAAGCCGGGCCCGGCCCCCGCGCCGCCGGCGATGGTCTCGTAGTTCTGGAAGGTCTCGTTGCCCCAGATGAAGTTGTTCATCGTCCCCTGGCTGCCCGCGATGACATCGAGCGCGCCATAAAGTGCCTCGGTGATCGCCTGGCTGACCTCGGTATTTCCCGCGATCACGGCGGCGGGGTATTCGGGATTGATCATCGAGCGTTCTGGCAGGATCAGCCGCAGGGGCTTCAGGCAGCCCTCGTTCAGTGGGATGTCGCGGCCGACGAGCGTGCGGAAGACATAGAGGACCGCCGCCGTCGCGATGGCCTTGGGCGCGTTGTAGTTCCCCGGATGCTGCGGGCTGGTGCCGGTGAAGTCGATGATGGCCTCCCCGGCGTCCCGGTCGACCCTGATGGAGACGCTGATCTGCGACCCGTCGTCGAGCGGATAGGTGCAGGTGCCGTCCTTGAGCGAGCCGATGACGCGCCGGACGCTTGCCTCGGCGTTGTCCTGAACATGGCGCATGTAGGCCAGCACCGTGTCGAGCCCGAAATTGGCGATCATCGCCCCGACCTCGCGGATGCCGGTCGCGTTCGCGGCGATCTGCGCCTCGAGATCGGCCATGTTCTGATCGACGTTGCGGCAGGGCCAGCGGCCGGAGGACAGAAGCGCGCGTGTGTCCTCGACGCGGAACGCGCCCCGCTCGACCAGACGGAAATTGTCGATCAGGACGCCTTCCTCGTCGATATGGGTGGAATCGGGCGGGCCGGAACCGGGCGTCTTGCCGCCGATATCCGCGTGATGCCCGCGGGAGCCGACCCAGAAGAGGATTGCAGCCTCGGCCTCGTCGAAGACCGGCGTGACAACGGTGACATCCGGCAGATGCGTGCCGCCGTTGAAGGGCGCGTTCAGCATGAAGGCGTCGCCGGGCGCGATCTTGCCCGCGTTCAGCCGCGCCACGGTGCGCACGGCGTCCGACATGGAACCGAGATGTACCGGGACATGGGGCGCGTTGGCCACCAGATTGCCCCCGGCATCGAAGAGCGCGCAGGAGAAATCGAGCCGCTCCTTGATGTTCACGGAATAGGCCGTGTTCTGGAGCGTGGCGCCCATCTGCTCGGCGATGTTCATGAAGAGGTTGTTGAACACCTCGAGCATCACCGGATCGGCCTCGGTCCCCAGCGCCGTTTCGCGGGCGGCGGCCGCGACGCGGTCGAGGATCAGGTTGCCAAGGGGGTCGATCCGACCGCGCCAGCCGGGTTCGATCATGGTCGTTCCCGTCGCCTCAGTAACGATGGCGGGGCCTATGACCACGGTGCCCTGGGGCAGGTCGTTGCGGCGGTAGACCGGGGTTTCCTGCAGGCCGCCCGCGAAATGGACCTCGACCCTGTCGGCATGGGCGGGATCGCCGTCTTCGGGCGGGGCGGGCGGGGCGCCGGCCTCCGTCGCGCCGATGGCCTCCACCTCCAGCATGTCGAACACGAGGTCCCGGCCCGGCGAGACGAAGCCGAAGCGCGCCCGGTGCGCCTTCTCGAAGGCGGTGCGGAGGTCGTCGGCGTTCCCGAAAGGCACGGCAAGCGCCTGGTGGGAGCCCGCGTATTTCAGATGCGCGCGGGTCTCGACATGGATGCGGTCGGGCGCGATCCCCTGTCCGGCGACCTCGTCGCGTGCCTCCCGCGACAGCTCAAACAGTCTCTGTTCTGCCACATCGAGACTGTCCAGCCCCGCGTCGAACTGCCTTTCCCTCATGGCGCGGATATCGGCCAGACCCATCCCGTAGGCGGACAGAACCCCGGCGAAGGGATGGACGATGACCGTCGTCATGCCTAGCGCGTCGCCGACGAGGCAGGCGTGCTGCCCCCCGGCGCCGCCGAAGCTTGCCAGTGCGTAGCGGGTCACGTCATAGCCGCGCTGGACCGAGATCTTCTTGATCGCGTTGGCCATGTTCTCCACCGCGATGCGCAGAAAGCCCTCGGCGACGTCCTCGGGGCCACGGCCATCGCCGATCTCAGCCGCGAGGGCGGTGAATTTCTCGCGCACGAGCTCGGCGTCGAGCGGCTGATCGGCATCCCTCCCGAACACGGCGGGGAAATGCGCCGGGGTCAGCTTGCCCAGCATGACGTTGCAATCGGTGACCGTCAGCGGCCCGCCCTTGCGATAGCAGGCCGGGCCGGGATCGGCGCCGGCGCTTTCGGGCCCGACCTGGAACCGCCCCTCGCGGTAGGACAGGATCGACCCGCCCCCGGCGGCGACCGTGTGGATATGCATCATCGGCGCGCGCATCCGCACGCCCGCGACCTCGGTCTCGAAGCTGCGCTCATAGGCGCCTGCGAAATGGCAGACATCTGTCGAGGTGCCGCCCATGTCGAAGCCGATCAGCCTGTCGAACCCGGCGTCCTGCCCCGTCCGGACCATGCCCACGACGCCGCCGGCCGGTCCCGACAGGATCGCGTCGCGCCCCTGGAACAGTGTCGCATCGGTCAGGCCGCCATTCGACTGCATGAAATAGAGGTGATCGCAGCCACCCTGCCCGAGGTCGATCGCATCGGCCACCTGCCGCACGTAACGGCGCAGGATCGGCGAGAGATAGGCGTCCACCACCGCCGTGTCGCCGCGCCCGACCAGTTTGATCAGGCGGCTCGCCTCGTGGCTGGCCGAGACCTGTTCGAACCCGAGATCGCGCGCGATCCGGGCCGCCTGCGCCTCGTGGTCCGGGTTGAGGTAGGAATGCATGAAGGCGACCGCCACCGAGCGGATGCCGGATGCGTGCGCGCGTTCAAGCGCGTGGCGCAACGCGTCCTCGTCCAGCGGCGCGATCTCGGCCCCTGTCGCGTCGAGCCGTCCGGGGATCTCGGCCACATCCTCGTAAAGCAGTTCGGGCAGCCTGATCGCCAGATCGAACAACCGCGGCCGGGCCTGCGTGCCGATCCTCAGAAGATCGCCGAACCCCTCGGTGATCAGCAGAAGAACCCGCGCGCCCTTGCGTTCCAGCAGCGCGTTCGTGGCCACCGTGGTGCCCATCTTGACGCTTGCGATCGACGCGTCGCTGTCACCCTTCAGGCGGCGTATCCCCTCGACGGCGGCGTCGGCGTAGTGGGCCGGGTCCTCGGACAGAAGTTTCGTGGTGACGAGCGCGCCATCGGGGCTCCGGCCGACGATATCGGTGAAGGTGCCGCCACGATCGACCCAGAACTGCCACTTGCCCATGATGCCTCTCCGGTTGCGCGGTTCTTGCTAACAAGCGGCACGGGCACCCGCCAGAGCGGACACATCGTTTCGGAACAGCAGGGCGGATGCGTCAGATCTGCTCGTAGATCGCGTCGATGGCGGTTCTGAGCTGCGCGCGGTCCTCGGGGCCGAGCGCGTCGAGCAGGTTGCTCTCGGCGTCGCGAGCGGCGGTGCGCAGGCGCAGCACCTCCTGCATGCCCTTGACCGACAGTTGCACCACGAGCCTTCGGCGATCGATCTTGTCGCGGATTACCGAAATCAGCTGCAGATCCTCGAGCCGTCGCTGCGCCCGGCTGACTCGCGCGGCATCCATCGCCGTCAGGATGCACAGATCATGGGAGGAGCAGGGTTGATTGGCCGGGAGCGCCATCATGATGCGCCATTCGGGGATCTGAAGTCCGGCATCCTCCATCACGCGCTGGAAGACGCGATTGGCGATCACCGATATCTGGAAGGGAAGGTACTCACCAAGATCGAAGGTGAGGGATTGGGCCTGGTCTTTCACGCGCCACAATCCTTTCTGGTTGTGTTACTCGCCTTAGAGTTTACTGGCGCATTGCGGTTTCGCGCAAGCGTAAATGTCTGGTTGATGTGACATGTAAACTGTCTATTTGGATAGATATTTCACTTGAACCGTCAGGATAGAAGGGCCAGTCGATGGCTCAGGGAGGCCGCTTCTGTGGTCGCACCCTGTCCCGGTGCGTTGGTGCGAAATGTGGCACGAGGTTTCCGATGGTGAACGCAATGCACGGAGGACGCGTCATTTGCGACCATCCGGACCGTTTTTGCGGCTTGTCGGCAGGGCGCGTGCGGCGTATGCCCAGCGGCGGGACACCCCTCCCCAACGAGGGGCGCATATCTGAGAGGATATCCGGAGATGACACTCGCACAACCGGCCACGCGGCCGGATCTCACGCGTCCGTCCTCGAAACCGAGGAACCCGCGTTTTTCGTCAGGCCCCTGCGCCAAACCCCCCATATTCTCCCTCGACAAGCTTTCGGGCGCGCCGCTTGGTCGTTCGCATCGCGCGTCCGTGGGCAAGGCCAAGCTCAAGGCGGCGATCGAGACGACCCGCGCCATCCTCGGCGTGCCGGAGGAGTATCGCATCGGCATCGTCCCGGCGTCCGATACCGGCGCCGTCGAGATGGCGATGTGGTCGATGCTGGGCGTGCGGCCCTGCACCATGCTGGCCTGGGAAAGCTTCGGCGCGGGCTGGGTCACCGACGCGGTGAAGCAGCTCAGGCTCGAGGCCGAGGTCAAGACGGCCGAGTATGGCGAGATCGTCGATCTGGCCGGGGTCGATTTCGACACGGACGTGGTCTTCACATGGAACGGCACGACATCGGGTGTCCGGCTTCCGAACGGGAACGCGATCCCGTCGGATCGCGCGGGGCTCACGATCTGCGACGCCACCAGCGCGGCCTTCGCGCAGGACCTGCCCTGGGACAAGCTCGATGTCACGACGTTCTCATGGCAGAAGGTCATGGGCGGCGAGGCGGCTCACGGCATGCTGATCCTTTCCCCCCGCGCCGTCGAACGGCTGGAAAGCTACACGCCGGCATGGCCGCTGCCCAAGATCTTCCGCCTGACCAAGGGGGGCAAGCTGATCGAGGGCATCTTCGCCGGCGAGACGATCAACACGCCGTCGATGCTGGCGGTCGAGGATTACCTGCTGGCGCTCGACTGGGCGCAGGCCATCGGCGGGTTGCCCGAGCTGATGGCGCGGGCCGACCGCAATGCGCAGGCCATCTTCGACTTCTGCGCGGCGCGCGACTGGATCGACAATCTCGCCGCCGACCCGGCGACGCGGTCGAACACCAGCGTCTGCCTGAAGTTCACCGATGACCGGATCGCCGATGGCGCGGCCTTCGCCAAGGCCGTGGCCAAGCGGCTGGAGGCCGAAGGTGTCGCGCTCGATGTCGGCGGCTACCGCGACGCGCCTCCGGGTCTTCGGATCTGGTGCGGCGCGACGGTCGAGACCTCGGATATCGAGGCGATGCTGCCATGGCTCGACTGGGCCTTCCACATGGAAATCGAGGGACAGGCCAGCGCGGCCTGATCCCCCGTCATCTTTCTTCAAATACGCATGACCCGGCCCGCCAGGGGCGGCCCGTCTGCAAGCAGGGAGTGCCTGACATGGCCCCAAAAGTTCTCGTCTCCGACAAGCTCTCGGAAACCGCTGTCCAGATCTTCCGCGACCGCGGCATCGACGTGACGTTCGATCCCTCCATCGGCAAGGACAAGGACAAGCTCCTGTCCGTGATCGGCGACTATGACGGTCTCGCCATCCGCTCGGCCACCAAGGTCACCGAAAAGGTCATCGCCGCCGCCACCAACCTCAAGGTGATCGGTCGCGCCGGGATCGGCGTCGATAATGTCGATATCCCCGAAGCGTCCAAGAAGGGCATCATCGTGATGAACACGCCCTTCGGAAACTCCATCACCACGGCCGAACATGCCATCGCGATGATGTTCGCCGTCGCCCGCCAGATCCCCGAGGCCAACGCGTCGACCCATGCCGGCAAATGGGAGAAGTCGCGCTTCATGGGCGTCGAGCTGACCGGCAAGACGTTGGGCGTGATCGGCGCGGGCAATATCGGGTCCATCGTGATCGCCCGCGCGCTGGGCCTGCGGATGAAGGTGCTGGCCTATGACCCCTTCCTCAGTGAGGAGCGTGCGCGCGAGATCGGGGCGACCAAGGTCGAGCTCGAGGAACTGCTGCAAAAGGCCGATTTCATCACGCTGCACGTCCCCTATACCGAGAAGACGGCAAATATCCTGTCGGCGGAGAACCTCGCCAAGACCAGGAAGGGCGTGCGGGTCATCAACTGCGCGCGTGGCGGGCTGGTCGACGAGGGGGCGCTGGCGGCGCTGATCACTTCCGGCCATGTCGCCGGCGCTGCGTTCGACGTGTTCGCGGAGGAACCGGCCACGGAGAATCCGCTCTTCGGTCTGCCCAATGTCGTGGTGACCCCGCATCTGGGCGCCGCGACCACCGAGGCGCAGGAAAACGTCGCCCTTCAGGTGGCCGAGCAGATGTCGGACTACCTGCTGACCGGGGCCGTGTCGAACGCGCTCAACATGCCCTCGGTCACGGCAGAGGAGGCTAGGGTCATGGGTCCGTGGCTGAAACTTGCGGAGAATCTCGGGGCCTTCGTCGGCCAGCTCACGGAAGAATCGATCGACGAGATCGAGATCGTCTATAACGGCGTCGCCAAGGAGATGAACCTCCACGCTCTGAACGCCGCGGCCATCGCCGGTGTGATGAAGGCGGCCAACCCGGACGTGAACATGGTCTCCGCCCCCGTCATGGCACGGGAGCGCGGCATCGAGCTCAGCACCACCACGCAGGACAAGACAGGCGTTTTCGACGGCTACATCCGCCTCGTGGTCAAGACGCCGCACAAGACGCGGTCGATCGCGGGCACGGTGTTCTCGGATGGCAAGCCGCGCTTCATCCAGATCAAGGGCATCAACATCGATGCCGAGATCGGGGCGCATATGCTCTACACCACCAACAAGGACGAGCCCGGCATCATCGGTACGCTGGGTCAGACCATGGGCGAGAACGGCGTCAACATCGCCAACTTCACCCTTGGCCGGTCCGAGCGTGACGGCGAGGCCATCGCGCTGCTCTATCTCGACGAACAGCCGCCGAAGCATGTCCTCGACAGGCTCGAGGCCACCGGACTGTTCCAGCAGGTGCGCCCGCTGCATTTCTCGGCCGCCTGAACGCGGCGGCTACGTCAGGTCGCACTGGACGCGGTGCGCGCACTCGGGCTCTATGGTTCCGAGACATTCGGGAGGGAGAGCCCATGGACGATATCGTCATCCTGTCCGGCGCGCGGACGGCCATCGGAACCTTCGGCGGGGCGCTTGCCGGCGTCCCGCCGATCGAACTCAGCGCCACGGCGGCGAAAGCCGCGCTGGACCGCGCCGAGGTCGAGGGCGACCAGATCGGGCACGTGGTCTTTGGCCATGTGATCAATACCGAACCGAGGGACATGTATCTCAGCCGGGCGGCGTCGATGGAGGCGGGCGTGCCGGACACCACCCCGGCGATGAACGTGAACCGGCTCTGCGGTTCCGGCGCGCAGGCCATCGTTTCGGTCATCCAGTCGCTGGCGCTGGGCGATGCGGAATACGGTCTGGCCGGCGGCGCCGAAAGCATGAGCCGCGGGCCGCATATCCTGCCCGAGGCGCGCTGGGGTCAGAAGATGGGCGATGTGCGCGCGCTCGACATGATGATCGGCGCGCTGCACTGCCCCTTCGGCACCGGGCACATGGGCGTGACGGCGGAAAACGTCGCCGACGAGCACCAGATCACCCGCGCCGATCAGGACGGTTTCGCGCTGGAAAGCCAGAAACGCGCCGCCCGCGCCATCGAGGAAGGGCGCTTCAGGGACCAGATCGTGCCGGTCGAGGTGAAGGTCAGGCGCGAGATCGTCGCCTTCGACACCGACGAACACCCCAAGGCCACCACGCCCGAGGCGCTGGCGGGCCTCAGGACCGTGTTCAGGAAGGACGGATCGGTCACGGCCGGGAATGCCAGCGGTATCAATGACGGGGCGGCGGCCATCGTGCTGGCGCGCGCCGATGCGGCCGAAAAGGCCGGCCTGAAACCCCGCGCCCGCGTGCTGGGCTACGCCCATGCCGGCGTGCGCCCCGAGGTGATGGGCATCGGCCCCGTTCCGGCGGTGCAGAACCTGCTGGCACGCACCGGCCTGGAGATCGGCGATTTCGACGTGATCGAATCGAACGAAGCCTTCGCGGCGCAGGCGCTGGCGGTCAACAAGGGCCTCGGTCTGGACCCGGAAAAGGTGAACCCCAATGGCGGCGCGATCGCGCTGGGCCATCCGGTGGGCGCCACCGGGGCGATCATCACGATCAAGGCGCTCTATGAACTGGAGAGGATCGGGGGCAAGCGCGCGCTCATCACCATGTGCATCGGCGGTGGTCAGGGGATCGCGCTGGCGATCGAACGCGTCTGAGCGGCCATGGCCGGTTAACCCTATCTTCAAGGCCGGTTCGCATATTCTGGCCGATCTGAAGTCTGGCGCGGCACCGGGTTCGCGCCTCGGGTGGGCCGGGCATGGCATTGAGCGGGATCGACGCACGCTTGGCGAAGGAACGCCGCGCGCGGCTTCAGGCCGAGCGTCTTCTCGCCCTGCGGTCCGAGGAGCTATACACCGCAAATCGCAAGCTGTCCGAGCATGCCCATGCGCTGTCGC
Source organism: uncultured Roseicyclus sp. (assembly GCA_964578115.1). GTDB lineage: Bacteria > Pseudomonadota > Alphaproteobacteria > Rhodobacterales > Rhodobacteraceae > Roseibacterium. Next base: position 36,679 of record CAZOBK010000011.1, read on the forward strand.
ACCAGGTGATCGAGCAGCGCGAGGAAAACGCCGCACTGAAGGGCCGGACCACGCAGGTCGCGGCGGAACTGGAGGTCGCCACCGACCGTGCCGCGCAGGCCGAGCAGCGGTTATGGGATTCCCTGACTGCCGTCGAGGACGGCTTCGCCATTTTCGACCGGGATTGCAGGCTCGTCGCCGCCAACCCCGCCTTCCTCTCCCCGTTCGAAGGGATCAGCGATATCGCCCCCGGCGCCAGCTACGACGCGATCCTGCGGGTCGCGGTCGATGAGGGCATCGTCGATATCGAGGGGGAGGAACCGGATCACTGGCTGGAACGGATGCTCAAGCGCTGGGAACGCACGAACATCCCGCAGGCTGATGTCCGCCTCTGGAACGGCAGTTTCGTGCGCCTGATCGACAAGCGGACGCCGCAGGGGGACACGGTCTGTCTCGGCGTCGACATCACCGCCACGATCCGCCGCGAACGGCAGTTGCAAAAAGCCCGGGACGCGGCGCTTGCCGCAAGCCACGCCAAGTCCACCTTCCTCGCCAACATGAGCCACGAGATCAGGACGCCGATGAACGGTGTCGTCTCGATGGCCGAGCTTCTTGCCGAAACCGATCTCGACGCCGACCAGAGGCTTTATGCCGACACGATCCGGCATTCCGGCGAGGCGCTGCTGGTCATCATCAACGACATCCTCGATTACTCGAAGATCGAGGCTGGGAAGCTCGCGCTCCACGAGGCGGAATTCGACCTGCTGGAGGTCATCCTCGAGATCTTCGGCCTGCTGCGCCCGGGACTGGAGGGCCGGGACCTCGCCTTCAGGCTCGACATTGACGTGCCTTGGCCCGACAGGCTGATGGGCGATTGCGGGCGGCTGCGGCAGATCCTGTTCAACCTCATCGGAAACGCGGTGAAGTTCACCGAGCGCGGCCATGTCTGCGTCACCGTCACCTCCGACGCGCCGGCCTCGGAGGGGGGACTTCCGCTGCGGATCGCGGTGGAGGATACGGGCATCGGCATCGCGCCCGAGATGCAGGCCCACATTTTCGGAGAATTCAACCAGGTCGAGGAAAACAAGAACCGGAGCCATGACGGAACGGGGCTGGGCCTTGCCATCACCAAGCGGCTGGTGCGCATGATGGGCGGCGACATTTCCCTGCACTCCGAGATTGGCCGCGGATCGACCTTCGTCGCGTCGGTCACTCTGAAACACGCCGAGCCGATGACCCAGGGCGCGCCCGCCTTCATGCGGGAGGCCCGCGATGTGGTGCTGATCGGTCCGATCTTCTCGGAACGTGCGCGCGACCTGCTTTCGCGTCTGGCGCATCTGGGCGCGCGCATCCGCGCCATGCCGGACCCCGACGCGGATGCCGCGGCAGAAGCGGACAGCGTGGTCATCCTGACGCCCGATCCCGGCGAGGCGGCTGCCCAGGTGGAGACGCTGCGCGCGGCACGCGGCGTCCGCGCGATCCTGCACCTCTGCGAGGATGCCGCGAACGCCGCGCCCGGAACGCGGCCGCTGGTACTGCCCGGGACCGACGCCGCGCTTCTGCGGCTTTTCCTGAACGACGGGCAGCGCAGGCCGCAGGAGCGCTCGAAAACGCTCGAGCGGGCGCGGGTTCGCATCGTCGCGGCGGAGGACAACAAGACCAATCAGCTGGTGTTTCGCACGATGCTGAAGGCGCAGGACGTGGACCTGACGCTTGTCGAAAGCGGATCGGCGCTGGTGGCGGCCTACAAGAAAGACCCGCCGGATATCGTGTTCACGGACATCTCGATGCCCGGGATGGACGGTCTGGAGGCCACGGCGCTCATCCGTGCCCACGAGGTCGAGGCCGGCCTGCCGCGCGTGCCCGTCATCGCCATGACCGCCCATGCGGTGAGTGGCGACCGGGAACGGTTCATGGAAGCCGGCATGGACGACGTTCTGACGAAACCCCTGAAGAAGGAGGTTTTGCTCGCGCGGATTGAAACCGCTGCTCTGCAATGCGGCTGACGGGGCGCGACTAGAGCGCCCACCCCGCGATATCCGGCGCCAACTCCATATGCCCGGTCACGATGTCCCGGCGGTTCCGGATGGGCCCATACATCAACGCCCGCGCCTCGGGGTGGTTCGGGTCGAGCACGCCCGCCCCCACGAGGAGAGTGGCGATCACGGCCTCGGACGCGCGCGTGGCGCCGTCCTCGATCTTGACCGCGATGCCGAGGCGGTGTTCCGGCACGATCGCCGCGAAAACGCCTTCGGCCCCGGTCTTGATCGCCGCGCGCCCGTTCATCGCGCGCATCAGGCGGGTGCAGGCGTGTCCCTCGCCCGCCACGTATTCGGGATGGGCCATCATCGCGGATACAAGCCGCGCCATCGCATCGCCCCGGACGCCGCCGGTGCCCCCGCTTGCCGCGAAACCCGCGAGGCCCCGGGCGAACCCTTCGAGCGACAGGGCAAAATTCGGCGCGGAACAGCCGTCGATGGCATAGCTGTCGCAGGTCTCGTCCGTCAGATCCTCGACCGCCGCGCGGATCGCCCGCTGCACGGGATGGTCGATCTCAAGGTACTCCGGCCCACCGCCGAGTTGCTTCGAGAGCGTCAGAAACCCGGTATGTTTGCCCGAACAGTTGTTGTGCCGCTGGTCCGGCGCGCCATGGGCGCGGATCATCGCATGAAGCGCGGCCTCGTCCGAGGGCATCTGCGGACCGCAGCGCAGATCGGGCTCCGCCCGCCCGATATCGGCCAGCCATGACGTGACCGTTTCGGTGTGGATCGCCGCACCCTGATGCGAGGCGCAGGCCAGCGCCAGCCGGACCTCCGACAACCCGGCAGCATCCGCCGCGCCGCTTTCCACCAGCGGCAGGGCCTGCATCATCTTCATCGCGCTGCGCGGCAGGATTCGGCCGGTCACATCGCCCCAGCCCGCGACGAGACCGTCGCCGTGGCGCCAGACCGCCACATGGCCGCGATGGGTGCATTCGACCAACGGGTCGCGAATGATATGCAGCAGGTCCGCCGCGTTGTCCTGTCCTGTCATGGGTCTTCCTTCACCGCTGTGTTGCGCGCTGCGCGAATTTCCGCTTCGGGCCTTTCGCTGCCGGGTTTGATCCCCTATTGTTTCGTGCATAAAAGCCCGTACACCCGGTGTCGTGACCGGGACATGCCGGGCAGAGGCAGTCGGGGCTGGAGGCAGACGTGTTCAACAAATTCTCCATCATTGGCATCGTCGCGGCGATGGGTGTGGCGCTATCGCCCGTCACCGTGCTGGCACAAGACGAAAGCACAAATCGCGTTGCGACGGAAACCGATTGGAGCGTCTTCGTCGAGGACGATCCGAGGCAATGCTGGGTTGTGTCGCAACCCACCGAGACACTCAACACCCGGGATGGCAACGAGGTCGAGGTCAACCGCGGCGATATCCTGATGTTCGTGAGCTTCTGGCCGGAACAGGGCAGGATGGGCGAGGTGTCGTTCACCGGCGGATACCCCTATCCCGACGGTCACGTGGTGACGGTCGAAATCGGCGACGACACCTTCGAGTTCTATACCGAGAACCGCGAAGTCGATGGTGGAAACGTCGGCTTCGCCTGGTCGCCCACCGCCGAAGATGACGCACGCCTGATCGCGGCGATGAAACGCGGCGCGAATGCCATCGTGACGGGCGTGTCGTCGCGCGGAACGACCACGCGCGACACGATCTCTCTCTTCGGGTTCACGGCGTCGGTCGAGGACGCCGAGGCGCGCTGTACGAACTGACGGGATTTGCCAAAAGGCGTCGGCGCCTATATGTGACCCCGATCCATCCGAGGCACATGACCATGACCGCGACGGTTCCGATCACGACAGCCCCCATCACGCAGGATCTTTTGACGATCCCGCGCAAGGCGCCCGAGGGCGGCCGCGTCAACCTTGTCGGCCTGACGCGCGAAGGCGTGCGCACGGCGCTGATCGAGGCCGGAACCCCTGAAAAACAGGCCCGCATGCGTGCGGGGCAGATCTGGCAATGGATTTACCAGAAGGGTGCGCGCGAATTTTCGGCCATGACGAATCTCGCCAAGGCCTACCGCGCCGAGCTGGAGGCGTCATTCGACGTCGCCGTGCCCGAGGTCGTGTCCAAGCAGGTCAGCCTCGATGGCACGCGCAAATACCTGATGCGCATCGCCGGTGGCCACGAGGTGGAAGTCGTCTATATCCCGGAGGAGGATCGCGGAACGCTGTGCATCTCCAGCCAGGTGGGATGCACGCTGACCTGTTCCTTTTGCCATACAGGCACGCAGAAACTGGTGCGCAACCTGACGGCTGGAGAGATCATCGGCCAGGTGATGGTCGCGCGCGACGATCTCGACGAATGGCCACGCCCCGGCGAGGGTTCGGGCGAGCGGCCAAGGCTGATTTCGAACATCGTCCTGATGGGCATGGGAGAGCCGCTCTACAATTTCGAGAACGTGCGCGATGCGATGAAGATCGCCATGGATGGCGAAGGCATCGCCATCTCGCGCCGTCGCATCACGCTGTCGACCTCGGGCGTGGTGCCCGAGATCGCACGCTGCGCCGAAGAGATCGGCTGCATGCTGGCGGTGTCGTTTCACGCGACGACCGACGAGGTGCGCGACCGGCTGGTGCCGATCAACAAGCGCTGGAATATCGAGACGCTTCTGGACGCGCTGCGCGCCTATCCCAAGGTGTCGAATTCCGAGCGGATCACATTCGAATACGTGATGCTGAAGGATGTGAACGACAGCGACGAGGATGCGCGGCGGCTGGTGCAGCTGATCAAGGGCATCCCGGCCAAGATCAACCTGATCCCGTTCAACGAATGGCCCGGCGCCCCCTACGTGCGGTCGGATTGGGCACGAATCGAGCGGTTCGCCGACATCATCTACAAGGCCGGCTACGCCTCACCGATCCGCACGCCCCGGGGCGAGGACATCATGGCCGCCTGTGGCCAGCTGAAATCCGCGACTGAGCGCGCGCGAAAGACCCGCGCCGAGATCGCGGCGGAGACGGGCGTCGCACCCTGACCCCGCGCGTTTTCACATAATTCAAATAGAAAAGGCGGCCCGGAGTCCGGACCGCCTTCCCTATACCGTCTAATCCCGTCGGGATTAGTTGTGGTGAATCGCTGCTGCGATCAGGATCAGTGCCAGAACGGGCACAAGGATCCCACCGGCCGAGCTGGACGTGTCTTCTACGATCACGACAGGCTCGATAACGGGTTCCACCATGCCGCCGGCAAAAGCGCCGGTGGCAGCAACCGACAGAGCGGCGGCGAGTGCGAGTTTCTTCATAATATCCTCCAAGATACGCCCCTTTTTGTGCGTCATGCACAGGTTTAGGGCACCCAAGACTGTACCTCGTGACATCGTTTAACCAGCAAAGCCCTGTGATTGCAATCCTGCTACCTGCCCGGAAATGGCAGGATCGGCCCCGTGTCGTCAAATAAGCAACACTTCCTGAGGGGCTGAAGCGCCGTGGCCCCACCGTTGACATGATTCTGCCGCCCCGCGTGACGAATTCCCAACAATTCCGAGTGGATGCGTGAGGAATCTCTCTGGGTTGATTCTCTCGCCCCGGTCATCCTCCACAACCCTGACGTGCCCCGGAAGTACGCCCGTGATCAGGGCAGGATGGTAATCGGCGTTCCGTCCTGCACCATCGCGTAGATCTGGCGCATCTGGCGGTTTGTCACCGCGATGCAACCCGCGGTCCAGTCATCGACCCGCGCGAAGGGCCGCGGCGTGCCGTGGATGAAGATGTCGCCCCCCGGATCGATGCCGGCCTCTTCCGCGGCGGCGATATCGGCCGCGTTGGGATAGTCGATACCGATGGACAGGTAGAACTCGCTGTTGGGATTGCGCCGGTCGACGATGTAATCGCCCTCCGGCGTGCGGCCGTCGCCTTCCTCCGACTTGTGGCCGAGCGGGTCGAAACCAAGCTCGACCTCGTAGATCTCGAGGATTTCGTCATGGTGCCAAAGCGTCATGCTGCGGGTCGATTTGCTGACCTCGACGCGGGTGACCTGAGGGCCGGTGTATTCGACGAATTTGGAACAGCCGGCGCCCAGAAGAAGGGCAAGCGACAGGAAGACCGAAAGCAGGGATTTCATGACGTCAGGACCTCTCGGGCGCGGTTTGCGTCCGCATACATGCTTTTCATGAATCTTTGGAGAATCATTCCGCGTCCTCGGCGGATAACAGCCGCGCCAGACCTGTCCGATAATCGGGATAACGCAGGTGCACGCCCAGTTCCGTCTTGATCCGGTCGTTCCGGACCCGCTTGCTCTCGGCATAGAAGCTGCGCGCCATGGGGCTGAGGTCGGCCTCCTCGAAGGGGATCTCGGGGGGCAGCGGCAGGCCCAGAAGCTCGGCGGCATGGGCGATCACGTCCTCGGGCGGCGCCGGGTTGTCGTCGCAAACATTGTAGATGCGGCCTGGATCCGGTTTGCGGATGGAGGCGATCAGAACCTGCGCGATATCCTCGACATGGCAGCGGCTGAAGACCTGCCCCGGCTTGATGATGCGCCGCGCGGTGCCATCCCGCACCCGTTCGAACGGTCCGCGTCCCGGTCCGTAGATGCCGGCAAGCCGGAAGATATGGAGCGGCAGGCCGTGGTCGCGATGAAGCGCCTGCCATTCGGCCTCGGTCGCGACACGGGCGCGGCCCCGCGCGGTGGAGGGCGCAAGCGGCGTCTCCTCGTCGACCCAATCGCCCGCGTGGTCGCCATAGACCCCGGTGGTGGACAGGTAGCCGACCCAATCGAGATGGCCGGCGGCCTCGGCGAAGGCGTCACGCAGATGCGCCAGAACCGGGTCGCGTCCCTCGCTGGGCCCCGCCGTGATCAGCACGTGGCTTGCATCCATGAGATCTGCGGCAAGGTCGTCGCCCGGAAACACGCGGGCGGCCAGACCTTCATCCGCAAGCGCGCGTGCCTTCTCCGCGCTGCGGGTCGTCGCGACCACGTCGCAGGGCCAGTTTTCCGGCCATTCGTCGAGCAGCGCCTGCGCGGTATAGCCCATGCCGAATATCACCAGTTTCATCTCAACCGCTCCATTGCCCAGCGGGCGGCGTCGGCCACCGCCTCATCGGGGTCATTCGTCAGGTTGGCCGCCACGTCCGCCAAACGCCGGGCCCCGGAATTGCCGATTGCATAGAGCACGTTGCGCACGAGGCGATCTCGTCCGATGCGCTTGATCGGGCTGCCGGAAAAGCGTGCGCGAAAGCCCGCGTCGTCAAGGGTGGCCAGCTCGGCCAGTGCCGGCGCCTTCAGGTCGTCACGCGCGGCATATCTTGTCTCGGACGCGGCGACGGCGAACTTGTTCCATGGGCAGACCGCAAGGCAATCGTCGCAGCCATAGATGCGGTTGCCCATGAGCGGGCGCAGCTCGGGATCGACCGGACCCTTGTGCTCGATGGTGAGGTAGGAAATGCACCGCCGCGCGTCGAGCTGATAGGGCGCGGGGAACGCATCCGTCGGGCAGATGTCGAGACAGGCGCGGCAACTGCCGCAATGGTCGGCCTCGGGGTCGTCGGGCGGCAGGTCCACCGTGGTGAAGATCGCGCCCAGAAAGACCCAGTTGCCGATATCGCGGCCCAGAAGGTTCGTGTGCTTGCCCTGCCAGCCCAGCCCGGCGGCGGCGGCCAGCGGCTTTTCCATCACGGGCGCGGTATCCACGAAGACCTTGATCTCTTGCGGCGCGGACAAGTCACGCTCCGCCGCATCGAGCAACCACCGCCCCACCCGCTTCAGCCGCTTTTTCACAAGATCGTGGTAGTCGCGGTTGCGGGCATAGACGCTGATCGTCGCCAGTTCCGGCTTGTCGAGTTTGGCCAGCGGGTCCTCATCGGGCGTATAGGCCTCGGCCAGCATGATGACCGAGCGCGCCTCGGGCCAGAGTGCGGTCGGATCGCCGCGCCAGTGCATCCGCTCGGCCATCCAGCCCATCTGGCCGTGCCGTCCCGCGTCGACGAAGGCCGCGAGGCGCGCCGCCGCCTGCGGAATCGCGTCGGGCCGGCAAATGCCCATTTTCGAGAACCCCGCCGCGCGGGCCTCTGCCCACAGTCTCGTCTTCAGATCGGTCAAAAGTCCAGGTTCGCGTAATGGGGCGGCTGCGCGAAGCCGGGCACGTGGTCGGACAGGATCGACCGGAAGGCGGGCCGCGATTTCAGCGTCGCGTACCAGTCCTTGACCGGCTGGCTCGCCGTCCAGTCCACGTCCGAGATGTAGTCGAGGCAGCTGATATGAGAGGCGGCCGCGAAATCGGCCAGCGTCATGCGGTCGCCCGCAAGCCAGCGGCGATGGTCGAGCAGCCATTCCATGTAGCGCAGGTGGAACTTGATGGCTGCCGCGCCGGTCTTGACCGCCTTGCCGTCGGGGTAGCCCGCGCGCATGACCTTCTTGTGCACCCGTTCATAGACGAGGTTCCTCGTCACCTCGTGATGGAACTTGTCGTCGAACCACGCCACGAGGCGCCGCACTTCGGCCCGCGCGCGCGGATCGGTCGGCATGAGCGCCGGATCGGGGCGCGTTTCCTCGATATATTCGCAGATTGCCCCGCTTTCCGTGAGCGTCAGGCCGTCGATCTTGAGGATCGGCACCTTGCCCGCCGGGTTGCGGCGCAGGAACTCCGTCGATGGTTCCCAGTACTTCTCGTCCACCAGTTCGACGTCGATCTTCTTTTCCGCAAGCACCAGCCGGACCTTGCGGCAGAAGGGAGAGAGCGCGAAGTGGTAGAGGCGTGTCATGCGGGATGCGGCCTTGCTCCGGGTTGTGGGACTTGATGCCGAAAACCGGGTTGGAATTCAATTCGCAAAGCACGCGTCGCGCCCGTCGGCGCGGATCGTCGCCGCGCCGTCGAGGATGGCGGCGGCGCGATCGCGGACGAATGCCCCGGGCTGGCTGGCGGATCTGGCCTGCGGCGCGGGGAGGACGGCGGCAAGCCGCGCGGCCTGAATGGGCGTCAGATCGGCGGCGGAAACGCCGAAGTGATGGCGGGCCGCGGCTTCGGCGCCGAACACGCCTTCGTCGAACTCCGCCACGTTGAGATAGACCTCGAGGATACGCTGTTTCGGCCAGAGCGCCTCCATAAGCGGGGTGATCGCGGCCTCCAGCGCCTTTCGCGGCCATGACCGGCCGTGCCAGAGAAACGCGTTCTTCACCGTCTGCTGGCTGATGGTGGAGCCGCCGCGCGCGGCGCCAGCATCGATCGCGGCACGGATCGCGGCCATGTCGAATCCCCAGTGAAGGCAGAAATTGGCATCCTCGGCTGCCACTGCGGCGCGTTGCAGATGGACCGAGATATCCTCGATGGGAACCCACTCTCTCTCCGCCGTGCCGAGGCGGATGCGTTCGGACAGGATGTAGGGCGTGGTGGGTACGGGAACGATGGCGTAGGCCGCGACCCATACGGTGATCAGCGCGGCGGCGCCCAGCACCAGGCGGAATATCCAGCGCCGCAGCAGCGCGATAATGCGCTGCAGACGCGAAATGCGCGTCTTTTTCGTCCGCTTCCGATGGGTCCGTGCCATGCTGCCTCTGCGGGTCTTTTGCCCATTGGCCAACAGCATACCGATCGGCACCGGTTACACAATCTCCGGCACATGTGCCCGGGCTTCGGCGCAAGACGTCCATTGTTGCGCTTCGATCACACCCAAGGCCCTGTGGATAACATCATCTTGGGGTCCTCGCAAAATCGGTTACAACGGGTGGCGTATTAAGGGGATGTCTTTGGTCATGTCCGTTCGGTCGAACGGCGTTGTCAGGCGCGTGTGTATTCTCCGCATGTTCCGCAACGGTTCGCACCCAGAGTACGCTCGAAGGTGCGTCGTTCGACCGAAACGGGCATCTTTCCTGAACGCGGTCGCGCTCACGTTCTCTGCACCAATCCTGTCAGCCCCCCGAGTACGAGGTCGGTCACCAGATCGGCATAGGCCGCGCGGTCCATGCCGCGCCCGGGCCGGTTCCATGTGTAATACCAGTTGAGCATGCCGAAGACGCTCATGGTCACGGCACGGCGCGCCCCGCCAAGCCCGTCGGCTGACGCGGCCTCGAGCCGTTCGCCCAGCCTGTCGACCATGCCGCGCATCAGCTTGACCAGCGGATCGCGCCGGTCGGGTGGCAGGGTGTCGAGCGTTTCCAGCTGCACCTTGTGGGCGTCGTCGGCATCCTCGTATTCCAGCAGAATCGCGCGGATCGTGTCGCGAAGGCGCTCCCGTGGCGTGCCGTGCTGTCCGGCCTCCTCGATCACATGCGCGAGGCGCGACAGGTGCTCGTGCAGGAGGTCGTAAAGCAGCGCCTCCTTGCTGTCGTAGTAATGGTAGATCAGCGCCTTCGACACACCGCAGGCCGCCGCGACCGAGGCCATGGAGGCCCGGTCGTAGCCATGCGTGGCGAAATGCGCTGCCGCCCCCCGGCGGAGCGCGTCGCGTTTTTCGGCGTGGTCGCGCGCAAGGCCCCTTGGCATGGCGTCACGCCTTGGGCCGGTTGTCGACGATGCGCACCGCCTTGCCCTGGCTGCGCGGCACGCCACCCGAGCCATGGGCGGCGATCTCGACGGTGACGCCCACGCGTTCCTTGATCCGCCGCTTGAGCGCATCGGCGGCCGATTTCAGTGCGCCCGTGCCCATGGGGCCCTCGGCGGCCTCCACATGCACGGTCATGGCGTCCATCCGGCCTTCCCGCGTCAGTTCGAGCTGGAAATGCGGACCGAGACCCGTCGTCGCCATCAGCTGTTCCTCGATCTGGGTCGGGAAGACATTGACGCCGCGCAGGATGATCATGTCGTCGGAGCGGCCCGTCACCTTCTCCATTCGCCGCATGGACCGCGCCGTGCCGGGCAGAAGACGTGTCAGATCGCGGGTGCGATAGCGGATGATCGGAAAGGCCTCTTTCGTGAGCGAGGTGAAGACGAGTTCGCCCATCTCGCCATCGGGCAGCACCGCACCGGTCACTGGGTCGATCACCTCGGGGTAGAAGTGATCCTCCCAGATGTGGAGCCCGTCCTTCGTCTCGACGCATTCACCGGCGACACCGGGGCCCATGACCTCGGAAAGCCCGTAGATATCGACCGCGTGCATGTCGAAGGCCTGCTCGATTTCCCGCCGCATGGCGTTGGTCCAGGGCTCTGCGCCGAAGATGCCGACCGTGAGCGGGCTTTCGCGCGGATCGCGGCCCTGTTCGCGGTATTCGTCGAGAATCGACAGAGCGTAGGAGGGTGTCACCATGATCGTGGAGGCGCCGAAATCCTCTATCAGTTGCACCTGCCGAGGCGTCATGCCGCCCGAGACGGGAACGACGGTGCAGCCGAGTTTTTCCGCGCCGTAATGGGCGCCGAGCCCGCCGGTGAAAAGACCGTATCCATAGGCCACGTGGACCACATCGCCCGGCCGCGTGCCCGCCGCGCGCATGGAGCGCGCGACAACGGTGGCCCAGGTGTCGATGTCGCGCGCGGTGTAGCCCACGACGGTGGGCCTGCCCGTGGTGCCGGAGGAGGCATGGACGCGGACGATCTGCGCGCGCGGGACGGCGAACATGCCGAACGGGTAGTTGTCGCGCAGGTCCTGTTTGACCGTGAACGGGAACTTGGCGAGGTCGGACAGCTCCCGCAGGTCGTCAGGATGCACCCCGGCCGCGTCGAAGGCCTGCCGGTAATGCGGAACGTTCCCGTAGGCATGGGCCAGCGACCAGCGCAGGCGGTCGAGCTGCAGCGCCGCGATCTCGTCGCGGCTGGCGATCTCGATCGGGTCGAGGTCGGCGGGCTTGGGGATCAGGTCACGCATCAGCTGCCCTCCTCGGCGGTATCTTCGGGGAAATGGCTGCCGCCGATCTGGCGCGAGGCGCCCCGGAAGAGTGCTACGATGCGCCCGTCCCCGCCGCTCACGGTCACGTCTGTCAGACCAGAACGGCCGGTGAGAGACACTTCCCTTGCGTCGGCGGTCAGAACCTCGCCACCCCGGCCGGGACTGAGATAGCTGATCGAATTGTGTTGTGCGACGGCAACGCGGTTGTGGGAATTGCAGGCGAAGGCGAAGGCGCTGTCAGCAAGGGTGAAGATGATCCCGCCATGGCAGATGCCATGCCCGTTGAGGTGGTGCGGCGCGACCGTCATGGATAGGCGCGCGCGGCCCGGACCGACCGCGTCGAGCCTCAGGCCGACCCAGGCAGAGGCCGCATCGCTTGCCCACATCGCTTCCGCGGCGCGGGTCGCCCTTTCCTGCGGCGTCATCGGATCCCCTCCCCGGACCAGTCTGCCGTCGGGATGATTGAGTATAACCGACCGAACGGTCAAGTCTGGGCTGGGGCCGGTTTCGACTTGGCCATGCGCCATCGCTCGGCTAAGGGCGGGGCATGAAGCTGAAATCCGTGGAACTGGACCTGACCGCGCTGATGTCCGAAGTGATGTTCGGCCATGGCTACGCGCATTATGGCTATTTTCCCGACGGCGTGCCCGAGGTCCTGTCGGCTTCGGCACTGGGTGCGGCGCAGCACGCCTATTTCGAGCGGCTGGACCAGGCGATCGGCACGGTTTCGGGCGGCGTGACGCGAATCCTCGACGTGGGCTCGGGCACGGGCGCGAACGCGCGGGCGCTGATCGGGCGGGGTTATGATGTCGCGTGCGTCTCGCCCTCGGCGCAGATGAACGAGATGGCGCGGGCCAAGCTGCCGGAGGGCACGCGCGTGACCGACGCGAGCTTCGAGGCGTTCGAAACGGAGGCGCGTTTCGACATCTGCCTGTTCGCGGAGAGCTTTCACTATATCGACCTGGAGGCCGCGCTGCAGCAGGCCGCACGCTACGCCGAAAAGGGCGTGGTGATCTTCGACTACTTCCGCCGCCCGGGTTACGAGCATCGCGACGGGACGCGTGGAACCCACGCGGCGTTCCGCGAGGAAGTGGCGCGGCAGGGGAATTTCGCGGTTCTGTCTGACGAGGACATGACGGCGGCGATCACGCCGACCTTCGTGATCCACGAGCATCTGAAGAACGAGAAGGTCGCACCCTTCGTGCAGCGCTTTCGCACCGCGCTGAAGGCGGACTACCCATGGCGCGCCTGGGCGCTGGAGAAGATGCTGGGCCGCAGTCTCGACAAGCTGGGCCGCAGGACGGGCCGCGCCGAGAAATTCGGCCAGGAGCATGAGTACCGGCTCATCGTTCTGGGCAAGTCGGGCACCTGAGCGACCCGCCCGACCGATCCGCCCGACCGATCCGGATGAACGCCTTCGGCGTGCGCCTTTTGTCTCGCTGACGCTCGGAAAGGGGGCTCTGCCCCCGGCCTTCGGCCTCCCCCGGAGGTTTTTTCCCAGGATGAAGAGACGCCTGTGGTTCAGGCCGCGTAATCGGGTTCCTCGACGTCGAGAACCTGGCGCAGACCGTTGAGCAGGTCGGCCTCGGCCTGGGCGTCGCCGTTCTGTTGCTGCGCGGTCTTTTCGGCGATCTCGGGCGAAAGCTCCCTCAGGGGGCGCTGGGTCTGCAGCGCCAGGATGTAGGTCCGCGCGGCGCGTTCGAAATAATACATCCGGGTGAAGGTCTCGGCGACCGTCTCGCCGATGAAGAGCACGCCGTGATTGCCCATGATCATGGTGCGTACGGACGGATCCTGGAAAAGCCGGGCGCAGCGCGCGCCTTCTTCCTCCAGCGCGAGACCGCCGTACTCCTCGTCCACGACCTGCCGGTTGTAGAAGATGGCCGAGGACTGGTCGATCGGGGGCAGGCGGCTGTCGGCGAGGCAGGCGAGCACCGTGGCGTAGGTAGAATGCACGTGCATCGCGCAGCGGGCGTGGGGGACGTGGCGGTGCAGGCTGGCGTGCAGGCCCCATGCGGTGGGATCGGGCGCGTCCTCGCCGGTTGCGCTGTCGGGGTCCTTGGCGTCGATCACCCAGAGATCGGAGGCCCTGATCCGGCTGAAGTGTTTCTTGGGATTGATCAGGAACTCCGTGCCGTCCTCGTTGACGGCCAGCGAGAAGTGGTTGGCGACACCTTCATGCATGTTCTCGCGTGCGGTGAGCCGGAAGGCCGCGGCCAGGTCTGCGCGGGCATCTGCGTGATCCATGGTATCCTCCGTGGTGGACGGTGAAAGCGTTTCGCGCAGCCTAGCCGCCCGGCGACCGGGGGCAAGGGCGATATGATTGCCGCCATTTCTGTTGCTGCGCCACGAACGATCCGCGCAAATTCCCGCCTTTGGACAAGGCCAGACCCCAATGGCGCCTCAATTGGGGGCGACGTTTCTGCGTAAGACGATTTTCATGATGCAGGTACATCGATGGACCGATTGACGGAAATGGAAGCCTTTGCCACGGTCGTGGACCAGGGGGGTTTCACGGATGCGGCCAAGAAGCTGGGGATTTCCAAATCGGCCGTTTCCAAGCATGTCTCGAGCCTCGAGGCGCGTCTTGGCGCGCGGCTTCTGAACCGGACCACGCGTCGAGTCAGCCCGACGGAAATCGGTCTCGCCTATTATGACCGCGCGCGCCGTGTGCTGAACGACGCGGGCGAAGCCGACGCATTGGTGACCGCTATGCAATCCGCCCCATCCGGCACGCTGCGCGTGTCCATCGCGACCGATTTCGGCGTGAATCACATCTCGCCGATCCTGGGGCGTTTCCTGCGCCAGTATCCGGACATCGCCGTTCACATGGAGCTGAACAACCGATACGTGGAGCTGATCTCGGAAGGCTTCGACATGGCCATCCGCGTGGGCGAACTGGAAGACAGCTCGCTTCGGGCGCGCAAGATCTGCGAGACGACGCAGCGCATGATCGGCTCTCCGGCCTATTTCCAGACCTACGGCAAGCCCAAGCGTATCGATGACCTCAACGATCACAAGCTTCTGCATTACTCGACCTCGTCGTCCAGCAATGTCTGGAAGGTCACGGCCCCATCGGGTGAACAGCGTCAGGTGCGCACCAGCGGCTCGTTGACGGTGAATGATGGTCAGTCCCTGCTGAACGCGGCCATCGGCGGGCTCGGCATCGCCTATCTGCCCAGCTTTCTCTATGCCGAGGCGATGCGCGAGGGGCTGCTGGAGGACGCGATCCCCGAGCTGCCGGTCGAGGTTCTGGGCATCTACGCGGTCTATCCGCCGGGCCGGTTCATCCAGCCCAAGGTGCGCTCTTTCATCGACTTTCTCGTCGACGAGTTCCGCGAAAAGGGTCCGGCCGACTGGTAGGGTTTCCGCCGGTCAACCATCGTTGAGAAGAACCACTTCGACCCGCCGGTTGGCCTCGCGCCCATCGGCGGTTTCGTTCGTGGCGCGCGGCGCAAGGTAGCCGATCCCCGCGGCGTCGAGCTGCGCAGGGTTCACATTCAGCTCCTCGATCAAGTGACCCCGGACGGCCTCGGCCCGCGCACGGCTCAGCGCGATGTTGCTGTCGCGGCCGCCTTGGGCGTCGGTGTGGCCCACGAGCACTACTCGCCGGTTCGGGTTTTCCGCGAGGAAGGCAGCGAGGGCCACGAGCGAGGGGTAGTCGTTGCCCGACAAGTCCGAGGCCCCAGTCCGAAAGCTCAGGTCGTCGAGCGGGGCGGCACCGAGATCGGCCAGGCGCATGATCGGGTCCGTGACCGGGGTGCCGGGGGCGATGTCGGCCGCCCGCGCATCGCTTGGGGACGTGCGGCTCGACGGCGGGACCCAGTCCGCAACGTCGGCGGCATCACCGATCTGCACAGCATGGATGTAAAGTGTCTGGCCCCCGCGCGATACGGTGATGGCGGCGGCCGCCCCCCCCGTTTCTCTGCTGGCGGACAGGTAGTGGAAATTGCCGATATCCACGTGCATCTCCGGGCTCTGGCCCATGTCGAGACTGCGCCGGAAATCGAACCCGCCGCAGGCCCTGTCGGCACAGCTCAGGTCGATCCGGTAGCCCTGGTCGCGCAGCTGCCGCTCGATCCCGGCGGCGACGGCGCCTATGGCAAGATCCCCAGCCTCCGGCACCTGCCAGACGGCGGCGCGCAGCACCCCTGTGACATCGGTTGTCGGAACGCCTGCGCCATCCCAGGGTCCGGTGGCGATCGTGTGCGTGTCCGCGCCGGGGGGCGTGGCCGCGACGATCGCGGCGTCCTCCGGCAGGGCGATATCGAGTGCTGCGGCGGGGCCGGAGACGGCGACAACCGCAAGGGCTGTCATGCGCAAGCTGCGGAGAATGCTGGCGGCTCCTTCTGTTGAGCGGGGAATCATGGGGCGCCGGTGGAGTTCATTTCACGCGATAATGATAGTTTTCCACAGGTTTCAGTCCCAAGGAAGCGTAAAGCCCCTGCGCCGCGCCGTTGTCGCGCGTCACGAGCACGGTGAAGAGGCGGGCACCATGGTCCCGCGCCCAGGCCGCGCCCGCCCGCACCATGAGGCGCGCCAGCCCCTTCCGCCGGGCAGGGCCAGTAACTTCGAGCGCGTGGAGCATTGCGATATCGTCATGGATCGCGATGAAGGCCGTCCCGGCGGGGCGGTCGTTGATCCGCCCGAAGAGCGAGGTTTTCGCCCCCTTCGCGCGGAGCATGATCGCGCGCCGTTCCCGCCCGATGCCGCCCTGCGTCCAGATCTCTTCCTGCACGGCGAGGGGGGGCCATATCTCGAAGCAGCTCACGGGCGGCGGCGCTTGCGCAAGTTCGGCGCTTGGCGCGGCAAGCAGGATGGTTTCGTCGCGTATGGCGTATCCCTCCGCCGCGAGGGTCCGGTCGAGCGCATCCTGCCAGCCGAACACCATGAAGAGCGGTTCGTCGCCGCGGGCGGTCTGCCGTTCCGTCACGTGTGCGATATCGTCGGGCGTGACGTTGCCGCCATCCGACGCCGGGTCCCGAAGCTGCGCGGCGGTGACGCGGTTGCCGCCGCCCGCCCCGTCACCGAGGACGAAGGGGCCGACATGCTCCACTGCTTTGGGCGGCCATGTGGCGCGGATCGCGACGGGGATGTCCGCGCGCGGGATCATCCGGCCTCCGGAAAGAGGCGTACGAGCTCGGCCATCACCCGTTCCACGGCCGTGCCATCCTGGCTGCGCACGACGACGTTGGAGCCATGCGCCCCGTCGCGCTGGAACGGGTAGGAGCCGATCGAGACCTCGGGATGGGCCACCGCCAGATCGCCGAGGACGGCCGCGATGTCGCCTTCGCCGCGCTGAACGCGGAGCGATTGCGACAACATCGGCGGCCCGCCCGTCAGGGTCGGCAACACACCGGCCAGCATCGCCTCGAAGATCGAGGGGACGCCGGCCATCACATGCACGTTGCCCAGCGTGAAGCCCGGCGCGGCCGAGACCGGGTTGTCGATCAGGGTGGCGCCGTCCGGCACCCGCGCCATGCGCAGACGCGCGGCGTTCAGCGCCTGCCCCGAGCGGTCGTAATGCGCCTGAAGGATGGCGCGCGCATCGTCGCGGATATCCAGCCGTGCGCCCATCGCCTCGGCCACGGCATCGGCGGTGATGTCGTCATGGGTCGGCCCGATGCCCCCCGAGGTGAAGAGGTGATCGTAGGTCGATGACAGCGTCCGGATCGCCGCGACGATGCGGTCGTGAACGTCGGCGACCACGCGCACCTCTTCCAGCCGGATGCCGTGATCGGTCAGCGCCTTGGCCAGATGATGCATGTTCGCGTCCCGCGTGCGGCCCGACAGGATCTCGTCCCCGATCACCAGCATGGCGGCGGTGGGCATGGCTTGGCTTGGCATCTGGGCTGTCCTCGTGACTTGGCTTTGCGCTGTCACCCGGTATAGGGGCGGGATCATGCGCTTTCAAACGCCCCTTCGGCCCGCGCGGCTTCTTCGCCGTTACAAGCGGTTCCTCGCGGATGCCATTCTGGAGGACGGGCGCGAGGTCACGGCCCATTGCCCGAACCCCGGCGCCATGGTGGGGCTGGCGGAACCGGGCATGCGCATCTGGCTGGAGCCCAATGACGACCCGGGCAAGAAGCTGAAATTCGGCTGGCGGCTGGTGGAACTGGACCAGGGGCACATGGCCGGGATCGACACGGGCGTGCCCAACCGCATCGTGGGGGAGGCCTTGGCAGAAGGTCGGATCGAGGGCCTCACGGACTACGGATCGATCCGCCCCGAACAGCGCTATGGCGAGAACAGCCGCATCGACTTCCTGCTCAGTGAGCCGGGGCGTCCGGACGCCTATGTGGAGGTGAAGAACGTCCACCTTCGGCGCGAGGGCGACTGGGCGGAGTTTCCCGACTGCGTGACCGCGCGGGGGGCCAAGCATCTGGCCGAGCTTGCCCGCATCGCGCAAGGCGGCGGGCGCGCGGTCATGCTTTACGTGGTGCAGCGCACCGATTGCGCGCGTTTTCGCCTCGCCCCCGATCTCGATCTGGCCTATGCGCGGGCCTTCGACGTGGCGCGCGCGGCGGGGGTCGAGATGCTGTGTCACGGTACCGATATTTCGCCCGCGGGCGTGTCGCTTGCCGGGCCGCTTCCGGTCGATCCAGCCCCGCAGTCGCAGGGACGCAGCGTCACGGAAGGCTGACTGGAAATCGTAGCGCAAAGACCTTAGCTTGACCTTGAAACCTTGCCCCGGAGAAGAGTTTTGGACGACTTCAAGGGCCGTCTTACGAAGGACGGTATTCGCATTCACCAGCCCGAGGATTTCGTCGGCATGCATGCCGCCGGGCGGATCGCGGCCGATATCCTCGACAGGATCGCGCCGATGGTCGTTCCGGGCGAGACGACGGGCGCGATCGATGCCGCCATCGAGAAGATGGTGGAGGACGCGGGCGCGACCTCGGCCACCATCAACTATCGCGGTTACGCGCATGCCAGCTGCATTTCGGTCAACCACGTGGTGTGTCACGGCATTCCGGGTGACGGCATTCCGATGCACGCGGGCGAAACCGTGTCGAAGAACCTCGAAAAGCGGCGCAAGGACGATACCCTCAAGGAGGGCGATATCCTGAACATCGACGTCACCGTGATCGTCGATGGATGGTTCGGCGATTCGTCGCGAATGTATGTCGCGGCGACCCCCGGTTCGCATGCCGCGAAGCTGATTCAGGTGACCCATGACGCATTGATGAAGGGGATCGAGGCAGTGCGGCCCGGCGCGACCTTCGGCGATATCGGCCACGCGATCCAGACCTATGTCGAGGCGCACCGCATGTCCGTCGTGCGCGACTTCTGCGGCCACGGGTTGGGGCAGGTGTTCCACGCGCCGCCCAATGTCCTGCACTACGGCCGCGCGGGCACCGGCCCGGTTCTGGAGGAAGGCATGTTCTTCACCATCGAACCGATGGTGAATCTCGGCAGACCGGAAACCAAGGTGCTGGCGGATGACTGGACCGCCGTGACGCGCGACAAGAGCCTGTCGGCGCAGTTCGAGCATTCCATCGGCGTCACTGCGTCGGGCTGCGATATCTTCACCCTGTCGCCGGCGGGCAAGTTTCATCCCACCTGGAGCTGATCCGGATGGGGCGGAACGAATTGCGAACACCGTAACCTTCCGTTAACCGATCCGGGCGCAGACTGGCGTCATGTCCGATCAGCCCGCCTTTCGCTTCGACGACATGTCAGCCGCCTTCACCGGGGTGCCGGTGCCCAGGGTCCGTGCTCTAGGTCCTTCGAACGCCTCGGGCCCCTCGAAAGGGGCCGAACTTCACCGCCACGCTCATAGGCAAAGATTGCGGCAGCGGTTCACCGATGGCGGGGCGGAGGCGGTTCCGGATTACGAATTGCTGGAGATGATCCTCTACCGCGCGATCCGGCGCGGCGACACCAAGCCGCTGGCCAAGGCGCTGCTTGCGCGGTTCGGGGACCTCAACCACGTTCTCGCCGCGCCGCCCGCCCGCCTGAAGGAGGTGGAGGGCGTCGGCGATCAGGTAATCTTCGAGCTGAAGCTGATGGAAGCCGTGGGCCATCGCATGGCGCGCGCGCGCGTCCTGAAAAAGCCGATTCTGTCCTCATGGGACGCGCTTCTGGAGTATTGCCAGACGGCGATGGCCCATCGCGATATCGAACAGTTTCGCGTGCTCTATCTCGACCGCAAGAACGTGCTGATCGGCGACGAGGCGCAGGCCGAAGGCACCGTGGATCACGTGCCGGTCTACCCGCGCGAGATCGTCAAGCGTGCGCTGGAACTGAACGCTTCAGCACTCATCCTCGTGCACAACCATCCCTCTGGTGATCCGACGCCAAGCCGGTCTGACATCGACATGACCTTTCAGATCCGGGATGCGGCGGAACTGCTGGGCATCGTGCTGCACGATCACCTGATCGTGGGCAAGGCGCGGGAGCTGAGCTTTCGCTCGGAGGGATACCTGTGACGGATTCTATTCCACCCAGACCTCGACCCGGCGGTTCACCGCACTGCCCCAGTCGGTATCCTCGCAGGCCATGGGCAGGGCTTCTCCGAAGGCCTCCGCCCTCAGGGTGACACGGGTGTCCGCGCTTTCGGTGGCGGCGCGCACGGCCTCCAGAACGGCCTCGGCCCGGTTCTGCGCAAGCCGCATGTTGACCTGGGCCGAGCCGGCACTGTCGGAAAACCCTGCGAACAAGAGCGTCCTGCCGTCGAACAGCCCCGCCTCGATCGCGGTGACCAGCCGGCCGATGGCCGCCCGGGACTGGGTGTCGAGTTCGGCGGCGCCTCCTGAGAAGCGGAAGGTGGGGGACAGACGTTCCGCCTCCCCCAGCCGCCGCAGCATGGACTGCAGCGTCTCGAGGTTCACCTCCTCCCCGGCGGCGAGGACGGCGTTGCTCAGCCGCTCGCCCTGAAGGGACAGTGGAGTGCGCGTCAGCGACTGGTTCACGTAGCCTGCGGCCTGCACGATACGCTCGGCTTCGGCGGTTTCGGTGAAATCGAGGAACTGCCGGACAAGCTGCGGCAGGCGATAGGGCGCAAGGTAGAGGTAGACCGGGGCAGTGAGCGGGTAATCCTCGGACTTGATCGCGTCGGGCGTGGCGGATTGCGAGAAGCCGCAGGGCCCGGTCAGCGGGAGGCTGCGCGCCGCGCCGAGCGTCGACCGCGTGGAGATACCGATGGAAAACGCGTCCCGCGCCACCGCACGGGAGAGGTCGGCGGCGCTCTCGTGCCGGATGATCCCGTCAGCCAGCGGTTGGTCCGTCGCGAGCAGGATGCGGCCTGCGAAATCCTGCGCCGGACCCAGCCCCGGTGCCAGCAGGTGCAGCGCCACCGGCGCGTCGGGTCCGCCCAGTGCCGCCCAGCTGTCCATCTCGCCCGAGAACAGGCGCGCAAGCTCGGACATCTCGATCGAGGTGACGGGGTTGTCGGGCGACACGATCGGCACAAGCGCGTCGAGCGCGAGCACCCGGACACGGCGCGTGAGCGGTGGATCGTCGGGCGCCTGGTCGCGCGCCGCCAGGCGTTCGGGCGCGTCCGGCTCGCGCAGGCTGAGCGCGATATCGACCTCGCCGTTCAGAAGCGCGAGAAACCCTTCGTCGGTCGTGGTGGGCCGGACGAAGAAGCGCGCCGCCGGATGATCGTCGGGGCGCATGAGCGTGTAGACGAGGCCGCTGCCCTCGTCCTCGCGCTGCAGGCTCAGGTCCTGTTGCGCGGCGAAGGCCGACAGGAGGTCGGGCAACAGCCCCTCGGCCACCGTCGCGGCGCCTGCGATATAGGCCTCGGCCACGAAACTGGTCAGATCGGGGCAGCCGGGCCCGGCGCAGGAAACGCCTTCGGCCGAAACCGTCAGCGGGCCGTAGATCGTCTCGATCTGATAATAGGCGCCGTCATAGGCGATGAGGTTGCCCTCAAGCTCCACCGTACCGTCAAAGGACCGCAGCTCGACGTCCTGAGCCGGAGCGGTCTGGGGGATCGTTACGAGGAGAAAGGCGGCCGTCGTGATGGCCGCCCGTGCGCGCTGGAGCATGACATCGGGGTGTTTTGCCTCAATTGGCGGCGAGTCTCAGGTCGCGAAAGACATTTTGCAACACCAGAGTATCGCCCACCGCGTCGCAGCCGGGATAGGTCAGGCCGAGCGGCACCACCTCGGCGCGACCCGCGCCTTGGACGTGGAGCACGCGCGCTTCCGCCGAACGGGCGCAGTTGGCCGCCGTGATGGGCGCATCGACCGACACATCCGCGCGCGTCGGGCCATTGCCCCGGGGCATGGTGTAGACCTGCGCCAGCATGGGCGCGTCGCCGTCCGGGTCGCCGAGGGACGCAAGGAAACCCGCGCCGTTTTCCGTGGCCTCGGGTCCGCGCGGGGCGCCGGGATGCACATGACCCCCCGACATCCACGCCGCGCCGTTTTCCATCACGTGAAGCTCCACGCCCAGATCGCCGCGCCACGCCAGCGCGACACGGTCGTAGTCGGCCAGGTCAGGCACCGGAACGAGGATGTCGCTTTCGCTGCCGTCGGGCAGGGAGACGGTGACGAAGGCCGGCGTCTCGAGCGCGGGCAGGTCCAGCGTCATGAGGCCCACGGCATCCGTGCTCTGCCGGATGCTCATGCCGGAATGGATGATGGTGACCACCGCGTCGGGATGGCACGGCGCAGCGACACCGAGGGCGATCATCGCCGCATCGGTGGCCTCGGCGGTGACGTCCAGACCGCAGGGCAGGCCGAAGGGGCTGAGGGTTTCGGAGACCTCGGTTTCCGGGGCTTCAGTGACTGGCGCCGGGACGCCCGGCAGCGGAAGAGCGACGGCGGGGCTGAAGGCGGCAGGCCGCAGATGCACAGACGTGGCGTCGATGGCGAGGGCCGGCACCGCCAGCGCGATCTCGGGCGCGGCGGCAAAGCCGGACATGTCGGGCAAATCGTGGGCCTGCGTCCGCACGAAGGCGTCGGAGGCCTGATCCTTGTCGGCTGGCGCCTCCAGGACCGCGGCGTGCGCTGCGGGGGGTTGCGCGGCCGCGCCCGGGGTGGCGGTCACGGTGCCGAGGTCCAGACCCGGCAGAACGCCCGCTTGTGCCGCATAAAGCGCCATGGCGCCGCCCATCAGGGCCAGCGCGCCGGCACGCATCACCAGTTGCTTCTTCGCCATGATCCCCGAATCTCCACTAATGGTCGGAGTCGCAGGCTGCATGCCGAATGCGGCGGGATTTGGGAGGCAATCGTGACTTCCCGCGAAGATTGTATCGCGGATTTAAACGATATCCTGTGTCAGGCCAGCCGCCCGTGGCAATGCTTGAACTTCTTGCCAGACCCGCAGGGGCAGGGATCGTTGCGCCCGGGGTTGCCCCATGTGTCGGGATTGGAGGAGTCGAACCCCTCCACCAGCGGGGTGGCCGCTTCGGCGGGGGCCGGCGCGCCGCCGGCGCTCACTTCGGCGGTTTCCAGTTCCTTTTGCTGCGCGGCCTGTTGCGCCTGTAGCTGGCGTATGATTTCCGCCTGCTGTTCCGGCGTCAGTGGCTGGATGCGCGCCAGCTTGCTGCTGACGTCGGAGCGCAGGCTGTCGAGCATGCCTTCGAAAAGCTGGAAGGACTCCGTCTTGTACTCGTTCAGGGGATCGCGCTGTGCATAGCCGCGGAAGCCTACGACCGAACGCAGGTGCTCCAGCGTCAGAAGATGCTCGCGCCATTTCTGGTCGATGGTCTGCAGCAGAACCTGCTTTTCGATGCTGCGCATCTGCTCGGGGCCGAACTGCGCGGCCTTGGAGGCCATGTATTCGTCGGCCTTAGTCTCCAGCCGTTCGCGCACGACCTCCTGATCGACGCCGTCCTCGTCCGCCCAGTCGGCGATGGGAAGATCGAGACCGAGCGTTTCCTTCACGGCCGTGGTCAAACCTTCGGTATCCCACTGATCGGCGTAGCTTTTCGGCGGCATGTGGGTGTCGACCAGATCCTCGATCACCTGGTGACGCATGTCGCGCGCGACCTCGGCGATATCTTCGGCGCCCATGATCTCGTGACGCTGGGCGAAGACCACCTTGCGCTGGTCGTTCATCACGTCGTCGAATTTCAGAAGCTGCTTGCGGATGTCGAAGTTGCGCGCCTCGACCTTGGCCTGCGCGCGCTCGAGCGACTTGTTCACCCAGGGGTGGACGATGGCCTCACCTTCCTTCAGGCCCAGCGTGCCGAGCATCTTGTCCAGCCGGTCGGACCCGAAGATCCGCATCAGGTCGTCCTCGAGGCTGAGGAAGAAGGAAGACCGCCCCGGGTCGCCCTGCCGGCCCGAGCGCCCGCGGAGCTGGTTGTCGATGCGGCGGCTTTCGTGGCGTTCGGTGGCGAGCACGTAAAGACCGCCCGCGTCCTTCACCTTCTGTTCGTCGGCGGTGTGTTCGGCCTCGATCCTTTCGCGGACCGACTGATGGTCGCCGTCGGGGTCCGCGGCGATGGCCTCCATGATCTTGAACTCGACATTGCCGCCCAGCTTGATGTCGGTTCCGCGCCCGGCCATGTTCGTGGCGATGGTGATCGCGCCCAGCTTGCCCGCGTCGGCGACGATCTGCGCCTCCTGCTCGTGCTGGCGGGCGTTCAGGACGTTGTGGGGCAGCCCCGCCTTGGTCAGAAGCTGGCTGAGCATCTCCGACTTGTCGATCGACGTGGTGCCGACCAGCACGGGCTGCCCGCGTTCGTGCGCCGCGCGGATGGCGTCGACGATGGCATCGTATTTTTCTTTGCCGGAGCGATAGACCTGATCGTCCTCGTCGATCCGGGCGATCGGCCTGTTGGTCGGGATCTCGACCACGCCGAGCCCGTAGATCGACATGAATTCCTCGGCCTCGGTGACCGCGGTGCCCGTCATGCCGGCCAGCTTGTCATACAGGCGGAAGTAGTTCTGGAAGGTCACGCTGGCCATGGTGACGTTCTCGGGCTGGATCTTGCAGCCTTCCTTGGCCTCGATGGCCTGGTGCAGACCGTCGGACAGGCGGCGGCCCTGCATCATCCGGCCGGTGAATTCGTCGACAAGAACGACCTCGCCGCCGCGCACCATGTATTGCTGATCCCGGGTGAACAGCTTGTGGGCCCGTAGCGCGTTCGTCACATGGTGGACGATGGTGGTGCTTTCCGGGTCATAGAGGCTCTGCCCCTCGGGCAGGATTTCCATCTCGTGAAGCTTGTCCTCGAGGAAATCGTTGCCTTCGTCGGTGAAGGTCGCGCTGCGCTGCTTCTCGTCGAGGGTGTAGTGTTCCTCGGTGAGATGCGGGATGACCTTGTCGATGGACACATAGAGATCCGATCGGTCCTCGCTGGGTCCCGAGATGATCAGCGGTGTCCGCGCCTCGTCGATCAGGATCGAATCGACCTCGTCCACGATGGCGAAGTTATGCCCGCGCTGGGCCATTTCCTCGAGGCTGGCGCGCATGTTGTCGCGCAGGTAGTCGAAGCCCAGTTCGTTGTTGGTGGCATAGGTGATGTCGGCGGCGTAGGCCTCTTTCTTCTCGCCGTCCGGCTGACGCGGATAGACGACGCCGGTGGTCAGCCCGAGCGCGGCATAGACCTGCCCCATCCACTCGGCGTCCCGCTTGGCGAGATAGTCGTTGACGGTGACGATGTGCACGCCCTTGCCAGAAAGCGCGTTCAGGTAGGCCGGGAAGGTCGCGACCAGCGTCTTGCCCTCGCCCGTCTTCATCTCGGCGATGTTGCCCCGGTGCAGGAAGATGCCGCCGAC
This sequence comes from uncultured Roseicyclus sp., assembly GCA_964578115.1. Taxonomy (GTDB): domain Bacteria; phylum Pseudomonadota; class Alphaproteobacteria; order Rhodobacterales; family Rhodobacteraceae; genus Roseibacterium. The sequence continues at coordinate 62,132 of CAZOBK010000011.1, forward strand.
CAGCTGCACGTCGAAGGCGCGCAGGCCCAGCGCGCGCCGTGCGGCCTCGCGGCAATTGGCGAAGGCTTCGGGCAGGAGATCGTCGAGGTTCGCGCCCTCCTGCGCGCGATTGCGCAGCTCGGCCGTCTTTTCGATGATGCCTTCGTCCGAGAGCTTTTCGAATTCGGGCTCCAGCGCGTTGATCTGCTCGACGATGCCGCGAACGCTCTTGACCTTGCGGTCGTTCGAGGAACCGAACACCTTTTTCGCGATTGATCCCAAACCGAGCATGCCAACGCCTTCCTGCCAGACCGCCGTGTCCCGGCGTCTGCATTACCTCAAATCATCGTGTGGGGCATCCGGGTTGTTCGGCCCATCGCGGCGGTCTATCAACGGCGGCAAGTCGGCCGAGGCCCCGATGCGACCCAAAAGGGCACATAAGGGCGCGCCGGAAAAGTGTCAACGCGGCCCCTCGACAAGCTGTCGGGGGGCCAAGTCATGAAGGGAAGACCCATGAAGAAGCTACTCGCCAGTGCCGCGATTATCGTCGCCGCAACCCTGCCGCTTTCAGCCCAGGAATCGGAGGTCGACGCAGGCACCGTTCTGGCCACGGTCAACGGCAACGACATCACCGTTGGCCATCTGGTGGCCATGCGCGCACGGCTTCCCGCCCAATACCAGGAACTGCCGGCGCAGGTTCTGTTCGACGGCATGCTCGAGCAGCTCGTGCAGCAGCAGGTTCTGGCCGATGTCGCGTCCGATGACATCTCGACGGAGACGCGGCTGGCGCTGGAGAACGAGCGCCGCGCCTTCCTTGCCGCCACCTATGTCGAAGATGTCGCGATGTCCGAGATCAGCGACGAGGCGCTGCAGGCCGAGTATGACGCGCAATACGCCGCCGCCGATCCGGTCGAGGAATTCAACGCCAGCCATATCCTTGTCGAGACCGAGGAAGAGGCGCAGGCGCTGATAGAAGCGCTGGCGGAAGGTGCGGACTTCGCGGAGCTCGCGGCCGAAAGCTCCATCGGACCGTCGGGTCCCAATGGCGGTCAGCTGGGCTGGTTCACCGCCGGGATGATGGTTCCCGAATTCGAAACGGCCGTGTTCGAGCTGGAGGCCGGCGAAGTCTCGGTCCCCGTGCAGACGCAGTTCGGATGGCACGTGATCCTTCTCAACGAAGTGCGCGAGCAGGCTCCGCCGGCGCTCGATGAGGTGCGCGCCGAACTGATCGAAGGCCTTCGCCGCGCCCGCGTCGACGCCCGCATCGAAGAACTGATGTCCGGCGCCGAGATCGAACGTCCGGAGCTTGACATCGACCCCGCCGTGATCGCGAATACCGACCTCCTCAACGAGTAGGGCACGGGCGCGCGATGGCGAAGTCGGACAAGAAGGCGAAGAAGTCGAAATTATCGAAGTCCGGCAAGAAGGCCGCGAAGGCGGCGAAGGACAGCGCGGCCAAGCTAGGGGTGTCGCCCCTGGCACCCGCGTCGTTTCCTACGATCCCGCCCGTCGACGGCGTGCTTTTCAGCACTGCCGCGGCGGGCGTCCGCTATGCCGGGCGCACCGACCTGATGCTGGCCGATATAGCGCCGGGCAGCACGCTGGCCGGTATGTTCACGCGCTCGGCCACGCGCTCGGCCGCCGTTCTTGATTGCCAGGACAAGCTTGCGAAGCTGCCGGAGGCACCCCGGCACGGATTTGCCATCCTCGTAAATTCCGGCAATGCCAACACCTTCACCGGTGAGCGCGGCGCGCGGGATGTCGACACCATCGCCTCGGCGATGGCGCAGGCGGTGGGTATCCCGCCCGAACATGTCTTCACCTCGTCCACCGGCGTCATCGGTGAACCGCTGGAGCCAGCCAGGATCACGGACGCCATGCATGATCTGGTGGCAGGCCTGCGCGCCGACGGGTTCGAGGCGGCCGCCCGCGCGATCATGACGACCGACACCTTCCCCAAGGGCGCCTTCGAGCAGGTTGAGATCGCGGGCAAGACGGTGACCATCGCCGGCATCGCGAAGGGGTCGGGCATGATCGCGCCGGATATGGCGACGATGCTGGCCTATGTTTTCACCGATGCGCATGTGTCGAAGGACGGGCTGCAGGCCATGCTGTCCGCCGCGACGAAGTCGACCTTCAACGCGATCACCGTCGACAGCGACACCTCGACCTCCGACACAGTCCTGTTGGCGGCGACGGGGCGATCCCATTCGGTGCCGATCGCCTCGGGCCGCAGCGCGGAGGGCAAGTTGTTCCACGCCGCCCTGACCCGGGTGATGCGGGATCTCGCGCTGCAGATCGTCCGCGACGGCGAGGGTGCCACGAAGCTGGTGGAGGTGCGTGTGACCGGCGCGAAGACCGCGCGCGATGCCGACAAGGTTGCCCGGTCCATCGCCAACTCGCCGCTGGTCAAGACGGCGATCGCGGGCGAGGATCCGAACTGGGGCCGCATCGTGATGGCCGTGGGCAAATCCGGCGCCGAGGCCGACCGCGACCGGCTGACCATCCGCTTCGGCGACGTGCTGGTGGCCGAAAAGGGTTGGGTTGCAGCCAGTTACAAGGAGGCCGACGGCGCGGCCTACATGAAGCGTGACGAGCTGACGGTGTCGGTCGACCTCGGCCTCGGCACGGGCGCCGCGACGGTCTGGACCTGCGATCTCACCAGCCGCTACATCGAGATCAACGCGGATTATCGGTCATGAGTGTTCGGGTGGGGGCAACCGCGTGAAGATCGTACTCGTGTCGGCCGTGGCGCTGATCGATGTGGAGGGCCGCATTCTTCTGGCGCAGCGGCCCGAGGGCAAGTCCATGGCTGGGCTCTGGGAGTTTCCGGGCGGCAAGGTCGAACCCGGAGAGACGCCCGAGGCAGCGCTGGTCCGCGAACTGCACGAAGAGCTTGGCATCGAGACATGGGATAGCTGCCTCGCGCCTTTGACCTTCGCCAGTCACAGCTATCCTGAGTTCCATCTCCTGATGCCGCTTTTCGCTTGCCGCAAGTGGGACGGCATCCCGCAATCGCAGGAGGGGCAGGCGCTGTCTTGGGTGCGCGCGCGGGATCTGCGCGACTACCCGATGCCCCCCGCCGACGAGCCGCTGATCCCTGTTCTCCGCGATTGGCTCTGATCCAACTGGGTGAGTGGCCGGCCCACGGTCGGCAATCTTTCGCCAATCGCTTAAGAAATGAGCAAATAACTAAAGATAGCGAGGCTTTTTTGAGTGATTTGTGAGAACTTCGTCGTAAGATCACCCATCAGTCACAGGGGGACAGGCTGTGCTTACAACGATTCTTCTTGGTAGTTGCGTGGCCGTTCAGGGTACGTTCGTTAAAAAACTTTCCAATGGCTACGTGACTGTTCGAGTCGGCGAACAGCTATACACGGGCCGCCCCGTGGGCATCGCGGCGGCTGCATAACGGCGCCAGTGACAGCCCCGCACGGCCCTCAGATCCAGCCCTTGAGGTTCTCTGTCACGACCGTCGTCAGCGCATCGATATGCGCATCGTCGTCGTTCAGGCAGGGGATGTAGGTGAACTCCTCCCCGCCGGCTTCCTCGAAGCTTTCGCGGATCTCTTCGTTGATCTCTTCGAGCGTCTCGATGCAGTCGGCGCTGAACGCGGGCGCGATGACGGCGATGCGCTTTTTCCCCTGCTCGGCCAGCTGCGCGACCTCTTCGACGGTGTAGGGCTTCAGCCACTCTTCCGGGCCAAAGCGGCTCTGGAAGGTGGTCACGATCTCGGTGTCCGGCCAGCCAAGGCGTTCCTTCAGCAGGCGTGACGTCTTCTGGCACTGGCAATGGTAGGGGTCGCCCTCCATCAGGTAACGCTTGGGCACGCCGTGATAGCTTGCCACCAGCACATCGGGGCGGTTTTCGAGCCCGGCATAGGCGCGTTCCACCGATTGCGCGAGCGCCTCGATATAAAGCGGCTTCTCGAAATAGGGTTCCACCGTGCGGGCGATCGGCTGCCACTTGATGTTCTGCAGCGCGCGGAAGAACTCGTCGCAGGCCGTGGCCGAGGTCGCGCCGGCGTATTGCGGGTAGAGCGGGAAGAACAGGATCTTGGTACAGCCCTGGGCGACCAGCTCATCGACCTTGGACTTGGTCGAAGGGTTGCCGTAGCGCATGCAGAAATCGACCACCACCTTGTCGCCATACGCCTCTTCCAGCCGCGCCTTCATCTTGGCGGTCTGGTCCTTGGTGATGGTCATCAGGGGGCTTTCGTTCGCCTCCTCGTTCCAGATCGACTTGTAAGCCGCGCCCGAGGAAAACGGCCGTTTCGTCAGGATGACCAGCTGCAAAAGCGGCTGCCAGATCCACGGCGAGTAGTCGATCACGCGCCGGTCGGAGAGAAACTCGTTCAGATACCGCCGCATCGGCCAGTAGCTGTAGTGGTCCGGTGTGCCGAGATTGGCCAGCAGGATACCGATCTTGCCGAAGCGGACCTTCGGGTGATCGGCGGGCGCATGGGCCAGCGCGGTGTCCTGCGCTGGGGTGGTCTGCGCGGCGTCGGTGGTGTCAGGTTTCTGCAGCATGTTCATCTGTGGCTGACCTCAATCGTCGGCCCGGTCAAGGGCTGTCACGGGATTGTCCTGGACATGTGTGGCGTTCAGCGCCTCGGCGAGGCGTGTCTGCGCGCTTCCGGGACGGAGGGGTTTTTGCTGGCTCTCATGCGGAGCCCAGCCGGTGAGGAAGATCACCTCGAATGTCGCGCGAATGCGGCCTGTATCGTCCGCAAAGCGGTCCTGGTAGATCGCTGCGGCGCGCGCGAACAGGCTGCGCCGGGCCGGTGCCCTGTGGCGGTCGATCAGCGCATTGGTTTCGCCCATCGCGCGCAGATCGCGCATCAGGGCGAAGATGTCGCCATAGCTTGCGGTCATCCGCAGCGCGTCGGCCACCGGCAGGGCAAGGCCCGCCCGCTGCAGCAGCGCGCCCATCTGCCGGACCTCGGCCATCGGCGCCACGCGGGGGCTGAGCCCGCCGGTCTCGGCGATCTCGGCCTCGGCCAGCGCGGTGCGAAGCTCGTTCAGCGTTTCGCCGCCAAAGCCCGCGGCAAGGAAAAGCCCGTCGGCCACAAGCGCACGACGGCATTGCACGATCTGGCCCACCGGGTCATCGGCCCAGTGCAGCGCCATGGCATGAACAACAAGGTCGTGGGCGCCCGGTTGCAGGTCAAGCACGTCACCGGGCGGCACGCAAACGGCGCCAGGAACGACATCGGCCCAGATCTCGGGATGCGCGGTCACGATCGCGGGCGCCGTAAACGTTCTGTTAACGTCCCTGAGCCTTTCCTTGATCTCATCCGCCGCGTTTTGGTGGACGAAATCAGCCTCCCGCAGCCGCCCGCGCGCGCGGCGCAGGGCCAAGGCTTCCTGATCCACGAGGCGTGGTTGTGGCATGGCAAGGGACAAGGGTTCGCACGTCCTGTTCGATGATGCATCGCAACTTAGGGGCCGGACATGAGATTGCAAACGGTGCTGCATGCGGTCTTTCCGCCCGAATGCCTCAATTGCGGGGCGCGGGTGGATGAGGATTTCTCGCTCTGCGGGGCGTGCTGGGGGAACACGCCCTTCATCTTCGGCGCGGCCTGCGATCTTTGCGGCATGTCGCTGCCCGGGCAGAACGCCGATGGCGAGCGGCTGATCTGCGAGGAATGCCACAGCATCGCGCGCCCGTGGGAGGCCGGGCGCGCCGTCATGAGCTACGCGGATGTGGGCCGCAAGCTGGTCCTCGGCCTCAAGCACGGCGACCGGGCCGAGATCGCGCGCGCTGCGGGTCCATGGATGGCCCGTGCGGGGGTCGATCTTCTGCGGGACGATCCCGTCCTCGTCCCGATCCCCCTGCACCCGCTGCGCCTTGCGACCCGGCGCTTCAATCAGTCGGCGCAACTGGCGTGGTCGATGGCCGCAGTCACCGGCAGCGACGTCGCCGTGCGCGCGCTGGTCCGGTCGCGGCCCACGCCGTCGCAGGATGGGCGGGACCGTTTCGCGAGATTCGAGAACGTTTCGGGCGCGATCGCCCCGCACGGGCGTTTCGCCACCGTGATCAAGGGTCGCTCCGTCGTCCTGATCGACGACGTGATGACATCGGGCGCCACCTTCGCCGCTGCGGCCGAGGCTTGCTGGCTCTCAGGTGCGGAACATGTTCGCGTGATCGCTCTGGCGCGGGTCGGCACGGATGCCTAGATTGCCGGGAACCGACAGAATTCAGGGTAGAGAACCATGTCCAACGTCGAGATCTACACGTCGCCGCTTTGCGGTTATTGCCACGCCGCCAAGCGGCTTCTGGCGGACAAGGGGGTAAGCTTCGCCGAATACGACGTGATGCGCGCGCCCGACAAGCGGCAGGAGATGCTGGGCCGCGCCAACGGGCGTCACACGGTGCCGCAGATCTTCATCGGGGACCGTCATGTCGGCGGCTATGACGATCTTGCCGCGCTGGACCGCGACGGCAAGCTCGACCCGCTTCTGCAGGACGCCTGACACGGGGCCGCGACGCGCTGTCCCTTGAATGCGGCGGTTGGCAGCGATGTAATCGCCGCATGTCGGAGCCTCCCTCGATCCCACCGCAAATGCCGTGCCCGGATGACCCGCCGCGCGCCGAAGATCCGCTGTCGGTCGCTCTGTTCAGCGAGATGTTCATGGCCGATCAACTGGCGCGGAACCGGCTGAGCAAGGCGTTGCCCAAGGGGATGGAGCTCAGCCATTTTTCGGTGCTGAACCAGCTGGCGCGGTCGAACGCGGAAAAGACACCGGCGCAGCTGGCGCGGATCTTTCATGTCACGCGGGGGGCGATGACCAACACGCTCAACCGTCTGGAATGGGCGGGGCACATCCATGTGCGGCCCGACTGGGACGATGCCCGCCGAAAGCGCGTTTCCATCAGCCCGGCCGGGCGGCGTGCGCGGGACGCGGCGATCGCTGCCATCGCGCCGATCCTGTCCGACACGATCAGCGAGATCGGCGCAGACCGCGTGCGTCAGGCGCTTCCGGTGATCCGGGAAATGCGGCTTCGCCTCGAAGAGGACGGCGGCGCGTAGCCGTCAGCCCGGCTTGGTCGAGGCCGTGACGTAATTGACCGACAGGTCGCGGTCCGAAAGCCGCCAGCTCCACCCGACCGGGTTGAAGACGAAGCCCTTGCGGTCCACCGGCGTCAGACCGGCCTTGCGGATCAGGTCGTACAGCTCGTCGGGCGTGATGAATTTCGACCATTCATGCGTGCCCTTGGGCAGCCAGCGCATCACATGCTCCGCGCCCACGATCGCCATGAGGTAACTTTTCGGGTTCCGGTTGATGGTCGAACAGATCATCAGGCCGCCTGGCTTCAACAGTTCCTGACAGGCGGTGAGATAGCCTTGGGGGTCCGCGACATGTTCGACCACCTCCATGTTCAGGACCGCGTCGAAACGTTCACCGGCGGCGGCCATCGCCTCGGCCGTGGTGTGGCGGTAGTCGATGGTCAGGCCCGACTGTGCGGCATGGACGCGGGCCACGGGGATGTTGCGTTCGGCGGCATCGGCGCCCACGACATCGGCGCCCAGCCGTGCCATCGGCTCCGCCAGCAGGCCGCCGCCGCAGCCGATATCGAGGATCCGCAGGCCCGTGAAGGGCTTGTCCGTCTTCAGGTCGCGCCCGAACTCCGCCGCGATCTGGCTGGTGATGTAGTCCAGCCGGCAGGGGTTGAGCATGTGCAGCGGCTTGAACTTTCCGTTCGGGTCCCACCATTCGGCGGCCATCGCCTCGAACTTGGCGATCTCGGCGGCATCGACGGTTTGCGTGGCCTGTTGGGTCGCGGTGTTCATGGACATCTCCCCGGCTTCCTGCGAAAGTTGGGCGGTATGGCCCGCCGTGGGGGTCTATATAGGACGTCGATGGACAAGTTCTCTGGCCAAAAGCGCGCAGCGGCGCATCTGTTCCCGCCGATCGACCCGTTCGATCAGCGCATGCTGGACGTGGGCGACGGCCACCAACTTTACGTGGAACAGTGCGGCAATCCCGAAGGCGCGCCGGTCGTGGTGCTTCACGGCGGTCCCGGGGGCGGGTGTTCGCCCGCGATGCGGCGTTATTTCGATCCCGGCGATTGGCGTATCATCCTGTTCGATCAGCGCGGCTGCGGCCGGTCGCGTCCCCATGCCAGCGTGCGGGGCAATACGACCTGGCACCTCGTGGCCGATATCGAGCGCATCCGCCACACGCTGGGGATCGAGCGCTGGGCGGTTTTCGGCGGGTCGTGGGGCGCCACGCTGGGGCTTATCTATGCCGAGACGCATCCCGACCACGTGGCCTATCTCGCCCTTCGCGGCGTGTTCCTGGCCATGCAGCGCGAGCTTGACTGGTTCTATGGCGGCGGCGCGGGGCAGTTCTGGCCCGATCAATGGACGCGTTTCGTCGCCATGGTCCCCGAGGACGAGCGCGGCGACCTGATCAAGGCCTATAACAAGCGGCTGTTCTCCGGCGATCTGATGGTCGAGACGCGCTATGCCCGCGCCTGGGCGTCATGGGAAAACGCGCTGGCCTCGATGGAAAGCGATGGCGGTGGCGGTGACAGTCCGGCGGATTACGCGCGCGCCTTTGCGCGGCTGGAAAACCACTATTTCCTGAATAGGGGTTTTTTGGAGGAAGACGGCCAGATACTGCGCGACGTCCACCGCATCGCTCATATCCCTGGCACGATCGTGCAGGGCCGGTACGACATGATCTGCCCGCCGAGATCGGCCCATGCGCTGGCCTCGGGCTGGCCGTCCGGGCGGCTGCACATGATTCGGCAAGCGGGCCATGCGCTTAGCGAGGCGGGGATCAGCGAGGAACTGGTGCGGGTGATGAAGATCGTCGGCCAGAGGCGCGCGAAATACGGCCTTTGAGCGCGCCATAGATCTGGCGCCGCCATCTGTCATCCCCGTCCTGCGGACGCCGGCTGCAACCACCTCGCATCGATCCCCGGGCTCAACAGGTGCCGGATCAGCGCCACGGGGTGCGACCGCAGCGTCAGCCGCATGGCGACGTAATCCTCCACCACCTCCTCGCCCTCGGTCATCTGGGGCAACGTCACGGCGCCTTCCACGAGCCCCTCGCCGTCGAGATCGCCGGCGAACAGCGGCAACTCCCCCTTCGGCACCAGCGCGCGGGCGGCCCAGAGCGCCTCTCGCCGGGTCAGGCCAAGGCTTGCGAAGGCATCGGCCTCGGCCAGGATCGTCAGCGTGCGCGCATCCAGCCCCGCGCGGCGCCAGACATCCGCCACCGCCGTGTAGCCGTTGCCGCGCGCGGCGGTGATCCAGTCGGCCTCTTCCTCCCGCATGGACTTGATCTGCCGGAAGCCCAGGCGCAGGGCCAAATCCCCTGTCTCGGTCCGTTCCATCACGTTGTCCCAGTGGGACCGGTTGATGCAGACGGGCCGCACCTCCACCCCGTGTTCGCGCGCGTCGCGCACGATCTGGGCCGGCGCGTAGAAGCCCATGGGCTGCGAATTCAGTAGCGCGCAGGCGAAGATGCCCGGGTGATGCCGCTTCAGCCAGGACGACGCGTAGACCAGAAGCGCGAAACTGGCTGCGTGGCTTTCTGGGAAACCGTAGCTGCCGAAGCCCTCGATCTGGGAAAAACACCGCTCGGCGAAATCCGCGTCATAGCCGTTCTGGCGCATGCCGCGCAGGAACCGGGTGCGGAAATCGGCGACATTGCCGTGCTTCTTGAAGGTGGCAAGGGCCCGGCGCAGGCGGTCGGCCTCTTCTGGGGTGAACCCCGCGCCCACGATCGCGATCTGCATCGCCTGTTCCTGGAACAGCGGCACACCGAGCGTCTTGGCCAGCACCTTCCCCAGTTCGTCTGAGGGAAAGCTCACCTCCTCCTCCCCGTTCCGCCTGCGGATGAACGGATGCACCATGTCGCCCTGGATCGGGCCGGGGCGGATGATCGCGACCTGGATCACGAGATCGTAGAAACAGCGCGGGCGCATCCGGGGCAGGAAGTTCATCTGCGCGCGGCTTTCCACCTGGAAAACGCCAAGCGAGTCGGACCTGCACAGCATGTCGTAGACGGCCGGGTCCTCGGGCGGCAGCGTGGCGAGCGTGTAGTCGGCCTGATGGTGCGTCTGCAGAAGCGTGAAGGCCTTGCGGATACAAGTCAGCATGCCCAGCGCCAGCACGTCGACCTTCAGGATGCCCAGCGCGTCGATATCGTCCTTGTCCCAGCAGATGACGGTGCGGTCCTCCATCGTGGCGTTCTCGATGGGGACCAGTTCGTCGAGCCGGCCTTCGGTGATGACGAAACCGCCCACATGTTGCGAAAGGTGCCTCGGGAAACCGATGATCTCCTCGATCAGGCGGATGGTCTGTTTCAGCCGCGGGCTGTCGGGGTCGAGGCCGATCTCGCGCATCCGGT
>CAZOBK010000012.1:0-72007 GCA_964578115.1 uncultured Roseicyclus sp.
TGCGCGAGATCGGGGTCGAGACCGGCGGGTCGAACGTGCAATGGGCCGTGAACCCGGAGGACGGGCGCATGGTGGTGATCGAGATGAACCCCCGCGTCAGCCGCTCCTCGGCGCTGGCCTCCAAGGCCACGGGCTTCCCGATTGCCAAGATCGCGGCCAAGCTGGCGGTCGGTTACACGTTGGACGAATTGGATAACGATATCACGAAAGTGACGCCCGCCTCCTTTGAACCGACCATAGATTACGTGGTCACCAAGATCCCGAGGTTCGCTTTTGAAAAGTTCCCGGGGAGCGAGCCGACGCTGACAACGGCGATGAAATCCGTGGGCGAGGCCATGGCCATCGGCCGGACCTTCCACGAGTCCATGCAGAAGGCGCTCGCCTCGATGGAGACGGGTCTGACCGGCTTCGACGAGATCGACATACCCGGCGCGCCCGAGGCGGCAGCCATCACCAAGGCGCTCAGCGCGCAGACCCCCGACCGGATCCGCGTGATCGCGCAGGCCATGCGCCATGGGCTTTCGGATGACGACATCGCCGCCGTCACCCGTTTCGATCCGTGGTTCCTCGCCCGGATCCGCGAGATCGTGGAGACCGAGGACCGCGTGCGCCGCGACGGCCTGCCGGTGACCGAGGCGGGCATCCGCGCGCTCAAGATGATGGGCTTTTCCGATGCCCGCCTCGCCAAGCTCACGGGCCGGGAGGAGTCGAACATTCGGCGCGCCCGCCTCAACCTCGGCGTCTCGGCGCAATTCAAGCGCATCGACACCTGCGCCGCCGAGTTCGAGGCGCAGACGCCTTACATGTACTCGACCTACGAGCACCCGACGATGGGCGAACCGGAATGCGAGGCGCGGCCCAGCGGAGCCAAGAAGGTCGTCATCCTCGGGGGCGGGCCGAACCGGATCGGACAAGGCATCGAGTTCGACTACTGCTGCTGTCACGCCTGCTTTGCGCTGTCGGACGCGGGCTACGAGACCATCATGGTCAACTGCAACCCCGAGACCGTGTCGACCGATTACGACACATCCGACCGGCTCTATTTCGAGCCGCTGACCTTCGAGCATGTCATGGAGATCCTGCGCGTCGAGCAGCAGGCCGGCACGCTTCACGGGGTGATCGTGCAATTCGGCGGGCAGACGCCGCTCAAGATCGCGGGCGCGCTCCATGACGCCGGCATCCCGATCCTCGGGACCACGCCCGACGCCATCGACCTCGCCGAAGATCGCGAGCGGTTCCAGCAGCTCGTGCAGCGTCTCGGACTGAAACAGCCCCGAAACGCCATCGCAACCACGGATGCGCAGGCCAAGGCGGCGGCCGAAACGCTGGGCTACCCGCTGGTGATCCGGCCCTCCTATGTGCTGGGCGGGCGGGCGATGGAGATCGTCCGCGACAGTGCCCAGCTTGACCGCTACATCCGCGACGCCGTCACCGTCTCGGGCGACAGCCCCGTGCTGCTCGACGGGTATCTCGAAGGCGCCACCGAGGTCGATGTCGATGCGCTCTGCGATGGCGAGCGGGTCCATGTCGCGGGCATCATGCAGCATATCGAGGAAGCGGGCGTGCATTCCGGGGACAGCGCCTGTTCCCTGCCGCCACATACGCTTTCGACCGCGATCCAGGACCAGATCATCCAACAGACCGAGGCGCTGGCGCGCGCGCTGAACGTCGTGGGCCTGATGAACGTGCAGTTCGCGGTGAAACCCGACGAAAACGGCGAGGACGAGATTTACCTGATCGAGGTGAACCCCCGCGCATCGCGCACCGTCCCGTTCGTGGCCAAGGCGACAGACAGCGCCATCGCCTCCATCGCCGCGCGGCTGATGGCCGGCGAAAAGCTGTCCGATTTCCCGGTCGCCGAGCCGCATGAGCCCGTGGACGAGGACACGCCCATCATTCCGGGGGATCCCATGAGCCTCGCCGATTTCCGCCAGCCTTGGTTCTCGGTGAAGGAGGCCGTCCTGCCCTTCGCCCGCTTCCCCGGCGTCGATACGCTGCTGGGCCCCGAGATGCGCTCGACGGGCGAGGTCATGGGCTGGGACCGCACCTTCCCCGGCGCGTTCCTCAAGGCGCAGCTTGGCGCCGGCACGCATCTGCCCGAGGCCGGCACGGTCTTCATCTCGATCAAGGACGCCGACAAGGGTCCGATCCTGCTCGAAACCGCACGCATGCTGATCGATCTCGGCCTGTCGCTTCTGGCCACAAGGGGGACGGCGTCGTTCCTGGCCGAACACGGGATTGCCTCGGACACAGTCAACAAGGCCTATGAGGGCGGGCGCACCGTGGTCGACATCATCAAGGATGGCGGCGTGCAACTGGTTTTGAACACGACCGAGGGCGCGCAGGCGGTAGAGGATTCACGGTCCATGCGCGCGGTCACGCTGGCCGACAAGATCCCCTATTTCACGACGCTGGCCGCAAGCCACGCCGCGGCGCAGGCCATGAAGGCCGCGCGCGAGGGGGAACTGGGCGTCCGCAGCCTGCAGGGCTGATCCCGCGCGGCCGCCCGGCGGCGCAACAGGCCGCGCCTCGGCGCGGCCCCTACGTGCCCGTCCCCTCGGCCAAATCCTGCCATCTTGCGGTGCTATCGACCCTTGCGCGCATCGCCGAAGCAAGGAGGAACGCCGCGGCCATGTTCGACGATGGTACCAAGATCACGCTGTTCGCCGTGGGCGCGGCCGCATTCCTGCTGACGGCGGTCCTCGACCGGGCAGCGCCGCGCACGGATCTGGCGACCGCCGTCGATACTGCGGGCCTGCCGCCACTGCCACTCTCGGCCAGGCCCGACGGCGCACCCGCGCAGACCCGCATCGACGCGACGCGGGTCGCTCTCGGTGACGGGTTCGAGGCGCGGCTGCTCTACGGCTATGTCCTCGAGGGACGCGTGGTGACGCGGCGCGAGTTCCGCAATGACGCAACAAGCGCGGTCTCGCCGCTGGATCTGGGCATCGTCTGGGGCGATCTGGCCGAACCCGGGCGCGCCGACGCCATCGAGTTCCGCACCGCGCCCCGCGCTGTCTGGTCTCGCCCCGGCCCGGACGCGGTGCTGCCGGAGGACTGGGAAACGCAGGTCACGAACAACCACCTGATCCCCGCCAACGCGGCGGTGAACGACGCGCTCATGGCCGTAGAGGTCGGTGCCGAGGTGCGCATTCGCGGCTATCTGGTGGTGGTGACCGGCGACAACATCTTGCCATGGCGCTCCTCGACGCGGCGGAACGACAGCACGATCATCGGCGGTTGCGAGATCATCCTCGTGACCGGTGTGGAGATCCTGCAAACGGGCGACGAGGCAGCCTAGGCTTCCTCCGACACCGCGCGCAAAGCACCGCCATCCGAGGTTCGCATGACCGCCTGACGGTGCAACAAAAATCTGCAGATCCAATTTTTGTCGCCTTACCGGAAACAGTTCTGTGCATTGTCATAATTGGACTGTTGAGCGAATCGCCACAGTGTGGTGTCATAATTGACGGGTAACATTTCCACCGACTGGGGAGGGCTGGGGGAAACGTCTTATCGCGGGCATCGTGCCTTCGCGATGAAATGTATTGCTTCGCTTTCTTCAATTTAAATTTTCGGTCGGTGTCATGTCGGGGGTTTTTCGACATACCAATACTTTGCGTGCGGCCATTTGCCCACACGACCGTGAGCCGGGCCTTAAAAAAAGTAGATAGTAAACGGAGGCGTGCCCAATGTTCATCACGCATGATTTGCCCGAAAGCGGTAGACAGGTTTTTTCTCCCAGACGATCCTTGGAAAAACCCGCAATACCGGTTTCCAAGTCCGATCATCAATCCGGATCCCACATTCTGATAGTGCATGATTGTGCCACTGAACGGGACTGCATCGCACGCGCGCTTGCGGCAACCTGCAGCGACCTGCATGTCACCGCGTGCGCGACACGCACAGTGGTTCAGGTGTCGGAATTGCCGGATCTTGTCGTCCTATTCGTTGACGAAATCGGCCCTGACGGAGACCTTCTTCTTCGACACTTGCGGCCGATACGGTCGGTTCTGGACGACGTTCCCTATGTGGTCGTCACCGGGGACGAGCAGATGCAGGGCGCCTCCGCCGATCTTTTCAGATTGGGCGCAAGCGGGTGCATGTCGCACACGACCGGCCTGGAGGGATTGGCCAAGATGCTGTGGCTGGTGCTGCATGGCGGCGTGTGCTTTCCACGGGAGAGTATGCAGGGCACAAGGCCCGACGCGGTCGTGTCGGAAGGCGAAACCCGCCAGGCCGATCCCGCCGAGCCGGTCCGGGAACTCCACCGCTGCGAAGCAGAAATCCCGGACGAAGGCAGCCTTCTGACCAAACGCGAAGCGGAAGTGGTGCAGAAACTGCGGTTGGGCAAGCCGAACAAGATCATCGCCTACGAACTCGGGATCTCGATTTCCACCGTAAAGGTCCACCTGAGGAACATCATGCGCAAGACGGGCGCGACCAATCGCGTCGAGGCGGCTTTGCGCGCGGGAACACAGGCCGGACGGCATATGGGTTCCCTATCCCTGCTACGTTGACCGCTTGCACCCCGAGCCAAGCGGCGTGACCGACCCTCGGACCCCTCACCCTGAAGGAGGAACCCATGTACAAGAGTTTTCTTCGCACAGTGTCCGGCGCATGCCTCGCCGCAGCAGCCGCCATCGTGGTCGTCGCGGGCCCCGCCGCAGCGACAACCTTGTCTCATTGGCTGTTTCAGGGGAGCATTGACGCACATGGCAATTGGGTTCCCGATGAAAATGGAAATCTCGGCTATGGAAATGTGGGGCAGAACAATTACGGCATCGCCAATACTGGAAATGGGAACGAAGGTCTTTTCAACACCGGTGACAACAATGTCGGCCGCAGAAACCAGGGCATTGGAAACCGGGGCCTTGCCAACGGTGTCAACAGCCAGAACGAGACCTCCGGCAATTTCAATATAGGAATTCTGAACGGGGTCGGAAATTCCGGACAGTTCAGCGGCACCGGAAACGTTGGAATCGCCAACGGGAATTTCAATGCCGGCGACTTCAACGGCAATTTCAATCACGGCGTCGGCAACGGCAATTTCAATGGCATCGGCAACACCGATCCTACGAGCGGAAACAATAACGGGAACAACAATGTCGGCCAACTCAACGGCAACTTCAACGGGTTGCTCAACGAAGGTCCCTTCAGTGGCAACAGCAATGGCAACGACAATTCCGGCGCACTCAATGGTAACTTCAACGGCATCGCCAATGTTGGAAGCAATAACGGCAACCTCAACGGCAACCTGAATACCGGCACGCTCAACGGCAACTTCAACGGAATCGGCAATTTCGGTTTCTTCAGCGGCAACGAAAACGGAAATTTCAACATCGGATTTGGCAACGGTAATCTCAACGGGATTGGTGATCTCGCGAATGCCGCATATCTGGGCGGGGCGGCCAAGATGCTCGGGGCCAAGGTGGACACGATGTTCGAACGCACGCTCCGGTCGGTGTTCGAAACCACGCTCCATGATATCGGACTCTCGTTTTCGGATCGAAGGATCGTCGTCGATCCGACCGTTCCCCATGCAGATGCCTGGAGCGACCTTCTGACCGGTATGGTGTTCAAACGCTATGTCGATCCGGCGGAGTTCATGCCACCGGCCCCCGTGCCCCTACCGCCGTCGGTCGCACTCCTGCTGGCGGGTATGCTGGCCCTGTTCGCCATGTCGCGGCGTCAGGCGCGGCGAGGGCGCGGGGCGAGGCCCGTCGCGACGGCATAATCGCGCTATCCGAACGACATCGCGTCTATCGACAGGCCATGCAGACAACGCATGGCCTGTTTTCGTTCAGACGTGCCACAGGGAAGCCGCTGACACGCACGGTGACCTGCCGAACGTCGGTCGACAAATGCATCGCTCCGCCGCAATCGCTGCGACACCCGGGCTACCTCCATCGGGCGAAAGGGGTAATCCAGCCGGCGGGCCCTGCGGGCGTGAACCTCGCAACCATCTGGATCAATGAGTTTTTTCTTCGATTCGCTTGGTTTCCCCAAGGGGGTAGACCCAATGACCGAATGGACCGCGCCGCGCATCGCAGGTCACGTTGTCTCCAGAACTACGGACGCTTCGGTCACGCACAGGCCATTTGAAACACCTTGTCTGGAGGCAATCGATGTCAAAGCTCATTCTTTCATTCTCGACGATCATCCTCGGCGTCGGCGTGTCGGTTCTTCCCGCTGCGTCCGATGTTCTGACCCGTGCCGAACTCGCGGACATCACAGGTGGCCAGTGCTGGGGGTGCGGTAACGACAACGGCAACGGCAATACCGGCCTTGGAAACGGCAACGGAAATGGCAACGGCAATACCGGCCTGTTCAACGGCAACCAGAATGGCAACGGCAATTTCGGCCTGGCCAACGGCAATGGCAACGGAAACAGCAATCTCGGTGCCTTTAGCGGCAACTCCAACGGCAACTTCAACACCGGCACCCTGAACGGCAACGTCAATGGCAACGGGCTGCCGGATGCGCAGGGCAATATCGGTTTCGGGAACGGCGGCACGGGCAATGTCGGCGCCTGGAACGGCCTCGGGAATTCGTCGCCGACCTCCGGCAACAACAACGTCGGCGCCTACAACGGCAATCTGAACGGCGGAATGTTCAACGGAAACGGCAATATCGGGTCGTTCAACGGCAATCTGAACGGCAACAACTGAACCGTTCAACGCGTGGCGTCGGGCGGGGGACCGCCCACGCCGGATCCCGGGCACGGCACACGCCGACTGTCCGCATTTCGTCCACAATACCCCGTTTGGCCGAGTTGATCGTTTCAACAGAGAACGTTGAAATCGTGATCGAGGCCGCACGAGAAACCCCCAAGGAGGCGAACATGCCAGCACTTGCAACCCTCGTGGTCACAGCAACCTTGGCGTCGGCCCCTTTTGCCGCCCAAGACCCGAACGCTTCGAACCATCTGGTCGAGGCCAACTTCGGCGGCGGCGGAGAGTCGCTCAGCGACATTATCGACTCCGCGCTGTCGAGCGGCAGCATCGGCCAGGGCAACGGAAACGGAAACGGCAATGTCGGTAGCCTAAACGGCAACAACAATTCCGGGAACAACAACGGTAACGGCAATGTTGGAACCAACAACGGTAACAACAACTCCGGGAACAACAACGGCAACGAAAACACCGGAAACAACAACGGCAACGATAATTCCAGCGACGACAACGGGAATGGCAACGTCGGAGACGATTTCGGCAACGACAATACGACGAACGGAAACGGCAACAACAACATCGCCACGGACCGTATCCGCGACGATGAACCCGGCGTTACTCGCGAACTCCGCTCCGGCGCTGCCCCAGGCGGTGTGCCGGCGAACGGCGTGATCGTGTGTCAGCGGGTTCGTTTTCTCTGGATGACCGAACTTCGCTGCAACTGAGCGATCCGTGGCGCCCGAGCATCTCGTGTACCCATGCAGTATGGCGCTAACGAACGGCAAATCACCCCGTGTGTCATCGTCTGGTCGAGGCGCCGGCTGCTCGTGGACTGCCTGTCGCACCATTTCTCTGCGACGGTCCCGAATTTTCATGTTCTGTCGAATGCGGCACAAACGCGCGACGCCAGCGTCCCGACGGTCTGCATCCGCGACGTGGGCCGCGATCAGGTCAGCGCCATGGACAAGGACCGCGTGGTCGAGGAGATCCGGCAGGCCGCGCCAGGGGCCCGGATCCTTATCTTCTCGGGCAGGACCGCCGATCGCGACGCGCGGGAATGGGTCCTCGCGGGGGCACATGGCTATTTCTCCACGCTTTCGACGCCTGCCCTGCTCACGGCGGCCGTGATGCTCGTGGCGGCGGGGGGCATCTACCTGCCGGAGGCTATCACAAGGGGCCTGCTGTCATCTCCGCCCGGCTTTCATGAAAATGCCTGACGGCCGGTTCATGCGCTGCGCCGCGATCGCGATCGCCTGTGCCTCGGCCCAGGCGCCTATGGGTCTCGCCGAGACGGGCGACCACGTTCGGATGAGCCTCGACTGGCGGGACCGCGTCACGCGCCAGACCGAGGACGTCACCTGCCTGGCTGCGGCGCTCTCCACGCTTCTGCGGTTCCAGGTCGCGCGCGAGATCCCCGAGGCTGACATCGTGTCGGCCATGCTAGGCGACCGTGGCCTGCCCCACATCCGTGTGCAGGGCGGTTTCTCTCTTGGCGATGCTCTGGATTTTCTCGAGGAGCGTGGCTATGCCGGCTGGGGCGAACGCGGTCTGGAGCTCGAGGATCTTGCCACGCGCCTGCCCGCGATTGTTCAGGTGACGACCACGGGCACCACGGACGCGGCGCATCATTTCGTGGTCGTCCTGCATGCAACCGGCGGTCGGTTCGCGGTCGCAGATCCCGCGACGGGCGGTCAATGGCTGCCCGCCAGCCATCTGGCCCGGCGCTGGACCGGCATAGCCTTTTTCCTCGACGCATCGTGACGCGACCAGCGCGCCGCCACACGGATCGGCGATACCGCTGCGACCGTGGCAGGCGCACCCCCTCAACAGGAAATGGCCGCCACGCGGGGTACGTGGCGGCCATCTGGGCGACGGAAGGGCGTGGGTCAGCTGCCGTTGCCGTTGCCGTTGCCGTTGCCGTTTCCAAAGCCGAAGTTGAAGCTGCCGTTGGAATTGCCGTTCAGGCCACCGAAGTTGAAGTTGCCGTTGCCGTTGCCGTTCAGGCCACCCCAGTTGGCGTTGCCGTTCTGGTTGCCGTTGGCGATCCCGACATTGAAGTTGCCGTTCTGGTTGCCGTTGGCGATCCCGGCATTGGCGTTGCCGTTCTCGTTGCCGTTGAAGGCGCCCCAGTTGCCATTGCCGTTCTGGTTGCCGTTGAGGGCGCCCCAGTTGCCATTGCCGTTCAGGTTACCGTTGCCGACACCGACGTTGCCATTGCCGTTGCCGTTGCCGCAGCCGAAACACTGTGCGCTGGCCGGCACGGTAGCGGCAAGTGAACCGATCGTGGCGAGGGTCACGAGAAGTGTCTTGAATTGCATGCTTTCACTCCATTCCATTATCGACGTGCCGGTACCGTCACGCCATCTGCTGTTAGTGCCGACACTGGCATCGCGGGTTGAAATCTGACGTGACGACGAAAGTGTCGCCCAATACCGGCAAGCGGACGATTTGGCTCTGAGTCTTACCCCGGGCGGGCCTTGGCCTCCGCCTTTGGAGGTAAGACCGCAGCCATTGGAATTACGCCCGGATCAGTCCCCGATCGGCCGGGTGGGCCGGTTCGCGCCCCCGGGATGCGCCGGGCCAGGGGCATGCGCCCCGCCTGCCACAGGGCCGCCCGCTTGCCGTCTTTTCATCGCCTCGCAGCCCGCCTACGCTCCGCCAAACACTCCCAGCGCAGGAGAACCGACCGGATGCTCCGTCAAATCGCCCTCGCCGCTCTCGTTGCGGCGATGATTGCTCCGCCCGTCCACGCCCAGGACTACACGCTCGCGCCAACCTTCGGGGTCTTCTCGATCCAGTCCGGCTTTTTGCCGGACACCAACTGGATCAGCCTTCTGGCGGGCGGTGAAACGAGGGGCGAGTACACCGACCAAGCCCTCGGCGCCCGCTGCGCGGGCTACTTTGCCGATGCTCCCGATTTCCGGATCTTCTTCACACCCGGCAGCGGCGCGCCGCTGTCTTTCTTCGCCGAGGCGCGCGATGACACCGTCCTTCTGATCAACGCGCCCGACGGCCAGTGGCATTGCAATGACGACATGTCCGGCCTCGACCCCGCGATCACATTCGAGGCGCCGCAGGAGGGGCAATACGACATCTGGGTGGGCACCTTCTCGGCCGTGACGAGCGATTACCCGCCCGCGCGCCTCGCCGTCACCGAAGCGGCGCCTTTCGCGGACACTTTCAGCCGTGCGTTTTTCGGCGAGGACGACCGCGTCGATGTCGACACGCTACAGCCGCCATGGACCATGATCGGTTTTCTCGACCTCGACGAGACCTCCTGCACCGGCGTCCTGATCGGGCCCGCCACCGTGCTGACAGCGGCCCATTGCATCGCCAATGGCGGCGTGATCGAGACGCCGCCGGTTGAGTTCCTCGCCGGTTACGATGAGGGCCGGTCGGCGGCGCGCTCGGCTACCATCGGCTACCATGTGCCGGGGGGCTGGCTGGCCGGCGAGCAGGAGGGCACCGATTTCGCCTTCGTCTACCTCGCCCAGCCGATCGGCGATCAAGTGGGCTGGATGGATGTCACCGGGCTCAGCGAGGCGGAGCTTGCCGCCTACCGCGCCGGCCGCGGACCGGACATCCTGCAGGCGGGTTACAGCTATGACCGGCAGGGCGTGATGACCGGCAACCTCGACTGCCCCTTCGTCATGCTCGGTCCCGACAGCACGCTGATCCACGAATGCGACACGCTGCAGGGCGACAGCGGCTCACCGCTGTTCATCGCGGGCGAAGACGGGCGCTACCGGGTCATCGGCATCGAAAGCCACACGGAGGCCCAGCCGCGCGAGCCCTATGACCGCAACGTGGCGGTCTATGCCGAGTACATCATGGCCGAGATGCGCGCGCTCGCCGCCGGTCAGACAGGAGCGCCGCCGCCGACGCCGCAGGTCACGAAGTGACGCCGGCTCAGATGCCGTAGATCTCGCCCACGCGCGCCACGGCGGCCTCCAGCGACATCTCCTCGCTTTCGCCGGTCCTGCGCGACGTCAGCTCCACCTTGCCGTTCGCCAGCCCGCGGGGGCCCACCGTGATCCGCCATGGCAGGCCGACCAGGTCCATCGTGGCGAATTTGGCGCCCGCCCGTTCCTCGCGGTCGTCGTAGAGCGGCTCCAGCCCCGCCGCCGTCAGCGCCTTGTAGAGATCCTCGCAGGCCGTGTCGCAGGACGCGTCCCCCTGCTTGAGGTTCACGATACCCACATGGAAGGGCGTCACGCCCTCGGGCCAGATGATACCGTTGTCATCGTGGCAAGCCTCGATGATCGCGCCGACAAGACGGCTCACGCCGATGCCGTGGGACCCCATGTGCACCGGCACGCGATTGCCGTCATGGTCGTTCACATAGGCGCCCATCGCCTCGGAATACTTCGTCCCGAAATAGAAGATCTGGCCGACCTCGATGCCCCGCGCGACCCGCTGCCGTTCCTCGGGGATCTTGGCGAAAAGCGCCGGGTCGTGGGTCTCGTCGGTGCGCGCGTAGCGCGAGGTGAACTCATCGAGCACGGCGCGACACTGCTCATGGCTGTCGTAATCGATCTCCCGGTCGCCGAAACGCAGATCGGTGATCTCGCTGTCGTAGAAGACCTCGGACTCCCCCGTGTCGGCCAGCACGAGAAACTCATGCGTGTCGTCGCCGCCGATAGGCCCCGAATCCGCCCGCATCGGGATCGCCTGCAGGCCCATCCGCTCGTAGGTGCGCAAATAGCTGACGAGATGCCGGTTATAAGCGTGGAGCGCGTCCTCCTTCGTCAGGTCGAAATTGTAGCCGTCCTTCATGTAGAACTCGCGACCCCGCATCACGCCGAAACGCGGGCGGATCTCGTCGCGGAACTTCCACTGGATCTGGTACATGGTCAGGGGCAGGTCGCGGTAGCTCGTGATATGGGCACGGAAGATATCGGTGATCAGCTCCTCAGCCGTGGGCGTGAAAAGCATGTCGCGGTCATGCCGGTCGGTGATCCGCAGCATCTCCGCCCCGTAGGCGTCGTAGCGCCCGCTTTCGCGCCACAGGTCCGCCGACTGGATCGTGGGCATCAGCATCGCCAGATGCCCCGCGCGCGCCTGTTCCTGATGGACGATCTGTTCGATTTTCTGCAGCACCTTGTAACCCAGCGGGAGCCACGAGTAGATGCCGGCGCTGGCCTGCTTGATCATGCCCGCCCGAAGCATCAGCCGGTGGCTGACGATCTGCGCCTCGGAAGGCGTTTCCTTTAGAACGGGAAGGAAGTAGCGGCTGAGGCGCATGGGTGAAATCCTGTAGGGCTAAGGCACGTCGCGAGAGGGTTACGCCATACCCTATCCGCCGACAAGCCGGAGTGCGCCCTCACCGCTCAATCCTGGCCGACCACCTTCGCCTCGGCGCCCATCGCACCAGCCAGCGCGCGGAACCGCGCCCCCGTCACCTCGCCGAACAGAGCGCGGCCTTCGCTCGTGGTCAGGGTCAGGATCAGCTCCTTGCGCTTGGGGTGCCACATCAGCGTCCCGTGGTCCGTCGGCCGCGCCACGGTGAACATCGCGCCGAAGCGCATCGCGCGGCCGAGAATCTCGGCCTCCAGAACCTCCGTTTCGGGCAGAAGCTTCAGGAGTTCCGCGTTAAAACTCGTGGCCCCGCGGTTGGACTTGTAACGATGCAGGAGCGCCAGCCCCAGATAGACCCGCTCGCCATGGGTCAGGCCGCCCAGGTTGGCGCGCGTGGCGTTGTCGAAACAGACTTCCGCGCGGTAGTCAGGATGCGCCCGCCAACTGACGTCATGGAGCAGGCAGGCGGCCCGGATCAGGCGTTTCTTGTGCTGCCGGGCCCGCGGGAACAACGGTTCGACGAAATGATAGAGCGCGCGACCGAAACCGGGCATGCGCGCCGAGGACGCCTCGGCATGACGTGCGGCCTCGATCAGGGGGTCGCGGTGGCGCAGCGTCTCGGACATCTGTTCGTAGAGCAGCCCCTCGCGAATGCCGTAGGAGGACACCGCGATCTCGCGTGGCTTGAACTGCCGGACCAGAACCTTCAGCACCTCGGCGGCCAGCGGCACGAGTCGCATCCGCTCCGCGCTGGTGCCGGTCTTGGCGCGTAGATCCGAAATGTCGCTTTTCTCGATCATCGCGATGCTGTCGAGGATGGCCTTGGGCGTCATCCGGTATTCGTGAAGCACCTTGAGCGGATAGCCCCGCCGCTCCATGTCGATCCGCGCAATGGCGCGCCACGACCCGCCCACGAGAAACAGACGCTCGGGCCGTTCCGGAAAGGCCTCGGCCAGTTCGGTGACACGGGCCTTGATATGGGCGCGCATGGCCTTCTTGCCGCCCTTCAGCCCCATCAGTTTCAGCGGACCCAGATCCGAGGTCCGGCGCTGCCCCACCTCGCCACCGCCCAGAAGCTCGGCCAGTTCCATGGACGAGCCGCCGATGTCGCAGACCAGCCCCTCCGCCCCGGGCCAGCCCAGAAGCACACCCTGCGCCGACAGCCGCGCCTCTTCGTCGCCTTCGACGATGCGGATCTCGAGGCCGGTTTGATCCAGCACCGCTTGGCGGAACTCGGGGCCGTCCTCCGCATCGCGCACCGCCGCCGTCGCCACGGTCAGAAGCGGGGACACCTCCATGCCCTTCGCCAGCGCCGCGAACCGGCGCAACGCGATCATGGCGCGCACACGGCCGTCGGGGTTCAGCCGACCGGTTTCCGAGAAGCCCGCGCCGAGGCCGCAAAGGATCTTTTCGTTGAAGAAATAGGCGGGACTGCGCGCGGCGCCGTCGAAAACCACAAGCCGGACGGAATTCGAGCCGATGTCGATCACGCCAACGCGCCGTAGCGCGCGCGCCTCAGGCCCGTCGAAAAGGGGCACACCAAAGGGCCCCCATTCCGGGTGATGATCATCCATCCGGGCCCGCCTCCCACTGTTGTCCCCGCCGACTTCGCGTCAGTTTGATGACATGGCCGCCGCGCAGCCGTCAATTCCCCCCGAGAATGTCGCGCAGAAGTGGCAGCCGGATTTCCGCACCCCGGCACACGTCGGTCGATGTCGCACCTCAGTCGGTGCCATGGGTCAGCGCGGGCACGTCCTTGGCTCCCGCCGAGCCGCGACCCGATAGCGACGGATTCTCCATGAAGAAGCGATGGCAGGAGAACGGATTGTCCACTGTCTCCAGCTCCGCGCGGCGGAAGGAACCGTCGGGCTGCAACACCCAGCTTTGCGCCACGTCCGCGAGGTTGGCGGCCATGATCTGACCGACGATCTGCGCCTTCACGGTCGGGTTGGTGCATTCGACCAGCGTCTCGACCCGACGGTTGAGGTTGCGCCCCATCCAGTCGGCGGAGCTGATATAGACCTTCGCCTTCTTGTGCGGCAGCCCGTGGCCGTTGCCGAAACAGACGATGCGTGAATGCTCCAGGAACCGGCCGACGATGGATTTGACGCGGATGTTCTCGCTCAGCCCCCGGATGCCCGGACGCAGACCGCAGATGCCGCGGATGACGAGGTCGATCCGCACGCCAGCCTGGCTTGCCTCGTAAAGCGCATCGATCACGTCCGACTCGATCACGCTGTTCATCTTGGCCCAGACCATGGCGGGCTTGCCCGCGCGCGCATGCTCGGCCTCGGCCCTCAGCCCGTCGATGATGCGTGCCTTCAGCGAGAGAGGCGAGATGGCGAGGTTTTCCAGACCCTCGGGCTCGGCGTAGCCGCCCACGTAGTTGAAGACCTTCGTCGCGTCCCGGCCCAGCGCGTCGTCACAGGTAAAAAGGCTGAGGTCCGTGTAGATGCGCGCCGTGATCGGATGGTAGTTGCCGGTCCCGAAATGGGTATAGGTCACCAGCCGGTCGCCCTCGCGGCGCACCACGGTGCTGATCTTCGCATGGGTCTTGTAGGTGATGAAGCCGTAGATCACATGGGCGCCTGCGCGTTCCAGCTTGCGTGACTGCCGGATATTGGCGGCCTCGTCGAAGCGCGCCTTCAACTCCACCAGCGCGGTTACAGACTTGCCGTTCTCCGCCGCCTCGCACAGCGCGTCCACGATCGGCGACTCGTTCGAGGTCCGGTAGAGCGTCTGCTTGATCGCCACGACGTTCGGATCCCGCGCCGCCTGGCTGAGGAAGCGGATGACCATGTCGAAGGTCTCGTAGGGGTGATGCAGCAGCATGTCCTTCTGCCGGATCGCCGCGAACATGTCGCCGTCATGGTCCTGCACCCGCTCGGGCACCCGGGGCGTGAAGGACTTCCACAACAGGTCCGGCCGGTCGTCCAGCACCAGTTCCTTGAGGCTGACGAGGCCGATCATCCCCTTCACGTCGACGATCTCGTCGCCCGCGACGTGAAGCTGTTCTATGATCTCGGTCTTCAGGTCCTCCGGCGCGCCCGCGCTGATCTGAAGGCGCACCACCTCG
Source organism: uncultured Roseicyclus sp. (assembly GCA_964578115.1). Taxonomy (GTDB): domain Bacteria; phylum Pseudomonadota; class Alphaproteobacteria; order Rhodobacterales; family Rhodobacteraceae; genus Roseibacterium. Next base: position 15,049 of record CAZOBK010000012.1, read on the forward strand.
CCCCGGCGGCGGCGCTTGAGCGCCGTCTCGAATTCCCGCACGAGGTCCTCGGCTTCTTCCTCGAGCTCGAGATCACTGTCGCGCAGCAGGCGGAAGGTGCAGGATCCGGCAAGCTCGTAGCCCGGGAAAAGCGCGCCGACATTCAGCAGCAGAAGCTCCTCGAGGGGCAGGAAGCGCGCCTCGCCATCGGTGGCGGGCAGGCGCACGAAACGGTCGATCTGGCTGGGGATCGGCAGAAGCGCCTGCAACTCGCGCCCATCCCGCGCACGGCGCATCTGCAGTGCAAGCGCCAGCCCCTCGTTGGGGATGAACGGAAAGGGATGCGCCGGGTCGATGGCCAGCGGCGAGAGCACCGGGAAGACGCGGGCGAGAAATTCCTCTTCGAGGTGCTTCTTGTCGGCGGCCTTTAGCGCCGCGCGCGTGACCACCGTGATGCCCTGCCTCTCAAGCTCCCTCCTCAGCGCGATCCAGGCGGCCTGCTGGTGCTGCATGAGCCTGCGGGCATCGGCATTGATCAGCTTGAGCTGTTCTGCGGGCGTGCGGCCATCGTCCGACGTGCCGGTCCTGCCCTCCTGTGCGAGCTCCCGCAGACCCGCCACGCGGACGGTATAGAACTCGTCGAGATTGCCCGCGCTGATCGACACGAAGCGCACGCGCTCCAGAAGCGGCACGCGCGGGTTCTCGGCCTCCTCCAGCACGCGCCAGTTGAAGGCGAGCCAGCTGAGCTCCCGGTTGAAAAAGCGTCGCGGGCCCTGCGTCTGCGCATCGGGCAGGTCGGTGGGCTCGGGAAGGGGTGCGTTCAGGAAATCTGCGAAACTCATGCCGCTGCCGTAGTCAGCTATTGTGTCGCGACGGTGACACGGGCGCTGTGTCCTCGGCAAGGGCCGCCTTGGCGTCCGACAACCGCGGCGGACGCTTGTCGGCGAGTGCCAGCGCATCGAGCCGCCCGACAAAGCCATGCACTGCCGCGGCGGAGCGTTCGATCCGCGGCAAGACATGGGACAGGATTGCCGGGGTCAGCCTGAGCCCGCGATCGTGCGAAAGCTTCAGCAGAAGCGCCGACAAAAGCGTGTCGTCCGGCGCGTCGATCCGCGCGAGCTCTGCCTGCCGCATGCGGCTGTCGAGATCGGGCAGCCCGAGGCCCCAGCGCGCGGGCGGCCTGCGAGCGGTCAGCAGGAGCGGCGCCCTCGTGGCCGCAAGCGCGTTGTGCAGATGAAAGAGCCGCGCCTCCGCGGCCGCATCGCCGGCCACGCGGTCCACGTCCTCCAGCGCGAGCGCGGGCCATGCTTCGGCCTGCGCGACATCCGCCTCGGTCACCTTGATGGCAGAGACGATCCGCGCGCCGCTCTGCCCCGCCCAGACATGGGCCAGATGGGTCTTGCCCGCGCCTTCGGGGCCCATGAGAACAAGCTTGTCAAAGGACCAGTTGCGCCAGGCCTCCACCCGCGCGAGTGCGGCCGCGTTGCTGGCCGAGACGAAAAAATCGTCGCGCCCCATTGCCGCACGGACGGGAAGATCGAAAACGAGTTGCTCCGCCATCAGGCCTCCCGGTCGTCCGGGCCCTCATCCGGCTGCGCCTCCAACCCGCGATAGAGCCGACCTTCACGGTAGCGCTCCATCGCGTATCGCACCAGCACGCCTATGGCGGCGGCCACGGGCACGGCGACAAGCATGCCGACGAAGCCGAAGAGCGTGCCGAAGGCCGACAGCGCGAAGATGAGCCAGACCGGGTGCAGGCCGACCGAGTTTCCCACGAGCTTGGGGGTCAGGATGTTTCCCTCCACCAGCTGGCCCGCCTGAAACACGGCCGCCACCGCGAGGATCGACCACCAGTCGCCCCAGAACTGGAAAAGCGCGAGACCCACCGAAAGCATGCCGCCCACCAGCGCGCCCACATAGGGGATGAAGGTCAGAAGCCCCGCCACCAGCCCCACCACGAGGCCGAATTGCAGGCCGATGACCATGAGTGCAACGGCGTAGAAGGTGCCCAGGATCAGGCAGACCGTTCCCTGCCCGCGCACGAAACTGGCTAGCGTGTTGTCGATCCTGCCGGCGAGGTCGCGAATGATCGGCGCATGATCACGCGGCAGAAGATCGTCGATGCGCGCCACCATGCCGTCCCAGTCGAGCAGGAGGTAGAAGGCCACGACCGGCACCACCACCAGGAATACCAGCACGTTGACGAAACCCGCGGCCGAGCTCAGCACGCCCTGCAGCAACTCGCCCCCGCGCGACTCGATCGTCTCGCCGATCGATGTCAGCGAATTGCGAAGCGGCGACTCCTCCTCCATCACGGTGGGGAAGCGCTCGGTCAGGAACGTCCTCAGCCGATCGGCGATGTCGGGCGCGGCCTGCACCAGATCCGTCGTTTGCTGGACGAGTGTCGGAATGACGATGAGCGCTGCCAGCACGACCACCAGCACGAGGACGATGAAGATGACGACCGTGGCCATCGCGCGACCGAGCCCCATGCGTTCCAGCCTGTCGGCCACCGGGTCGAGGAAATAGGCGATGGCGCCGCCCACGAGGAACGGCAGGATCACGTCGCCCAGCACCCAGAGGATCAGCAGAAGCGCAAGGGCGGCGATACCCCAGTAGGTCATTTGCTGGCGAACAGGCAGGGCCATGGCGTCTCCTGATGCGCGTCCCGGTCTATTGCGAAGACAGCTCGATCATAACGCGCTGACCGATGCGCATCTGCGCCTCTTGCATCTGCGGGCCGATCATCTCGAAGGTGTTGGCCATGAAGGGCTGCATCTTGGACATGACGCTCGCGCCTTCGGGGGTGTTGTAGAACGCCTCGAGCGCCAGGATCTCCTCGAGCGAAAAGGTGTCGACGGCCGCCGCGACCATCGCCGCCTCGAGATCGGGGCGCAGGGCAGCCATTTCCTCGGCGCCGATCCGACCGACGAGTTGCAGTTGCTCTTCGGTCAGTTGCGGCATCATCGCGCGCATCTGTGCGATCATGGCATCGGCCGACAGCATCTCGTCCATCATGCGCTGCTGAATGGGGTTGTCCACATAGCGTTGCACTGCCCCGCGCAGCGCATCGTCCTGGGCGTCGCCGGATGCGCCGAAAAGGGCGAGGACGCATGCGACGGGCAGGGCAAATCGAAACATGAGCGAAAACCTCTGATCGATGAAACACCTCCACTGGATGCGACAAGGGCCCGGTCAGGGCAAGGGAAAAGCCGGCGCCCTCCCCGGGGACGCCGGAAAACACGTGTTTTCTGCGCCGCCTCAGGCGGCGCGCGCCGCGCGGATCAGTTCGAGGATCTCTCGCGCGGCCGAGGGGATGTTCGTCCCCGGCCCGAAGATCGCCTTCACGCCGGCCTTTTGCAGGAACTCGTAATCCTGGTGCGGGATCACGCCGCCGCAGATGACGATGATGTCGCCAGCGCCCTCTGCCTTCAGTGCCTCGATGAGCTTGGGCGCCAGCGTCTTGTGTCCCGCCGCCTGGCTGGAGATGCCCACCACGTGCACGTCATTGTCGATGGCGTCCTGCGCCGCCTCCTCCGGTGTCTGGAACAAGGGCCCCACATCCACGTCGAAGCCGATATCGGCGAAGGCCGTGGCGATCACCTTGGCGCCCCGGTCGTGTCCGTCCTGCCCCATCTTGACCACGAGCATCCGGGGCCTGCGTCCCTCTTCCTCGGCGAAGCTGTCCACATCCTTCTGGATCTGCGCGAAGCCCTCGTCGCCCTCGTAGGCGGAGCCGTAGACACCGGCAAGCGTCTTCACCTCGGCGCGATGCCGTCCGAACACCTTTTCCATCGCCATGCTGATCTCTCCCACGCTGGCCCGCGCGCGGGCCGCTTCCACCGCCGCGTCGAGAAGGTTGCCCCCCTCCCGCGCCCGCCGTTCCACCTCAGCGAGTGCCGCGGTGCAGGCGGCCTCGTCGCGGGCGGCCCTGATCCTCTCCAGCCGCGCAATCTGGCTTTCGCGCACGGCGACGTTGTCGATATCGAGGATGTCGATCGGGTCCTCGTGATCCTTGCGGTACTTGTTGACGCCGACGATGACCTCCTCGCCCCGGTCGATCATCGCTTGCCGACGCGCGGCACTTTCCTCGATCCTCAGCTTCGGCAGACCGCTTTCGACGGCCTTGGTCATGCCGCCCATCTCCTCGACCTCCTCGATCAGCGCCCAGGCCTTTTCGATCAGCTCGTTCGTCAGGCTCTCGACATAGTAGGACCCCGCCAGCGGATCGACGACCTTGGTCACCCCGGTCTCTTCCTGCAGGATCAGCTGCGTGTTGCGCGCGATCCGCGACGAGAACTCGGTCGGCAGCGCGATGGCCTCGTCCAGCGCGTTGGTATGAAGCGACTGTGTGCCGCCAAGAACCGCGCTCAACGCCTCGTATGCGGTGCGCACGACGTTGTTGTAGGGATCCTGCTCCTGCAGGGAGACGCCCGAGGTCTGGCAATGGGTGCGCAGCATCTTGGAGCGTTCGGACTTCGCCCCGAATTCCGTCATGATCCGGTGCCACAGCGTGCGCGCGGCCCGAAGCTTCGCAATCTCCATGAAGAAATTCATGCCGATCGCGAAGAAAAAGGACAGCCTGCCCGCGAACTTGTCCACGTCCATGCCCGCATCGATCGCCGCGCGCACGTATTCGCGCCCGTCGGCCAATGTATAGGCAAGCTCCTGCACGAGGTTCGCCCCGGCCTCCTGCATGTGGTAGCCGGAGATCGAAATACTGTTGAATTTCGGCATGTTCTCGGACGTGTAGCCGATGATGTCCGAGATGATCCGCATCGAGGGCTCGGGCGGGTAGATATAGGTGTTGCGGACCATGAACTCCTTGAGGATGTCGTTCTGGATCGTCCCCGACAGCACCGATCTGTCATGCCCCTGCTCTTCGCCGGTGACGATGAAATTCGCGAGGATCGGGATCACCGCGCCGTTCATGGTCATCGAGACCGAGACCTGATCGAGCGGGATACCGTCGAAGAGGAGTTTCATATCCTCCACGCTGTCGATGGCCACGCCCGCCTTGCCCACATCACCCACGACGCGGGGATGGTCGCTGTCGTAGCCGCGATGCGTGGCAAGGTCGAAGGCGACGGACACGCCCTGCTGACCGGCGGCCAGTGCCTTGCGGTAGAAATTGTTGCTTTCTTCGGCGGTGGAAAAGCCCGCGTATTGGCGGATGGTCCAGGGCCGGCCGGCATACATCGTCGCCTTCACGCCACGGGTGAACGGCTCGAACCCCGGCGCGGTGCCCATCTGCGGCAGGCCCTCGGTATCGGCCTCGGTATAGAGCGGCTTGACGTGGATGCCTTCCAGCGTCTCCCAGACAAGACTGTCGGGATCGCGGCCCTTCAGCTCCTTCCCGGCGCGTTCACGCCAAGCGTCCACGGTATCGCCCTTGATCCTGGAGTTTTCCGTCATCGGGTCGTTCCCTTTCCTGTCCTGTCCCGGCCGGGATTTCGCATCCCGGTCCGGCATCCATGAAATCGGTAAGGCCGTCGGCACCGGCCCGAAGCCAAGCGAGATCCTCGGCGTAGCGCTTGCGCAAACGCCCGCGCACCGGCGGCGCCAGCACGGCCCGCCCGTCCCCGGGCGCGGCGTTCCTGTGAAGCGTGGTATTCGCCCACTCCGGCCTGAACCCTGTCAGCCGCGCGATGACGACCTGCGGACGATCCGCCATCGCTTCGTAGCTCCAGACGACGAGGCGGGCGTCCGGCACCGCCGCGGCGATGTCGCGGATGACATCGGCCCATGAGCCCGAGCGTACCGCCAGCCGCCCGCATGCGGCATGGCATGGCACTGCCCAGCCACTCGCAGAGCGGAAGCCGCGCACGGATGCCCACCAGTCGTCGAGCGACCGTATGGCCAATGCGAGCGTAAGATGGCTTCCCCCGAAAGCACGCGCCACGGCGGCAACTCGGGGCCCGGCATCCGGATAGAGACCGGTCCCGGCCATCGCGGCCTGCATCGAGCCCAGCACGTTTTCCTCGCTGACCACGAGCGTTTCCGCCCCGCCCCGCGCCGCCTGCCGCGAACGGCGCGCGACACGCAGGACGCCGGCCGCCTGACGCTCGGCGGGCAGAGCACCGGGCCGTCCGATCAACCCGTCGAACAACCCCGCGCGCGTCGTTCTTGGCCCCCAATACGCGATACCGTGCTCGGCCAACTGGCCGCCATTGGCGCCAAGTGTCTTCTGAAGCGCCGTACTCGCCGTCCGATGTGCACCGAGGTGCAAAACCACATCCATGCCGTGCCAACCCGTCGAAACCCTCAGGTATGGCCTGTGCGAGTGCCGCGCAGATGGTGAATATCGCGTGAAGAAGCCGGTCCTCATGTCCCGTGACGCCAAGTCCCCCTTCGCTTTCGCCGACGACCTGCCTATATCCTTGGTGAACGGAGACGAAATGCGACCAATCCTGATCTTCACACTTGCCGCCCTTGCGCTTCTGTCCACCCCCGCCTTCGCCCAGGACGGCGGATCGGGCGATATCGCCATGTCCCAGAGCGCCGCGGCGGAGGACGAAACCGAGGCTGAGGCTGAGGCTGAGGCAATCGACCCGATGGCACCGCGCGACGCCGCAGACCTGACCCTTGAGGACTTCCTCTGGGTTGCGCGGCCCATCATCGTGTTTGCCGACACGCCCGCCGATCCCCGCTTTATCGAGCAGATGCAGCTTCTGGCCGAACGGCCCGAGCCTCTGCTGGAGCGTGACGCGGTCATCATCATCGATACCGACCCCTCCGCGCGCTCGGCGATCCGGACCGAACTGCGCCCCCGCGGTTTCGCGCTGGTGGTGTTGCAGAAGGACGGCAGCGTCGGGTTCCGTCGCCCCTCGCCCCGCGATGTGCGCGAGATCACACGCGGCATCGATAACTTCCAGTTCCGGCAGGAAGAACTGCGCTCGGGCGGGCAATAGCCCCTGGCAAGGATATGCATCCGCCCGCGCACGGCCTTATTCGAACTCCATGATTACGTCGTCCACGGCAAGGCTGTCGCCGGGGTCCGCGTTGATCTTGACCACCACGCCCTTGCGTTCGGCGCGCAGGATGTTCTCCATCTTCATCGCCTCGACGGTGCACAGCGCCTGTCCGTCCTGAACCTCGTCGCCGACCGCCACGTCGACCTTCACGATCAGCCCGGGCATCGGGCAGAGCAGCATCCGCGAGGTGTCGGGCGGCAGCTTCTCGGGCATCAGGTCGGCAAGCTGGGCATGGCGCGGACTGCGCACATGAACCTTGAGGTCCGCACCGCGCGTGCGCACATGGAAGCCGCCGGGGATCTTGCCGGCCTTCAGCACCAGCGGCGCGCCATCCACCTCGAGCCGCGCAAGCAGGTCGCCCGGCCGCCAGTCGGAGGTCACGCGCATGGCGTGCCCGTCCTCGAAGACGACGGTGGAGCCATCATGGTCGGCCGAGATCGTGACGGGGAAGTCCTGCTCCTGGAGCCTGACCACCCAGTCGGTGCCCACACGACGCTCGTGATTGTCCATCCGGCCGGTCACGCGGGTGCGCCGGATCTCGGCCACCCGGTGCATCGCGGCCACAGCCGCCGCCACCCGCCGCAGATCGTCATCGGGCAGCGTCACGCCATTGAACCCGTCAGGATATTCCTCGGCGATGAAGGCCGTGGTGATCTCGCCCGAAACGAAGCGGGGATGGTCCATGACCGCCGACAGGAACGGCAGATTGTGGCCGATCCCCTCCACCTCGAAACTGTCCAGCGCCACGCGCATCGCCTCCAGCGCCTCGGCACGGTCGGACCCCCATGTGCAGAGCTTGGCGATCATCGGGTCGTAGAACATGGAAATCTCGCCACCCTCGAAAACGCCGGTGTCGTTCCTGACGGCCGTGTCCCCTCGGGGGGCGTCGCCCTGCCACTTGCCGCTGTCGTTGAGCGGACCGGCCTGCACCTCCTGCGGCGGGCGATAGCGCGTGAGCCGCCCGATCGATGGCAGGAACTCGCGATAGGGATCCTCGGCATAAAGCCGGCTTTCCATCGCCCAGCCCGTAAGCTTGACGTCATCTTGCGTCATGGGAAGCTTCTCGCCCGCCGCGACGCGGATCATCTGTTCCACCAGGTCGACGCCGGTGATCAGCTCCGTCACCGGGTGTTCCACCTGCAGGCGCGTGTTCATCTCGAGAAAATAGAAGTTCCGGTCCCCGTCGACGATGAACTCCACGGTGCCCGCGCTGGTGTAGCCCACGGCTTGCGCCAGCGCGCAGGCCTGTTCGCCCATCGCCTTGCGGGTGGCCTCGTCGAGAAACGGCGACGGCGCCTCCTCGATGACCTTCTGGTTGCGGCGCTGGATCGAGCATTCCCGCTCGCCCAGGTGGATGCAGTTGCCGTGGCTGTCGGCCAGCACCTGGATCTCGATGTGTCTCGGCTGAGTGACGAATTTCTCGATGAACATGCGGTCATCGCCGAAGCTGGACGCCGCCTCGTTCTTCGACGCCTGGAAGCCTTCGCGCACCTCATCCTCGGACCACGCGATCCGCATGCCCTTGCCGCCGCCGCCGGCGCTCGCTTTCAGCATCACCGGATAGCCGATCTGCCCCGAGATCTTCACAGCCTCGTCGCCATCCTCGATCAGGCCCATATGGCCCGGAACCGTGCTGACGCCCGCTTCCTGCGCGATCTTCTTGGACGTGATCTTGTCGCCCATCGCCTCGATCGCGCCCGCCGGTGGGCCGATGAAGGCCACGCCCGCTTTTTCCAGCGCCTCGGCGAATTTCCTGTTCTCCGACAAAAACCCGTAGCCCGGATGCACCGCCTCGGCGCCGGTCGCCTTGATCGCCTCCATGATCCTGTCGATCACGATATAGCTTTCCGAGGCGGGCGGCGGGCCGATATGCACCGCTTCGTCCGCCATCCGCACATGAAGCGCGTTGCGATCGGCGTCCGAATAGACCGCAACCGTGGCGATCCCCATCTTGCGCGCCGTCTTGATCACGCGACAGGCGATCTCGCCCCGATTGGCGATCAGGATCTTCTTGAACATGGGCACTGTCCCTTTTTCTTGGCCGCGGGGCGCGCGCGCCCGGCATGTCTGAAACGCAAAAGGACCGCCCGAGCCTCCTGGCCCGGACGGTCCCCGAAATTCGATGCGGCGCCCGTCGCGCCGCGGATCAGTTGGTTACCGGCAGAGGTTGACGTCGTCGCACAAAGCGCCGCCCGCGGCGCCCACGGCGACACCGGTCGCCACGTTGCCGCCAAGTGCCGCGGCCGTGAGGCCACCCGCCGCCGCGCCGAGACCGGCGCGCTCGAGGTCGCTGGCCACGCAACCGGCCAGCGCAAAGGTGGACGCGAAAAGCACGGCAATGAGTTTGGTTCTCTGACGCATGTGATCTGTTCTCCTGTCGATACGCCTCTTTGCAAGCGTGATACAACGAAAGCAGATGCCCGCCTAGTCAAAGCGCCGTGCGCGGCGCGCCACAGGCGGATTTCGGCAAAAAAATGCGATCGGGACAGTTGCCTGCCCGACCGCATTGAAGGGGAAGGGTAACACGTCTTGTCGCGATCGGCCCGGAAACATCTGGGGAATTGGGCCGACGGGTACAGCATGCCACGGCCGCCGACCCGGTAAAGGCTATGGAGGGCGTACCCCGCGCGTTGGGCGTCAAACCGCTGAGATCGGGGGAGGATGTGCAGATTCATGCCGAGCGCCCCTCCCAGACGCCGCTGCCGTCGAAGGCCTCGGGAAACGAGGCGCGCGCTCGGTCCACGTCGAGCACGAGCAGTGCCTCGTAGCTTTCCGGATCGAACGGATCCTCGGCCGGGATCACCTCGCGCCCGAACAGCCAGCTGAGCCGGCCGGCATCGAGATTGCCGCGCTCGAAGGGCTCGTCCCCGAAACAGAGCCACAGCGCCTCGACGAAAGCGGCGTCGGCACGGCGGTCGGCCGGCCTGCGATCGGCGTAGCGTTCGCGCGCGATCAGCTTTGTCGCGCCGTCCTTGTTGGCACGACGGATCGTGAACTGGAAATCCGTGCTTGGCAGCCGGGAGGGAAAGCCCTTGTGTTTCAGCATCGCCCGCCCCCAGCCGGCATCGCACCGGTGAAACGCCGGGCGAGGCATCTGCCCCGCCCGGCAAGGGGAAGGGTCCTGCTCAGGACCTGCCGTCCGCGGGGTTTTTCCCCGCTTGTTGCCCATCGGTGCGTGACCGGGCGGTCTTGCCCGGCCACGACCCGAGGTACAGCTGCGGTTCCGCAGCCAAGATGGATGTTACCTGAGCGCGGATTCAATCCACAGGCTTTTCCACAGTCAGGGCGCGCCTGTGACTCAGAAGCCTCAAACTTGGCGTTGGATGAAGAATGGACCGCAAAATATTGTATCCCCATCACAAAAGCTCCCACATGCAGACACCGTCTTGGATCGTGTAGGCCTCGATGGATTGGGTTATCCTTGGCGCGGGCTCGCCCCGGATGAAAGGCTCCGCCATCAACTGCACGACGATGCGCGCGGGCAATGGGCCGGCCTCCGCCGTCGGCAGCGCGATTTCGGCACACACCCAGTCGTGATCGGTATGGACGCTTTCGGCGCCTGCCTCGGGAAGCGCGGGCACCACCATCCGCACCACCAGCCAGGTCGCCGAGGTGAAGGGCTGCACCTCCGGCAGGATATCGCAGAGCTCCGCCGCCCGCCCCGAGGGCAGCGTGTGATCCCCGTCCATCGGACACACCGCGTCCTCGACCGAGGGCAGCGAGAAAGCCACCACCGCCAGCGCGGCCGAGCCCAGCGCCGCCAGCAGCGCCAGCCATCCCATTGGCGAAAGAGGAATGCTTCGCAACATGGCTATCCATTCCCGCCCTGCCCCGGCGCGCCCTCGGGACGGCGCGCGATGCAATCGATCTCAACCAATGCGCCCACGGCCAGCGCGGTCACGCCGATGGTCGTGCGCGCAGGCCGCCGGCTCTCGGGGAAATAGGCCTGATAGGTGTCGTTGAACGCCGCGTAGTCGCGCTCGAACTCCGTCAGGTAGGCGCGCATCTGCACCACGTGCGAGAGGTCGAGCCCCACCCCCCCGAGGATCAGCTTGAGGTTCTCCATCACCCGCGCGGTCTGCGCCGCGACCCCCTCCGGCAATGGCGCGTCGGGCGCTTCGGGGTCGGTCGGCATCTGGCCGGTCAGAAGCACCCAGCCATCGGCCTCCACCGCATGGGAAAAGGGCGCGACAGGGCGGGGCCCGTGGGCGATCATGTGGAAGATGGGATCAGGCATGCGAGGCTCCGTAGGGCGGGACTTGTCCCGCCGCACCCTTCCAAATGCGGGATCGATCCCGCTTCACAACGGAATGTTGTCGTGCTTCTTCCAAGGCATCTTCTTTTCCTTGCGCCGCAGCATGGCGAAGGCCTTGCAGACCCGTCGCCGGGTCGACCGGGGCTGGATCACCTCGTCGATGAAGCCGCGCTCGGCCGCCGCGAAGGGATTGGCGAAGCGGTCCTCGTATTCAGCCGTATGGGCCGCGATCTTCTCGGGATCGCCCAGATCGCCGCGATGCAGGATCTCCACCGCCCCCTTGGCGCCCATCACCGCGATCTCCGAGGTGGGCCAGGCATAGGAGATATCGCCGCGCAGGTGCTTCGACGACATCACCACGTAGGCGCCCCCATAGGCCTTGCGGGTGATCACCGTCACCTTCGGCACCGTCGCCTCGCCATAGGCAAACAGAAGCTTCGCACCGTGCTTGATGACGCCGTTGTATTCCTGACCCGTCCCGGGCAGGAAGCCTGGCACGTCGACGAAGGTCAGGATCGGGATCTCGAAACAGTCGCAGAACCGCACGAACCGCGCGGCCTTGCGCGCGCTGTCGATATCCAGAACCCCCGCCAGCACCATGGGCTGGTTGGCGACCACGCCCACGGTCTGTCCCTCCAGCCGGATGAAGCCGGTGATGATGTTGCCCGCGAACGCTTCCTGTATCTCGTAGAAATCGCCCTCGTCGGCGACCTTCGTGATCAGCTCCTTCATGTCGTAGGGCTGGTTCGGATTGTCGGGGATCAGCGTGTCGAGGCTTTCCTCCACCCGCTCGGGATCGTCGTAGAAGGGCCGTGTCGGCGGCTTGTCCCGGTTCGAAAGCGGCAGGAAATCGACCAGACGGCGGATCTCGGACAATGCCTCGACATCGTTCTCGAAGGCCGCATCGGCGACGGAGGACCGGCGCGTGTGCGTCGTGGCACCGCCCAGCTCCTCGGCCGTGACATGCTCGTTCGTCACGGTCTTCACCACGTCGGGGCCAGTGACGAACATATAGGAACTGTCCTTCACCATGAAGATGAAGTCGGTCATGGCGGGGCTGTAGACCGCGCCGCCCGCACATGGTCCCATGATGACGGAAATCTGCGGCACCACGCCCGAGGCCTCGATGTTGCGCTGGAACACCTCGCCATAGGCGGCAAGGCTCGCCACGCCCTCCTGGATGCGCGCGCCGCCCGAGTCGTTGATCCCGATGACAGGCGCGCCGTTCTGCATCGCCATGTCCATGATCTTGCAGATCTTCGCGGCATGCGTTTCGGACACCGACCCGCCGAGAACCGTGAAATCCTGGCTGAAGACATAGACCATGCGGCCGTTGATCGTGCCCCAGCCGGTCACGACACCGTCACCGCGCGGCTTGGACTTCGCCATCCCGAAATCGACACAGCGATGGGTGACGAACATGTCGTATTCCTCGAAGCTGCCCTCGTCGACCAGCAGCTCGATCCGCTCGCGGGCGGTCAGCTTGCCCTTGGCATGCTGGGCGTCGATCCGCTTCTGACCACCGCCAAGGCGCGCTTCATCACGCCGCTGTTCCAGCTGCTCGAGGATGTCCTTCATCGTCAGCGTCCCTTCCGTTCTGTCGCCTTGTCAGGCTGTCTTGTCCGGCCATCCGCGCACGCGCAGCGAAGTGCCGCGCCCGCAAGACCGATTTCGGCCACCCTATGGGCGCTTCACGCGCGGGGCGAGTCCTCTTTGGCAAATTTGCATATCTATTTGCGGTGGTCATGACAAAACTGCAAATCCGCAAATTCCCGTTCGGCGGCGCACCTGTGCATCTCGGCACATGGACAAGCCCGGGGTCGCGGCCTAAGCCCTATGCCATGTCAGTCGCTCCTGCCGTGCGGTTCATGGACCGCAGCACACCGCCGCACATCTTCACGCTGATCGCCCTGACGGGCCTTGGTGCGTTGTCGATGAATATCTTCCTGCCCTCGCTGCCAGCGATGTCGGAGCATTTCTCGACCGATTACCGGGTGATGCAGCTCTCCGTCGCGCTCTACCTTGCGGGTAACGCCGTGCTGCAGATCCTCGTCGGGCCGATTTCGGACCGCTACGGACGCCGCCCGGTTCTGCTGTGGGGGATCGGCGTTTTCCTGGTGGCGACGCTGGGTTGCATCCTTGCGCCCACCATCGAGGTTTTCCTCGCGTTCCGGATGCTGCAGGCGGTGGTGGTGGTGGGCCTTGTGCTGGGCCGTGCGGTGGTCCGCGACATGTATCCGCAGGATCAGGCAGCCAGCCAGATCGGGTACGTCACCATGGGCATGGCGGTCGTCCCGATGATCGGGCCCGCCATCGGCGGGGTGCTGGACGAAACCCTCGGCTGGCAGGCGAATTTCTGGATGCTCGCGATCCTCGGCCTCGTGGTCCTTGTGCTCACCTGGCGCGACCTCGGCGAGACCGCCGCGCGCGGATCCGGGAGTTTCGCCCAACAGTTCGCGCAGTATCCCGAGCTCTTCGCCTCCCGCCGGTTCTGGGGCTATTGCCTGACCGCCGCTTTCGCCTCGGGTGCGTTCTTCGCCTTTCTGGGCGGCGCGCCCTATGTGGGAACCGAGGTTTTCGGCCTTTCGGCGTCCCTTGTCGGTCTCTATTTCGGAACGGCCGCCGTGGGCTACTTTTTCGGCAGCTACATATCCGGCCGCTACTCGATGCGCGTGGGCATCAACGGGATGGTGCTGTGGGGCTCGATCCTTTCGGCGACGGGACCGCTGCTGACGCTCTTGCTGTTCCTGCTGGGCTTCAAGACGGCGCTGGTCTTCTTCGGCCTGATGACCATTGTCGGTATCGGCAACGGCATGGTGCTGCCCAACGCCACGTCTGGCATGCTGTCGGTCCGCCCCCATCTCGCAGGCACGGCCAGCGGGCTCGGCGGGGCGATCACCATCGGGGGCGGCGCCGCGCTCTCGGCGCTGGCGGGCGCGCTTCTGACCGGAGGGACCGGGGCCTATCCCCTGATCCTGATCATGCTGGTCACCTCATTGCTGGCGGTGGGTGCAATACTCTACACGATACGGCGGGAACGTCAGGTGACGGGCGTCTGACTCTCCTTTCATCCTGGCGGAAAACTCCGGGGGAGGCCGCAGGCCGGGGGCAGAGCCCCCATGCCGTGCCGCCCCTTGCTACGTTTGCAAATCCTGATACCACGTCTGCAAACCGATGGAGACGCCATGCCCGCCCAGAAACTCTATGCCGGCGCCAAGCTGCGCGAGGTCCGCACGCGCATTGGCCTGACGCAGAAGGACTTCGCGGCCAAGCTCGGCGTGTCCCTGCCCTATCTCAACCAGATGGAGAACAACAACCGACCCGTCTCCACCTCCGTGGTTCTGGGGCTGGCGCGGGAATTCGGCCTCGACGTCACCGAGCTGGGCTCGGGCGATACCGAGCGGCTGGTCTCCGACATGCGTGAGGCCATCGCCGACCCGATCTTCGCCGAGACGGCGCCGCCCCTGTCGGACCTGCGGCTCGCCGCCTCGAACGCGCCGGCGCTGGCCCGCGCCTTCCTCGACCTGCACCGCGCCTACCGGCAGACCCATGAACGCCTCGCCTCCCTCGACGAGGCGCTGGGACAGGACGGCCGCGCGTTGCAGAGCCCCTGGGAGGAGGTGCGCGACTTCTTCCACTATTGCGACAACTACATCGACGCCGTCGACCGCGCCGCCGAACGCTTCGCCGGCCATGCCGAGGGCGATCTCGTGGCCCATACCGAGGCCGTTCTGGGCCGCATGGGCGTCACGCTCAGGATGACCGCCGGCGCGGGCGTCCGCAACTACGACCGCGAGGCCCGCGTCCTGACGTTGTCGCCCCGCGCCGCGCCCGAAACGCAGCGCTTCCAGCTGCTGCACCAATACGCGCTTCTCGGGCAGGCACAGCTTCTGGACGCCACGCTCGACCTCGCGCGGTTCCAGACCGACACCGCGCGCGAGATCGCCCGGATCGGTATGGCCAATTACTTTGCCGGCGCGGTCCTGATGCCCTACACCCGTTTCGCCGAAGCCGCACGCGGGACGCGCCATGATCTCGAACAGCTCTCGATCCTCTTCGGCGCCTCGATCGAGCAGGTGGCCCACAGGCTTTCGACGCTGCAGCGTCCGGGCGCCAAGGGCGTGCCCTTCTTCTTCGCGCGCGTCGATCAGGCGGGAACGGTCACGAAACGGCATTCGGCAACGCGCCTGCAATTCGCGCGCTACGGCGGCGCCTGCCCCTTGTGGAACGTTCACAGCGCCTTCGAGACGCCCGGACGATTCCTGCGCCAGCTCGCCGAAACGCCCGACGGCGCGCGCTACGTGATCCTTGCCCGCGACGTCTCCAAGACCGGCGGGGCCTGGGGCACGCCTACGCGGCGTTTCGCGATCTCGCTGGGCTGCGAGGTCGCCCACGCACCGCAGCTGGTCTACGCCGACGGGCTCGACCTCGACCGCGACGCATCGTTCCAGCCGATCGGCATCTCCTGCCGGATCTGCGAGCGCGCGCAGTGCCATCAGCGCGCCGTCCCGCCACTCGAACGCCGGCTCACGGTCAACCCCGATCACCGGGGCACGTTGCCGTACGACATCGCGGATTAGGTTGACGGATGTCAGTGTGCCCGACTACGCCTTCTCCACCAGGACAGGAGGACCCGGCCCCATGGAAATGCACGCAACCCGCACCCTCGCCGCCGACCGCGCAGAGGTCTGGGCGGCCCTCAACGATGCCGAGGTTCTGAAAGCCTGCATCCCGGGCTGCGAGGAACTGACCGGCAGTCCCGAAGAGGGCTTCGAGGCGGTGGTCAAACAAAAGGTCGGACCGGTCAAGGCCACCTTCAAGGGCAGTGTCACCCTGTCCGACGTGGTCGAGGGCGAAAGCTACACGATCTCGGGCGAGGGCAAGGGCGGGGTGGCAGGCTTCGCCAAGGGCGGCGCGCAGGTCAGCCTGAGCGACGCCGAAGGCGGCGGCACCGACCTGCATTACGACGTGGAGGCCAAGGTCGGCGGCAAGATCGCGCAGCTTGGCTCACGGCTGATCGACAGTTTCGCCCGCAAGATGGCGGACCAGTTCTTCGAACGCTTCGCCGCGCATGTGGAGGGGCGGACAGAAGACGCCACCGCCGATGGGGACGGAGACAGCGCCGCCTGATCCACGCGCGGGTCCGGTGACCGAACCCGCGCGCCGGGCCCTTCCTGCGGGTGTCAGACCTTGGCCAGCATGCCCGCGATCTCATCTTTCAGACGCATCCGCTCCTTGCGCATGGCTGTCTCGGCCGCCTGATCGCAAGGCTCCACCCCGGTCTCGGCGCGATGCACGGAACGGTTGATCTCATGGTAGTCTTCCATGAGCTTCGCGAAGTGCGGGTTCGAAACCTTCAAATCGTGTATCTTCCCGACATCCTGCGGGAAATCGTCAGCCAGTTCGTGCGGGGTGTGCGACATGCGCGGGCCTCCTCTGCGTGTCCGTTTGTCCTTGAGGACGATCCTAGGACGCGGCGATGGCACCCGACCTTGAGCCAGATCAAGCAGCCCCTCCCCAGACGGCGCAATCTACTCGGCGGCGGTCGTGATCATACCGTCCCGCCATGCCCGTGTCAGCGCCTCGGGGGAAAGCGCGTGGGTCATCGGCACAGTCTCGAACAGTTCCGGCTCCGCCTCACCGAGCCGCCCGGGGAATGCCAGCACCGGCAAACCGGCGGCGCGCGCGGCCTCGGCAGCCACGGGCGTGTCGGCCACCGCAACCGAGCGGCCGTGGCCCACGCCCAGCTTTTCCACCGCCAGAAGCATCGCCTCGGGGTCGGGCGCCATGCGCGCGACATCCGAGCGCAGGACCGCAACGTCGAAGGAGATACCGGCCCGCCCCCGCGCCGTGGCGCGCAAGAGCGCCGATACCGGCTGTAGCTCGGCGCGACTGACGAGGGCGAGCTTCACGCCGCCGCGCGCCGCCCAGGCCAGCACGCGCGCCACGCCGGGGCGCAGCGGGACCTCCTCGGCCAGCATCGCCGCGAACAGACGCTGATGCGTGGCGTCCAGCGCGTCGGCCTCCAGCACCTCGCCCAGATGCGCCGCGAAGCGCGCCGCAAGCTGCCTGTCGCCACCCGGTCGCATCAGCTCGGCATAGGTGTCCCAGGACCAGTCCCATGGCACGTCATGCATCCGGAACGCCGCGTTCCACGCCGCGCGGTCCAGTTCCGCGCATTCGGCAAGACTGCCCATGCCTCCGAAAATCACCGCTTCCAAAGTCATCAAAACCCTCCGCTTGACCAAGCCAACGCAGACGATTGTGACTCACAAGTGATGGGGGTTCGGTTTCCGCGCTGCAGCGTGGCGCGTTGGATGCCGGCTGGGCGGTTGCCCGTCGCCCTGCTCAATTTCCGGGCGTATCGCGCATGTCGCTCTGCTCGCGGTCATGTGCGGCGCTGGCAGCCCCGTAGCCCGGTGTCGAGCCAGCCGCGGCAACCTTGCGCCGCAACCGCGCCTCGCGCAACGCGATGTAACTGACCGATGCGATGATCATCCCGCCGCCGACGATGACGAACAGGTCCACCGGCTCGGCGAAGACCAGCGCCCCCAGCGAGGTCGCCCAGACAAGCTGCAGGAAAGTGACGGGCTGCGTGACCGTCAGCGGCGCGGCCCGGAACGCGAGCGTCATGGTGAAATGCCCGGCCGTGGCGAAGACGGCGGTCACGAAGAGCCAGCCCAGATCCTCCCAGCCCACCGGCGTCCAGACGGCGAACGCGATCGGCGCCAGCACGACCGGCACGGTGATGGACAGCAAGAAGACGACGACCGCTGCCGGGACCTCGTCGGCGAGGATCTTGGTCACGATGTAACCAACCGCGAAGAAACCCGCGGTGAACAGCATCGCGATATGACCGGGGTCCAGGTCACGGAAACCGGGGCGCAGGATCACCATCGCGCCCACCAAGGCGAAGACGATCGCGAACGCCCTGTGCAACGAGATGCGTTCGCCCAGAACAAGGACGGCCAGCACGGTGACATAGACCGGGTTGAGATAATTCATCGCCGTGACCTCGGCGATGGGGATGCGGGTCATGGCGTAGAACCAGCAGATCACGCCCAGCGCATGAACCAGTCCGCGCAGGCCCGAGAGCTTGAGGATACGCGGCGTGACGCGCGCCGCGCGTACCGACGGGATCATCGGCAGCAGAAACACCGCACCCAGAACATAGCGAAGGAAAGCGGCCTGCGCGGCGGGCACGTCGTCGCCCACCATCTTCACGCTCGCCGTGACCGCGACGAAGCAGAATCCGGTCGCGATCATCCAGACCACGCCGACGAGGGCCTGCCCCCCGGGACGCGGCGCGGGCCGCGGCTTTTTCGCGGAAGAACCTGACATGGGCCGCACCTGACCGGAAGACGCGCCGGAGGGCAAGGGTCAGCCCCAGATCGCCAGTTTCGCCGCCAGTGCCAGCATGGTGACGCCCACGATCCCGTCCAGCACGCGCCACGCCGCCGGCCGAGCGAAGACCGGCGCAAGCCCCCGCGCGCCATAGCCCAGAAGCATGAAAAAGAGGCAGGAGGCGGCCAATGCGCCCGCGCCGAAGGCCCAGCGCTCCGGCCCGTATGTCGCGGCGACAGCCCCGATCAGCCCCACCGTATCGAGATAGACATGCGGATTGGCCCAGGTGAACAGGAGCACCGTGCCCAGCGCCGCGCGCAGGCTCTGCGTGGCGGCGCCTCCCGTCTCGAGCGCCTCGGTCACGGTCCACGCGACGTGGAGGCTGCGCAGCCCGTAGACCACCAGGAACGCCACACCGCCCCAACGCATCGCCTCCAACGCCCAGGGCGCGCGGGTGGCGAGCGCGCCGAAGCCTGCCACACCGGCGGAGATCAGCACGCCCTCCGACAAACAGCACACGAGGACGACCGGCCCGACGTGGAGCCGCCGGAGCCCCTGCCGCAACACAAAGGCGTTTTGCGCCCCGATGGCGAGGATCAGGGAAAGCGACAGGGCGAACCCGGCGGCGAGGGCGGCGGTCATTGCGGGCGTCCGATACTCTTGGGCCGCCTCAATCCGCGATCCGCCGCGCGATGCCAAGCCGGAAACCGACTGCCCCTTCCTCTGGTCGAGAATATCCCCCGCGCGGAGCGCATGGGCGCCGGCGCGGGGCTGTCAGCCCCGGGACGGCGTCTACCGCTCACGTCGTGAGCTGCTCCATCACCTCGTCGGAAATCTCGAAATTCGCGGTCACGGTCTGCACGTCGTCGTCATCCTCCAGCGCGTCGATCAGCTTCATCAGCTTCTGCGCATCCTCAAGGCCAAGCTCCGTGGTGGTGGTCGGACGCCAGACGAGCTTGGTGCTCTCGCTCTCGCCAAGCGCGGCGTCGAGCGCGGTGGACACATCGCCCAGATCGGTGTCGGCGCACCAGATCACATGCCCATCCTCACCGCTTTCTACATCCTCCGCGCCCGCATCGATCGCGGCCATCATCACGGTGTCGGCGTCACCCGCATCGGCCGGGTAGCTCACCTGCCCCTTGCGTTCGAACATGAACGCGACTGAGCCGGTCTCGCCGAGGTTGCCGCCATGTTTGCCAAAGGTCGAGCGCACGGTCGAGGCGGTGCGGTTGCGGTTGTCGGTCATCGCCTCGACGATCACCGCCACGCCGTTGGGCCCGTAGCCCTCGTACCGGATTTCCTCGTAATTCTCGCCCTCGCCGCCCAACGCCTTCTTGATCGCGCGCTCGATCACGTCCTTGGGCACGGAGCTGGACTTGGCCTCCTTGACAGCCATTCGCAGGCGCGGGTTCTTGTCGGGGTCGGGATCGCCCATCTTGGCGGCGACCGTGATTTCCTTGGCCAGTTTCGAGAACAGCTTGGAGCGCGCGGCGTCCTGCCGTCCCTTGCGATGCTGGATGTTCGCCCATTTCGAATGACCCGCCATGGGATGCCTCGTGTCTCATGTCTCTGATTGGGGTGGTGTCTATAGCAGGCCGCGTGGTGCGGCAATACGGGCCGCCCGCCTGGCGGGTGGCGGTCTGCCGGGCTTGCGTGCAGACAGCCGCCGGGGCGGAAGAATGGGCGCGCTTTCGAAGCTTTCGGATCGCAAGCGGGGGCCTTAGGGTCGGCGTCGATGACACAGGACCAGATCCTCCTTTTCGCGCTGTTCGGCGGTGTGTTCGCGCTCCTGCTCTGGGGACGGTTCCGCTACGACATGGTCGCCTTCGGGGCGCTGCTTCTGGCGGTCATCCTGGGCCTCGTGCCGGCCGGGGACGCGTTCGCGGGCTTCGGCCATCCGGCGGTCGTGGTGGTGGCGCTGGTGCTGGTGATCTCGGCGGGTCTCGTGCGCTCGGGCGCGGTCCTGCTGATCACGCGGACGCTGGTGGATGCCTCGCGCAGCCTGGGCGCGCATATCGCCATCATGGGCGGGATCGCCGGGGTCATGTCGGCCTTCATGAACAATGTCGCGGCTCTGGCGCTGCTGATGCCTGTCGATATCGAGACCGCGCGGAAGGCTGGCCGCAGCCCCAGCCTGAGCCTCATGCCGCTCAGCTTCGCGACCATACTCGGCGGCATGGCCACGCTGATCGGCACGCCGCCGAACATCATCATAGCCACCTTCCGGGGCGACGCTCTGGGCGCGCCCTTCGCCATGTTCGACTTCGCACCTGTCGGCGGGGTGGCGGCGATTGCGGGCCTGCTTTTCGTCGCCCTGATCGGGTGGCGTCTGATCCCGACACGCGATTCCGGCGTGGGCGTCGATCCGATGGCCGGACTCGAGCCCTATCTCGCCGAATTGCGTGTCCCCGAGGATGGCAAGCTCGTGGGCGCGCGGCTGCATGAACTCGAGACGGCGGCAACCGAGGCGGACGTCGCGCTGATCGGCGTGGTGCGAGACGGACGGCGGCGCTACGGCACCGGGCGGAACCTGAAACTTGCGGCCGACGACATTCTCGCGATCAAGGCCGCCCCGGCCGCGCTCGACGAGTTTCGGGTGGGCCAGGGCCTGGTCACGCCATCAGGCGAAAGCGGCGCCCGGGCGGTGGACGACGGCGTGGCGCTGGTCGAGGTCGTGGTGCCCGAAGGCGCCCGCATCGCCGGCAAGACGGTGGAGACGGTGGGTCTTGCATGGCGGCAGCACACCACGCTGATGGGTATCGCGCGGAAAGGGCGACGGATCGACCGGTCCCTGCGCAAGACCGTGATCGAACCGGGCGACATCCTGTTGTTGCTGACCCCCGAGGACCGGGCCGAGGACGTGGTCGGCTGGATCGGTGGCATGACGCTTGCCGACCGGGGCCTGTCCGTCACGCAGGAGACCAAGACATGGACGGCGATCGCCGTCTTCGCAGGGGCCGTCGCGCTGGCCGCGCTGGGCGTGATCGAACTGACGGTGGCGCTGGGCGTGGTGGCGCTGGCCTTCGTGGCGATGCGGGTCGTGCCGCTGTCCGAGCTTTATGACCGGATCGAATGGCCCGTGGTGGTGCTGCTGGGATCCATGATCCCGCTGGGCGCCGCGCTGGAGGCATCGGGGGGCACGGCGCTGATCGCCGACGGGATCGTGACAGTGACCGATGGCTGGCCGGCCTGGGCGATCCTGGCCGTCCTGATGGTCGTGACCATGACCCTGTCGGACATCCTCAACAACACCGCGACGGCCATCGTGGCGGCACCGGTGGCGATCACCATGGCCGAGCGCCTTTCGGTCAACCCCGACCCTTTCCTTATGGCGGTGGCCGTCGCCGCCTCGGCAGCGTTCCTGACGCCCATCGGCCACAAGAACAATACACTCGTGCTCGGACCCGGCGGCTACCGGTTCGGGGATTACTGGCGCATGGGATTGCCGCTGGAGATCCTGATCATCGCGGTCTCGGTCCCGGCGCTTCTGGTGTTCTGGCCGCTGTGACGCGTGGCGGATTGCTGTGCGGTACAGGCTGGGAAGCCGATGCCCGCACCAGGGGAAGGCGCCCGGGTCCTCCGTATCGGACCGCTCGGGCGCTTGACTTCAGGCACCCGGCTGCGCTGCGGGATCAGTCGTCTTCGCGTTCCGGGGGCGACGCGAAAAGCCAGCGGCGTCCGTCGGGCGCGATGATCTCGACCTCCGCCGCGGGTGCTATGGCTTCGCCCAGACCGATGGCGCCGAAGACCTCCTCGAAGACGAGGCGCAGCGGGTTCAGCCCCGCATCCGCCGTGACCCGGTAGGCCAGCGGCACCGGGCAATCCCCGAGCTCGCCCGCACCCGCGACAAGAACCTGACCATTCGCGCCGCGCGTGGCGGCCACGGGCCCGGAACAGCGCGTGTTGTCCGACAGGCGTACCGACAGCTCCGTTCTGTCGAGCGACACCTCTACCGGGCGCGGCTGGCCGATGGCGACACAGCCCGTCACGGTCACGACGGCCAGCATGATGACGGCGTCGGGAAGCTTGTCTCGGAGGCGGCGTATGGCCATCGGTGGGATTCTTTCACGGATCACAGGGGGAAGATAAGCGGGATCGCGAGGCAGACCACAACCCCCAGCGAGATGTTGAGTGGAATTCCCACGCGCATGAAATCGGTGAACTTGTAGCCGCCGGGCCCGTAGACCAGCATGTTCGTCTGGTAGCCGATGGGTGTGGCGAAGCAGGCCGAGGCCGCGATCATCACCGCCACCAGAAGCGGCCGAACATCGACGCCGGTGGCATCCGCCAGCGCGATGGCGATCGGCGCCATGATCACCGCGATGGCGTTGTTGGACACAAGCTCGGTCATCACCGAGGTGATGAAATAGACCGCCCAGACCAGCAGAACCGGGGGCAGGCCCTCGAGCGTGGGCGCCATGCTGCCCACCACCAGCGCCACCGCGCCCGTGTGATCGAGCGCCGCCCCCACGGCCAGCATCGCGAAGATCAGCGCAAGCAGACGACCGTCCACGAAGGAGAACGCCTCGTCCGCGTCGATACAGCCCGTCAGCAGCACCACGGCGACCGCGACGATGGCAAGCGGCAGGATAGGGGCCACGTTGAACGCCGCGAGGATCACGATGCCCGCCATGGCCGCGACGGCGATGGGAGATTTGCCCCGGCGATAGGCACGCTCGGACGGGGCGGAAACGTCAACCAGCTCCATATCCGCCGCAAGCCGCTGTATATCCTCCGGCGCACCTTCCAGCAGCAGCGTGTCGCCGACGCGCACCACGAGGTCATCGAGCTGGCGGCCGATATTCTGGCTCCGGCGATGCACGGCCAGCGGGTAGACGCCGTAGCGCCGCCTGAGACGCAGATCGCCCAGCCTGCGGCCCACCATGCGCGCGCCCGGCGTGATCAGCACCTCCACCGTCGCAGTGCGCACCTGGCTGAGCTTGTCGACCGTCTTGAGCTCTTTCGATTGCTGCAGGCCCAGAACCTCGGCCATGTCGGTGCGCAGCACGAGCCGGTCTCCCTGTTCGAGTTCCACGCCCGACATGTCGCGGCGGAGCGACGCATCTCCGCGAAGCACATCGACCAGGCGCAGGCCGTCGCGCTTGAACAGCTCCACCTCGTTGACGTTGCGCCCGATCAGGGTGGAGCCCTCGGGCACCGCGACCTCGGTGAAGAATTTCGCCCGGGACCGCCCGCTGCCCAGCGTTGCGGCCATCGATGTCCGATCCGGCAGAAGACGTCGGCCGATGAAGTAGAGGTAGATCATCCCCCATGCCACGACGATCAGGCCGATCGGCGTGATCTCGAAGATGGTGAAGGGTTCGAAGCCGCGCGTGCGCGCGACACCGTCCACAAGAAGGTTGGTGGAGGTCCCGATGAGCGTGAGCGTGCCCCCCATGATCGCGGCGTAACTCAGCGGGATCAGGTATTTCGACGGCAGCCGCTGGGCGATGCGGGCGATCTGCACCACCACGGGGATCATCACGACCACGATCGGCGTGTTGTTCATGAAGGCCGAGGCCACGGCGACGAAGCCAAGCAGCATCGCCATTGCGCGTTTGGGATTGGACTTCGCCGCCGCCTCCGCCCGCTTGATCAGCCCGTCCAGAGCGCCCGTCCGCACCAGCGCGCCCATCACGATGAACATCGCCGCGATGGTCCATGGTGCGGGGTTGGACAGAACGCCGAGAGCCGCGTCGTATGGCAGGAGACCGAGGACCAGCATAAGGCTTACCGTCGCGATGGCGACGACCTCGGTGGGCCAGCGTTCGGCCAGGAAAAGCGCGAACATGAGCGCCACGAGGCCGAGGGCGAGCACGCCTTCGCCGGTCTGTGACAGGTTGAGATCGACCATGCGCGTCCCTTGGCTCACCCCGGGGGTATCCCCGCCCCGGCGGGCATCATCACCGAGTGCCGTCGCGCCCGCAAGCGATGTCTTGCGTTGCATGGCTCTGCGCCGGCGAGCCGCTCAGACTGCCTGTGCCGCCTGTGCCGCCGGTCGCGGCTGCACGAGGAACAGGCCCGCGAACATGAGGGCGACGGCCGCCCAGACCCAGCCCGAATAGGTCTCTCCCAGCAGCACCCAGGCCCAGAGGATGCCGAAGGCGGTGACGAGATAGGAGACCTGCGCGGCGAAGACGGCGCCGGCGCGGCCGACCATCCAGACATAGCCGGAATAGGCCAGCGCGTGCGCCATGGAGGAGCCGAGGATGGCGAGATCCGGCGCACCCCATGGCGGCAGGGGCGAGATCCACTGGCCGGTCATAATCGCCAGCGGCAGGGCCATGACCGCGCCTGTGATGCAGGCGCCCAGCAGGACCTGCACGGGGTCCAGGCCGGCGGTCCCGAAGCGGGCCACGAAATTCCCCTCGATCGCGTAGAAGGCCGGCGCGACCAGTGCTACGGGCAGCCACCAGACCATCGACGGGTCGGGCAGGCTCGTCTGCGGCAGGGCGATCAGCAGGATAGCGGAGAGGCCCAGGCACAGCCCCAGAAGGCGGAGCGCCGAGAACCGGTCCATTCCCAGCGCAAGCGCGATGGGAAAGGACATCATCGGAACCAACGACAGGACGATCGACAGGATGCCGGATGGCAGGTGGATCGCGGCCGTATAGCTGGCGGAGTTCGGCAAAAGCGTCCCGATCAGCGCGATGACGACGTAAAGCGCCACATGTTGCGCGCCCATGGGCAGGCCCCGTCCCCGCAGACCGCAGACCGCCGCCAGCAGCACCCCGCCGAGCGTGAATTGCCAGAAGATGATGCCGAAATGCCGGTAGCCCTCGGAGACGGCGATCTTGGCGAAGGGCTGGGTGATGCCCCAGGCCCCGCCGATCAGGATCAGGACCGCAAGCAGGGTCGCGCGCTCCCGCGTCATGGAGCGGCGTCTTGCAGAAAGCCGCCGACGCGTACCGGCGTGATCCGTATCGCCGCCCCGGTCCGGTCGTCGGTTTCCACCACGACGCCGGAAAGCGTCGCCTCGTCGCTGGCCGGTGTGAAACGGTCCTTCGGCATGCCGGTGACGAAACGGCGCAGGGGCTCGTCCTTCTGCATGCCGATGACGGAGTTGTAGTCACCGCACATGCCCGCATCCGTCATGTAGCCGGTGCCGCGCGGCAGGATCATCGCGTCAGCGGTGGGCACATGGGTGTGGGTACCTACGACGAGGCTCGCGCGGCCGTCGCAGAAATGGCCCGTGGCCATCTTTTCCGACGTGGCCTCGGCATGGATGTCGACCACGACCGCCTGCGCCAGCCCGCCGCGCGGGTAGACCTTCAGCGTCGCATCAAGGGCAGAGAACGGGTCGTCGAAGGGCCGTTTCATGAACACCTGCCCCAGCGCCTGGGTGACGAAGACCTTGCGACCGCGCGCGTCCTCGAACAGGCCGGCCCCTTGCCCCGGCGCGTCCTTGGCGTAGTTGAGCGGGCGCAGCACGCGCGGCTCGGTGCCGATGAACTGCAGCATGTCGCGCTGGTCGAAGGCGTGATCGCCGAGCGTGATGACATCGGCCCCGGCCTCCAGCAGAGTGCGCGCATGGGCCGCCGAAAGCCCGGCGCCCGAGGTGGCGTTCTCGCCATTCACCACGACGAAATCGATCCGCCACTCCTTGCGCAGGCGCGGCAGGTGCGCCGTGATCGCGGCCCGTCCGGACCGGCCCATCACGTCTCCAAGGAACATCAGCCTCATGTCTTTGCCCTTAGGCGAGGCCGCGGGGCGCGTCTAGGGCATGCGTTCCAGACAGCCCCGTTCGGTCACCAGCGCATCGAGCGGCTGATCGGTGTCATCCGCCGGCACTTGGGGCAGTTCCTGCGTGGCGAAGGCGAAGCCGATGGCCTCCACCCGGCCCGCCACCCTGAGCCGCGCAAGCGTCCGGTCATAGAAGCCGCCACCATAGCCCAGACGGTTGAGGGAACGGTCGAACGCCACCAGCGGCACGATCAGCGCATCGGGGATCAGCCAGTCGCCACGCTCCGGCACCATCGCCTTGAACGGGCCTTCGACAAGCGCGCAGCCCGGCCACCATTCCCGGAAGTCGAGCGGCAGACCCGCCCCGGCGATGACCGGCACGCAGATCCGTGCGCCCGCCGCGTGCAGGGCGGCCATGGCGGGACGCGGATCGATCTCGGTCCGGATCGGCATGTAGCCCGAGACGATGCGGGCGCCGGGCGATCCCATTCGCTGCAGGAGGTGCCCGGTTGCCTTTGCGACAAGGACATCCGCCTCGGCGAAGGCCGCCTTGCGGGCGTCGAAGGCAATGCGCCGAAGGGCGGGTTTGGGGTCGGATGTGTCACTCATGGGCGCAGCAAGAAACCGATCCGGCAGCGCGTGCAAGGCAGGCTGCGACCGTCACGCGCCCTTTTCCGCCACTCTTTGTCGGGCTAAGCGGAAAAGACCGTCCGACAAAAGAGGCGCCCATGCTGACAATCGATCACATCGCCGTTTCCGCAAGCGACCTGCAGACCGGCACGGCGGAGGTGGAAGCGGCCCTTGGCGTGCCCCTTGCCCCCGGCGGGCAACATGCCGCCATGGGCACGTGGAACCGGCTGCTCTCGCTGGGAGACGACGAATATTTCGAGCTGATCGCCATCGAGCCCGGCGCGCCCGGCCCGGCGCAGCCCCGCTGGTTCGACCTCGACAATTTCGCAGGTCCCACACGGGCGACCACTTGGATCTGCCGCTGCGACGACCTCGACGCGGCTCTGGCGCTGGCGCCGCCCGGAACCGGCGTGCCGTGGGCGCTGGAACGGGGCGACCTGCGGTGGCGTATGGCCGTGCCCGAGACCGGGAAACTGCCCTTCGGCGGCCTTTTCCCCGCGCTGATCGAATGGGAAGGGGCCGCCCATCCTGCGCCCCGCCTTCCCGACCACGGCGTGCGGCTGAAGCGGCTGGAGCTTCATTCGCCCGAGGCCCGCGCTCTGCGCAGAGCGCTCGGGGCGCTGATCGACGACGCACGGGTCGTCGTGCTGGAGGCCGACGCGCCGCGGATGGCCGCGATCCTCGACACACCGAGGGGCGAGGTCCGGCTGTGATCCGGTCCGCGCGCCCCGACGACGCGCCCGCCATCGGGCAAATCTGGAACCGGATCATCCGCGACACGGTCTTCACCTTCACCACGATCGAGAAGGATTCGGAGGCAATCGCGGCCTCCATCGCCGAAGGTATGCCCTGTCACGTGGCTACCCACGCGGACCGGGTGGTCGGCTTCGTCACTGCCTTCCAGTTCCGTGGTGGACCGGGCTATGCGCATACGTTCGAGCACTCGATCCACCTGATCCCCGAAGCGCAGGGCCGGGGGCTGGGGCGAGCGCTGATGGCAACGATCGAGGACGATCTGCGAACGCGCGGCGTCCATTCGCTTTTTGCCGGGGTGTCGGGCGAGAACGTGGCAGGCGTCGCCTTCCACGCCGCGCTGGGCTACGTCGAGGTTGCGCGCCTGCCGGAGGTCGGATGGAAATCCGGACGCTGGCACGATCTGGTCCTGATGCAGAAACGTCTCTGACGTCCCCGAGGCCATTTGTCCGGGCCTTGCCCCTGCACGGCGCGCGCGCACTGCGCTAACCTGCTCCCATGTCGATCTGGACCCGCATATCCGAGGCCCTTTCATCGCTTACCAAGGGCGAAGGGCTGGCCGCCGTTTTCGAGCGGCTGCGCACGCCGCCCGAGCGCTCGGTCGCCTTCACCATCGCCGTCATCGCGCTCGGCGCGAAGATGGCCAAGGCCGACGGGCGCGTGACCCGCGACGAGGTCACCGCCTTTCGCGAGGTGTTCCACATCCCGCCCTCCGACGAGCGCGCGGCCGCGCGGGTGTTCAACCTCGCGCGTGAGGACGTGGCCGGGTTCGAGGATTACGCCAAGCGGATCGCCGCCATGTTCCGAAGCAACGACAAACCCTGCGGACAGGACAGCGTGCTTTGCGACCTGATGGAGGGCCTTTTCTACATCGCCGCTGCGGACGGCGCCTATCACCCCGAGGAGGACGCGTTTCTCGAACGGGTGGCCGTGATTTTCGGCCTGGACGGTGCGCTTTTCGAGCGCATGCGCGCGCGCCACGTCCCCGGAGGACCGCCCGACCCCTACGCCGTTCTGGGGGTCGATCCGCGTGCTGATCTCGAAACCGTGCGGCAGGCCTGGCGGGCCGAAGTGCGCGCGACCCATCCCGACCGCATGCTCGCGCGCGGCATCCCGGAAGAAGCCGTCAAGCTGGCCGAGGCACGTCTGTCTGCGATCAATGCCGCATGGGACAGGATCCGCACCGGCCGGGGCGCCGCCTGAGCGATGCGGGTCGCGACATACAACGTCGAATGGTTTCACGAACTTTTCGACAGCGCCGGCGTGCTGCGCCACGACGGCGGAAGATCCGGCCGCGAAGGTGTGACCCGCGGACGGCAGATCGAGGCGCTTGCGTCGGTCTTCCGCGCCATCGATGCGGACGCTGTCATGGTGGTGGAGGCGCCCGACATCTCGCGGCGGCAGGATGGCGAGGCGGCACTGCGGGCTTTCGCGCATCATGCCGGGATCAGGGCACGCGCGGTCCTGACAGGTTTTGCCAACGACACGCAGCAGGAACTGATGCTGCTTTACGATCCGGACATCATCACCGCGCGGCACGATCCGAAAGGCCCCGCCACCGGCAAGCACGGGCGCACGGATGCGCCCCGCTTCGACGGCGCGTTCCGCATCGATCTGGATATCGACGCAACTGAGGATGTGGTCACCTTCTCAAAACCTCCGCTCGAGGCCGCGCTCGATACGCCGCTCGGTCCGGTGCGGCTGATCGGGGTGCACGTCAAGTCGAAGGCGCCGCACGGCGCGCGAACCCCCGACGAGGCCATGAGCCTCGCGATCGCCAACCGCCGCAAGCAACTGGCGCAATGCATCTGGCTGAGACGCCGGATCGACGACCACCTCGCCGCAGGCGAACAGATCATCGTCGCGGGCGATCTGAACGATGGTCCGGGGCTGGATCAGTACGAACGTCTCTTCGGACGCTCGGGGGTGGAAATCGTCCTGGGCGGCGCGGGCGAGATCGGGCTTTATGATCCACATGCCGAGAGGGCACTGCAAAGCAGGATCTCCGCCCAGCCGACAACGGCGCGGTTCTACATCCTCAGCGAACGGCGCTGGCTTTCGGCGCTTCTGGATTACGTGATGGTCAGCCCCGCGCTCAGGCCCGCGGCGCGGCGCTGGCGCATCTGGCACCCGTTCGACGACGCGGCCTGCTGGTCGGATCCCGAGTTGCGCGATGCGCTGCTCGACGCCTCCGATCACTTCCCCGTCACGCTGGATCTGGCCGAGCCAGTCTGAAGGGGCTTTGTGATGGCCGCCAGAGCGTCTATCTTTCCCGGCATGAGACCGACACCCACCATCCTGACCCTCTGCTTTGCCATGGCCGCCTCGGCCGCTGCCCAAGATGAAGGCGACACCGAACGGGGGTTCGACCTGCTGCGGGAGGGATCGCGCATGATCCTGGAGGGATTGATGGACGACATGCGCCCGATGATCGAAGATGCGCGCCCCTTCTTCGAGGAGGAGATGCTGCCCTTTCTCGAATCGCTCGGCGCTCTGATCGACGACCTGTCGGCCTACGAGATGCCCGAGCGGCTGCCGAATGGCGACATCATCATTCGCCGCTCCCCCGACCGCCCCTGGCCCGATCGCGAAGAACCCGAGGTCGGAAAAGGCGGGGACGTGGAGCTCTAGGGCTTCAGCCCAAAACCAGACAGAACTGTCCGGATGAAAGGCCTAGCACTGCATCAGGCCTGCTAGACTGGAGATCTCGGCCTCCGACAGGCCTTGGTCTTCGGGGCGCGCCATCATCAGTCGCCCAATCGAGGCCCAGTAGAGTATTCGCGCGCGGGGCCCGACCTCGGCCTCGGCGACGCCTAGTGCGGCCAGCAATTGCTCGGCGAACCGGATGCGGCGCCAGTCCACGGCAGCCACCAGGCTTGCCACGTGGTCATCGGCCGTGGCCCAGGCACGCACCGCGCGTTCCATCGACGCGCCCGAGCGGAACGCCCGCGACATCAGCCCGAGGAGTTGCGCCTGCGCATCGCCATCGCGAACGACGGCACGGACAAGCTCTCCGGTGGTGCGATCTGCCCAATGGGCGATCAGGTCGTGCTTGAATGCTTCGAGATCCGCGAAATGCCAGTAGAAACTGCCCCGTGTTACGCTAAGACCCGCCGCCAGCGTTTGCGCCTTGAGCGCGTCATGGCCCTTTTCCGCCAGTTCGGAAAGGGCGAAGTCGAGCCAGTCCGTCTTTTCCAGCCGCGCCATTACATATTCCGTACAGTTGCGTACTGAGATTCGTATAACCATACACGACCGAATCTTTCAGTACACTTACGTATGGTCAAATCCGGAACGCGCTACTGCGAAGATGGCAAATATGACCCACACGTTTGTAGATCTTCTTACCGAGGGCGTCGAGAAATCCGCGCATGACTGGGGGTCCCTCCCCGGTCTGAGTTGGCACGCGGATTTCGGCTGGTTCGTCGTCTTCACTCATCGCGACACGCCCCACTGGCAAAACCGCCTTCTCGTCCGGGCCCCGGAAGGCACGATGATCGACGTCTCGAGCGCGACGCCCGAATGAACAGCCCCCGCAAGGGTTGAGACCTGTGGCTGGGCGGCGCATATCTTCACGGACACGCAACCAACCGAGGTCCCCATGCCCCTGCGCCTTCCCGTCCCGAACGCCCCGTTTCCCGCTGATGCCGCCGCCGAGGCCGGCGCCGCACCCTTGGGCGATCTTCCGGACTGGGACCTGAGCGATCTCTATGCCTCTCCGGACGCACCGGAAATCGAGCACGATCTCGACTGGCTGGAGGCCGAATGCGCCACCTACGCGGCCGATTACGAGGGCAAGCTGGCCGGTCTTTCAGCCGCCGATCTGCTCACCTGCATCGAACGGCACGAAAAGATCGACATGATCGCGGGCCGCATCATGTCCTATGCCGGGCTGCGCTATTACCAGCAGACCACGAACCCGGAGCGCGCGAAGTTCATCTCCGACATGCAGGACAGGATCACGGGCTACACGACGCCGCTCGTGTTCTTCAGCCTCGAGTTCAACCGCATCGCCGACGATCGCTATGACGCGGTGATGGCCGAGAATGCAGAACTCGCGCGCTACAAGCCCGTGCTCGACCGGATGCGCGCGATGAAGCCCTACCAGCTGTCGGACGAGCTGGAGCGGTTCCTCCACGACACCTCCGTCGTGGGCGCCAGCGCGTGGAACAGGCTGTTCGACGAAACGATCGCGGGCCTGACGTTCGATGTCGACGGCGAAGCGCTTGGCATCGAGGCGACGCTGAATCTGCTGACCGAGCAGGATCGCGCGAGACGCGAGGCCGGGGCACGCGCACTGGCAGAGACCTTCGGCGCCCGCCTGCCGCTTTTCGCGCGGGTGCACAACACGCTCGCCAAGGAAAAGGAGATCGAGGATCGCTGGCGCAAGTTGCCGACCCCGCAGGCAGCCCGGCACCTCGCCAACCACGTGGAACCCGAGGTCGTGGAGGCCCTGCGCAACGCCGTCGTCGCGGCCTATCCGCGCCTGTCGCACCGATACTACGCGCTCAAGGCGAAGTGGCTGGGGCTGGACACGCTGCAGGTCTGGGACCGCAACGCACCGCTGCCGATGGAAGAAACCCGCATTGTCCCCTGGGACGAGGCCCGCGCGATGGTTTCGGACGCCTATGCGGGCTTCGATCCGCGGATGGCGGAACTGGCCGAGCCGTTCTTCACCAGCGGCTGGATCGACGCTGGCGTCAAGGACGGCAAGGCACCGGGCGCCTTCGCCCATCCCACCGTCACCGACGTGCATCCCTACGTGATGCTGAATTACCTCGGCAAACCGCGGGACGTCATGACGCTCGCGCATGAGCTGGGCCATGGCGTGCACCAGCGCCTTGCCGCCGGACAGGGCGAGATGCTGTCGAGCACGCCTCTGACCCTGGCCGAGACGGCGAGTGTCTTCGGCGAGATGCTGACCTTCCGCAAGATGCTGTCGGAGGCCGCGACCGATGCGCAGCGCAAGGTGCTGCTGGCGGGCAAGGTGGAGGACATGATCAACACGGTCGTCCGCCAGATCGCCTTCTACGATTTCGAGTGCAAGCTCCACGACGCCCGCCGCGAGGGGGAGCTGACGCCAGATGACATCAATGCTCTGTGGATGAGCGTGCAGGCCGAAAGCCTCGGGCCGGTCTTCGAGTTCATGCCGGGCTACGAGACCTTCTGGGCCTATATTCCGCATTTCGTGCACTCGCCCTTCTACGTCTACGCCTATGCCTTCGGCGACGGCCTCGTGAACGCGCTTTACGCCGTCTACGAGGAGGGCGGTGAAGGGTTCCAGGAGAAGTATTTCGACATGCTGAAAGCGGGCGGGTCGAAGCATCACAAGGAGCTTCTGGCACCCTTCGGCCTCGATGCCAGCGACCCGGCCTTCTGGGACAAGGGTCTGGGCATGATCGAGGGCCTTATCGACCAGCTCGAGGCGATGGAGGACTGATCCCATTCACTCCGACACCCCGAAGCGGCTGAACCCCGAATCGGCGGATCCTTGTGCAGAGTTACGGAATTCCCGGCCTTCCGTCGGCAAATGCGGCGGCACATAGCCATTGCACCGTTGCCGAATGGCGGGTTTTGCCGTTTACTGAAAGGCATGGGTTGATAAGCGCCGTATCACGCCTCGGAACGCGGGGCAGAGCGCACGGGGACGGAACATGGACGGATCATCATCGGTCGTCATACCTTCGGCGTCGGTCCCCGGCGGTCTTGCGCGCGAGGACGCACTTTTCCGTATCGTGTATTACGGCGAAGCGCTCCGGGCGATGACCGAACATGTCAGCGATGCGCTGATCTCGGGTCCCTGTGTGCCGATGATCGACCTGCTCGACGAGGCCTTCGACCGCATGTCCGAAACGCGCGACAGTTTCGGCCCGGAGGAATTCACGCTCTTCGTGATGTCGAAAATGCTGGGCCTGTGCGATGATGTCGACGAGGCCCGGCAATTCCAGATCGGTGCGGCGAAATACATTCTGAAATCCGCCGAATCCTTGCCGGACGACTACCAGCCGGTCGTAGACGACGCGCGCCAGATGCTTCAGCGCAGCGCACCCCTCGCCGTGACGGCGCAGGACAGCGTCGAAAAGCCCGAGGTCCCCGCCCATGCCGCGGAGGAGATGAAACGCGCCGAGGCCGAGGTGCCCGCCCATGAGCCGAACCGCACGCCCCACCCAGAACCGGCCAGGGCCCCGCGCGACGCAGCGGCGATCGTCTACGCCCCACAGGTGCCGGCCGTCACCGAGCCAAAGTCAGCGCCCCACCAGGCCGCCACACCACCCCGTGCCCAGCCCCGTGCCCAGCGCGCATCCGTCGCCGCCCCGTCTCCCCACACGCGCGGCGCGCCGGCGCAAGGGCAGCGGATGCATCTGGCTTCAGCACACAGCACAAAGCGATCGAGTTACCTCGACCGCGTCTTCCTCTGGGCATTGTTTGCATTCATCCTCGGTCTCGCCGTCATGACCGCCCTGGGATATGTCGACACCAGCGCGCGAGGAAGCCAAGACGGCGAAAGCGTCATTACAAGACAATAGAGCGCCGCAGGTTTCCCTGCAGCGCCCTTTTCAGTCTCTGGAACAGTAAGGTCGCAATTACTCGGCTTCGTCCGCCGGCTTCGCCTGCAGCATGCCGTAATTCGCGTCGCCGATCGTTTCCTGAAGCTCCAGCTGCGTCTCGATGAAGTCGATGTGACCTTCCTCGTCGGCGATCAGTTCCTCGAACAATGCCTTGGAAACGTAGTCCCTGACCGCCTCGCAATGATCGCGCGCCTCGATGTAGAGCGTCCGCGCCTCATGCTCGGCGGCGAGATCGGACTCCAGCGTTTCCTTCAGGTTCTGACCGATGCGCAGCGGGTCGAGCTTCTGCAGGTTGGGGTGGCCGCCCAGGAAGATGATCCGTTCGATCAGCTTGTCGGCGTGATGCATCTCCTCGATGCTTTCCTCGCGCGATTTCGCGGCGATCCGGCCAAAGCCCCAGTCCTCCTGTAGCCGGTAGTGCAGCCAGTACTGGCTAACGGCCGTCAGTTCGCTGCGAAGCGCCGCGTTGAGGAATTCGATGACTTTTTCATCACCCTTCATTGATTTTATCCTTTCACTTTCCGTGCCTTCAGGCCCCGCAGTTCCGCCGGCACCTTCAGGCTGGAACTGGACGCCATGGTTGACATGAAAAGTGAAAGACATCCACCACAGTCCGCTTTTTTGCCGAGCGCGCGGTAGACCTTGCCGGGGGTGATGATCGTGTCGGGGTCGGCGGCGCGCATCCAGTCGATGGCCGAATGGATTTCGTGATCGCTGATGTTGGTGCAGTGGCAGACGATCATGACGCGCGCCCCACATGAGGTGTCACGGCAAAAAAGGACGGAACGTGGAAGGAGTGAGACATCGGAACCTGCTCAACGGGTGTACTTCTCCAAACCTGAGTTCTTTGGTCGGATTCGTCAATCCCGAGTAATTCACTTGGCCAAACTGACGCAGGTCGCGCCCACCGGGCGCAGTCTGCACCTCAGTCGAGATCGGTCCAGGGCCAGGGCTTCACGTCGGACGCGGCCGACTGGTAGCGCGCGGCCTTCGCCATCCAGATACCCAGATCGGTGCCAAAATCCGCGAGCCGCGCGTTCCGCTCGCCGTTGTTGACCAGCATGATGATGAACTGCACCACCGTCAGGACAGTCAGAACGGTCTGAGAGATCGACAGCATGAACGCGATCAGAATCACGTAGAGCAGACGCCACCCCAAGTGGTCCTTGTCGGACGTTCCGGGCTGTTCGCCATGGACCCGCCCGTCGATATTGTCGTCGTCATTCCGGGGCACCGCCGCACCTCACCCGCCATTGGTCGGGTGTATCCTAGGGCCAGGACCCCGTCCCCGGCAATCGCCAGTTTCCCCCGCCGATGGATCCCCTGCTAACCCTGCATGCCAAGGCTGTCGAACACGGCGTCGAGCACCCGTTGCGTACCCAGAGAGGTCTCGAGCGGCATGGGATACTCGGCCCCGTCCAGCAGGGTGGCGCCCACGGCTTCGACCTGGTTCACGTATTGCCGCGCAGTCGGAAAACGGAAAACCCGATCGGCTCCTTCGGGCTGCCGCAGGACTATGTCGGCCTGACCATACTCTGCTGCATTGAAAGGTGCGTTGACGGTCAGCCAGCCGCCATCCCCCTCGAACACCATTTCCTGCCGCTTGGTCGTACGCATGGAGACGTGGAACCGGAACCGTACGTCTCCGGCGCGGGCATCGACCCAGGTGGAGGTGTCGACGCCATTCTCCCATTCGGCCTCGGCGCGGATCACGGCGGGCTCGAGCCCCGTGGCGAAGCGGAAGGCACCCACGGGATAGACACCGATATCGCGCATCGCCCCGCCCGCAAGAGCAGCACTGTTGCGCACGTTCGCAGGGTCGCTCAACCCGTAAGTGAAGACGCCGGTGACGGTGTGAAGCCGCCCCAGATCGCCGCGCGCCACGATCTCGCGCGCCTTGAGCCATTGCGGGTGATGCGCAGGCATCCAGGCCTCGGCGATGAACGCGCCCGACTCGTCGCGCAGCGCGATGAGCCGCCCAACATCCGACGCGGTCAGGCCGATCGGCTTTTCGCAAAGAACGGCCTTGCCCGCGCGCACCGCCCGGTCCGTCCATTCCACGTGAAGCGCGTTGGGCAAGGGAATGTAGACCGCGTCGATGTCCGGGTCGGCCAGCAGCGCCTCGTAACTCTCATGCACCCGCAGGCCGGGGGCAAGGTCCGAAAACGGCGCGGCCCTCGCCGCGTCACGCGTGGCCAGCGCCACAAGGCGCGACCGGCGCGCCTCGTTGATCGCGGGGCCCATGACCTTGCGGGCGAAGCCCGAGGCACCGAGGATGCCCCAATTCACTGCAGCTTTGGTCATGTCCCGGCATAGCGTGTACCCCAGGCGCTTGAAACCCCTCACGGCAACTGTGCGGCGCTGCTGGCAAGGGGGCCATCCGACAAAAAAAGGCCGCGCGGCTTTGGGTCCGCGCGGCCGGTCGTTCCGGGATGACAGGCGCCGATCAGGCCGAGGCCATCATCCCCTGTTCCTTGGCAAGGTCGCGCATCCGCTTCTGCAGTTTCTCGAAGGCGCGCACCTCGATCTGGCGGATGCGTTCGCGGCTGACATTGTAGACGCCCGAAAGCTCCTCAAGCGTGACCGGACTGTCCTGCAGGCGGCGTTGAGTGAGGATGTCGCGCTCCCGCTCGTTAAGGACATCCATCGCCTCACCCATCAACGCGATACGCTGGGTGAATTCATCTTTCTCGGCGTACTCCTCGGCCTGGTTGGCGCCTTCATCCTCCAGCCAGTCCTGCCATTGGGTGGCGCTGTCATCCTCGGATCCCACGGTGGCGTTGAGCGACGCGTCGCCTCCCGACAGGCGCCGGTTCATCGAGATCACCTCGTCCTCGGTGACTCCGAGATCATGGGCGATACGCTGGACGTTCTCGGGGCGAAGATCGCCTTCTTCCAGCGCGCCGATCCGCGCCTTGGCCTTGCGCAGGTTGAAGAAGAGCTTCTTCTGCGCCGAGGTCGTGCCGAGCTTCACCAAGCTCCACGACCGCAGGATATATTCCTGGATCGCGGCGCGGATCCACCACATGGCATAGGTCGCAAGCCGAAAACCCCTTTCAGGGTCGAAGCGTTTGACCGCCTGCATGAGGCCCACATTCGCCTCCGAGATCACCTCAGCCTGGGGCAGGCCATAGCCGCGATAGCCCATGGCGATCTTGGCGGCGAGCCGCAGGTGGCTGGTGACGAGCTGATGCGCCGCGTCGGTGTCCTGATCCTCGACCCAGCGCTTGGCGAGCATGTATTCCTGCTCGGGCTCGAGCATCGGGAACTTGCGGATTTCCTGCAGATACCGATTTAGGCCCTGCTCCGGCGACGGCGCGGGAAGATTTGCGTAGGTGGCCATGTCATTGTCCCCCTCTGTTGTTCGAGCGCGCGATCTGGCGCGCAATTGGGGTTGATGTAAACCTCGTTAACTTTTCGTCAAGGCGCAGACGCGAAAAACTGCACCGTTCGGTTCAGTTTTATGCATCATGCCACAACGAACATCAATCCGGGATTTCCTTTTCTCACGTGCATGTGTGCACAGATTACCCGACCGCGTCGCGCAGCCCGGTAAGCAAACGCGCGATATCCGGCGGAAGTTCGGCACTGAATTGAAAAAACTCGCCGCTCACGGGATGCACGAAGCCAAGCGTCGCGGCATGAAGCGCCTGCCGGCCGAACCCGTTCACTTCATCGGCGAACGGACCCAGCAGCTTTTCCGACACCCGCCGGCGCCCGCCATAGACGGGATCCCCGATCAGGGCGTGGCCGATATGGGACATGTGCACGCGGATCTGGTGCGTCCGCCCCGTCTCCAGCCGGCAGGACACGCGGGCCGCCATACCGGAAAAGCTCTCCTCGACCTGCAGATGCGTGACGGCATGGCGCCCGCCTTCGAAAAGGACGGCCTGGCGCTGACGGTCGGTCTTGTGGCGCGCGAGATGCGTCGAAATACGGACAGTACCGCCCGCACCCACGTGGACGCCCCGGATCCCGCGCAACCTTGGGTCGGCGGCATCCGGCACGCCATGGCACAGCGCCTGGTATTCGCGCGTGATGCTGTGATCGGCGAATTGCGCCGCCAACCCGTGGTGGGCGCGGTCGGACTTGGCCACGACCAGAAGGCCCGAGGTGTCCTTGTCGATGCGATGCACGATGCCGGGCCGTTTCTCGCCACCGATCCCCGACAGGTTGCCGCCGAAATGATGCAACAGCGCGTTGACAAGCGTGCCGCCGGGCGTGCCGGGGGCGGGATGCACGACCATGCCGGCGGGTTTGTTCACGACGATCAGGTCGGCATCTTCGTGCAGGATGTCCAGCGGGATGGCCTCGGGCGCGGTATCGACCTCCGTCGCCTCTTCCACGGTGATCTCGATACTGTCGCCTTCGCCCAGCTTCGCCCGCAGATCGGTGACGACCGCGCCGTTCACCGCGACCGCGCCGGCCTCGATCAGCCGCGCGAGGCGCGAACGGCTGAGGGCCGCCGCCTCTGGCACGTCGCGGCCGAGTGCCTTATCAAGACGGGGTGCCGGGTCGGGACCGATCCGGAACTGGACAACGCGGGTGTGCGACGTGGCAGACGACATGGGGCAAGCTCCGGAGGAGAAAGACGCCACGGCCCTGCCCCGTGACCTGCGCTTTCTCAAGATACTGGTGACGGTCCTGACCGTGGCGATGATCGCAGGGGTGATAACGATCACCGCGCTGCTTGTCATCCGCCTGAACGCAGCCCCCCAGACGGTGACGATCGCGCCCGGCGAATACGCGCCGCCCGACGGCGTTGGCATCGTGGGCTTCAGCGTCATCGACGGGCGCGCAGTCGTCATCGGAGACGATGGCGTCATCCGTGTCCATGACAGGGCTTCGGGCGCGGTGCTGCAAACCTTCGATCTGGGCGAGTAGGTGAATGGTACCGCCTGCCCGGCTCGAACGGGCGACCTCTGGATCCACAATCCAGCGCTCTAACCAACTGAGCTAAGGCGGCACTGGCGCGCGGGATAGCGCCGGGAGGCGACGATTGCAAGGGGGACGGTGGCGCCGGGCCCATGCAGGGCGCTGGACGATTTGCTTGCGAAAAACGGGACGGAAACCACGTGTTTTCCACGCAATCAAAGATCGCGGACCCATTCCTGCTCGACGAGATCCACGCCAAAGGAGTGCACGGGTTCGGACCGGACGCAGGCAAAGCCCACCTTGGCATTTGGTTCCCCTGCTTTCTGCAAGCATTTGCCTCTTGTCGCCTCAAATACAAGCCTCTATCGCAGCCCTGCAGCACCGCGAGGAACACGCAGATGGGCATCGACAGCGAAAGCGACACAGCCGCCAGCATCCAGATCGGGCCGACGACGCTGGGTATGGTGCGGATCTATCTCGAAGGGGACGGGATCGACCTGCCGCTGGATTTCGAGCCCGAAGAGGCGGAGGAGATCGCCGAGGAGCTTCGGGCCGCCGCCGCCGCCGCACGCAAGATCGCCAAGAAGCGCTGACCCCCACTTGACCCGCATCAAGGCGCGGCGCGGGGCCTTGGCCCCAGTGTGGCGCGCATGGATGACATTTCGCTTCTGTTCCTGACCCTTGGCGGACTGTTCGTTGCCGGGCTTGTGGCCGACATCGCCGCACGACGCACGCGCCTGCCGCGCGTGACGCTCCTGCTCGTGATTGGCATCGCTGTCGGGCCTGCGGGGCTCTCGCTGATCCCGGAGATAACGAACGGCTGGTTCGAGACGGTGTCCACGGCCGCGCTCGCGCTGGTGGCGTTCTTGCTGGGCAATGCACTCACGCGCGAAAACCTCGCCGTCCACGGGCGTGAGATCCTTGTCATCACCTGCGTTCTGGTCCTGGTGACGACGCTGGTGATGGCGGCGGGTCTCTGGGCCATCGGGCTCGCCCCCGGACTTGCGTTGATCCTCGCGGCGATCGGCACAGCCACGGCACCGGCGGCCACGATCGACGTGCTGACCCAGACCCACGCCTCGGGGCCTTTCGCCAACCGGATCAGGGGGATCGTGGCTGTCGACGACGCGGCGGGCCTGATCGTATTCAGCATCGTCCTCGTTTTCGTGGGCGCCGCCGTGGCCGGACCGTACGCGGACGGGGTTGGCCCCGAAAACTCGATCCTTCTGGCCGGAAAGGATCTCGGCGGCGCGCTGCTGGTGGGGTTTGTAACCGGGCTTCCGGCGGCGATGGTCACCGGGCGCGTCGCGGCGGGGGAGCCGATGCAGTCCGAGGCGCTGGCCGTTGTGTTCCTCACGGCAGGGCTGGCGATCTGGCTCGACGTCTCGGCGCTGCTGGCGGGGATCACCGCCGGCGCCGTCGTCGCCAATTTCGCGCGCCATCACGAGCGACCGTTCCACGAGATCGAGCACATGGAATGGCCCTTCATGCTGATGTTCTTTCTGTTGGCCGGCGCGGCACTGGAGGTCGAGCGCTTGCCGGAACTGGGCGCGGTCGGGCTGACCTTTGTCGTGCTGCGCACCGTGTCGCGGGTCATTGGCGGCTGGATCGGAGGGCATCTCGCCGGACTGCCTTCCATCGAACGCCGTTGGATCGGCCCCGCGCTCCTGCCGCAGGCGGGCGTCGCCGTCGGCATGGCACTGGTGGCGGGAGAGGCTTTCCCGGAGTGGCACGACACGATCCTCACCGTGACGGTCGCCACGACCGTCGTCTTCGAGTTGATCGGGCCGTCCGCGACGATGATGGCTGTGAACCGCGTGCGGGATCAGAACGAGACCCCGAAAGGGGCGCCCGGATCGCGCAAGACCTGAAGACGCTGCGCCGCCACCCGGGCAAAGCGTTGCGTCACCGCCTTGCGCCGTGCGCCCGCCAGTTTCGTCTCAGGGCCCATGCGCACGATCTCCGCGTCATAAGGGTCGGCAAGGATCAAACCGGTTTCCTCCGGCAAAAGCTCCACCGGGAAATCCGCGTCCACGGCCCAGAAATAGCGGTCGCCCCAGTCCAGATACCCGCCCCATTTCGCGTCCGAGGCGAAATCGGCCCGGCTGGACTTGCATTCCACGATCCAGAGCTCGCCCTTCGGTCCCAGCGCCATGACATCCAGACGCTTGCCGCGTTCGGGGGTGAACTCCTCCAACGTGACGAAGCCGTGGGTGGCAAGGTGCCGGCACACGCCACGCGCCAGAAGCTGGCCGGGCATGAGGGGGATGGGATCGGTTGCGGACATGCGCCCATAGATGGAACATTAACGGAACATTTGCAACCAACTGGGCAACGGCGCCCCCCTTGTTCCGCCGCCCGTTGCGCCCTAGATGTCGGTGTGACGGGTACTGCCCTTCTCGTGCCTGTGGCAATATTCCGGTGGCCTTAAG
Organism: uncultured Roseicyclus sp.; assembly: GCA_964578115.1. Taxonomy (GTDB): domain Bacteria; phylum Pseudomonadota; class Alphaproteobacteria; order Rhodobacterales; family Rhodobacteraceae; genus Roseibacterium. The sequence continues at coordinate 56,543 of CAZOBK010000012.1, forward strand.
CAAATCCGAGGGAGCTGGCTCTGGCTGGATCGTGGTCCGGTTACCTGGCGCCCACCTGTATATACAGGTCCTCGGGAATGAACGCCTCCACGGTTGGTGTGGTCCCGTCACCCACTCCCCTCAGCCATTCACAAAAAAACCGGCGCCGAAGCACCGGTTTCCTGTCGTGTTCATCGCCCGATAACAGGCGCGTCTCAGGCGCGGCGATCGTCCGTGCGAACGGGGATCGGGATCGCGTCGAAACTGCCGATGGGATCACGCGTGCCGCCGCGCGGTTCGTCATCCTCTTCACCCATGCTCATGATCTTGTATCCGATCTGCACCGAGCCGAAGGTAACCGTGGAGAACACCACAAGCATCAGGACCGCGATGGGCCCCTCGGCGGTATGCGTCACCAGGTGCCAGAGGTTCGCCACGTTGAAGGCGAGCAACCCAGTCACGAAGGCAACCGCAATGAGAAAGCCAAAAAAGCCATGGCGCAGGATCATCTTGATATGGTCGGGCATCTTGCATCTCCCTTGGTTGAGTCAGAAAGTAACATTGATCCGCCATTCCGCAAGGGCGCGCGGCATCCTGTCCGCCTCGGCAGCGGGTGGTTGCCGGAAAATCAGGCGGCGTTGAGCGCGAGCCACGCAACATAGACGCCATAGCTGACCAGAAGGACCAGACCGCCGCCCCGCCCGATCCGCCCGGCGAAGAGAAAGCCGATCAGCGCCAGCGCCGAGCCCGCAAAGAACGCCAGGTCCACGGCGGTCAGTCCCTCCGGCACGGGGATCGGAACGATCGCAGCGGTCAGGCCGAGGATCGCGAAGATGTTGAAGACGTTGGAGCCGAGGATGTTGCCCAGCGCCAGCCCCGCCTCGCCCCGCCGCGCGGCCGTCACGGAGGTCGCAAGCTCCGGCAGGGAGGTGCCCACGGCCACCACGGTCAGGCCGATCACGGTTTCGCTGACGCCAAGGCCCCGCGCGATGCCCGTGGCCCCGGTGACCAGCAGTTGCGCGCCAGCCATGAGCGCACCGAGGCCGAGGAACAGGAAGGCCCCGATGCGCCAACCCGCCATGCCTTCGATCACGGGTACGGGCTCCATCGCGCTGTCCCGCGACAGCGACCGCCAGATGTAAAGGGCAAGCGCAGCCAAGAGGGCAGCCCCCTCGACCCGGCCCAGCGTGGCGCGGAGCACCAGAAGCCCGAAGCCCAGCGCCGTCGCCGCCATGAGCCAGAGCCGATCCTCGGCAGTGGCCGTATCGCCAGAAACCACGGCGATCAGCGCCGCAACCCCCAGGATCAGGAGAATGTTGGCGATGTTGGAGCCCACGACATTGCCGACCGCGATGCCGGGCGCCCCCGACCATGCCGCCGAAAGCGATGTCAGGAGCTCCGGCATCGACGTGCCGAAGCCCAGAACGACCGCTCCGACGACCGCCATTGGCAACCGCATGCGGGTGGCGAAGGCCACGCCGCCCCGCACGAGCGCCTCGCCCCCGCCGAGCAGGAGCACGAGCCCCACCGCCATCATGATCGCATCCATCGCGCCCACACCTCTCCCCTGCGCGACCCCGCGCATAATCCGGCTCAGATGCGCAACGCGCCGACGCACTGCAAGGTTCGCGGAAAGAAAGATTTGCGCCCGGTCAGAACGCCTCGGGCTTCGCCTCGCGTGCCATGTGGTCGAGCACCGCGTTCACGAATTTCGCCTCCCGCCCCTCGGGGAAGAACGCACGCGCCACGTCGACATATTCGGTGATGACGACCTTGGGCGGTGCATCCCCCTCGATCAGCTCCGCGCCGGCCGCGCGAAACAGCGCCCTGAGCGTGGGGTCGATCCGGTCGATGGGCCATTTCGCGACAAGCGCCCGGTCGGTCATCTGGTCGAGCTTCGCCTGCCAGTTCAGCGCGTCCTCGAGCGTCTTGCGGAAGAGGTCCGGGTCGCCCTCGGCCATCTCATCACCCTCGTAGACCGCACCGAAGCGATGGGTCTCGAATTCCTGCCGCACGGTGTCCAGCGTCTGGCCCGAGGCCTCCATCTGGAACAGCGCCTGCACGGCATAAAGCCGCGCGGCCGATTTCATCTGGCGCTTTTCCTCGCGGCTCATGCCCTTGGGGCGGGGAACCGGGTTGGCGGGTTCGCTCATGCGCTGGTCGGACCTTCCGTATCGCCCGCCAACTCGATCACATCGGGGCGGGGCTTGAAACCGATGCCGCCCTTAGGCTGCCCGAACCGCCGCGTCAACGCGATGAGGTGGAGCGCCGCCTCCGCCGCCCCCCCGGCGGTGTTGAGCCGCGCGGCATCCGCGCGTTCCTCCGCCTGGTCACGGTTTTCCACGGTGATGATGCCGTTGCCGATGCACACGCCCTGCAAGCCCAGCATCGTGAGCGCCCGCGCGCTTTCGTTCACCACCACGTCGTAATGCGAGGTCGCGCCCCGGATCACGCAGCCCAGCGCGACATAGCCGTCGAAATTCGACAGCCGATGCGCGATGCCGATGGTCGTCGCGATCTCCAGCGATCCCGGAACCTCGATCGTCTCGTGCGCCACGCCCGCCTTCTCCAGAACGCCGCGCGCCGCAGACAGCTGCGCCTCGGCGATCGAGGTGTAGTAGGCCGCGATGACGATGGCGACCTTCACCGGCTTGTCGAACGTGGGCAGCCCCAGGTCGTTGTCGGAATGTCCGGCCATTTATCCAAGCTCCGATATCTTGCGCGTGCCCACGATGGAAAGCCCGTAGGCATCCAGCCCCACCACCTTGGGCTTGGGCGAATTGGTCAGAAGGATCATGTCCGAGATTCCGAGCGATGAAAGGATTTGCGCCCCCAGCCCGTATTGCCTCAGCGTCTGGGGAGAAACCTCGTCACCCGGCGACAGCTTCATCGTCAGGTCGCGCAGCAAAACTAGAACACCGCGCCCCTCGGCCGCGATCAGCTCCATCGCGTCGCCGAATTCTCCCGCGCGGCCCTTGGGTCCGGCACCCACCACATCCAGAAGCGGGTCCATCGCGTGCATCCGAACCAGCACCGGTTCGGGCCCCGAGATATCGCCCTTCACCAGAACGATATGCTCTGCGCCCTGCGTCTCGTCCGTGTAGATGCGCAGTGTCCACGTGCCGCCGAACTCGCTTTCGACCTGCTGTTCGTCCCGCACCCGCACGAGGTTGTCGTGACGCCTTCGGTAGGAAATCAGGTCCGAGATCGTGCCGATCTTGAGGTTGTGATGCTGCGCGAAGGCCACCAGGTCGGGCAGCCGCGCCATCGACCCGTCCTCGTTCATGATCTCGCAGATCACGCCAGACGGGTTGAGCCCCGCCAGCCGCGAGATGTCCACGGCCGCCTCCGTATGGCCCGCGCGCACCAGCACACCGCCGGTGCGGGCACGCAGCGGAAAGACATGGCCCGGCGTGGCGATGTCGGCCGCGCCCTTGGAGGCGTCGATGGCGACCTGGATCGTCCGCGCCCGGTCGGACGCCGAAATGCCGGTGGTCACACCCTCGCGCGCCTCGATGGAGGTGGTGAACGCGGTTTCATGCCGCGAGGAATTGTTGGTCGACATCAGCGTGAGACCCAGCTGTTCGATCCGCTCCGACGTCATCGACAGGCAGATCAACCCGCGCCCATGCGTCGCCATGAAATTGATCGCATCCGGCGTCGCCCACTGCGCGGGGATCACAAGATCGCCCTCGTTTTCGCGGTCCTCGTGGTCGACAAGAATGAACATCCGACCGTTGCGGGCATCCTCGATGATCTCCTCGACCGAGGAGATCGCGTCGGACCAATCCCGTTCAACCGGCCCGGGTGTTTCAAACTGCTCCGTCATGTTGGCCCTTTCGCGCGTCCGTCGAAGGGCGAGATAGACCATAGCCACGCCGGTGAAAAGGCAGGGGCTCTACTCGGCGGGCGCGAAAAACGCTTCCGCGGTCAGGTTTCCCGCCAGCCCGGCCGAGATGCACCAGTCCCGCTCCAGCGCCGTGGCCGAGATCAAAACGACCCCGTCGGGCGGCAGGCCGCGATCACGCACGAAGCCGCGCAGGCGCGCGCCCGCCTCGCTCCAGGGCGTCAGGATCGTCGGGGCGGTGACGGCCGCATCGAGGCCGGGCGTGGCATGGATCACGTCAACCGGCCGCAGGGGGGCGTAGATGGCGGCCAGGCGCTCCGCCGCGCCGTCGAGTGCCTCCAGCCTTGTGCCCCGCTCCGGGACCGGCGCGGGTCGGCTCGGAGACAGGCCCAGCGCGTTGCCCGAAAACAGGAACGCCACGATATCGCGGCCCGAGGTCGCGCGGATGGTCGCATAGGTCCTGTAGGGCAGGCCTAGGCGCCTGGCCCGCGTCACACGGACGCGCACCACCTCCAGCGGAAGGCTGGGCAGAAGCGCGCGCCGCGCCTTGGTCCACGCCACCTTGCGAAAACCGTAGCCCGGCTCCATCGACGGCCCACCGTTATGTCCGATCCCGCTCATGCCTTCTCCATCCAGCCTACAACCGCGCGCGCCGCGTCCACTGCCGCTTCTTGCGTCGCAAACGCCCCCGACCTCGCGCTCACGTGTCGCCAGCCATGGCTGTCTTCGGGGTCCCTGCGGCACTCGACCCGGAAAAACCGCGCGTCCGCCCACAGGATATCGACGCAGCGCGCGCCACTCCCGTCTTCGATGGAACGGAGGACGACCGGCTCAGGCATGCGACGCTCCACCCTTCATCTTTCCCGAAATACGCGCGCCGAAGGCGTCCGCGCGGGCACCGCGCGGAACAGCAGCGACAATCACCCGCCCTGCCAGTCCTGCAGCCGCGCCACGTAGCGGGCCATCGTATCGACCTCGAGGTTCACGCGGTCCCCGGCATTGAGACGCCCCCAGGTTGTCACCTCCTTGGTATGCGGGATGATGTTGACGCCGAACTCCGCGCCGTCGACCTCGTTGACGGTCAGCGACGTGCCGTCGAGCGCCACAGACCCCTTGGGTGCGATGAAACGGGCAAGCGCCTCCGGCGCGCGGAAGGTGTAGCGCGTCGATTCCCCATCGTCCCGGGTGGCGACGATCTCGGCCACGCCGTCCACATGACCCGAGACGATATGACCGCCCAATTCGTCGCCGACCTTGAGCGCGCGCTCGAGGTTCACCGGCGCCCCTTCGGCCCAGCCACCGAGCGTCGATTTCGACAGTGTCTCGGCCGAGATGGTGACGCCGAACCAGTCCGCGCCGGTCTCCGTCACCGTCAGGCAGACGCCGTTGCAGGCGATCGACGCACCGATATCGATGCCCGCCGTCTCGTAGACGGTCCCGATCCGCGCGTGCAGGTCGCCGCGATGATCGAGGCTCAGAACCCGCCCCACATCGGTGATGATCCCGGTGAACATTTCCCTCTCCGCCATTGCGTTCCTTGCTGCGCCCACACCTAGCGCCGGCGGAGACCCGAGGGCAAGGAAAAGCCAACTTGTCACGCCCCTGACGAACACCGCGCGCCGGGCCACCTAACCGGGTGCAATCGATGCAAAACCTGCCTAACCTTCCGCCCGCGCGCCGGGTGGGCCGGAAGCGCCAATACAGGGAAAACCCGTGACACATGCCCTGACGCCACGACCGGACCCGCGCGTCTTCCTGTTTCTGCAGGGCCCCCACGGTCCGTTCTTCTGGCAATTGTCGCGCGCCCTGCGCGACGGCGGCACGCGAACCCTGCGGGTAGGGTTCAACCGCGGCGACGATGCGTTCTGGCCGGAACGGGATAGTTACATCGCGCAGACCGCGCCGCTGTCCGGATGGGAGGAAACGGTCGGCGGCATCATGGCCACACAAGGCGTCACCGACCTCGTGGTCTACGGCGACACCCGTCCGATCCACGCCGCGGCGATCACGCAGGCGCGGCGCCGCGGCATCACCGTGCACGTGTTCGAAGAGGGCTACCTGCGTCCCTACTGGGTGACCTACGAACGGGACGGCGCCAACGGCAACTCGCCGGTCATGGCGACCACGGTAGAACAGATGCGCCGCGCGCTGGAGGGGATCGACATGGATCTGCCGGACGTCCCCGCACGCTGGGGCGCGCTGCGCGAGCATGTCTTCTACGGGGCCCTCTACCACGGCATCGTTCTTGTGGCGAACCGCCGATACACGGCGGTTCTGCCCCACCGCGCGCTTTCCGTGCGGCAGGAGTTCCGGCTCTATCTCAAGCGCCTCGCGCTTATGGGGTGGCATTGGCTCGACCGGATGGCGGCGACACGGAGCGTCCTTCGCGGCGGCTACCCTTATCACCTGGCGCTCCTTCAACTTGAGCATGACGCGAGTTTCCGCGACCACGGCCCCTTCGCCTCGCAAGCGGAATTCGTCGACACCGTCATCGGCGGGTTCGCAAAGGGCGCGCCGGCCCATCACCACCTCGTCTTCAAGGCGCATCCGCTGGAGGACGGGCGCACGCCACTGCGCGCTGCCATCCGCCGGTCGGCGGACAAACATGGCGTCGCCCACAGGGTCCATTTCGTACGCGGCGGCAAACTTGCGCCGCTGCTGGACAGTGCGCGGTCTGCCGTCACCGTCAATTCCACGGCCGCCCAGCAGGCGCTCTGGCGCGGCCTTCCGCTCAAATGCTTCGGAGCGGCCGTCTACGGCAAGCCGGAGTTCGTGTCGGATCAACCGCTCGAAGCGTTCTTCCGCGATCCGGCGCGCCCAGACAGCGCCGCCTACCGGGACTTCCGGCATTATCTCCTGCAAACATCGCAACTTCCGGGCAGTTTCTACGCCGCGCGCGGACGACGGCAGGTCCTGCGCGCCGCCGTCGATCGCATGTTGCGCGCCGAGGACGGCTACACGGCCCTGCAGCAGCCGGGGCAGGCATCAAAGCAACACCTTGCCGTAGTGAAATAACCAAGGGCTTTCACCAACAGGGTTTTTTCGGTACCGATTTAAAAAAATAAAATACCCGAGGCAGTTTCAGGCAATCAAGGAGCCAACTCCGTGACATCGCTGGTCCCCCGCGTGGGCCGTCTGGCCGCGCTATGTGTCGTCGTGTCGGCGGCATCGTCGTGTGCGCTGCTTCCCGGCGCCGGCCCTACCCGCAACGAGCTCTTCGCTGGTTCCGTCCAGAATCAGGGCGATGCGTTCATCGTCGAGGTAAATTCCCGCGTGACCTCCGTCACGGCCTCCGCACCGGTCCTGGGCTTCCCGTCCTCGCTCCTCAACGCCGATGCGTCGGACACCGAGGTCATCCGTCCTGGCGACCTTCTGGCGCTTACCATCTACGAGAACGTGAGCGACGGTCTTCTGGCCGGCGAGGGCGGCACCGCCGCCTCCGTCGAAGCCGTTCAGGTCGATGGCGCGGGCTTCATCTTCATTCCCTATGCAGGCCGCATCCGCGCAGCAGGCAACACCACCGAACAACTGCGCGAGATGATCACGCGCAATCTCGACGAACAGACGCCTGACCCGCAGGTCATCGTGCGTCGCGAGGCTGGCGACGGGGCGACGGTCACGGTGTCGGGCGCCGTCGCGGCTCAGGGCATCTACCCGATCCAGCGCCCCACCTCGACCCTGTCGGGCATGCTGGCCGCCGCCGGCGGCGTCGCGGTCGAGCCCGAGATCGCGCAGGTCACCGTGCTTCGCGGCGGACACTCCGGCACGATCTGGTACGAGGACATCTTCCGCGCAGGCCATGCCGACATCGCGGTCAGGGCAGGCGACCGCATCTTCGTGGAGGAGGACAGCCGGTCCTTCACCGCGCTCGGCGCCACCGGGCAGCAAAGCATTGTGGAGTTCCAGAACCAGAGCATCTCGGCGCTCGAGGCCATCGCCTCGGTCGGCGGGCTCAATCCGCTCCTGGCCGACCCGTCGGGTGTCTTCGTTCTGCGTAACGAACCTGCACAGATCGCCAACGCCGTGCTGGGGCGCCACGACCTCGTCGGCACGCAGCGCTTCGTCTACGTGATGGATCTGACCGCACCCACCGGCATGTTCGAGGCGCGTGATTTCACCATTCGCGACGGCGATACGGTCTATGTCACGGCCGCGCCGATCAGCCAGTGGAACAATGCCATCAGCGCGCTGACCGGATCGCTGACGAGCACCGTTGGTCTGGCCGATCAGCTCTCCGGCATCGGCGAGTAACGCGCGAATGGGCACGCAACAGGACCGCGCCCCCGCGGTCCCTGACCGGCCCGACGGATTCTTCGCCGAAGGCACCACGCCGCACGGGCGGCGCGCGGGCTATCACTTCAACACGGGTTTCCTGACCCAGCCCCGCGTCCGGCGCATCCTGACGCTGGCGGGCCATGACCTGAGGCTTGGCAAGCCCGGCGCCGATGACGACGTTCTGGTCTGGGGGCATTCCCCCCACGCCCCCCGCGGGGAGGCGGCCGCGAAGGCGACCGGTGCGGCGCTGGTGCGGGTGGAGGATGCCTTTCTCCGATCCCTCCATCCGGGGCGCTCCGGCGAACCGCCGCTGGGGTTGGTCATCGATCGAAGCGGCATCCATTTCGACGCCACGCGTCCGTCGGATCTCGAAACCCTGCTTGCGCGCCATCCCCTTGACAATACGGTACTTCTGGACCGAGCCCGCGATGTCATCGCGCGCATGGCCGAGGCGCATCTGGGCAAGTACGCCGCCGTCGATCCCTCCCTCGAACCGCCCGATCCCGGCTTCGTCCTGATCGTCGACCAGACCCGGGGCGACGCCTCGATCCGGCTGGGCGAGGCCAATGCCGACAGCTTTGCCGAGATGCTGACTTGGGCACGCCAGGATCACCCCGACGCGGTCCTCGTCATCAAGACGCACCCCGAATCGCAGGCCGGCCACCGGGAGGGACATTTCGATCCCGGTGCATTGCCGCCCGGCGTGGTGATCGAGGATCGCCCGATCTCGCCCTGGCGGCTCTTCGAGCATGCCCGCGCCGTCTACACGGTATCGAGCCAGCTGGGCTTCGAGGCCATCCTCGCCGGTCATCGCCCGGTGACCTTCGGCGTGCCGTTCTACGCCGGTTGGGGGCTGACCGACGACCGCCGCCCCATGCCCGCCCGCCGGGGCCGCGCGCTGACCCGGGCGCAACTCGTGGCAGCGGCGATGATTCTCTATCCGGTGTGGTACGATCCCTATCGCGACCGGCTCTGTCCGGTGGAAGACACGCTCGCTGCGCTGGAGACGCAGGCGCGGGCTTGGCGCGAGGACCGCCACGGCTATGCAGCCATCGGGTTCAAGGACTGGAAACACGCCCATCACCGCGCCTTTTTCGGGACCGCCGGCGGCCGCGTGACCTTCCACAAGGACACGGGCCCCGCCATCGGCGACGGTCGCCCGGTTCAGGTCTGGGCCAGCCGCGAGACCGACATGCTATCCGCGGCTTGCGCCCGCGCCGACCGGCCGCTCCTTCGGGTCGAGGACGGGTTCCTGCGTTCAAGCGGGCTTGGTGCGCGCCTGGTGCCGCCCGTGTCACTCGTACAGGACGATCTCGGGATCTACTACGACCCGCACCGCGAAAGCCGCTTCGAACGGCGCGTCGCCGAGGCCGCACGGCTGGACCCCGCGCGCCTGCGGCGGGCGGAGCGGTTGATCACGGCGCTCACCCGGCAGAAGATCACGAAATACAACCTCGTTGGCGAGACCGCGCTCCCGGAACTTCCCGGTGACCGCGAGATCATCCTCGTCCCCGGACAGGTGGAGGACGATGCCTCCGTCCTGCGCGGAGCGGGTGACGTGGACACGAATCTCGACCTCCTCAGGACGGCACGGCGGCTGCATCCAACGGCGTTCCTGATCTACAAACCGCACCCTGACGTGGAGGCTGGCCTGCGCAAGGGCGCCGTGCCCATCGGCGATCTCGTGGACCTCGCCGATCATGTGGCGAAGGATACCGACCCGACGGCGCTGATCGGGGTGGCGGATCGCGTCGTGACGATGACCTCGGGGCTGGGGTTCGAGGCGCTGATCCGGAGCGTGCGGGTCACGACGCTGGGCGCGCCGTTCTACGCCGGCTGGGGGCTGACCTCCGATCTGGGAGCGGTTCCGGAGCGGCGCTCGGCGCGCCCCTCGCTGGCGGCCTTCGTCCATGCCGCCCTCATCCTCTACCCGCGCTACCATGACCCTGTCACGGGCCTGCCCTGCCCGGTCGAAGTGGCAGTTGAGCGGCTGGCAAACGGGGTGCCGGCGCCGCGCAAAGGCCTCCTCGCGACGCTACAAGCCCTTCGCGGCAGGATCACCCGCACTTTCACAAAACGGTGAATTTTCCTGTATTTTTCGAGTTATCCACAGATATATTGAGGAATTTCTTGTATTTTTGCGACATCTGACATTGCCGCCCGGCGCCGCCCGACTACCGTTCCCAGCGCGTCAGAACATCCTCGCCGAGCACCTCCACCCCCGCAAGACGCAGGGTCGGCGCCTCTGACAAGACGGCGACGCCCATGGCGCCCACCGCCGGCGTGCCCTCCGCTCCGATGGCCCGCCCCGCGGTCACGAGCCACAGCGTATCGACCAGATCCGCCGCCAGCAGCGCCGCCGCCAGCGTGCCGCCGCCCTCGCAGAAGATGCGCGTCAGCCCCCAGTTCCCAAGTGCGGCCATGGCACTCTCGACATCGAGATGCCCGCCCGGAGCCGACGCCACCTCGAGCAGCGTCGCACCCGCCTGCCGCCACGCGGCGCGCGCGTCCTCAGGGGCCTCGCGCCCGTGGATCAGCCAGACAGGCACATCCCGCGCCGTACGGGCCAGATGTCCGTCCCGCGGCAGGTCCAGCCGTCGCGAGAGCACCACACGCACCGGTTGTGGCACCGCGCCGAAGCCCCGCACCGTGAGTTGCGGATTGTCGCTGCGCGCGGTCCCCGCGCCCACCATGACGGCATCGTGGCAGGCGCGCTGCGCATGTACCCAGTGCCGCGCCCGCGGGCCCGTGATCCAGCGGCTTTCGCCCGTCGCCGTTGCGATACGCCCGTCCAGCGTCGCGGCGAGCTTCAGGCTGACCACGGGGCGCCCGGTGACGACACGCGACAGAAACCCCGCATGATCGTGCCGCGCCGCGTCTTCCAGAACGCCCGTCTCGACCTCGATCCCTGCCGCGCGCAGCGTCGCGATACCACGGCCTGCAGTGCGCGGATCGGGGTCTCCGGTCGCCACGACCACGCGCGCAACGCCTGCCTCGACCAACGCGCTGCTGCAGGGCGGCGTCTGTCCGGTGTGATTGCAGGGCTCGAGCGTCACATAGGCCGTGGCGCCCGCCGCCATCGCGCCTGCCTGATCCAGCGCCACGCGTTCGGCATGGGGCCGTCCGCCATCCTGCGTCCAGCCGCGCCCGACGATGCGGCCGTCCCTGACGATGACGCAGCCCACGGCCGGGTTCGGCCAGACACGGCCCATCCCGCGGCGTGCCAGCGACAGCGCGAGCGCCATGAAACGCCGGTCGGTGTCGCCCCTCATGGTCTAGGTGCCGGGCGGAACCGGCGGCCTGAGTTCCGCAAGGAAATCCTCGAAATCATCCGTTGCCTGGAAGTTCTTGTAAACGCTGGCAAACCGGACATAGGCGACCGGGTCGATGGCAGCCAGCCGTTCCATCACGATCTCGCCGATCGTTTTCGAGGCGATATCTGTCTCGCCCATGCTTTCAAGCCGCCGCACGATGCCCGAGATCATCTGATCGATGCGCTCGGGCTCCACCGGACGCTTCTGCAGCGCGATCCGGACCGAGCGCTCCAGCTTGTCGCGATCGAAATCCTCGCGCTTGCCATTGGATTTTATCACCACGAGATCGCGCAGTTGCACGCGCTCGTAGGTGGTGAAGCGTCCGCCGCAGGCCGGGCAGAAGCGCCGCCGCCGGATCGCGACGTGATCTTCCGCCGGGCGCGAATCCTTCACCTGGGTATCGACATTTCCGCAGAACGGGCAGCGCATCGGCCTTCCCCTTTTTGTCACCAAGCCGCGTGTCTCGCGGCATTGGTCTGTGGTTCTTGGGCCTCACGGCCGCCTCAATACCGCGACTATAGGGTTGGGGATAAAACTTGGGTAGTGGGGATTTCGGCCTACCAGATGGAGGGTGGCCAAACGGACTCACCCCTGCGCGCGATCCGGCGCGAAATGCGCGGCAACCCGCCGCTGATGCGACCGGTCGCGGTGCTCGACCAGGTAGATGCCCTGCCACGTCCCGAGGACGAGATGCCCGTCGCGGACGGGGATCTGCAGCGACACGGGCAGAAGCGCGGCCTTGATGTGGGCCGGCATGTCGTCGGCGCCTTCCAACGTGTGCGTCAGCCACCGCATCGATGGATCGTCGGCCCGCGGCACGAGGCGCGAAAAGAACCCCATCAGGTCGCGTTGCACATCCGGATCCGCGTTCTCCTGGATCAGGAGCGAGGCCGAGGTATGCTGGATCAACAACGTCAGCAGTCCGTCGCCCCGCCCCGCCACGACGCGCGCCACGTCGCGCGTGATCTCGTAGAGGCCGGGGCCCCGTGTCTCCTGCTCAAGCATCGTCTGCATGGATCGCCAAGGCTCCGTCATCGGAAAGATCGTAGACGCCGGTCGCCACCCGACGGAACCAGCCATAGTGATTGTCCCGCATGATGGCGGTGGCCCGCGCAACACCGGTGGCGTCCCGCACCGCGGCACCCTTCGACGCCCCGGCGGCGGCCAGATGCGCGGCACAGGCCAGCGCGTCTTGCCGGTAGGCGGTCACGCGCTGGCCACGCATGCCGCCGGTGTTGGGATCGCCGCGCCGTCGCGCAAACTCGCCCAGAAGCGACTGCGCCCGGCGGGCGGATTTGCGCGGCGCATAAGGCGCCGGGTCGCAATGCACCTCGACCAGCCCGGTCTCGAGCCGCACGGTCATCAGCCCCATCCCCAGCCGCCGGGCCAGTCGCGTGTTCTCGACCAGCGCACGCTGGAAGCGTCGCCCCGTCCCGCGCGGCACGGCGAGATAGACGTCGTCGCAGACGGAAAGCCGCGTGATCCCCTGGTGGAACAGGGCCAGCGAGAAGCCGGTCTTGAGCTCCACGATCACGGGTGGCGCGCCGTCGCGCAGCGCGACCACGTCCGCCGGACCGACCTCGGCCTTGACCTCGTAGCCCCGCGCCTCGAGGAAGGCCTTGATCGGTGCGTAAAGCTCCGTTTCGCTGATCTGGCTGCTCATGACGCCTTCACGGTGTCCCTTCCCGGGATTTGGACCCAATGTGCCGCCAATCGTCGTCCCGGGCAAATGCCGAAACGCGGCGCCCGCGGCGATTCCCGCCTTGACACCGACCGACCCCGACCGTATCCCGCGCCCAGATTTAGAGGGCGTGGGGCCTTTCTCCGCGCCCTTTTGGTTTCCGGCCAGCGGCGCGCCTTCGCCCCGCGGCCGCCCGATGACAGACGAGGATAAGCTTATGTCGCGTGTCTGCGAACTGACCGGCAAGGGCCCCATGGTTGGCAACAATGTCAGCCACGCCAACAACAAGACGAAGCGTCGCTTCCTGCCCAACCTGACCGAGGTCACTCTGGGCTCCGACGCACTCGACCGCCGCTTCAAGCTGCGCATCTCCAACGCCGCGCTGCGTTCGGTGGATCACCGCGGCGGGCTCGACGCCTTCCTCGCCAAGGCGAAGGACGTTGAGCTTTCGCCCAAGGCGCTGAAGATCAAGCGCGAGATCGCCAAGGTGCAAGCCGCGCAGGTCTGATCCGGACGGCATCGCGACGTTTGAACCCCGCCGGCGGAGCCAGCGGGGTTTTTCGTGTTCCGGGCTGATCGAATATGCCGCAGAGCGGCCGACGGTGGGCGGCAATATAGTCCTGCCCCATGACGACGCTGCGTGCAGTCTCCCTTGTCCTGCTGACCGTCCTGATGACCCTGACGGGCATCGGCGCGGCTTTGGCACGCGGCCAGATGGCCGCCGATCGCGTGATCTGCGGCAGCGGCACCTACGCCGTCATCCTTGCTGCCGATGGCCTGCCACTCTTCGACACGGGCGGCGATCCGGTGGAGGCTGGGGCGCTGCCCTGCCTCGACTGTGTTTTCGGGCAGATCGCGCTGACACCTCCGGACACGCATGTCCACGCGATCGCCACCAGGTCCTCGGATCTTGTCGCCGTTCCTGCCCCTGCCCTGTCTCCCCGCCTCTGGCGCTTGGGTGGCATGGGACGCAGTCCGCCCCGCGCGTCCTGACGACCCTACGCCGATCCCAACAACCTCAGGACAGACGGAGAGAGACATGTCCCTGAAAACAGCCCTTCTGGCAGGCGCCTGCGCGCTTCTGCCCAGCCTTGCCATCGCCGAGATGATGGTCGACGATCCCTACGCACGCGCCGCCGGTGCCATGGCCCGGTCCGGCGCCGCGTTCATGGAAATCACCAACACCGGCGACGCCGACGATCGCCTTGTCGCCGCCGCCTCGGATGTGGCCGAACGGGTGGAGCTGCATACGCACATCATGGATGGCGACGTGATGCGCATGGCCGAGGTGGAGGAAGGCTTCGCCGTGCCGGCCGGTGAAACCATTGCGCTCGCGCGTGGCGGCATGCACGTGATGTTCCTCGGCCTGACCCGCGTGCTGGAACAGGGCGACGAGATCGAGGTGACGCTGACCTTCGAGGAGGCGGGCGAGATGACCGTCACGATCCCGGTGGACAATGAACGCATGCCGGCGGAAATGGGCGGGGGCATGCAGCACGGCCACGGCAACGACGGCTAAGTCCTTTTCCGGTGCGCGCGGGGGCCTGTCCGGGCGCCTGCGCGCGTCATGCCTCGGCCAGCAGCGTCTCGACCCAGGCCGGCACCGCCACCGTGGCGGGTCCGGTCAGCACGCGGTCGAAACGCCCCGGCACAGGCGTCGGCTCGAGGTTGATCTCCAGCGTCTCCGCCCCTGCCTCGGCGGCAATGTCCACGAAGCCCGCCGCCGGGTAGACCTCGCCCGACGTGCCGATGGCCGCGAAGAGCTCCGCCGCCTCCAGCGCCGTGACGATCCGGTCCATATGGTAGGGCATCTCCCCGAACCAGACGATATCGGGCCGCGTGGCGCGCGCCGCGCAGGCGGGGCAGACGTCGTCCGGGTCCATCACCCGAGGCGCGTCCCAACGGGTCTCGCACACGGCACAAAACGCGCGGGTGATTTGCCCGTGCATGTGGACCACGCCCGTCGCACCGGCGCGCTCGTGCAGGTCGTCGATGTTCTGCGTCACCAGGATGACCTCGCCGGAGTACCGGGCCGTCAGCCGTGCCAACGCCTCGTGCGCCGCATTCGGTTCGGCGTCGAGCGCATTGGCCCGGCGCGCATTGTAGAAATCGTGCACCAGCCGCGGATTGCGGGCGAAGCCCTCGGGCGTTGCCACCTTTGTCAGGTCGTATCTCGTCCAGAGCCCGCCCTTGTCGCGAAAGGTGCCGAGCCCGCTTTCGGCCGATACCCCCGCGCCGGTCAGTATGACGATACCGCCCATTGCACGCGCCTTCCGTTCCTGTCACCTGAGGGGCCACCATGATCCCACCGCATCATCGTATCCTCTGCGTCTGTCTCGGCAATATCTGCCGCTCGCCCACGGCGGAGG
>CAZOBK010000013.1:0-67691 GCA_964578115.1 uncultured Roseicyclus sp.
GCCCAGACGAAGGCGAAGGCGATGGACGGAAGCGTTCGGATGATGCGGTCGGCCGTGCCGACATTGCGGGTGGTGAGGCGTTTCAGGAAAGACATGATCGTGCGTCCTTGAAGTTTGGAGATCGCGTTCATCGAGCCGCGGCTTGCGGAACGAGACTCGTATCGCATGGATAGACGTGGTCCGTACGAACCGTTATTGCAGACCAAGTGGTTCATATTTGTTCCACTATCCGGGAGGCTGCCATGGCGCTGGACTGGAACGATCTGAAGGTGTTTCTTGCGCTCGCGCGGGGCGGGTCGGCGCGCACAGCCGCGGCCCGGCTCGGAACCAGTCACTCGACGGTCTTGCGGCGGTTGCAGGCTTTGGAGAACGCGCTGGGCGCGGGGGTCTTCGACCGCACGCCTGACGGGCTGGTCCTGACGGGACCGGGGGCGCGGCTTCTGGTGAAGGCGCAGCAGATCGAGGCGGAGGTGTTCGAGGTCGAGCGCGACGTCCTGGGGGCGGACATCAGGCTGCAAGGTCCGATCCGCCTGACCGTGCCGCCGCCGGTGGCGAAGTATCTCCTGTTGCCGCATCTGGCCAGGTTCCGGCGGGACTATCCCGAAATAGACCTCGAGGTTGTGGCGACCTACGACTATTCGGACCTCGGCCGCCGCGACGCCGACGTCGCGATCCGGTTTGCCGAGGCGCCGGAGGACCATCTCGTCGGCCGCCGCTTGCCGCGGTTCCGCGACGCGGTCTATGCCTCGCCCGCCTATGTCGAGGAGCATTTCCACGCGGGCGAAAGCTCTGGCGCGGCCTGGATCGGCTGGCCGGACGCGCAGCGGTTTTCACACCGGATAATGCCGACGGGCTACGGCGCGCTTCAGGTTGCCTGGCGTCTCCCGGACCTGGAGCTTCAGGCCGAGGCAGCGCGCCAGGGGCTGGGTATGGCGCTTCTGCCCTGCATCATGGGCGACCGGGACCCGTCTCTCGTGCGTGTTCCGGGCACAGCGACCTACGACACCTTGCCCGCGTGGCTCCTGACCCATCCCGACCTGCGCCGCATGGAACGGGTCCGGGTCTTCGCGCGGATGCTGATCGCGGCTGTTGCCGACGAAAGCGCGTTCGTGAGCGGTACGTACACACCAGCATCGACTTGATCCTGAGCGCGACGCGTCTGGCCGGGGCGTCCGCGTGGCACGCAAAGTCACGCTTCGGCGCCGCCTGCATTTCTCGCTGAAACGAAGCCGTGAAGCTTCGAGATGGCAGCTGCCTGCGTGTTTCGCATCTCCGCGGAGGCTGCGGCCATGATGTCATGATCGGTCGATCTGTGCTGGGCCCATGGGTGCACCGGCGAAGGGCGGTATTGTCCTGTGGGGAAGGGTCCTGCAAAGCAAGACGTTGGCTGTGATTGGAGTCTGGTCAGAGGCGGTCTTATGTCCGGCCTGTTGCGCGGTGACAGAGACCGCTGGCCTTGACGGGTTCTCCAGTGTGCTTCGACGGCACCGCGCCGAAATGCACACTGCGACACCCTCACATGCGGCAACCGGACTTCGCCGGGACCGGGAGCGACCGGTCGCAATGAGGGCTCCATACTTCAACAGATCCTGGACCAAGAATCGCGGGTGCCGTGATCACTCCGGCGACTTGGTCATTTGGGTCACCCGCAGTTTGGCCTTGAATTCACTTCCCGCGTTCTTCGGCTCCACCAGCCAGAATCCCAGGATGACGAGCGCGAGGGCCGCCCAGGCGAGGGGCGACAGGCTCTCCCCCAGAAGCAGCATCCCCCAGACGATGCCTGCCAAGGTCTGGGAATAGGCCATCTGGCTGGCAAAGACCGGTCCGGCCATGGCGACGACCGTCAGGGCCAGCACCAATGCAACCCCCGTCGCCAAGCCCAGTAAAAGGACAATGGCCTCATAGGCGCCCAGGGTCGCGAAGGGCACGGAGATCCCGCCATCGAGCGCGGTGATCGGCATCAGCAGGACCGAAGCGAGGATCATCATGCAACCGACGGTCGCGCCCGCTGACAGGTCCTTGGGTCGCCACGCCATCAGAAGCGTATGAAGCGCAAGAAGAAGCGGCAAGGCGAGCGCGGCGAGCATCCACCACATGCTTCCGGCCGAGGCGCCGGGTTCGAGTACAAGAAGTGTCGCGGTAATGGCGGCGAAGCCGATCCCGAGACCGAGAAACCGCCTCAGGCTCGGCGTTTCCATCCCGATCAACGCGGCCAGCAGGAACACGATGAAGCCCCGGGTGCTGCCGATCAGCGCGATCATCGTGGCTTCCACATGCGTCGCTATCACGAGGGTGCCCAACTGGTACAGGCAGCCCAGAAGGATCGCCCATGACGACAGAAAGGCCAAGTGCCGCAGGCGGAGACGAGGCAGGCCGTTGCGGAAAACCGAGACCGAAAGAATGGCGATGCCGGCGACGAGGTTGGACCAGACCGCGAGGTCAATGGGCGGTATCGATCGCTCGGCCGCAATGCGACCAAGGGCCGGCGCCAGACCGAAGATGCTTCCGGCGAGCAAGACGAGGATCGCTCCCCTCAGTGTGCGGACCGTGAGGTCGAGGCGGCGTTCGCGATTGTAGATTTCCTCGGCGAGATCCTGAAAGACCCGGGCAAGGCGCCCCAGCGGATCGCGGCGTGCTGCGACGTTTTCCAGCAGGAGATCGGACGGCTGGAACGCACCACGCTCGATGACCTGAGCCGCCGAGGCCAGCTGCTCGATGTCCCGAAAATACGCCAGTTCGCGATCCCTGAACCGTTTCCGCACGAGCGAGGCGTTTATCCGCGCGCGGAGCAACGCCGTCTCGAAGTCCTTTGGCAGGAAATCCTCGGCACCGAGTTCGATCGCGCGTGCGACGCTGCCGACCTCCTCGTCCAGCGACGAGATGACGATGACGGGAACATCCCGGAGACGGTCATCCGATTTCATGGCTTCGAGGACGGCATAGCCGTCCATCCCGGGCATCATGATGTCCAGCAGAACGATGTCGAAGTCCGCATCTCGAAGCGTCTTCAGTGCGTCAAAGCCGTCGACGGCAACCTCGGTCGCATGGCCAAGCGCCCGTGTTGCCATCTGCAGCTTGCGGGCGCTGAGGCGATTGTCGTCCACCACGAGGATCGTGGCCGCCTCGTGTTCCGGCTGGCGCGTCGCTTCGTTCATGCGGCGCCCACCGCCCTCGGCGCGGCCCCAAGCGTCAGCCGGACAGCTTTCCCCGGCCGCAAACGCGCGGAACAAGATCCGTGGCCGTGTCGGCGCTTCAACCAGCGCAGCGCGGGGCGGGCTGTATTTCGGACATTCCTTTCCCGGCTGGGGCGGAACGGTTCGACTGGACAGTACGCGCATTCATGGTCATTGCCGGAGCGCCGAAGGAACGGATGAATCGGGAAATACGTTGCCGGCAAGGAAGCGCGAGAAATCGCCGAACGATCGATTTCGCCATCTTCCATAATGCTTTTTCTTCCATCGCTTTCAGCCCTCGAAGCAGCTGGATACAGCTGCGGAGCCTTGGGCCGCCAAACAGTTCTAACCTATTGGCGGATTTGCTCAAGTCATCGTGAGTACCGCCGGCAAGATTCACGACACCGGATGTCTGTCGGTCGGCGCAAGGCGATCCGTCGATGTCGGAAAACCGAGCATTGGGTGGCGCGCGTCCGGCCCGGTAAAGGCGCCTTGATCCCGGCGGAGACGCAAGAGAGACACGCTTTGAAATCCGCCGGCCGTTGATGTTGATCCGTGGCTTGGTATACATCCAATTTCAACCGCGTCTTCTAAAAGAGTGGGCAATATGAGTGTGGAAGATCGGATATTGAGTAAGGGGAGCGAAACTCGATGAGGCATGCTGTTGCCGCGTTGGTCGCCCTGCTCGTGTCATCCGGGGTTGCCCTCTCACAGCCGGTCGTGACCGTCGCCGTCGAAAACCGCGATTACGCCCCTTACTACACATGGGAGGGCGATCAGCTTCGCGGTCCGTGCGGCGACATCGTCAGCGCCGTGTTCGAGACCATGGGATATGACGTCGAATATGTGCCCGTCCCCTGGACCCGCGTGCTTCGGATGGTCGAGGAACAGCAGGTGGACGCGGGCCTGTGCGCAACGCGCACGGAGGAGCGCGCGGCATACGCGATCTTCCCGGACGAAGCTCTGCTGAGCTACGATGCCACGCTTTTCGTACTGGACGGGTCGCCTCTGGATGCCGCCGAACCCGATATCCTGCAAGGCCGATCCTTCGCCATGGTCAGCGGTTACAGCTATGCCGGCGTCGATCTGTGGCTCGAGGAGATCGGCATGATCCGCCAGGAGGCCGCATCGCGGGAGAGCCTCGTTCAGATCCTTCTCGCAGGAAGGGTGGATGCGGTTCTCGACAGTAGACTGCCCATTTTCGCGGATGCCGAAACGCTTGGCGTCGCGGACCGCATCCGCGCCCTCGAGCCGACGCTTTCGGAAACGCCGGGCTATCTGATGTTCAGCAGGCGGGGCGGCGACGATTCTCTGTCCAGCGCCTTCTCCGACGCGCTCGCGGCATTCAAGCAAACAGCCGAATTCGCCGAGATTTCAGCTCGCTATCGGATGAACGATTAGTATCTTGCCGAAGGCTGCTCCATGTTTGAGCGCACGCCGGCATCTGCGCGTTCTTTTTGGGTAATTCGCAACTGAATCCGGCTCGACCCTTGTCATGAAGTGGGACCGCATTCTAAGCTATCCAAAGATACACTTCGGGGGGAAATGATCATGTATATGCGTTTGCCCATCCTCGTTCCCTTGATTTTGTTGGTGTCCGGTTTCTCGGCGTCGCAGGCCGCTGCGAATGACGGCGTGACGGTCTCCACATTGGAATGGCCGCCCTATACATCCCCGGAATTGCCGCTGGGTGGCGCGGTCACCGACATTGTCGTCCGCGCGTTCGAGAATATCGGCGTCGAGGCGAACGTGCTCACGCTGCCCTGGCAACGGGCGATTTCCACGGCCAGCGAGTCCGATGACGTCGTCGCCTATTTTCCCGGCTATCACTGCCGACATATGGAGGGCTTCGTGGCCTCCGAGCCGATCGGCTTCGGTCCGCTCGGACTGGTGGAAAACACCGATGCGCCGATCACGTGGTCCACGGTTGACGATCTTGGCGAGCAGGAGTTCCTGATCGGGACCGTGCTTGGTTATGCCAATACCGACGAATTCGACCAGAAGGCGGGGACCGGCTGGATCAACGTGGCCCCTGCGTCGGACGACCTGACGAACCTGCGCCGATTGCTGCGCCAGCGCATAGACGCCGCCGTGATCGACCGCCTGGTGCTGGCCTATCTGCTGGCGACCGAGCCGTCGCTGGCGGACGGTCGGGAGCGTCTCGTCTTCGATGAGCGCCCGCTGTCGGAGAATACGCTCTTTCTGTGCTTCAATGACGATGAGGCGGGGCGCGCCCTTCGCGACCGGTTCAACGAAGGGCTTGCAGGCATCGAGGTCGAACAGAGCATAGACGCGTACTTCTCGGAGCAATTCTAGTGCCCCCCACCGAGCGGCCGGTCCGCCAGGTTGCGACTGCTCGGCGGCGATCCCGATGGCTCCCGCATCCGAAATCGGTGCAGGCGAAGGTGCTGCTTTTCGTCGTGCCGGTGGTGCTCTTGTCGACCATGCTGGTCTTCACCTTGTTCGAACTGAACGCACGCGCACAAGCCGAAGAGGAACTGCGCGCCAAGCTCGAACGTCTCGCCGAAATCCAGAGCGCCGTTCTGGCCGAGTCCCTGTGGAACGTGAACGACGCGCAGGTGGAACTGATCCTCGCCTCCCTGATCACGGATCAGGACGTGCTGGCCGCGTCGGTGTTCGACGATCGCGACCGCCTCGTGGCCTCCGTTGGTGCGACGGATCGGATCGAACGCTCCGATTACGTGATCAGCCGGGAGATCGCTTTCGGCGAGGCGGGCCGCGAAATCGTCGTCGGGCAGCTGGAACTTGCGCTGACCGACGCGCGGCTGGCCCAGTTGCGGGGAGAGCGCCTTTTCCTGACCGCAGCACTGGCCGGTATCCTGCTGGCCGCGGTCATCATGGCGACCATCTTGGCCAACAAGCAGGCGGTGGGGCGGCCGCTTGCCCTGCTCATGGAGTCGATCAACCGGGAGCAGCAAGGCAAGTCGCGTCAGGCCGTCGATTGGCAGAGTGACGACGAGATCGGCCAGGTGGTTTCGGCATTCAACGCCATGCAGCGGCGCCAGTCGGCTTACGAGGCGCAGCTCAAGGAAGCCAGCGACGTGCTGGAGCAGCGTGTCGAGGAACGCACCGCCGGGCTGGTCAAGGCCGAGGCCAAGGCACAGCAGGCTCGCGCGCAGCTGACCGACGCCATCGAGAGCATCTCCGAGGGTTTCGCGCTCTACGATCCGAACGATCGCCTCGTGCTGGCGAATTCCACCTATGTGCGGATGATGTATCCCGGCATCGAGAAGGACATCGAAGAGAACGCGACCTTCGAGACGGTGATCCGCAAGTCCGTCGCCGCCGGCCTGATCCCGGATGCCCTGAAGGACACTGACGCCTGGATCGCGGATCGCATGAAGGAACACCGCAACCCGCAGGGCCCCAAGCTTCAAAAACGGCGGAACGAGGAATGGTATCGCCTTGAGGAACGCCGCACCGACGATGGCGGAATGGTGGTGACATTCACGGACATCACGGAACTGCAGCGTGCCAAGGAGGCCGCGGAGGCGGCCAACGACGCCAAAAGCGCGTTCCTCGCCACCATGAGCCACGAGATCAGGACCCCGCTCAACGGCATCATCGGCATGAGCACCCTTCTGAAGGACACGAAACTCGACGACGAGCAGCAGGATTTCTGTGACACGATCGAGACCGCCGCCGACACGCTGCTCACGATCATCAACGACATTCTCGATTTCTCGAAGGTCGAAGCCGGCGCCCTCGAACTCGAGGCCGAGCCGATGGATCTGACCGTGGCCATCGAGTCTTCGGTGGACCTTGTCGCCTCTCGGGCCGGCGAAAAGGGGATCGAACTGGCCTGCCGCATCGAGCCGGATGTGCCGGCGGCGATCCTTGGCGATCCCGTGCGCCTCAAGCAGATCCTGATGAACCTGCTCAACAACGCGGTGAAGTTCACCGAGGAGGGGGAGGTCGTGCTCACCTGCGCCCTGCAGGAAAGCCACGCGGCCGAGGACATGGCGGTTCTGAAATTCACCGTGACCGACACCGGGATCGGTATTCCCGAGGATCGTATGGACCGGCTGTTCAAGTCCTTCAGCCAGGTCGATGCGTCCACGACACGGCGTTATGGCGGAACCGGTCTGGGGCTGGTGATCACCAAGCGGCTGGTGGAACTGATGGGCGGCGAGATTACCGTGACCAGCCGGATCGGCGAAGGCACCGAGTTTTCCTTCACGCTGCCCGGGCGGATCGTGGCGCCGCCGAAACGGTCCCGCAACGCCGATCTTCTTTCGGCCATAGAGGGCGCGCGTGTTCTGGTCCTCGACGACAACCGCACTAACCGCCTGATCATCAGTGACAAGCTGCAGAACTGGGGCGCCGTTCCGACCGAGGCGGCCCGGCCCTCGGAGGCGCTTTCGCACCTGCAGGGGGCCGGGCCATTCGATGTCGTCATCGTCGATTTCAAGATGCCCGAGATGAACGGGCTGGAGTTCACCGAAGCGGCGCACAAGGCCCTCGGCGACGGGACCCCGCCGATGATACTGTTCAGTTCGATCACCTCCACCGAGCGCAGCTTTCGCGAACAGGTGGGGGCGATGAACTACGCGGCGATCCTCACCAAGCCGGCGAAATCCCAGCAATTGCTTGCGGCACTTGCCCGGACGCTGGCGCCGGATGCGCAAAACGCCGCCGCGGTCGCCATGGAAATGGCGCAACCGGTAGGCCGGCACGACCTCGATATCCTTCTCGTCGATGACAATGCGATCAACCGCAAGGTCGGCAGCAAGATCCTGAAGCGGCTGGGCTACGAGGCGACGGTCGTTACCAGCGGCGCCGAGGCGATCGAGGCCTGCCGCGAGCGGGATTTTCACATCGTCCTGATGGATATCGAAATGCCGGATATGGACGGGATCACCGCGGCCAATCACATCCGGGACCTGTTGCCCGAGGAGCGTGTCCCCTTCATCGCGGCCCTCACAGCCAACGCGATCAATTCGGAACGCGATGCCTATCTGGAAGCCGGGATGGACGGGTACCTGAGCAAGCCCATCGACATCGCGGCCCTCGGCGAAACCCTCAACGAGGCGCTTGAATTGCGTCTCGCGCGCCGTGCTGCCATAAGTGCACGCGAGAACTGAGGCAGGGCCTGGGAATGCAAGACGAGGTAATCGACAAGCAGGCCATTGATCGATTGCTGGACATGATCGGCGGCGATCCTGAAGACCTGCAGGAATTGCTGGATGAGTTCGAGCAGTCGGCGCCCGATATCGTCGCGTCCATGCGCACGGCGGCTGACGAAGGCGACCTTCGTGCCCTGCGCATCAACGCCCACAGCCTCAAGTCGAATGCAACAGACATGGGTGCTCACAGGCTGTCGGCCATGTGTGCCTCCCTTGAAGCAGCCTGTCGCGACGAGACGGTCCGGGAACCCATGGCCCAGATCGATGCCATCGACCAGGAACTGACCCGCGTGCGGGCGGCCCTGACGGCGTTGGCTGGTCCGAATGGCTGAAATGACACCGCTGGAGGCCGCGCCCAACGATCTGAGCGGCGCCCGGATCCTTGTCGTCGACGACAACGGGATGAGCCGGCGCAAGTTGCGGTTGTCGGTGGAAAATCTCGGCCATGTGGCGGAAATGGTGGCCGACGGGCACGAGGCGCTCGACGCTCTGCGGGACGGCAGTTTCGATGCGGTGTTGCTCGACATCCTCATGCCCGGTCTCGACGGCTTCGGCGTGCTCGCGGAAATGAAGGCGGATGACGCCCTGCGCGACGTGCCGGTGATCGTCATCTCCGCGCTGGATGACGAGACGGAAAGCGTCGTAAAGGCCATCGAACTCGGCGCGGAGGACTTTCTGCCAAAGACCTATGATCCGGTCCTGCTCAAGGCGCGGCTGGGCGCATCGCTCGGCAAGAAGCGCTTCCGCGATCAGGAACGCGAATACTTCCGCCGCATCGAACGGCTGACCGAGGCCGCCGAAATCCTCGAGACGGGTCGCTTCGACCCCGAAAGCCTGCAACTCGAAGACGTGGCCTCCAAACGCGATCCGATCGGACGGTTGGCGACCGTGTTCCGGGGCATGGCGGCCGAGATCTACGAGCGCGAACTGCGCATGACCCGCGCTATCATGACCCTGCAGGGGTCATTTCTGGTCCTTGCTGTCGGTCTGGTCTGGGGGCTGACCCCGGCCCTCTCGCGCATGGCCTCCGGCCTTGGGTCCAATCCCCTTGGCCTCGCCATCTGGGTCAACGGTATCGCCGCTGTCTTCTGCCTCGGCATTGCCGCCTACCGCGGAAAGCTGCCAAGGCTGAGCTGGCGCGAGATCGCGTTCTTCTTCTACTGGGCGGTGATCGCGGGCATCCTGCAACGCATGACCACCTTCGTGGCGACCGAGCATGTCGAAGCCGCCATGCTCTCGCTGATCGTGACGCTGCAGGGCTTCATGGTCTTTGCCTTCGCCGCCCTGACGAAGATGGAGCAAGCGACACCCCGCCGGCTGCTCGGCCTGTTCGTCGGCCTGGTCGGTGTCTCGCTGGTCCTGTTTACCCGGTTCGACATGGCCGACCGCGCCCAGAATTTGTGGCTTCTGTTTGCCATGGCGCTGCCCTTCCTTTTCGCAGTCGAGGCGATCGTCCTGGCTGGCAAGCGCCCCGAGCACGTGGATATCTTCGCATCGGTCGGATTGATGATGGGCATCTCGACGCTTCTGCTGATCCCGTGGGCCTACGCGACGGGGGATCTGATGCCCCTGCAATTCCGCGTCGGACGGCTCGAGATACTCGTCGTCTTGATGGGCATTGTCGGGGCCGCGTCCTTGCTGCTTGCCTTCCATCTGATCGCCACGGCCGGCGCGGTCTTCTACAGCCAGAGCGCCTATGCGATGACCATCGCTGGCGTGGTCTGGGGCATGTTGCTGCTGAACGAGGAACTCTCGATCCTTGCATGGGTGGCCTTCGCGATCGTCATCGTCGGGATGTACCTTGTGGAGCCGAAGGCCCGCGAGGACGAGTTGCTCATCCATAGGTCTTTCGACAAGTGAAGGTGTTCGGTGCCGAAACACGCGCAGCTGCGCGACGCTGTCGGACCCGATGGAAGCGCTTGCCCGTTGCGAAGCACGCCCGTGACCCCTTCGGGCTGCAGAAGTGGGTTTCGCTCCACCAGCGTCAGGCGGCTTTGACCGCTGAGCGGGCCTTGTTGCCTGAACGATGAGTGTCTGACTCCGGGGGGCGAGCCGACAGGCAAATGATCAACGACCGGTTTTGGATCCGCCAACGCCGCGACATCGCCATTGAAGGGACACGCCATCAGGGCGGCGGACCCTTGGCAATCGAGCTGCGACGACGTCGGTCTCAACCGAACGGCGCAAGTAGACCGGTGCGCGCTGTTTCACCCTCGGGATCCACGGCTTCTGTCCTTGGGCCCGACGGGCGCCCTAGGGGCTGCTTTGGGCCATTGCCGGCCTGATCCGCAGCAACCAGATGAAGACAAGCGTCATCACGAGGAATGTCGCGCTTCCCGGGCTGGTAATGAAGATCAGCGGGTCACCTTGTGAGACGATGAGCGAGCGGCGCAGGAATTCCTCGAGATACGGCCCGAGGATGACCCCCATGAGCATCGGCACGATCGGATAGCCGAACCTGCGAAGGCCGAAGGCGACCGCGCCGATCGCCAGCGCCATCCACATCTGAAAGGACGAGAAGGATGAGGCATAGACCCCGACCATCGATACCAGCGCAATGAAGGCGTACAGGATACCGCGATTGATCCCCGCCAGGCGCAGGTAAAAGGGCCCGAAAACAAGGACCGAAACCATCACCAGCAGCGAGGCGACGAACAGCGCCGCGAACATCGGGGCGATCGTCGCCGCATGGGCGTCCAGCAACCCCGGGCCGGGCACCAGCCCGTGCAGCAGCAGGACCCCAAAGATGATCGCCGTGACGGCGTCGCCGGGAATGCCGAGCGTCAGGAGCGGAATGATCGCGCCACCGCACATCGCGTTGTTTGCGGATTCGGATGCCGCCAGGCCCTCGTGGGACCCGTTCCCGAATTCCTCGGGGCGTTTCGAGGCGCGCTTGGCCTCGGCGTAGGAAATGAAGGACGCCATGGATGCCCCGCCGCCCGGGAGCATGCCGATCAGGACACCGATGATCGAGCTCTTGATGTAGGTGAAGGCGCCGATCTCGCGGATCGTGCGGAAATCGGGAATGAAGTCGCGATGCCGCAGCTTGGGCATCTTGTCGGCGACATGCGAAAACGCGGCACGCGCCGGCAGGCTGCCCTGCGCCAGCAACTCGCAGACGGCGAACAGGCCGATCACCGCGGGCAAGAGGCCGACCCCCTCGATCAGGTAGTAGCTGCCGAAATCGAAGCGCCCCTGTGGAACCATCGGATCGATCCCGATGGTCGAGATCATCAGTCCAAGCGTCGTCGCAATGATGGCACGCCAGAGCGAGCCGCGCGCCACGATGGTCACCGTGACCACGGCCATCACGACAAGCCCGAACTTGTCGGGCGTTCGCAGCAGCAGGGCGAGGTCGCTGATAGGCTCGGCCAGCAGCATAAGGACGACCGCGCCGATCATGCCGCCGATGGAGGAGGCGAAGGCGTCGAGGCTCAGGGCTTGCGCGCCATGTCCCTGTTTCATCAGGGCGTGGCCATCGATGCTCGTGATCGCTCCCGACGGAGCGCCGGGAATGTTCACCGTGATCCCGGTGATGGATCCCGCGTAGATCCCGGCCATGTAGATGCCCATCACCATGATCAGGGCATGGGTGATCTCCATGCCGAACGTGAACGGCAGCAGCAGGGCGATGGCCAGCGTGGCGGTGAGCCCGGGAATGGCGCCAAAGATCAGCCCCATGAGAAAGCCGCCGAGCAGGTATAGGAAGGGCCACGGCGTCAACAGCGTGGCAAAGCCGCCAAAGAGTTCCCCCATGGCGTCAGAAGTTCCAGCCGGGAAGCGACAGGCCGAAGATGCCCTCGAAGAACACCCAGCCGAAGCCGGTGATCGCTGCCGCCGTCAGCACCGACTGGCCGATCGACCGCCCAAGACGGCCCGTTTGCTCGTAGTTGAAGAACAGGGCGACCCCGAAGGTAAAGGCGGCCGCCGCCACGAAATAGCCCAGCGTCGGCAGTGCGACGGTGAACGATGCGATGAGCACGACGAGTACGAGCGGGCCCAGCAGGCCGATGCGCGGCACGGTCTCGGAGGCTTGCTGCGCGTCGGTGGACGTGTCGCTCGACCGGCGAAGCTCGGCGACAAGGACGCGAAACGCCGCCAGGTACAGAACGCAGACGAGCACAATTGGGAAAAACGAAGCGCCCGGTTCCCCGGACCGTCCGAACGGGACGCCCAGTTTCGGGATCTGGCTCGCGTATACGGTTGCGAACAGGATTAGCCCGACGGCAAAGACCGCTTGGGCGTTGAAACGTTCAAACAGGCGCATTCGACAGTCCTTGATGCCGGGTTCGGTTGGTCGCAGCGCGCCGCAGGTCTCGGGTGGCGGCGCGCTGCGTGTGATTACCTTTCGAGAATGCCTTGCTCGACAAGGCTGTCGATCAGGGCGAAGGCCTTGGCCTGTGAAGCCTCGATATAGGCCGTGGTTTCCTCGGAGTTCATGTAGACGGCGCCCATTGCGGTTTCCTCTGCCCGCTGCTGGAACTCCTCCATCTCGAAAACGGCCGCGAAGGCGCTTTCCAGTGTCTCGACCTGTTCCGCTTCGATCCCGGCAGGTGCGGCGACCACCCGGAAGCTCCCCCAGACGACGTCATAGCCTTCCTCGAGGAGGGTGGGCACGTCGGGAAGGAAATCGCTGCGTTCGCTGTCCATCACGCCGAGGACGCGGGCCTGCCCGGCCTGAACGGCCGGGAACACCGCCGCCAGGTTGACCGAGGCTGCATCGGTCTCGCCAGACAGCAGGGCCTCGCGCTGGGGCCCAGACCCGTCGGGATAGGGCACGTGGTTGACCTCGATCCCCGCCGCGGCGGCGAAGTCCAGTGCGGGCAGGTGCCACACACCGCCCAGTCCGACATTCGAGATCGACAGCTCACCGGGCGCTTCGGCGGCTGCGGCGACGAAATCTCCCAGCGTTTGGAAAGGCGAGTCTGCCGCTACGGCGAGCACGGTTGGATGGATCGTCACCGATGAGATGTAGGTCAGATCGCTGGTGTCGTAGCCCGGCACCAGGTTGTAGTAGGGCACGGTGATCACGCTGTCCCAGGTCAGCGAGCCGATCGTGTAGCCGTCGGCGCGGGATCGCATCAGACGCATCGTGCCGACCCCGCTTTGCGCGCCGGTGACGTTCTGGGTGTTGATGCCGACGCCGAGTTGCTGTTCGGCGAAGTTCATGAAGGTCCGCATCACCGTGTCGGTACCGCCGCCCGCGCTCCACGGCATGATGTGCGTGATGTCGTTTTCCGGGTAACCCTGTGCGGATACTGCACCCGCCATGGGCAGTGTGAGAAGAAAACCGGCAACCGCCAGTCCTGTCCTGCGCGTGATCATGATGAACTCCTTTCCCTGTGGTGTCGTGCACCCCTTCTTGAGGTGCGTCGATTATCCCATCCAGCGACGGACGGGGGCTTGAGCCTCTTCGAGCGGCTGGCAGGCGACGTCGATCAGCGTCGGGCCATCGTGGGCGATGGCCTCGCGCAGGACGCCCTCCAGCTTTTGCGGATCGGCCACGCTCCAGGACTTCACACCGAAGCCGGCGGCCACGGCCGCGTGGTCGCTGCGTTGGAAATCCACATTGTAGAAGCGGGAGTCACAGTCGTCGCGCTGACTGGCCTTGATCCATCCAAAGCTTGCATTCGACAGCACGATATAGGTGATCGGCGCGCGTGTGCGGGTCACCGTCTCGAGTTCGCCGCAGGTGAACCCGAACGAGCCGTCCCCCATCAGCGCAACCGTCTTGCGGTGCGGCGCGCCGAACCATGCGCCGAGGGCCGCCGACAGGGAATAGCCCAGTGCTCCGTGCGCCCGGTTGGTGATGAAATGCCGGCCGGCCCGGGGAAGCGTGTAGTATGCCGAGAGATAGGGACAGGAGGTTCCCGGGTCCGACACGATCGTCGCGTCCTCCGGCAGGCAGCGCTTCAGGGTGGCGATGACACGCTCTGGCCGTATCGGGTACTCGTTCGACTGCGCGATCGCGTCGAAACGCTCGAACTTGCGCGTCCGGATGTCGGCGACGGTATCCGCCCCGCCAAATGCCGTCGCCTGTCCCATCCGGGTCAGTTCCTCGTTCAGCGCATCCAGCGCCAGCCGCAGATCACCCACGACGCCGACTTCTGTCGGCAGCACGGCGCCGACGACCATCGGATCCACGTCGAAATGGACGATACGCGTTCCGGGCCTTGGCGCCTCCCAGCGCGATGTCGTGGTCGATCCTGCGCGGCAGCCCATGAAGATCACCAGATCTGCGCTGGCCATCGCCTCCCAGGTCTCGTCCGTGCCCCCGTTGGACCCCACCACCCCGACGCAATTCGGGTGCGTCTCGGGCAGGCTGCCCTGCCCGGAAATCGATGTCGCGACCGGAATGTCGAGCAGGGTGGCCAACCGGTCGAGCGCATCGGTCGCCCCGGAGATCACGACGCCGCCGCCGCAGACGATCAGGGGCGCGCGGGCCGACAGGATGGCCTCCGCCGCCGCCCTGACCGCTTCGGGGTCAGGGCCCGTCCGGTAGGCCGGATACCGTGCCAGCTCGGGGTCGGCCCAGATTTCTTCCGCCGGGACCGGATCATACTGGATGTCGTAGGGCAGTCCGAGATGGGCCGCGCCGGATCGTCCGGTCGTCATGGCACGAAAGGCCTTTCGCACCATCCGTGGGATGTGATCGGCGCGCGTGATGACGGTGTTCCACTTGGTCAACGGTGCCATCAGGGCGTTCTGGTCCACCTCGGTCAGCGGATACCGGCCGTAGGACGCCACCGAGACATCCGTGGTGATCCCGAGCACCGCGTAGGAGCTTTCATTCGCCTCGATGAGCCCGGGAAGGATATAGGTCGCACCGCCCCCCGAAGGCCCTTCGCAGACCCCGACCCGACCGGTGACGCGCGAATACGCGTCCGCCATGTAGGCGGCGCTTCGTTCGTCGCGGGTCAGCACATGAGTGATCGAATGGTCGAGCTGGCGCATGGCGTCGTAGAACGGCAGGGTTGTATCGCCGCAAAGCCCGAAGATATGACTGACGCCGTGAGCTTCCAGACTGCGCACCATCGCCTGTGCGCCGTTCATTCGGTTTTCCAACTTGCTCTCCCCACCGCCGGGATTGCCGGACACCGTCGCGACCGGCAAGCGCCGCCCGCGCTTTCGTATTAGGTATTACGTAATTCACTATCAGGGCAGGAGATGCGGACGGCAACCCTTGCACCCGAGCTTTCCGTTATCCAGCGGCGGAATGCAGGTTTGTGCACAAAATTTCATCATTTGCGCAATTATCGATACGCACCCGCCGCGTCTTGGCTCCGCAAAGGCGGTTCGGCCGTCCCGTGCGTGCCATGTCCGGGCACGAACACGTCGCCGGAGTTGCGGTCCTTCCTCTCGATCGCCCTGAGCGCGATCGCGAGGGTCGGGGCGTAGACGAGGATCGGCGCCATTCCTGCTCTCAGCAGGTGCCTCGCGGTCGCGACGTGGATAAAAGGGCCCCCGGGGGCAATTCTCTCCGCCCAGCTCGAAAGACATGCCTGTCCCGAAACCTGTCGACATCGACCTCCCGTTCCACGATGGTCGCATGGAACGCGCCGATCCCCTCCGTCTCGCCGGGTCGCGGGGTTGGTGCAGGCTCAGCGGCTTGCCGGAGTGACCTGCGCCCGCGTTTGCAGGGATCGCGCGGCCGGGGCGCATCTTGGCAAGACGGCGATATCGGCCGGATGGATTTCAGAGGGAGGCACAAGAACATGACCCTGTTCCGAGCGGTATACAGTTCCCGTCCCTTCGGCTTCGACTCGGCGATCCTGAGCGGAATCCTCGTGGATGCGCGGCGCGCGAACGAGCGGGACGGGATAACTGGCGCCCTGATCTGTCGGGGCGACATCTACCTTCAATGGCTGGAGGGTCCCGAGGACATGGTCCGGGGCGCGCTGGCGCGCATCCGGCGCGACGACCGCCACGTGGAGGTGACGCTTCATGTCGCCGAACCCGTGGCGGAGCGCGCCTTCGGCGAGTGGGCCATGCTTCACGATCCTGCCGCCACGTGGATCTGGTCGCAAGAAGAGGTCGCTGGCGGCGCGGCGGAGCGATCGACCCCCGAAGAGGTCACCGGCTTCTTCATGCGGCTTCTGGATCAGGGAAACGGGGCCGCCCCCCCGCGAGACCGTTGATCCGGCGAAGAGCCAGAACGCGCCTTTGAGGAGATCGGAATTCTTCTCCGGGCCCTTTCGCGGCCGTTCAAGGATCGGGGTTGAGCTGACGGCTTCAGGCGGGTTCAATGGATCGCATGAAGGGGCGAAACCAGATGCACCGGGTCGATGACCATCCTCCTTCGCTCGCGGATGCCGATCTGTCGGCGAAACTGCGAAAAAAGGACTATCACGCTTCCCTCAAGAAGCTTCGTCGCAGCCTGAGCGCGATCCAGCAGACCTATCTGTTTTCTGGCGAGAAGGCCGTTATCGTCTTCGAGGGCTGGGACGCGGCCGGCAAGGGCGGAACGATCCGGCGCATGTCCGTGGCGCTGGACCCGCGCGGCTTCAAGGTCTGGCCGATCGGGCCGCCCCGGGCCTATTACCTCGAACGTCACTACCTTCTGCGCTTCATGGAGCGGCTGCCGCCCTCGGGCGGCATCTCGGTCTTCGACCGCTCATGGTATGGTCGCGTCCTCGTGGAACGGGTCGAGGGGCTCGCGCCCGAGGCGCGATGGCGCCATGCCTATGACGAGATCCGCGATTTCGAAGACATGCTCGTGAAGGACGGCACGCGGCTGGTGAAGCTTTTCTTCCACGTCACGCCCGAGGAGCAGTTGCGCCGCTTCGAGGAGCGCCTGCGCAACCCGCGCAAGCGCTGGAAGCTGAGCTACGAGGATTTTCGCAACCGCGAGAAATGGGACGCCTACGAGGCCGCCATCGAAGAAATGCTGCAACGGACATCGACGGCGGCCGCGCCCTGGCATGTGGTCGCGGCCAACGACAAACGCCATGCCCGCGTCTCGGCGCTTCGCCATGTTGTCCGCACGTTGAGCGCCGGGATCAAGATCAAGCCCGTCGTGCCGAGCCCGGAGGTGCTGGACGCCGCGGACGAGGTTCTGAATATGGGTGACGACCTTATCGCAAGCCTTCGCGGTCGCACGGAGTAGGCCCTGCTCAGGCGAGTTCCCGCTGCAGCCATTCGGCGCGTTCTATATGCTCGCGCGCGACCTTCAGCTTGTGTTCGACTTCCTCACGCTCCGCGTCATCGGTCTCGGACGCGAGATCGGCGAGAAGGTCGGCCTCCTTGCGGCGCAGCTTGTCGAGGACGTGCTCGACAAGCTCGGGCTCGATCTTCTTGGCTTGCCCGGCTGCCAGCCGTTGCTGGTATTCGGCCACCTTGTCAGCGAGTTTCTTCAGTCCCATCGCGGCGGCTCCGCCGTTCCATCCTCGGAGACCCTAGACGACGATTGTGACAGCTCCGTATCGGTCCCGGACGTCTGCGGCGCACCCTATTCACCGGGCGCCCCGCGCCCGGCGGCCGCGCCGATCTCGTCCTCGTCCAGCGCGAGCAGCCCTTCGAGTTCGGCGGCGGCACGGTCGGGCTCCGCGAAATAGGCGCGCGCCGCCGCGAGAAGCTCGTGCATTGCGGCACCGGCGTAGCTGGCATCATTCAGGAACGATGTGGCGGCCGAGGGGTCGAGCTCGCCCTGCCGGATCAGCGCGCCGGCGCGCCGTTCGCCCTTGCGCGTGGACGCGGCCAGCCGCGCGGCCTCCTGGTCGAGCCAGAGCGTGCTGCGTTCGTCCGGCGCCGCGCTGTCGAGATCGCGGATGGCCACGACAACCCGCGCGACCTCGGTCCGCAACGCGTCGTAGAGTTCGGTCGCCGCCCCGGTCTCCTGCGTGGTGTAACGCAGGACGTTCTTGCGGATGTGCTTGACCGACTTGACCGACCGCACCAGCCCGCCTGCCATGTCCCGCAGCGCGTCGATGCGCGCGACAACCTCGGGCGCGTTTTCGCGGTGGCGCGTTGCGCGCGTGGCGAAGTCCACGATGGCGGTATAGAGCGTCTTGACCCGGCGCTCGTACTCATCCCCGATATCGAGATCGATTGGCTCCCGGCTTTCGCGTACGGCCGCGCCGAGGTCGCTTGCGTCGACGACCGTTTCACGATGCAGGTTCAGCCCGTGCAGGACGAGTTTCACCGCGTTGTCGTAGAGATGCGAGACCTCCTGCCTGAGCGCGCTTTCCAGTGTTTCCGGGTAGTCGTCGATTGCCGCGTTCAGATGCCGGGGGCGGCTGACATCGGGTTTCGTTTCCGGAAGCCGGCGCTCCAGGAAAGAGACAAGCCACCCGGTGAGCGGCAGCATGAGGATCACGCCGAGCGTGTTGAAGATCGTGTGGAAGATCGCGAGTTTGAGCGCGTAATCCTCGGCTCCGACGCCCGCGACCCGCGCCACCACATCGACAAGCGCGGTCAGGGGCGACACGAGGATCAGGGCGACCGCCGCCGTGACGAGGTTGAAGACCAGATGCGCGATCGCCAGACGCTTGCCCTGCACGTTCGCACCCACAGCTCCGATCATCGCGGTGACCGTCGTGCCCACATTTGCGCCCACGGCCAGCGCGATGGCGTTTTCATAGCTGATCTGACCGGCCGCCAGTGCGGTGATCACAAGCACCATGGTCGCATGGCTCGACTGCAGGATCACCGTGGCCGCGGCGCCGAGTGCGGTATAGACCAGCAGCCCCCAGATCCCCGGCATGGCGTAGCGCGAAAGGTCCAGCCCGTCGCGGAACGCCTCGAACCCGTCCTTCATGTAGAAGATGCCGAGAAACAGAAAACCCGCCCCGGCCAGCACATAGCCGAAGCCCCGCACCGGACGCGCCTTCTGGAACACCAGCACGACGGCGAAGGCGACCATCGGCATGGCATAGT
The DNA here is from genome assembly GCA_964578115.1 of uncultured Roseicyclus sp. Taxonomy (GTDB): domain Bacteria; phylum Pseudomonadota; class Alphaproteobacteria; order Rhodobacterales; family Rhodobacteraceae; genus Roseibacterium. The sequence goes on from CAZOBK010000013.1 coordinate 19,196, forward strand.
CCGCGATATCGACCCTCAGTCCAAATGCCGCCACAAGCCACGCCCCTGTGGTCGTGCCGAGATTGGCGCCGAAGACGATCCCGATCCCGCCGATCAGCGAGATCAGCCCCGCGCTGAGGAAGGAGATCGTCAGGACCGAGACGAGGGAGCTTGACTGGACGAGCGTACTCGACACGAGGCCGAAGGCCAGCGCGCGCGGCGTCGAGCGCGTCGCCGCCCCCAGCAGACGCTCGAGATTGCCGCCGCTGAGCAGCTTGAAGCCGTCCTGCAGCATGAGGATGCCGAAGAGGAAGATCGCGACGCCGGCCGCGACCTCCTGCAGGTCCGGGCTGAACCAGAACGCGAGGACGAGAGCCGCGAGCGGGAGGATGACGGAGTAATTCTTCAATACGGAGGTCATGGCTCCGACGGATCATATCGCATCACGGTCCCTTGGAAACCGGAATGCGCACGATGCCGACGGTTTGTACCGACGGCATTGTCAGCGCGCGGCCCACGGCGCCGGTGCGCCGCGCGAGCTTGATGCCCTCAAAGGAGCATGTTCCGCGGATCGGCGATCAGACCGGCGTAATGGGTCAGGAAACGGGCCGCGTCCGCGCCATTGATCACCCGGTGATCGTAGGACAGGTCCAGCGGCACCATTGGCACCGGCCGCGGTGTGTCCCCGTTCCAGACCGTGACGGTCTCGGTCCGGGTGATGCCGAGGATCGCGACCTCTGGCGGGTTCACGATGGGCGTGAACCCCGTGCCGCCGATCCCGCCGAGATTGGTGATCGTCATGGAGGCGCCGCCCATCTCGTCGGGGCCGATCTTGCGGGTCTGCGCGCGGGCGGCCAGATCGCCAATCTCCGCCGCGATGGACCAGAGGCCCTTGCGGTCCGCGTCGCGGATCACCGGCACCATCAGCCCGTGTTCCGTGTCCACGGCGATCCCGATATGGACGTAGCCCTTCAGGATCAGGGTTTCGCCATCCGCCGAGAGCGAGGAATTGAACCTGGGGTATGCCCTAAGCGAACGTGCAAGCGCCGCGACATGGAAGGCAAGCGCCGTGAGCTTCAGCCCGCGCGCCTGTGCCTCGGGCTTCCATGCGGCGCGCAGAGCCTCGATGGCCGAAACATCGGCGCGGTCATGGTGGGTCACCGCCGGGATCAGCGCCTGTGCCGCGGCGAGGTTCCGCGCCGCGACCCTGGCGAAGCGGCTCATCGGTTCCTCGGTGACGGGTCCGTATTGCGCATGATCCACCGCCCAGTAGGACGTGTCGCCCGACGACGCCGGGGCAGGCCCGCCGTCGAGATCCTCGGGCCCGATCGTGGTGCGGCCGAGTTTTTTCGCCTGCGCTTCAAGGTCGACCCCCTTCTGCAGGGCCAGTTTGCGGGTCGAGGGGCTGGCGGAAATCTCGCTCATCTGCCTCACCATTCCGCCGAAATGTACTGTGTTTCCATGAACTCCAGCATTCCCTCATGGCCGCCCTCGCGACCAAGGCCCGATTGCTTGGTGCCGCCGAAGGGCGCGGCGGGGTCGGAGACGAGGCCGCGATTGAGGCCGACCATGCCATAGTCCAGCCGTTCGCAGACCTGCATCGCGCGCTTGAAATCGCCACCGAAGACATAGGCGACCAGCCCGTATTCGGTGTCGTTGGCACGCCGGATCGCGTCTTCCTCGTCGGCGAAGGTCTGGATCGCGGCGACGGGGCCGAAGATCTCGTCATGGACGCAATCGGCGGTCTCGGGGACGTTGGAGATGACCGTGGGCGGGTAGAAGAACCCCGGGCCATTGGGCACCGTGCCGCCGCATTCCAGCTTCGCGCCCTTGGACAGCGCGTCCGAGACGAACTCGGCCACCTTGTCGCGCGTCTGGGCGTTGACCAGCGGGCCGACATCGACCGACGGATCGGTGCCGTCGCCGACCTTCAGCGCGGACATCCGCTCGGTGAGGCGGGCGGTGAAGGTCTCGGCGAGGCTTTCGTGGACATAGATGCGGTTGGCCGCGGTGCAGGCCTCGCCGAGATTGCGCATCTTGGCCAGCATCGTGCCGTCGATGGCGGTGTCCATGTCGGCGTCCTTCAGGACAACCACGGGCGCGTTGCCGCCAAGCTCCATCGCCGGTTTCAGCACCTGATCGGCGGCGGATTTCAGAAGCTTGCGACCCACCCCGGTGGAGCCTGTGAAACTGACCACCCGGACGCGGGGGTCGTGCAGCATGTGATCGACCAGCGCGCCGGTTTTCTTCGAGGGCAGCACGTTGACGAGGCCTTTCGGCACGCCCGCCTCCTCCAGAAGAGGCATGAGCGCGAGCATGGTCAGCGGCGTCTCGGAGGCGGGCTTGATGATGACGCCGCAGCCTGCGGCGAGTGCCGGCGCGATCTTCCGCGTGCCCATCGCGGCGGGGTAGTTCCAAGGCGTGATCAGCACGGCGAGGCCCGCGGGCTTGTGCTGGACCACGATCCGCGCGCCAGAGGCGGGGGCGTGGGTGATCAGCCCGTCGGCGCGCACCGCTTCTTCTGCGAACCAGCGGAAGAACTCGGCGGCATAGGTCGCCTCGCCCCTCGCATCCGTGCCCGCCTTGCCGTTTTCCAGCGTGATGAGATGGGCGAAATGATCGAGCCGTTCGGTCATCAGCTCCCACGCCTTCCGCAGCACCTCGGAACGTTCGCGGGGCTTCCTCGCGGCCCAGTCGGCCATCGCGCGCTCGGCGGCGTCCAGTGCGGCGTCGGCGTCGGCGATATCGGCGGAGGCGACGGAGGCCAGAACCTCCTCGGTCGCGGGATTGATGACGTCAAAGCGGTCGGACGTCTTGTGCCATTCGCCGTCGATATAAAGGTCGGTGTAGTCCATGGGTGGCACTCCGTATGTCAGAGCAGGTGGCGGAGCGGCTGCTCCATCCGGCCCGCGAATTCGGTGAGAAGCCGGATCGCCGCGGTGGCGTCGAGCGCGCTCGCGGCGCATTCCAGCGTGATGACAAGGCCTGCGGCCGCGTCCGTCACGGTCAGGACCGGCGTCTGTTCCGATCCCAACGCGACGGTCGAGATCGGGGTTCCGCGCAGGTCGCGAACGATGAGCGCGGGGGCGTCGTCTGTTTCGGCAACCGCCGAGAGACTGCGACCGGGCGGGACCGAGAAGCTGCGCGTCAGGCCGAGGCGTTCGACCACGACGGTGACGGAGCCGTCCGCGCCGAGGCTGGCACCGGCAAGGCCCGCGAGGATCGCGTCGGGGGCAAGGCCCTGCGTCTCGGCGGCCCAGGGCACGAACGCCGACAGGCCGTCCACGGCGCAGGTCGCCGTGAGGCGACGTGGTGTTTCGGAGGGCGCGCTGGCCGGTGCGGGCGAGGGCATGGTGCGCAGGACTTCGAGGTCCGCGACGTGGAAAGGCTGCGGATGGCCCGCTTCGGCGAGGCGGTTGAGGTCGAGACCCTGTTCCAGCGCCAGCCGCCGCGCCTTGGGCGAGGCGAGGATGCGTCCGCCGCGTGCGCTCGGGGCCTTCGGCGCCGGAGCTGCTGCCGCCGGTTTCGCGGGCGCCTCTGTCGTGTCCTTCCCTGCCGGAACGGGGGCCGCAGGGGCAGGGGGCGCGCCGCCGTCCTTGGCCGAGCGCGCGACGGGCGCTTCAGGCCTGGCGTCCGAGATGATGGCGACGGGGTCGCCCACCGGAACCTCTTCGCCGGCCTCGGCCAGCGTCGCGGCAAGGAACCCCTTGCGGCCCGCCTCGACCTCCATCGTGCTCTTGTCGGTTTCGACCTCGAAGAGAATGTCGTCAGCCGCCACCTCGTCGCCCGGTGCCTTCAGCCAGTTGACCAGAAGGCCCGTGTCCTGCGCCATGCCGAGCTGGGGCATGGTGACCGTGTGGCCCTCGGGCAGGGCATCGCTCGCCTTCCCTGTGGCTGCTGGTTCGGGGGCGGGCGCGCCGTCATCCTCCGCGCTGTCGGAGATGCGCGCGATGACCTGGCCCACGGGCACGTCCTCGCCCTCGCCGTAGGAAACGCCGGTCAGGAACCCGTCCGCGGGGCTCTCGACCTCCATCACTGCCTTGTCGGTTTCCACCTCGAAAAGCGCATCCCCGCGCGAGACCGCGTCGCCAGGGCTTTTCAGCCAGGACACGATCTTGCCCGCGTCCTGCGCCATGCCGAGCTGGGGCATGGTCACGTCATGCGGCCTGAAACCGGAGGTTTCATCATGCGGCATGAATGAGCTCCCCGGCGCAGAGCTTGCGCGCGTTCTCGACCACGGCCTCGGGCGTGGGCACCGTCAGATCCTCGAGCGCGGGGCTGAAGGGGACGGGAACGTCCATCGCGCCCATGCGCAGGACCGGCGCGTCGAGATGGTAGAAGGCCTTTTCGTTGAGGCGCGCGGCGATCTCGGCGGTCACACCATAGCTCTGGTGGCCCTCGTCGATGACGATGGCGCGGGATGTCTTCTTCACGCTGTCCAGAAGCGTCGCCTCATCCAGCGGCACGATGGTGCGCGGGTCGATCACCTCGGCGTCGATGCCTTCCTTCTCCAGCATCGCGGCGGCCTTTTCGGCCACCTGCACCATGGATGAGGTCGCGATCAGTGTGATGTCGCGGCCCTCGCGCTTCACGTTGGCCACGCCGAAGGGGATCAGGTATTCCTCCTCCGGGACGGGGGCCTTGTCCTGATACATCAGCTTGTCTTCGAAGATCACGACCGGGTTGTTGTCCCGGATCGCGGTCTTCATCAGGCCTTTCGCCTCGTAGGCCGAAGACGGCAGCGCCACCTTGAGCCCCGGAATATGCGCCACCAGCGCCTGCAGGCTTTGGCTGTGCTGCGCGGCCGAGCGGCGGGTGGCGCCGAGGTTCGTGCGCAGCACCATCGGCACGGTCAGCTTGCCGCCCGACATGTAATGCTGCTTGGCCGCCTGGTTGCACAGCTGATCCATCACCAGATAGATGAAATCGCCGAACATCAGGTCGACGACCGGCCGCGCGCCGGTCATGGCCGCGCCGACCGCGATGCCGACGAAGCCGGGCTCGGAAATCGGAGTGTCGAGCACGCGATCGGTGCCGAATTCTTCTACAAGACCGGACAGCACCTTGAAGGGCGTGCCCGCCTCGGCCACGTCCTCGCCGAGGATGAAGACCGTCTCGTCGCGCCGCATCTCTTCGGCAAGCGCCTCGTTCACGGCCTGGGACAGGGTGATTTCTCGCATCGTGTCTCTCCTCAGTCCGCGTAAACGTGCATGTCGACCTCATTGGCCGGCGGGTAGGGGGCCTTTTCGGCGTAGGCGACGGCCTCGGTCGCGTCCTTCTCGATCTCGGCGTTCATCGCCTCGATCTCCTCCTCCGTCGCGATCCCCTCCGACACGAGCCAGGCGCGGAAGCGGATGATCGGGTCCTTGTTCTCCTTCCAGTCCTTTTCCTCGTCCTTCGAGCGGTAGTATTCGCGGTTGATGTCGCCCACGTGGTGGCCGTGGTAGCGGTAGGTCATCAGCTCCATGAAGAACGGGCCTTCGCCTTTCCGGGCCCGATCCACCAGCTTGCGCGTCAGGTCGTTGACCGCCATGACGTCCTGCCCGTCGACCTGGTGGCTTTCGATCCCGAAGGCCTCGGCGCGGGCCATGATGGAGCCTGCCGCGATCTCCTCGGTCTTGGTGTATTCCGAATAGCCGTTGTTCTCGCAGGCGTAGATCACCGGCAGGTTCCATAGCGCGGCCATGTTCATCACCTCGTACCAAAGGCCCTGCGCCGTCGCCCCATCACCGAAGAAGCAGACGGTTACATCGTCCTTGCCCTGGAGCTTCGCGCGCAGGGCCGAGCCCGTGGCAATCCCCATTGAGCCGCCGACGATGGCGTTGGCACCAAGGTTGCCGTGGCTCTGGTCGGCGATGTGCATCGAGCCGCCCTTGCCCCGGCAGTAGCCTTCTTCCTTTCCCAGTAGCTCGCAGAACATCTCCCTGAACTCCGCGCCCTTGGCCACGCAATGGCCATGCCCGCGATGGGTCGAGGTGATGCGGTCGTCGTCGGTCAGCGCCTCGCAGATGCCCACGGCGACGGCTTCCTCGCCGGAATACATATGCGTCAGCCCCGGCATCTTGGCCGAGAGGTAAAGCTGGTTGGCGTTGTCCTCGAATGTGCGGATGCGGACCATCTGGCGGTACATCCGCAGGTAGTCCTCGGTGTTTGTCTTGGCTTTGGCCATGGTGGTCTCCTGGCGGATGCAGCCCTTCATCCTGGTGAAAAACTCTCGGGGGGTGCGGGGGGCAGACAGCCCCCCGCTTGGCCCGCCATTCAGTAACGATTGGCGATCGGCAGATCCTCGGCCGGGAAGAGCGAGATCACCTCGCATCCCTTCTCGGTCACGACGACCTCTTCCTCGATCCGCGCGGCAGAATAGCCGTCGGCGGCGGGGCAGTAGGTCTCGAGCGCGAAGACCATGCCGGTCTGGATCTCCATCGGGTGATCGAGACTGACCGCGCGGCTGATGATCGGGCGCTCGTGCAGTGCAAGACCGAGACCGTGGCCGAACTGGAGCCCGAAGGCCGCGTCCTCGTTTGGAAAGCCCAAGGATTCGGCGGTCGGCCAGACCTTGGCGACGGTATCGGTCGTCACGCCGGGCTTGATCAGCTCGATCGACGCGTCGATCCACTCCCGCGCCTTTACGTAGGCGTCGTTCTGCGCGGGCGTCGCCCGGCCGATGTTGAACGTCCGGTAATAGCAGGTGCGATAGCCCTGGTAGGACTGGAGAATGTCGAAGAATGCCTGGTCGCCGGGCCGGAACAGCCGGTCGGTGAAGTTGTGCGGATGCGGGTTGCAGCGTTCGCCGGAGATTGCGTTGATCGCCTCCACGTCGTCCGAGCCCATCTCGTAGAGAAGCTTGTTCGACAGGGCCACGATGTCGTTCTCGCGCACGCCCGGTTTCAGTTCCTCGTAGATCATGTGGTAGACGCCATCGACCATGGAGGCGGCCTGCGTCAGCAGCTGGATCTCGTCCCAGTTCTTGATCTCGCGCGCCGACAGCATGATCTGCTGGCCGTCGACGACATTGATGCCCTCTTCCTGAAGCGCGTGGAACATCGCCGTCTCGGCATAGTCCACGCCTACCGGCATGTCCGCCATGCCCGCGTCCCTGATGAGCTGCGCGATCATCTTGGCGTATTTCTTCATCAGGCCGAATTCCGGCGGGATCGTGCCGCGCATGCCGACGACACCGGCAAGGCAGTGGTCGGGCTCGAGCCAGTCGGCGTAGCGCTGGTGGTGCACCGCGGCCGAGCCGAAGTCCCAGACATAAGGGCTGTCGTCGCCCGTCAGCAGGCAGAAGCGGCACATCTTGTCCCGCTCCCATTCGCCGATCTTGGTGGCCGAGACGTAGCGGATGTTGTTCACGTCGAACAGAAGCAGCGATCCGGCGTTCGACGCCTGCAACGCCTGCCGCGTCCGGGCGAGGCGGTAGCGGCGTAGCCGGTCGTGGTCGATCCTCCGCTCGAAATCCACCGAGGTGTGCCCCCAGGCAGGGATGCGCTCGCGCCATTCCCAGTTGGGCTCGAGGTCCTGCGGCGTCAGCATGTTGGGCATCAGGGCGCGTGACATTGAAATCTCCTCCCGGCGGGCGCTCCGGCCCGCCATTTCTCTCGTGTCGTTCGGAAAAGGGCGGGCCGCGCTACTGGATGCACCAGCCGCCGTCGATATGAATCATCTGGCCGGTCATGTAGTCGCTGTCGGCGCTCGCCAGGAACGAGGCCGTGCCGGTGATGTCGTCGGGATAGGAGACCCGCTTGATCTGCAGTGCGTCGCGGACGATGTCCTCGTAGGCCTGGCCTTCCTTCTGCTTGAAGCCGATGTCCACGAGGTCCTTGTCGAGCTGTTCCCACAGCGGTGTGACCACGACGCCCGGCGCGTAGCCGTTGACGGTGATGTTGTGTTCCGCCAGCGCCACGGCGCCGCAATGGGTCAGCGCGAGGCAACCGTATTTCGAGGTACAGTAGACGGTCACGTCCACCAGCGGCTTGCGCGAGGCGATGGAGCCCACGTTGATCAGCTTGTAGGGTCCGCCCTCGGTGCCTTGGGCGATCATCTGGCGGGCGGTCTCCTGCATGCCCAGCCACATGGCCTTGGTGTTGACCGTCATGATCATGTCCCAGTTGTCTTCATCGATATCCATGAAGAACCGGGGTTTGTTCAGGCCCGCGTTGAAGACACCCACGTTGATCGACCCGAAGGCATCCACCGTGGCGGCCACCGCGTTCGCGTTGTCCTCGCGCTTGGTCACGTCCATCTTCACGGCAATGGCGCGGCCGTTGCCGTTGCCGTTGATGCGGTCCGCAACCTCCTGTGCCGCGGCCTCGTCGAGGTCGCCGAGCGTCACGTTCGCGCCCTGGGCCGCGAAGGTCTCGGCATTGGCGGCACCCATGCCGCGGGCGGCTCCGGTGATCAGGATATTCTTACCCTTCAGGCGATTGGGGTCCATGTCTTCCTCCCTAATGGACTGGTGTTTGCAGGATTTCCTCGGCCCGTGCCTGCACGCGCGACAGGGCGTCTTCCGGGGTGACGAGACCGCGGAGCATGTCGTGAAGCTCGTGCCCGCACAGGCGGATGATGTCCGAGATCCGCGGGATCGGCGGGCGCGGCCAGAACTGCAGCTCGTCGCGCCATGACATCTGGTCCACCGTCTCGAAGATCGGCGACAGGCGGCGCACCTCGGGGTCCGCACCGACCGAATAGCGTGGCGCGGTGCGGCTGCCGTTCTGCACGTAGAGCTTCTGCGCCGCCGGCGAGGTGAAGGCAATCAGCGCCTCCGCCGCGTCCGCCACGCGATCTTCCTCGAGATTGGCCGGAATGCACAGCGCATAGCCGCCAACCGGCGCGATCGGCGCGCCTTCGGGGCCGTGCGGGTGGGGCAGGTAGCCGGTGTTGCCATGGGCCGGGCAGGTCTCGTCCAGCTCGAAATAGGGCGCGAGCAACGTGTAGCCGTAGGCCATCGCCACCTTGCCCGCGGCATAGGGGCGGACGCGCTCGTACCAGGACATCGACAGGATGTCGGGGGGCGAATACTCCAGCAATTCCATCAGGTAATTGGCTGCCGCCAGAGCGCGGGGGCTGTCGAGCCGCGGAATGTGGTCGCCGCCGCCGAGATGGTCGGCGGCATAGCCGCCGGCAACCGAGGGCAGGTCGATGATCGGCTGACCGAAGGCCGCGCAGGTCATCATGAAGGTGTGCCCCAGCGCCGTTCCGCGCGCCGCGTTCCACGCAACCCCGTAGCGGCCGTTGCGCGGATCGTGGAACCGCCTGGCGGCGGCGATCACGTCGGTATGGGTGACGGGCGGCGCAAGGCCTTCGCGCGCGAACCAGTCGCGGCGGTAGAACATCAGCTCGGGCGTCGTCTGGCTGGGCACGCCATAGGGCACGCCGTCCCAGTGGGTGGCACGCCAGCCGGCGGTATGGAAGTCGCCGGGGTCGAGCCGTTCGGTGTCCATGACTTCGGTCAGGGGGCGGATCACGCCCTTTTCGACGAATTCGCCCAGCCACGGCAGGTCCACTGCGATCAGGTCATAGGCGCTGCGCTTGCGCTCGGCGTTGCGCAATGCCTCCTGATGCAGGCGGTCGATGGAGAAGGCGCGCTGGTGGATATCGGTGCCGACGATCTGCTCGAACTGGCGTTTGAGCGTCTCCATCACCATGAAGGTAGGGTCGCCATGGACGAGGATGCGCAGGCCCCCGGACAATTTCAGCGGCGACAGGAGCGCGCCGGGCGGTGCGATGACGGCCTTGCCGAGGACGTAGGAGCCGCCGAAGAAATAATCCTCCGCCTCCGCCGGGCCGTCGAACGCGGTACGCGCGATCCGGGCGATCCGGCTGGCCATCTGCGTGAAGCGTTCCAGCAGCGCCTCGCTGGGGTGAAGCGAAAAGCTGCGCCCCGACCGTGTGCGCGGCCGCTGCTCGACCAGGCCGGCCCTCTGGATTTCGGCCAGCTTGCGCATCGCGGTGGCGTAAGGCACGCCCGAGGCAGCGGCCATCGACGAGGCCGAAACCATCCGCCCTGCGAAATGACCGCGTAGCAGGTGAAGGATCATGTTGAGGTGGGGGTTAGGGGTGTTGGGCTCCAGCGAATTGTCGAGTTCCACGCACAGTTCGCCGAGAAAACCGACGACGCGGTCCAGTTCGGCCTCCGCCATTCCGGACGGGTGGCGCATGCCGAAGGCAGCATCTTGTCCAAAACGGAGATTTTCGGCAGTGTGGCTGTTCATGGTTCCGCGTGCGTTTGGCCCACTGGCCCGAGTCGGGTATCGTGTCATGGGCGACCTTTCGTGAAATGTTCAAATTGGAACCTCTGGGGCATGCTCCAAAATATCCATAATGGACATAACAATGTCCAATGCGGATAAAATGAGCGCGCCCGAAGTCGCGGAATTCAGCGCTGGATAAAGGCAGATTGCACCGGGTGATTCCCCGGGCTGGGAGGACAGCTGCAATCGCGAGACACACACAGGGAGGAACGAACATGACCCGCAAGACCAAGCTCACGCTTGCCTGCACGACCGCGCTTATCGCGCTGGGCGGCGCGGCCTCTGCGCAATCCGTCACCATCGGCATCACGCAGAACAATGTCGGTGTCGACAGCTACCAGACGACCTATGAACAGGCCTTCATGGCGGCAGCCGAACAAAACCCCGATGTCGAGGTCGTGGTGCTGGATGCCGGCGGCGACGTGGCGCGCCAGATCGCGCAGATCCAGGACCTGATCCAGCAGGACGTCGATGCCATGATCATCTGGCCTACGAACGGACAGGCCGTGATCCCCGCCGTGCGCGAAGCCCATCAGGCCGATATCCCGGTGATCATCACCAACTCGAACATCGCCGAGGACGGATTCGACTTCGTGCGCTCCTTCTCGGGGCCCGACAACGTCACGCAGGGCGCGCGCTCGGCCGAGATCATGTGCGACCGCTTCAAGGCAATGGGCATCGAGGACGAAGCCCGCGTGGTCGAGATCACCGGCCAGCCGGGCTACACCACCGCCATCGAGCGCAGCGAAGGCTTCCAGGAGCGTCTGCCCGAGGTCTGCCCGAACGTGACGCTGGTCGACAGTCAGCCGGGCAACTGGAACCGCGAGGACAGCCAGCGCGTGATGGAGGCCTTCCTCGTTCAGTATGACGATATCGACGGGGTCTATTCCGGCGATGACAACATGGGCGTGGGCGCATTGAACGCTGCACTGGCTGCCGGTCGCGTCGAAGGTATCACCTTCGTCGGCGCCACCAACTTCGCCGTCGGCTATGATGCTATGGAGCGCGGCGAGTACTGGGGCTCCATCTACCAGTCGCCGGTCGATGACGCCGAAGCGGCCCTGCAGACGGCGCTCGACGTGCTGGCAGGCGAGGACGTGCCGTTCCTGAACTACTTCGACACGCCGAAGATCACGCAGGAGAACATGGGCGAGTTCACCCGCCCGGTGTTCTGATATTCCTCCCCGGACGGGGGCCGGTTTCGCAATCCGGCCCCCGTATTTCTCAAGAACAACAAGACGACGGACAGGGGGACACGCCGTGGGCGAACCTCGTGGAGTGGAGGGGCGCGTGTGCATCGTCACGGGCGCGGCCCGCGGGATCGGACGCGCCATAGGTGAGGCGCTGCTGGACGAGGGCGCGACGGTCTGTTTCGCGGACCTCAACGCCGCGCAGGTCGAGGAGGTCGCACAGGCGAACCGCAAGCGCGCGGGCGTGGCCGACGACGCCGTGATCTCCGCGGGCGTCGATGTCCGCGACCGCGCGGACATGCGCGCGGTGATCGAAAGGACGGTTGACGCCTTCGGCCGGCTGGACGTGATGTTCAACAATGCCGGGGTCAACAAACCGATGAATTTCATGGATGTGACCGAGGAGAACTGGTCGTTCATCATGGATGTAAACGGGTTGGGCTGCCTGATCGGGATGCAGGAGGCCGCGCGCCAGATGATTGCGCAGGGGGATGGCGGCAAGATCGTCAACACCGCCTCCATCGCCTCGCGGCAGGGCTTTGACAACGTGGCGCCTTATTGCGCCTCGAAATGGGCCGTGGTGAGCCTCACCCAGTCGGCGGCGCGGGACCTTGCCCGGCATGGCATCACGGTGACGGGTTTCGCGCCCGGCGTGGTGGCGACCGAGATGTGGGAGCAGGTCGACCGCGACCTGATGGAGATCGGCGCGGCCGAGCGTCCGGGGCAGGCGATGGAGGAATTCTCGGCCTCGATCCTGAGAGGCCGCGTCGCGCGCCCCGAGGACATCACCGGGACGACGACGTTTCTGGCGTCGCGCGCCAGCGACTACATGACGGGACAGATCGTCATGATCGACGGTGGAATGACACTGGTCTGACGCGCATCGCGGAGGAGGCGGAACGCGACGGGAGGGGGCGCCACATCGGCGCGACCGATAGGGGAGGAGTTGGAATGGCCGACACGGCTGTGAAATCCATTGGTGGCGTTCTGGCGCGGCAGGGCATCCTTGTCGCTTTCATCCTGTTCATGGTGGGCTTCGCGCTCTGGAACCCGCGCTTCATCGACATCGACAACGTCTTCGGCGTGGTCCGGTCGTCGGCGATCCTCGGCATCATGGCGCTGGGTGTGACCTTCGTGGTGATCGGCGGCAACCTCGACCTGTCGGTGGGCTCGATGCTGTCCTTTTCGGCCATCGTGGTGCTGGACCTGCACGAGAACCCCGCCTTCGGCCCCGCGCTCGCCATTCCGGCCATGTTCGCCATGACGCTGACGCTGGGGGCGATCAACGGATTTCTCATCGGCTATCTCAGGCTGAATTCGCTGATCGTGACGCTGGGCATGCTGTCGGCCATCCATGGCCTGACGCTTACCTATTCGGGCGGGCAGAACATGGACATCGCCAACCAGAACGAAACGTGGTTCGGGGTGTTCGGGCGCGGAACGGCGCTGGGCATCCCGATCCCGGTTCTCATCTTCGTGGCGCTGGCGGCCGTTCTTGGCATCCTGCTGGCCAAGACCCCCTTCGGGCGCAAGGTCTATGCCGTGGGCGGCAACCCGACGGCGGCGACCTTTTCGGGCATCCCGCGGGCGCGTGTCGTGTTCATGACCTACATGATCTCGGCCTTCTGCGTGGCCACGGCGGGGCTGATCCAGGCCAGCCGCACCATGGGCGCGCAGAACACGGTGGGGCAGGGGTTGGAGCTCGAGGTGCTGGCCGCCGTCATTCTGGGGGGCGCGTCGCTGCTTGGCGGGTCGGGCACGATCTTCAAGACGGTGATCGGCGTGCTGATCCTCGGCTTCATCCAGAATGGCCTGCTGCTCGCCGGTCTCGAATTCTACGTCCAGTTCGTGGTGACGTGGATCATCATCATCCTCGCCGTCTGGCTCGATATCGCCACCAAGCGCGGAAAGCTCTGGTCGCCGATCGCCTGAGGGAGGGACGGATCATGCAGAACGACACGGTCAAGAAACTGGTCAGGAACGGCGCGATCTGGGCGTTCATCCTGTTCCAGCTGGTGTTCTTCGAGGTCGCCGGGCGGTGGTGGTCGCTTTCCGACGGCGCATTCATGGACATGGACAGCATGTTGCTGTTGCTGAAGCAGTCGGCGCCCATCGGGATCATCGCGGTCGGCATGACGGTGGTGATGATCAACGGCAATATCGACCTGTCGGTCGGCGCCACCTACGCGCTTGCCGGGATCGTGATGCTCGACTCGATGAACTGGCCCTTCATGCAGGCCATGGGCGACAGCGCGATCCCGCTAGCGTGGCTCTTCGCGCTGTTCACCGGGTGCCTTCTGGGCCTGATCAACGGGGTTATCGTCTGGAAAACCGGTGTGGACGCCTTCATCGTCACGCTGGGCGCGATGCTGGGCTACCGTGGCCTCGTCTTCATGTATAACGGCGAGCAGCCGACCTATCACCTGAACTGGACGATGGTCGATTTCGCCGAGGCCAGCATTCTGGGCCTGCAGACGCCGGCGATCGTGTTCCTCGCCGTGGTTCTGATTGTCTGGCTGGTCATGACGCGCACGATCCATGGGCGCAATGCTTACGCCATCGGCGACAACCGCGAAGCGGCCGTGAACGCGGGCATCCGCGTGGGGCCGCATTTCGTGCTCAATTTCGTGCTGATCGGCTTTCTCGCCGCGCTGTCGGCGGTCGCCTTCTACTCGGGCAGCGGCTCGGTGAACCCCAATGACGGGATGCTGTTCGAGCTTTGGGCGATCACCGCGGTGGTGCTTGGCGGGACGAAGCTGACCGGCGGGCGCGGATCGATCATCGGCACGCTGGGCGGGGTGATCGCGATCCAGCTTTTGCGCCGGGGGCTGAACCATATCGGCGCGCAGACCGAAACCGTGAACCTCGTGATCGGCACCATCCTGATCGCGGTGCTGTTCCTCGACCGGCAGCTCAACCGCAAGGGCGCAGAGGAGTTGAAGGTATGACCGACCAGACACCCGCCCTCCGGCTGGAGGAGATCGTCAAGACGTTTCCCGGCGTGCGCGCGCTCGACGGGGTGAGCTTTTCCGTGATGCCCGGAGAGGTCCACGCCCTGATGGGCGAGAACGGCGCGGGCAAATCCACGCTGATGAAGGTGCTGGGCGGCATCTACCAGCCGGACGAGGGACGCATCTACATCGAAGAGCGCGAAACGGTGATGAAGGGCCCGCTGGAGGCCAAGGCCGAGGGCGTGATGTTCATCCACCAGGAGCTCAGCCTCGCGCAGGAGCTTTCGGTGGCCGAGAACATCTATCTCGGCGAGTTGCCGCGCAAATCCCTCGGCCGTGTGGATTGGGGCACGCTCTATTCCCGAACCGACGCGATCCTCGAAAAGCTGAGGGTCGGGTTCAATGCCCGCACGCTGGTGGGTGAGCTGTCCATCGCCAATCAGCAGATGGTCGAGATCGCCCGCGCGCTCACGGTCGACGCCAAGGCGGTGATCTTTGACGAGCCCACGGCCTCGCTGACCGATGCCGAGAAGGTCGTGCTGTTCGACGTGATCGAGGAACTGAAGCGCGAGGGGGTGGGGATCGTCTACATCTCGCACCGGATGGAGGAGATCTTCAAGATCACCGATCGCATTTCGGTCCTGCGCGACGGCTCCTATCGCGGCACGCTGAACACTGCCGAGACGAACGAGGACGAGATCACGCAAATGATGATCGGCCGCGCGCTCGACCTCAGCCGCAACCACGAGCATCTTGATCTTGGCCCCGTCGCGCTGCGTGTCGAGGGGCTGTCCTGCGGCCATCTCTTTCAGGACGCTACTTTCGAGGTCCGCGAGGGCGAGGTGCTGGGGTTCTACGGTCTCGTGGGCGCGGGCCGGACCGAGATTGCCGAGACGCTTTTCGGCCTGAGGAAACCGACCGCCGGGCGCATCTTCCTGAAGGAGGAGGAGGTCACGATCTCTTCGCCGATCGAGGCCATCGGGATGGGCATCTCGCTTGTTCCCGAAAGTCGCAAGGAACAGGGGCTCGTGCTCGGAATGAACTGTCGCGACAACATCACTCTGCCGCAGGTGGGCGACCTGACGGCGGGGCCATTCGTGTCGGACGGCGCCGAGATTTCGATCTACGACCAGTACCGCGACCGGCTACAGATCAAGAGCCCCAGCTGGCGGGCCACCGTGGGGAACCTGTCGGGCGGCAACCAGCAGAAGATCGTGATCGGCAAGTGGCTGTCGATGCGGCCCGAGGTGCTGATCGTGGACGAACCAACGCGCGGCATCGACGTGGGCTCGAAGTCCGAGATCCACAACCTCCTGCGAGAACTGGCGAAACAGGGCTACGCGGTGATCGTGATCTCCTCGGAAATGCCAGAGGTGCTGCATGTCTCGGACCGGATCGTGGCGATGTATAGCGGCCGGATCATGCGCGAGTTTACCGCCGAGGAGGTGACGGAGGACAGCCTGATCCAGGCGATTTCCGGCATCACGGGGGACGCCGCCTGATGCCTGTCGGCTTTGCCGGGCTGGGGCGCATGGGCCGCGAGATGGCCGCGAACCTCGCCGGTGCGGGGTTCGACGTCGTGCTGTGGAACCGTGGCCGTGACAAGGCCGAGGCGCTCGCCGCCGAGTTCGACGCGGAGGTGGCCGAGGTCCCGCGTGAGCTGTCGGAGCGCTGCGAGATCGTGGTGACCATGCTGGCCGACGACAGGGCGTCAGAGGATGTCCATTTCGGTGAGGACGGTCTTTTCGCCGGTGCGACCGCCCGGCATTTCGTCGAGATGGGGACGATGAGCCCCGATCACATCGCCGATCTGGTCGCCCGCGCGCCGGGGGGGGCGCGCGTCATCGACGCCCCGGTCTCCGGTGCCACGCAGGCGGCCCGGGACGCGCAGCTTCTCGTCATGGCGGGCTGCGACCAGGCGACGAGCGCGCCGCTTCGTCCGATCCTCGACGCGATGGGGCGGCAGACGGTGTTCCTTGGGCAGGCGGGGGCGGGCGCGGTGATGAAGCTTGGCGTCAACATGCTGATCCACGGGCTGAACCAGACGCTGGCCGAGGCGCTGGCGCTGACCGGGGCCGCCGGTATACCGCGCGCCGCCGCCTTCGACGTGATCGAGGCCAGCGCCGCCGCCGCGCCGATGCTGTCCTACCGCAAACCGCTCTATCTCGACGATGCCGCGCAGGACGTGACCTTCACGGTGGCGCTGGCGCGCAAGGACATGGCCGTCACCGCCGTGCTGGCCGAGCGCCTCGGCGTCGCCCTGCCGCAATCGCGCGTCACGCTCGCCCAGCTGGAGGAGGCCATCGAGGGGGGCCTTGCGGCGCGCGACATGGCCGCGATGGTTCCCTTCATGGAGGACAAGACAAGATGAAAGCCGCGCTTTTCGCAGGGGGCTGGGAAGGTCACGACCCCAGCAATTTCGCCAACTGGTGCCGCGACCTGTTGACCGAGGATGGCTTCGAGGTCGACATCCACGATACACTGGAGCCGCTGGCCGATCCCGATAGCCTGCGGGACGTGAACCTGATCGTGCCGATCTGGTCCTCGGCCCGATCCGGCCACCGCGAGGAATTCGGCAACATGACCAAGCCGCAGGAGGACGGCCTCCTGAAGCTGATCGGCGAGGGGCGGGGGATCGCGGGCTGGCACGGGCATATGGGCGATGCCTTCCGCGACCGGCCGACCTATCATTTCCTGATCGGCGGACAGTTCGTGGCCCACCCGCCGGGCTGGCCCGACAACCTGCAGCCGCGCGAGGACTATATCGACTACGACGTGACGGTCACGCGCCCGGCCGATCCGATCATGGAGGGGGTGCGCAGTTTCCGCCTGACCTCGGAGCAGTATTACATGCTGGTCGACCCCTCCAACGAGGTGCTCGCGACCACGACCTTTTCCGGCGATCATCTGTGGTGGATCGAGGGTACGGTCATCCCGGTTGTGTGGAAGCGGCGCTGGGACCGGGGCCGGGTTTTCTACTGCTCGATCGGCCACGAGCTCGACGATCTGAAGCATCCCGAGGTGACCACGATCTTGCGGCGCGGCATGCGCTGGGCCGCACAGGGATGACGCAGGCGGCCGCGTGTCGGAGAGCCTTTGTCTGACACGGCGATAGGCCATTGGAGCGCGCGGGGCGCGCGCCCTTTCCGCACGGTGAAAATCGATGGCTTTCACCGGTGCCGCGCGGTGCCCTTTGCGCTTGCAAGCCCCGCTTGGCACACCTAGAAGGACCCCTGATTTTCAAGCCGAGACGCGCTTTGCGGCCCTGTCCACTTCCATGGGGGCGCCGCGGCGCTGGACCCGTGAGGACCCCTATGCAGATCACCGAGACCCTGAACGAAGGCCTCAAGCGCGCGTACGAGATCACCATCACCGGAGGCGATCTTGAAACCCGTGTGACCGAGAAGCTCGAGGAGGCCCGCCCGGATATCGAGATGAAGGGCTTCCGCAAGGGCAAGGTGCCCATGGCGCTGCTGAAAAAGCAGTTCGGTCCGCGCCTGATGGGCGAGGCCATGCAGGAGGCCGTCGATGGCGCCATGCAGGGCCATCTGGACGAAACCGGCGACCGTCCGGCGATGCAGCCCGAGATCAAGATGGTCAACGAGGACTGGAAGGAAGGCGACGACGTCGTCGTGGCCATGTCCTACGAGAAGCTGCCCGAGATCCCCGAGATCGACTACAAGTCGATCACGCTGGAGAAGCTGACCGTCGCGCCCGCGGATGCCGATATCGACGAGGCGCTGAAGAACCTCGCCGAGAACGTGCAGAACTTCGACACCAAGAAGGGCGGCAAGGCCGCCGAGGGCGATCAGGTGGTGATCGACTTCAAGGGCATCCTCGACGGCGAGCCCTTCGAAGGCGGTGCTGCCGAGGATTACCCGCTGGTTCTGGGCTCGGACTCCTTCATCCCCGGCTTCGAGGAGCAGCTGATCGGCGCCAAGAAGGGCGAGGAGAAGAAGCTCGACATCACCTTCCCCGAGGAATACGGCGCCGAGCATCTTGCCGGAAAGGACGTGGTCTTCGAGGTCACCGTGAAAGAGGTGAAGAAGCCTGTCCCCGCCGAGGTCGACGATGAGCTGGCCAAGAAATACGGCGCCGAGGATCTCGACGCGCTGAAGGGCCAGATCACCGAGCGGCTGCAGGCGGAGTATGCCGGCGCTGCGCGCGCGGTGATGAAGCGCAAGCTTCTCGACCAGCTCGACGAGAAGGTAAGCTTCGAGCTGCCGCCCGCGCTGGTGGATGCCGAGGCGGCGCAGATCGCCCACCAGCTCTGGCACGAGGAAAACCCCGAGGTCGAGGGCCACGATCACCCCGAGATCGAGCCCACGGACGAGCATCTCAAGCTGGCCGAGCGCCGCGTGAAGCTGGGCCTTCTTCTGGCCGAGCTGGGCCAGAAGAACGAGATCCAGGTCTCCGACGCCGAGATGTCCCAGGCGATCATGGCGCAGGCGCGTCAGTATCCGGGGCAGGAGCGCGCCTTCTTCGAGTTCGTGCAGCAGAACGCGGGCGCGCAGCAGCAGATCCGCGCGCCTCTCTTCGAGGACAAGGTGGTCGATTTCGTCTTCGAGATGTCCGACATTACCGACAAGGAGGTCTCGAAGGACGAGTTGAAGGCGGCGGTCGACGCGCTCGAGGAAGAGTGACCGCGCCGCTGCGGCGGACAGACTTAGATGGGGCGGCTCCGACGGGGCCGCCCTTTTTCGTTGGCGCCGGGCTGCTTTTTTTGGGGTTCGGGACCCTGATATTGGATAACAGCGGCGTTTCGGGCCAATTGATCCCGTGCCGGCACTTGGCCGGCGACGCAGGAGGACGTGATCATGGTCTTGAGGTTGGCGATCCCCGCCATCGTGGCGCTGGGCGCGGCATGGGTGCTGGTTCAGCCCGACACGCCACCGCCCGAGACCCGTCCGGACGCGCGCCCCGACGTAGCGGTGACGGAGCCGGCGGTGACGGAGCCCGACACGGCCATTGCGCTTCTTGGTGAAACCTGGTCGGTCGGTGCGCCCGCCCCGATCGAGCGCCCGCTGACGGCGGCGGAACACGCGGCGGCGCGGTCGGCGCTCCGACAGATGGCGACGCCCTCGGCGCAGGGTCGCGCCGAGATCGCAGATGTTGCGGACATGCGCCGCCCCGTGCCGCGCCCCGAGCGTTCCGTGCCGGCGGAGCGCGTCGCGAATGTGGACCGTTCCTCGCCGTCGGACGAAGGGATCGTTCTATTGCAGCCCCCCGGCGACATGGGACCGCCACCGCCGGTCATTGTTCTGCGCGGCGACGCGCCCGCCGTGACGCGCGCCGATACGCAGGCGCGCTGGGTCGTCCGCAGACAGGGGAGCGGGGCCGTCGTGGCCGAGGTTCCGCTTGCCGAGGCGCTGGCGATCCTGACATCGCGTCAGCCGTAACGCGCCTCGTGTAGGATACCTGTTTCGGTTAGGGGAACGCGCCAAGCTCGGCTATGCTGACCGAAGCATCCGGGGTCAGGGTTTCCGCAGTTTCGCCACGCCTCGCTCGCATGTACGCCCAAGAAAGCTGCGCATGGTGAGCCCGTGTCGCTGCCCCATGAACCGCAGCGAAGTGGCAGGAAGAGGACCCACGACCATGACATACGTGCCCGTGCAATACGTATTTGCCTCGGCGGTTGGCTTGATTTGCATGGGAGGCGCGGCCCTGGCCTGTCCCGACCCGGCGCTCAGCAGTGGCAGCATCCCGGTTTCGGCATCGGACCAGGTTCAGACCTTTCAGGTCATGGCGGGGGGTGAACACACGCTTGAATCCTGCGGCCTCGCGGCGCTGGGCACCGGTCAGTTCCGCTCGGCCCCCGATTTCAGCCTGGATGTGTCCGGCATGGATGGGCGTGAGCTCGATCTGTTCGCCGAGAGCGCGTGTGATCCGGCCATGCTGATCAACACTGCAGATGGGCAATGGCTTTTCAATGACGATGCGGAGGGGCTGAACCCCGGTCTTCTGATCTCCGATCCCATGGCGCTGGAGGGGCGGATCGACGTTTGGATCGGCACCTATTCGGGTGGCGAATGCGCCGCGAGTTTCGAGGTGGCGAGCCGTGCGATAGGGTCGGCGCCCGCTCCCGCTCCGGCGCCCGCGCCCGCCCCGGCACCGGTACCTGCGCCCGCCCCGGCGGCGCCGGCCCCGGCACCTGCACCGTCGCCCATGCCGCAACCGGTCCCGGCGGCGAGCTGCCCCAACCCGATGGTGGGTGGCCCGCCGATCTCGCTTGCGTCGAGCCAGCTGTTCCAGCGGCAGGGCTACACGCTGACCGCGATGGGCAGCACGACGAATGTCGGCTCCTGCCCGGGTATCTTCGGGGGTGGAACAGCCACCGCCGCGCCGCAGACCAGTCTCTTCCTGAGCGGGATGCAGGGCTACGATCTCGTGCTCGAGGTTCAGGCGCAGTGTGACACGACGCTTCTGGCTCATGGCTCGGACGCGATGTGGTATTTCGACGATGACAGCGCCGGCAGCCTGCAGCCACGCCTGACGGTGCCGTCGGCTGCGATGAACGGGCGTCTCGATCTCTGGGTCGGAACGTTCGGCGGCGACAGCTGCCCCGCGACGCTCTACCTGCAGGCGGTGCCCGCGGCGGCGCAGGCCCCCCAGCCGATCCCGCAGCCAATCCCGCAACCCGTGCCGCAACCGGCGCCCGTGGCCGGTTGCCCGAACCCGCAATTGCAAGGGATGGTGATCAGCTCCACGGGGCAGGACCTTTATGGCCCTGATACGTTCCAGACCACGGCGATGGGCGGTTCGGACATTGGCTCCTGCGGCCTGCCGGGGACGGGCTTCGCCTCGGCCGCGCCCAACTTTACCATGTTTCTCAGTGGCATGGAGAGCTACGGCCGACTGGAGATCGAGGTGGATTCGAGCTGTGACACCACGCTTCTGGTGCGAGATGCCTTTGGCCAGTGGCATTTCGACGATGACGGGGGCGGGAACCTGACGCCCGAGTTGAACCTGCGCAACATGGCCGCGCTGAACGGCCGGATCGATGTATGGGTCGGTACCTACGGCAACGCGACCTGTCCGGCGAGCGTCGAGTTCGAGACATGGAGCAACCCGTAGGCCTGACCTTGCGGTGACGAGATGACGGCCCGCCCGAACGGCGGGCCGTTTTCAGTTGCGCATGAGCGTGTAGAGACCGCCATCGGGCGCGTCGGTCACGAAGAGCACGGCGCCGTTGCTGTCCACCGCCACGTCGCGCACGCGGCCGACCCCGCGCGCCAGCCGTTCTTCTGCGACCACGCGTCCGTTCTCGAGGGACAGGCGAACGACGGCCCGCGCCTGAAGTCCGGCTATCAGAAGGTCGCCCGACCATTCGGGGAACATCTCGTCGCCGACGGGCATGGCGTAGAACTCCATGCCGCCCGGCGCTATCACCGGGTCCCAGTAATAGACGGGCTCGATGAAATCCGGGGCATGGGCGGCGCGGCCATCGCCGATCTCGCTGCCGTTGTAGTTGATGCCGTAGCTGACCACGGGCCAGCCGTAATTCGCGCCGGGTTCGATCAGGTTCAGCTCATCGCCGCCGGCGGGTCCGTGCTCCACCGTCCAGAGCGCGCCGGTGACGGGCGAGACGGCCGCACCCTGAATGTTGCGCTGGCCGAGTGTCACACGCTCCGGCGCGGCATTCGCATCGCCGAGGAATGGGTTGTCCGGGGCAGGCGCGCCATTGGGCGCCACCCGAACGACGGCGCCGTAGGTGGTGGAGGCGTCCTGCGCCAGCTCGCGCAGGCCCGGCGTGCCGCCGCGTTCGCCGGTCGTGATCCAGACGGTGCCGTCGGGGGCGGGGACCACGCGGCTTCCGAAATGGATCGGCACGCGGGAGGCGGGGGTTTGCACGAAGATCTCGACCACGTCCGTCAGTCGCGCGTGATCCTCGGACAAGGTCGCGCGCACTGCCGCCGTGGCCGCGCGCATCAGCCCGAGCGGTTTGGAAAAACTGAGGTAGATGCGGCGCGATTCCGCGAAATCGGGGGCGAGGGCGACATCGAGCAGCCCGCCCTGCGCCGTGTCGAACACGTCCGGCACGCCTGTGATCACGTCGGACACGGTGCCATCGCGCGAGATGTGGCGCAGACGGCCGGGACGCTCGGTCACCAGATACCCGGCGTTGTCGGGCAGGACCGCGACGGCCCAGGGATGCTCCAGACCGCCGGCGATAAGGCGCGGGTCCGACACGAAGGACGAGACCCGCTCCGGCGCCTCGGTCTGTTCCGGGAAGGCGGGGGTGATATCGGGGCGATTGGCCGCGCCGTCGGTGACGGGCTGCGCCAGCGCGGTGAACGGCAGAAGAAGCGCGAAAGCGGCAATCAGGGGCGAAGCGTTCGGCATGGGGTCCTCGCTGTTGGTCGTGTCCCAAAAAGACATAGGCCGCATCCCGGTGAGGGATACGGCCTACGTGTTCGCAGTTGCGTGAGCGCGGGGCTCAGGCCTTGTCGCTGTCCTCGGCCGTATCCTCTTCGGTCTCGGGGGAGTCCTCGCGGGACGGGCCCTCTTCGAACTCGTCCAGCTGTGCCGCGCCGATATCGTCGAAGAGCTCCGCGATCTCGAATTCGGCCGCGGCTTCCTCTTCGGCGGCAAGCTCCTGGATCGACTTGCCCGACGCCTGAAGCTGGGCCTCCTCGGTGGAGCGCGCCACGTTGAGGACGATGTCGACATCGACCTCCGGATGCAGGTTCACATGCACGGTGTGCAGGCCCAGATCCTTGATCGGACGCGACAGCGCGACCTGCTTGCGGTCCAGGCTGAAGCCGGCCTCGGTGGCGGCATCGGCGGCGTCACGGGTGGTGACGGAGCCATAGAGCGCGCCGGAATCCGAAGCGGAACGGATGATGACGAACTGCTGCCCTTCGAGCTTGGCGGCGAGCGCGTCGGCTTCTTTCCGGGTTTCGAGGTTGCGGGCTTCGAGTTGCGCCTTGCGCTCCTCGAAGGCCTTGATGTTGGTCTCGTTGGCGCGCAGGGCCTTTTTCTGCGGCAGAAGGAAGTTGCGGGCGTAGCCGTCCTTGACGGATACGACCTCTCCCATCTGGCCGAGCTTGGCCACGCGTTCCAGAAGGATGACGTCCATGGGTCTGTCTCCTTACTTCACGCTGTAGGGCAGGAGCGCGAGGAACCGAGCGCGCTTGATCGCCTTGGCGAGCCTGCGCTGGTTCTTGGCACCCACGGCGGTGATGCGGGAGGGCACGATCTTGCCGCGCTCGGAAATGTAACGCTGCAGGAGACGCGTGTCCTTGTAGTCGATCTTGGGCGCGTTGTCGCCCTCGAACGGATCGGTCTTGCGGCGGCGGAAAAACGGTTTGGCTGCCATTGTCCTCATCCTCTCCTTAGCGGCGTTCGCGGCGACTGTCGCGGTCGTCACGCTTTTGCATCTGAGCCGAGGGGCCCTCTTCGTGGCCATCGACCTTGACGGTCAGGACGCGCATCACGTCGTCGTGCAGGCGCATCAGGCGCTCCATTTCCTGCACGGCGTCCGACGGGGCGTCGGTGCGCATGTAGGCGTAATGACCCTTGCGGTTCTTGTTGATCTTGTAGGCCATCGTCTTGACGCCCCAGTATTCGGAGCCGACGACGTTGCCACCATTGTCGCTGAGGATCGTGCCGAAGTGTTCGATCAGCCCTTCGGCTTGCGTGTTGGACAGGTCCTGACGCGCAATGAAAACATGCTCGTAGAGCGGCATGTCATCTCCAGTTCTGTTGCGGGCGCGTTTCAAAGGCCGGGTCTCGATGCCTCCGCCTCCCGGCCACGAGGGAGCACGCCGATCAAGGTGTCACGGCGGAGACCTGCGGCGTATACGCGGCGCGCCTGCGGCTGGCAAGCCCCGGCGGCGCGGGGCAGGCAGCCCGGCAGATGTGGCGGAAATCTGGCTGTTTGCCACATTTTTGCCGTAATTGGGCGTAATTGTGGTTAATATGTGGCCGATATTTCCGGCCGTGCCTTGTCGCTGCCATTATTTTTGAAAGCTGTTTTGATGTCGATCTTTGATTTTTTGTGCGCCGAGGACGGCGTTGCCACCATCGATTGGGTGGTTATCCTCGCCGCCCTGACCGGGCTTGGCCTATGGATGGTTGATTATCTCGGCGCGGATGTGCTGCGCGACCACTCTTACGCCATGCGCGGAGAGTTGCAGGACCCGCATTTCGATACCGACTGGTTCGATCATGTGGAGGTGCTCCCTCCGTCCCTGGAGTAGGATCGCGCCCCGGGCCGTCTGTCCGCCGCCAAAGCCACAACGACTCCGCATCCGCGCCCCAATTAGACCACGCTTCGAAGGCATTCTCGCTTGAGAAAAAAGTGGTCTCCTCGCTGTTCCTGTTGTGCGAGGGGAGCGTGAGAGGAGAATGGTGGCGTGTGTTCCTTCAACGTCAGAAATGTCAAAAATGACCTCGTCGATGCCGAGGACGGCGTTGCCACCATCGATTGGGTGGTAATCCTCGCCGCCCTGACAGGGCTGGGCGTCGCGCTGGTGGATGTCACGTCGGCCCCCCTTGGCGGACACGCGCAGAACGTGCGCGGGGAACTTCAGGACAACGTTTTCGAGACCGCCTGGACCGACAGCATTCCCGTCGGCCCATCTGGCGAGGGAGTGCCTGATGTGCTGCAGACCTCGGGCAGCACCAGCGACGGGACCACGGACGGAGAAACCACCGACGGGGGCTCGACGGACGGCGGGACCACGGACGGCGGGACCACGGATGGAGGCTCGACCGACGATGGGACCACCGACGATGGGACCACCGACGACGGGACCACGGACGACGGGACCACCGACGATGGGACAACCACCGACCCCGATCCCAGCGGCGGCGGTACCAGCACCCCCAGCGGCCCCATCGTGCCGACCAGCAACATTCAGGGCTGCCCCGACAGCAGCTCCTATATCGCCGACCCAGTTGCGAAGACGGGTGAGCAGATCGAGGATAATCGTATCCGCGTCAACAACATGACCGTGGGCGGGGCCACGACGAACCTCGTCAACTGTCCGGGCATCAGCGGCATCGGGCATTTCTATGCCAACCCAACCTACACGCTGGACCTGTCGGGCATGACCGACGATTTCTGGCGCTTTCAGGTGCATACGCGCGGGGATTGCGACACCGGGCTTGTCGTGCAGGATGCGGCCGGAAATCTCCATTTCGACGACGACAGCGGCAATGACTTCAACGCGAGGGTGCGCCTGTTCGACATGGCCGACCTCAACGGTCGGATCAACATCTGGGTTGGCACGTACTGGGGCGATACCTGCGACGATGTCGATCTCGTCATTCGCGTCTGGGACTGACCCGGGGCAACGATCCTTACTTCGGGAATGAAGCGCCGCGCTCGCGGCGCTTCATCGCGTTTGGGGTGCAGGTGATTGCGTGTCACGCGGCGCTCGGCTAGGTCCGCTTGTGGAGACGACGGCGATCCAGGGAGGCCCTCATGTCACTTGCATTCGTTTTCCCCGGCCAGGGGGCGCAGACGATCGGCATGGGGCGCGATCTGGCCGAGGCATATCCGCAGTCACGTGCTGTCTTCGAAACCGTGGACGAGGCACTGGGCGAAAAGCTCTCGCAGATAATCTGGGAGGGCGATATCGACACGCTCACGCTGACGCGGAACGCACAGCCGGCACTGATGGCCACGTCGATGGCGGCGATGGCCGCGCTTGAGGCCGAGGGTGTCGATGTGACGGCGGCGGCCTACGTGGCGGGCCATTCGCTGGGCGAATACTCGGCCCTTTGCGCCGCCGGTGCGCTGGATCTGGCCGACACCGCGCGGCTGTTGCGGGTGCGGGGCGATGCGATGCAGGCCGCCGTGCCGCAGGGTGAGGGCGCGATGGCGGCGATCCTCGGGCTCGATGTCGATACCGTCTCCCGCATCGCGGCCGAGGCGGCCGGGGACCAGGTGTGTGCGGCTGCCAACGACAACGATCCCGCGCAGGTTGTGGTGTCGGGCCACCGTGACGCGGTTACCCGTGCCATCGAGATCGCCAAGGAAGCCGGCGCCAGGCGCGCGGTGCTGCTGCCGGTCTCCGCCCCCTTCCATTGCGCCCTGATGCAGCCGGCGGCCGACGCAATGGCCGAGGCGCTGAGCCACGTGGACATCAAGGCGCCTGCCGTACCGTTGGTTGCCAACGTGACCGCCCGGTCCGAAAGCGCGCCGGCTGCGATCCGCGAGCAGCTTGTCGCGCAGGTGACCGGCCGGGTCCGCTGGCGCGAAAGCATCGCCTGGATGGCCCGGGACGGCGTGACCGAGATCTGGGAGATCGGGGCGGGCAAGGCGCTGTCGGGTATGGCGCGCCGCATCGACAAGTCTCTGGAGGCGCGGGCCGTGGGCGGCCCCGGCGATGTCGTGGCCGCGGCCGCGACACTGCTGGACTGACCGGCGATGCGTGGCTTGCTGATCTGGCTCGGCGCGGCCGTTGTCGTAATCGGTGCGACGGCGGGGCTCTTGTGGTGGACGACCGCGACGGCGGCGCAGTTCCAGGTCGAGGGCGACCGTCTGACCGTCTCGGGACAGCTGACGCTGGCCTCGACCGAGCGGCTCGACAGGCTGCTGGAGGAACACGAGGGCCTCACCACGTTCGTTTTGGGCGATGTCGCGGCCGAAAGCGACGCCACATCGCTCTTGCAGAAGGGGGCCTTGGTGCGCGGCGCGGGGCTCGCCACCGAGGTGGCCGACGGCGTGACGCTGACGGGCGATGCCGTGTACCTCTTCCTTGCGGGCACCGAACGGCGGCTCGGCGATGGCGCGGGGCTGGTCGTGACCGACTGGCAGACGCGGGTCGGGCCCGCCTCGCTCCTGCCGCGGGAGCATCCGGCGCATGAGGAGCGGCGCGATTTCATGCGTCGCATGCTGGGATCGGAGGATTTCTACTGGTACATGCTGGAGGCCGGCGAGGTGAGCGGGCGGCCCGTGACGGAGGCTGACCTGGCCGCGTTCGGGATCCTGACGGCGGAATGACAGTGCGTGAGGGCGCAGAGACAGTGTGAAGGACGGAGACGCAGGGATGTTCGATCTGACGGGAAAATGCGCATTGGTGACGGGCGCCTCTGGCGGCATTGGCGCGGCGGTCGCCACGCGTCTGCACGAGGCCGGGGCCACCGTGGGCCTGTCCGGCACACGGGAGGCGCCGCTGAACGAGCTGGCCGCAGCACTTGGCGAGCGGGCGCATGTGCTGCCCTGCAACCTGGGCGATGCCGAGGCCGTCACGGCGCTGCCGAAGCAGGCGGCTGACGCGATGGGGTCGGTCGACATCCTCGTCAACAATGCGGGCGTGACGCGCGACAACCTCTTCATGCGGATGAGCGACGAGGAATGGTCGCAGGTCATCGAGATCAACCTGACCGCGTCCATGCGGCTGTGCCGCGGGGTTCTGCGGGGCATGATGAAGGCGCGTTGGGGCCGGATCGTGAACGTGACCTCGGTCGTGGGCGCGACGGGCAACCCGGGGCAGGGGAACTACGCGGCCTCCAAGGCGGGACTCGTGGGCATGTCGAAATCGTTGGCCTACGAGGTGGCGAGCCGGGGCATTACGGTGAACTGCATTGCGCCGGGCTTCATCGAGACGGCGATGACCGACAAGCTGACGGATGAGCAGAAGGAAAAGATCCTCGGCCAGATCCCGACCGGACGGATGGGTGCGCCCGACGAGATCGCGGCGGCGGCGGTCTACCTGGCCAGTCCGGAGGCGGGCTATGTCACCGGCGCGACGCTGCATGTCAACGGCGGGATGGCGATGCTCTGATCCCGTCACCACGGGGCGCCGCTTTTGCGTCGGGCGGCCATTGCCTTCGGCAGCAACTATGCTATAGGCGGCGCAGATTTGGTCCGGGGGGCATACTCGCCGGTCCTGGCCCATGTGTGATGTCGCAAGAGTCGCGCGGGGGCTAATCGTCGGCCGGACAGGCGAAAGATCAAACCGGCGTGGCCCGAACGGCGACGCGAGACAAGAGACGAGGAAACACTATGAGCGACATCGCAGAGCGCGTGAAGAAGATCGTGGTCGAGCACCTGAGCGTGGAAGAGGACAAGGTCACCGAGAACGCGTCCTTCATCGACGATCTGGGCGCGGATTCGCTCGACACCGTCGAACTGGTCATGGCCTTCGAGGAAGAGTTCGGCATCGAGATCCCCGATGACGCGGCCGAGACCATCCAGACCTTCGGCGACGCGGTGAAGTTCATCAAGGACGCCCAGTAAGGCCGCCAAGGGACGTCACTCCCGAGACGGGCTTTTGGACGACAGGACGGCGCCCTCGCGGGCGCTGTCTTTTTTTGCGTCTAGGGTACCGCATGGCGCGGCCGGAATCGGTCGGCGATATGGGGCGATCCGGGCATGAACCTGCCGTCTGCGGGCCTCACCCCGTGCGCATGACGCCGGAGGGATTGCCCAAGCGGACCCCTTGGCGCTATCAGGGCGCGACGTGATCGGGCCAGACAGAAGGGGCGGGACGCATGCGGCGAGTGGTTGTGACGGGGCTGGGACTGGTGACTCCGCTGGCGACGGGTGTCGAGGAAACGTGGTCGCGGCTTCTTTCGGGGCAATCGGGTGCCCGACCGATCACCCGGTTCGACGCGAGCCATCTGGCCACGACCTATGCCTGCGAACTCAAGCGCGGCGACGGGACCGACGGCACTTTCAACCCCGATGACTGGATGGAGCCCAAGGAGGCCCGCAAGGTCGACGAGTTCATCCTCTACGGCATGGCCGCCGCCGATCAGGCGATCCGGGATGCAGGCTGGGCGCCCACCGATACAGAAAGCCTCGAGCGGACCGGCTGTCTGATCGGGTCGGGAATCGGCGGACTTTCGTCCATCGCGGACACGTCCATCACGCTGAAGGAAAAAGGCCCGCGGCGCGTGTCGCCGTTCTTCGTGCCAGGCGCGCTGATCAACCTGATCTCGGGGCAGGTTTCGATCCGCCATGGCTTCAAGGGGCCGAACCACGCGGTCGTCACGGCGTGCTCCACCGGCGCGCATGCCATCGGCGACGCGGCGCGGCTGATCATGCTGGATGATGCCGACGTCATGGTGGCGGGCGGTGCCGAAAGCCCGATCTGCGAGATCGGGATCGCCGGCTTCAACGCCTGCAAGGCGCTGTCGACGAAGCGGGGTGATGCCCCGCAGAAGGCCAGCCGCCCATGGGACGCGGACAGCGACGGTTTCGTGATGGGCGAGGGCGCTGGCATGGTGGTGCTTGAGGAATACGAGCACGCCAAGGCGCGTGGGGCCACGATCTATGCCGAGATCCTCGGTTACGGGTTGTCGGGCGACGCCTATCACATCACCGCGCCGCCGCCCGATCATGAAGGGGCGGAACGCGCCATGCGCGCGGCGCTGAAGCGCGCCGGGCTGCAGCCGTCGGATATCGACTATGTCAACGCGCATGGTACATCGACCATGGCGGACACGATCGAACTGGCCGCCGTGGAGCGGGTGATGGGCGATCATGCCGAGAAGCTCCTGATGTCGTCGACCAAGTCGATGACGGGCCATCTGCTGGGAGCGGCTGGCGCGATAGAGGCGATCTTCGCCATCCTCGCCATTCGCGACCAGATCGCGCCGCCGACGATCAACCTCGACACGCCCGCGGCCGAGACCCGCATCAACCTCTGTGCCAATGCGGCGCAGAAGGGGGAGATCAATATCGTGCAGTCCAATTCCTTCGGCTTTGGCGGCACCAACGCGTGCCTGATCATGGGGCGCGTCTGAGATGATGTGGAAACACGTCGCCGCCAATGGGCTGAGCCTACTGATCGTTCTTGCGATCGGCCTTGCCGTCGCGGTCGGCTGGGGGCAGCGGCAGTGGACGGCCGAGGGGCCGCTGGACGAGGCGATCTTTTTCGAGGTGCCGCGCGGGGCGAGCCTGCGGGCGGTCTCGGAGGACCTCGCCGAAGCGGGGGCGGTTTCATCCGCGATGATCTTCCGGCTGGGCACGGAATATGCCGATCAGGCCGGCGATCTGCGCTTCGGGTCCTACGAGATCCCAGCGGGTGCCTCGATGGAGACGGTGCTGGAGATCGTGACCGCCGGCGGGCCGTCGAGCTTCCGCTATGCTGCCACATACGTGCTTCGCATCGAGGGCACGGGCGAGCTGCGCCTGCGCGAGCGGCTGCCGGGCACGGGGGAGATCGTGGAGCTGGCCACGTTCTCCTACGAAGAAGGTGTGCCGGAGCTGTACTCCGACCTGGTGGCGAACGAACAGATCACCGTCTACCGGGTCGCGATCCCCGAGGGGTTGACCAGCTGGCAGATCGTCCAGGGGCTGAACGAAGCGGATTTCCTGACCGGTGAGGTGGTGGACATACCGGCCGAGGGTTCTCTTGCGCCGGACACCTACGAAGTGCGGCGCGGGGACGATCGCAACGAGCTTCTGGCGCGAATGCGTGCGTCGCAGGAAGATATCCTCGCCGAGGTCTGGGAGGGCCGCGTCGAGGGTCTGCCCATCGAAACGCCGGAGGAGGCGCTGATCCTGGCCTCGATCATCGAAAAGGAGACCAGCGTTCCGGATGAGCGGCGGCAGGTGTCGAGCGTGTTCGTGAATCGCCTCAACCGGGGCATGCGTCTTCAGACCGACCCGACAGTGATCTACGGAGTGACGAACGGACGGGGCGTTCTGGGCCGTGGCATCCGGCAATCGGAACTGCGCGACGAAAATCCCTGGAACACGTACGTCATCGACGGGCTGCCGCCGACACCGATCGCGAACCCCGGCCGGGCTGCCATCGAGGCGGCGGTAAACCCCGATAGGACGCCTTACATTTTCTTCGTTGCCGATGGCACCGGGGGGCATGCCTTTGCGGAAACCCTTGAAGAGCATAACGAAAATGTCGCGCGCTGGCGCCAGATCGAGGCCGAGCGCGGAGCCTCGGGAAACTGAAGCGCGGGCTTTCGCAAATAGGGTGCTATGGGCGATCCCATGGGATGGACGAGACAAGCACTTAACACTTCGTGATCGCCCCGCTCCGGCGTTAACCCACTGAAAACGAAAAACTTATTGACCATTCGAACGCTCCATGGCACCTCTTATGCCAAGCTGGATGACGTGGGTGAATGGCCCCGGGGCAGGAGATGCCCCGCGGGCCTTTCTTTTTTCCGCGCTGCTTGTGACCGAGAGATGATCTTTGGACACAAGGGACCCTTCCATGACCGACAAGAGCGATCCGACCCCGCCTTTCGATAAAAAGGGAGGCGAGGCGGAGGAACGCGACCTGACGCTGACGCGCGCCGAGACGCTGGTGGCGCGCGCACAGGAGGTCTTCGAGACGACTGTCGATGCCCTGCAGGACGCGGTCCGGACCCTGAAATCAGTGCCCGAGACCGGGGAGCGAGAGGTGGTGAAGGATGTCAGGGCGATGAATTCGGCCCTGATGCTGGCCATGGAAATGCAGGAGAAAGCACGTGTCGCAGGTAGCAAACATTTTGGCGGCGGAACTGGAGCGCGCCTCGATATGGTGGCCGCCCGGGCGGAAATCGGCGCTCGATTGGCTCGTCTCAGGGACGCCGCGGACGGAGACGGCGTTTCTTGATGCGCTGTCTGAAAATGCGCTGGGCGCTCTGGGCTGGCTGTTCGAATTCTGGGCGCTGCCGCACCAGTGCCCGCCGGACGGCGACTGGCGGACATGGGTCGTGCTGGGCGGCCGCGGCGCGGGCAAGACGCGCGCGGGCACCGAATGGGTGCGCGCCCAAGTGGAAGGCGCGGGGCCCGAGGATGCCGGTGTAGTGC
The DNA here is from genome assembly GCA_964578115.1 of uncultured Roseicyclus sp. Classification (GTDB taxonomy): domain Bacteria; phylum Pseudomonadota; class Alphaproteobacteria; order Rhodobacterales; family Rhodobacteraceae; genus Roseibacterium. The sequence goes on from CAZOBK010000013.1 coordinate 51,285, forward strand.
GGCGCGTGGCCCTGATCGGGGAGACCTACGACCAGGCCGTGGCGGTAATGATCAAGGGCGACAGCGGGCTTCTGGCCTGCTCGCCGCCCGACCGGAAACCGCGCTGGATATCGAGCGAGCGGCGGCTGGTTTGGCCCAACGGAGCCGAGGCGCGGGTCTATTCGGCGAATGATCCCGAGGCGCTGCGGGGCCCGCAGTTCGATTGTGCATGGGCCGATGAACTGGCGAAATGGCCTCGGGCGCGCGAGGCGTGGGACATGCTGCAATTCGGGCTGCGGCTGGGGGCGTCTCCGCGGGCAGTGGTGACCACGACGCCGCGCAACGTGGCGATACTGCGGGAGCTTCTGGAGCGCGAGAGCACGGTGCGAACGCATGCGCCGACCGAGGCAAACCGGGCCTATCTGGCCGATGGGTTCATCCAGGAGATGCGCGCGCGCTACGGCAACACGCGGCTTGGCCGTCAGGAGATCGATGGCGAGCTTCTGGCGGAGGCCGACGACGCGCTGTGGCGGCGTGCCGATATCGATGCGGGGCGGGTGGATGCGATCCCCGACGGCGCAAGGATCATCGTTGCGGTCGATCCGCCGGTCACGGGGCACGATGGCTCGGACGCCTGCGGGGTCGTCGTCGTCGCCGTCCTGACCGAGGGTGAACCGAATGAATGGCGCGCGGTAGTGGTCGCCGATTGCAGCGTGAGCTCGGCAAGCCCGGCGACATGGGCCCGCGCCGCCGCCCGAACCTATCACCGCTACGGGGCCGGGCGCATGGTCGCCGAGGTCAACCAGGGCGGTGAGCTGGTGGAGGTGGTGATGCGGCAGGTTGATCCGTTGATCAACTACGCCGCGGTCCGCGCCACCCGAGGCAAGGCCGCGAGGGCCGAGCCGGTGGCCGCGCTTTACGAGCAGGGGCGCGTGGCGCATCTGGGCGAATTGCCCGAGCTGGAGGACGAGATGTGCCTGATGACACGCCAGGGCTACGAGGGTCAGGGCAGCCCGGACCGGGTCGATGCCCTGGTCTGGGCGCTGACCGACGGATTGCTCCGTCCAGCGGCGGCCCGGCTTCATCCCGGCATCCGCGCCCTGTGACCCAATTTCCGGGCGTGGTGGGGAACCTAAGGAGTGACGCGCATGATATTGAAATACCTTCGAAAAGCGAATCCGCTCCCGAGGGAGGAAAAGGCATCGGCCGGCGCGCGCGTCGCGGTCTGGGGAAGTTCGGGGCGCGCGGCGTGGAGCCCGCGTGACACGGCCTCGCTGACGAAGAACGGCTTTCACGGCAACCCGGTGGGTTTTCGCGCGGTCAAGATGATCGCCGAGGCCGCCGCAGCGCTTCCCGTCATCTGCCAGGACGAGCGCCGGCGCTATGAAACGCATCCGGCGCTTTCGCTGATCGCCCGGCCCAACATGGAACAGGGTCGGGCCGACCTGATGGAAGCGGCCTATGTTCAGCTGCTCCTGTCTGGCAACGCGTACCTTGAGGCCGTTGTCGCGGATGAGGGTTTGCCGGTTGAGCTGCACATCCTGCGATCGGACCGGATGAGCGTCGTGCCCGGTGCGGATGGCTGGCCGGCCGCGTACGACTATACGGTGGGTTCGCGCAAGCACCGCTTCGCGGCTGAAGTGATCTGCCACATCAAGTCGGTGAACCCGCGTGACGATCACTACGGGTTGGCACCGATGCAGGCGGCGGCGACGGCGATCGACGTCCACAACGCCGCGTCGCGGTGGTCAAAGGCGTTGCTGGACAATGCCGCGCGTCCTTCGGGGGCGATCGTCTATCGCGGCATGGAAGGCGGCGGTGCGATGAGCCAGGACCAGTTCGAGCGCCTTCAGTCGGAGCTGGAAAACCACCACCAAGGCGCGCGCAACGCGGGGCGACCGATGCTGCTGGAAGGGGGCCTCGACTGGAAGCCGATGGGGTTCAGCCCGTCGGACATGGAGTTTCAGAAGACGAAGGAGGCGGCGGCGCGCGACATCGCGCTGGCCTTCGGCGTGCCGCCCATGCTGCTGGGGATACCGGGCGATGCGACCTATGCCAATTACGCCGAGGCGCACCGGGCGTTCTACCGGCTGACCGTTCTGCCACTGGCGCAAAAGGTGCTGGCGGCGATGTCGCACTGGATCTCGGGGCTTGGCGGGGATCGTGTGGAGCTTCGCCCCGATCTCGACCAGGTGCCAGCGCTGGCCGCGGAGCGGGAGGCGCAGTGGCGGCGGATCAGCGATGCCGAGTTCCTGACGGAGACCGAAAAGCGGCGTCTGCTTGGGCTTCCGGATCGACCGGAGGCGACATGAGTGTCCGTCAGAACGTTGGAGGCTCGCGGTACCTCTACGCGCCGTTCGATGTGGCGAATGCTCGTATCGAGGCCAATGAACGGGTGCTCGAGGAACGCTGGCAGGCGCTGACCTTTCGGCTGGAGGGCATCGAGGGCGCGCTGGAACGCCTCGAGCGGCGTCTCTGGCTTGCCGTTTTCGGCGTGGTCGCGGTTATCCTGACTGAAGCGATCAGCCATCTTCTCGACATCAACGCCGGTCTTTAGGAGCTTGACATGCATGAATTTTCTGATGCGGGACTGGAAACGAAATTCTGCCGGTTCATCGCGGAGGCCTCGGTCGGCGCCGATGGCCTGATCGAGGGATATGCCTCGCTTTTCGGGGCGCCGGATCAGAGCGGAGATGTGGTCGAGCGCGGCGCCTATGCCCGCAGCCTCGGCGACGGGCGCAGGATCAAGATGCTGTGGCAGCACGACCCGCGCGAGCCGATCGGCGCCTGGAACGAGGTGAGGGAGGACGAGAAGGGCCTCTATGTCAGGGGGCACCTGCTGAGCAGCGTCGCCCGGGCTCGTGAGGCGGCGGCCCTGATCGAGGCGGGCGCCATTGACGGGCTGAGCATCGGCTACCGCACGGTGAGGGCCACGAAGAATGACAAGGGCCAGAGGCTCTTGTCGGAACTGGAGCTTTGGGAAGTGTCACTGGTGACCTTTCCGATGCTTTCCCAGGCGCGGCTGTCACCGGCGCGGCCAGAGGCGGCCAAGGCGGAGATGCTGCGTGACCTGGCGACGGTGTTCGATGAGGCCCGCCGCAAGATGGCGGTGCGCACCGCCCGCTGATCCAACCGCACATAGAGGTGATGTGATGACCGAGACCGAACCAGCGGGCCCGGAGACGGCCCCGTTGTCTGAGGTGAAAGCCGCACTTTCCGGCTTTTTGAATGAGTTCAATGACTTTCAGGACGATCTCAACGTGAAGCTCCAGAAACAGGAAGAGCGGATTGCCATGCTGACCACGAAGACCATGACCCATCTCCGCCCCGCCTTGAGCGTCGAGGCGAACGCGGCCTTGCCGCATCGCAAGGCGATGGCCGCCTACCTTCGCTGTGGCGATGACGACGCGCTGCGCGGGCTCGAACTGGACGGCAAGGCCATGAACACGGCGGTCAATGCCGAGGGCGGCTACCTGGTCGATCCCCAGACAGCCGAGAGCATCCAGTCGGTTCTGCGCACGGCGTCGAGCCTGAGGGCGATCGCCAATGTTGTCACGGTGGAGGCGACCTCTTTCGACATTCTGATCGATGCGACGGATGTGGGCGCCGGCTGGGCCGATGAGGTTACCCCCACCAGCGAGACCGACGCGCCTCAGATCGAACGTATCTCGATCCCGCTGCATGAGCTTTCGGCGCTGCCAAAGGCGTCGCAGCGACTGCTGGACGATTCCGCGTTCGATATCGAAGGCTGGCTGGCGGGCCGGATCGCGGACAAGTTCGCCCGCGCCGAGGCGGACGCCTTCATCAACGGGAACGTGTCCGGAAGGCCGAGGGGCGTCCTGAGCCACGCGACGGTGGCGAACGGTAGCTGGAGCTGGGGCAATATCGGCTATGTCCCCACGGGCACGGCGGGCGATTTCGATCCCTCGAACGCCTCGGACGCGATCGTGGACCTCGTCTACGCGCTTGGCGCTCGGTACCGTGCGAACGCGAGTTTCGTGATGAACTCCAAGACGGCGGGCGCGGTGCGCAAGATGAAGGATGCCGATGGGCGGTTCCTGTGGTCCGACGGCCTGAGCCAGGGCGAGCCCGCCCGGCTTATGGGGTATCCTGTGCTCATCGCGGAGGACATGCCGGATATCGCGACGGACGCGATGGCGATCGCCTTCGGCGATTTCGGAGCGGGCTACACGATCGCTGAAAGGCCTGACCTGCGGGTCCTGCGTGACCCGTTCTCAGCCAAGCCGCATGTGCTGTTCTATGCCACGAAGCGCGTGGGCGGCGACGTGACCGACTTCGCGGCGATCAAGCTGATGAAATTCGGGGTCGCCTGAGGCGTCGGACCATCATCCCGTCCCGGCCGTGTCAGGCGTGCCGGGGCGGGCGGCGGCGGCGGATCGCGATCCAGCTGCGCGCTTCTCCGCACAAGCAGGCGGTCCGGCGCCGCCACTCGCCTTTCACACATCTTCCCTCAATCGCGCCCGGCCTCCGCAATTGCGGGGTGTTCCCGGGCCGATCCCTTTTGCGACGCGACGATCGGAGGCGCCCAGCATGTTGGCAGAAATGACACCCGTCCCGAACTCGGCCTTGCCGGTGGAGCGGCTGGCCGAGCACTTGCGCCTGTCGCGGGGCTTCACGAACGATGGAGACCTCGACGCGCAACTTGAGAACTGTCTGCGGGCCTCCGTCGCTGCGATCGAGGCCCGCACGGGCAAGGTCGTCTTCCGCAGGCGCTTTGTCCAGACCGTCACCCATTGGTCTACGGCCGAGCGTCATGTCTTTCCGATTGCGCCCGTTGTGAGTGTCGAAATCGTGCGCATCATCGACCGGCTTGGCGAGGCGCGCATTCTTGAGCCCGCGGCCTATGCGTTGGTCACGGACATGCATTGCCCCGGTCTCGTGCCCAAGTCGGTGACGCTGCCGGTTCTGGGATCTGGCGGGTCCGCCGAAGTCGAGTTCCTGGCCGGCTATTCCGAGACATGGGACGCGGTGCCGGGAGACCTTGGTCAGGCCGTTCTGATGCTGGCCGGGACGTTCTTCGGGCAGGACGAGGACGCGACCGCGGGGTTCCCGCCGGGCACGATGGCCTTGATCGAGCCCTACCGGACCCTGCGGCTGCGCGGAGCGGGTGCATGAGGCGGCCCGTTCTTTCACGGCGGCTGGTTCTGGAAGCGCCCGAGCGGGTGCCGGACGGGGCCGGCGGCTACACGGAGACCTGGGTCGCCCGGGGGTGGCACTGGGCCGAGGTCGTGCCGCGCGGATCGGGACGGGAGGTCGATGCCACGGCGTCGCGACTGAGTTTCAGGATCACGGTCCGTGCCGCGGCACAGGATGCGCCCTCCAGGCCGACGCCTGTCATGCGTTTTCGTGATGGCGCGCGGTTTTTTTGGATCGAGGCAGTCACGGAGACCGACCCGAGCGGGCGGTACCTGTTGTGCTTCGCCAGCGAGGAGACGGGCGCATGAGCTATGCGGGTGCGATGGCCTTGCAGCAGTCGGTTTACGCGGCCTTGCTGGCGGATACGACCGTCATGGACCTGTCCGGCGGCGCGATATTCGATGCGCTTCCTCCGGGGTCGGTGCCCGGACTGTATGTCAGCCTGGGATCCGAGCGTGTGCGCCTGAGCGCCGACAAGTCGGGACGCGGCGCGTTGCATGACCTTTCGGTCCTCGTCGTTTCCGACGGCGCAGGGTTCGGGACGGCAAAGGCGCTTGCGGTGGCCGTGTCGGATGCCCTGGACCAAGCGCCCCTGACGCTGTCGCGAGGTCGGCTGGTGAGCTTCGATTTCCGGCGTGCGAGGGCGCGGCGCACGGGCGATGCCCGCGAGATCGAGATGTGGTTCCGCGCACGGGTCGATCTTGGCCCGGTCTGAACACTCAAACGCAAATCCTGAAAGCACTGGAGACAGCTGATGCCGGCGCAAAGCGGTAAGGACCTTCTGATCAAGGTCGATATGGATGGCACGGGCCTGTTCGAGACGGTCGCGGGCCTGCGGGCCACGCGATTGACGTTCAATGCCGAGACGGTGGATGTCACGAACCTCGATTCCGCGGGCGGCTGGCGCGAGTTGCTCGGCGGGACCGGCGTCAAGTCGGCGGCGATCTCGGGCGCGGGCGTCTTTCGGGACGCTGCCACGGACGAGCGGGCGCGGACGGTCTTCTGGAACGCCGACACGCCGGACTTCCAGGTGGTCATCCCCGATTTCGGGATTGTCGAGGGCGCGTTTCAGATCACCGCTATCGACTACGCGGGCAATCACGACGGCGAGGCGACCTACGAGATGTCGATGGCGTCGGCCGGTGCCCTGACCTTCACGGCGATCTGAGGCGCGTGATGGCGAATCCGTGGGCAGGGGAGGTCGTGCTCCGTCTGGATGGCGAGCGGCACGTGGCGAAACTGACGCTGGGCGCGCTGGCCGAGCTCGAGGAGCGGCTGGGCGCGCAGAGCCTGAGCGAGTTGGTGGCGCGCTTCGAGGGTGATGCGCTGCGGGCGGGCGACGTTCTTGCACTGGTGGTGGCGGGACTGCGAGGCGGCGGCTGGTCGGGTGATGAGAAAGACCTGATCACGGCCGAGATCGACGGCGGCGTGGTCGAGGCCGCCCGGGTGGCGGCGCAACTGTTGTCGCGCGCGTTCAGGGTGTCGGAATGAACCGGCATACCGGTTTCGACTGGGCCGCGATGATGCGGGCGGGCATCTCGGGGCTCGGCCTTACGCCGCATGAATTCTGGCGGCTGAGCCCGTCTGAACTGCTTCTGATGCTAAGCGAGCACGGCGCAGCGCCGATGCACCGGTCCGCCTTCGACGCGTTGGCGGCCCGGTTTCCGGATCGGCAAGTGGATAAATTTCAGGGGGATCAGCCATGACGGGGCAGGACGAGGATTTCGAGGGTCTGGAGGCGGAGCTTGGCAACCTCGAGACGACGCTTTCCGGCGCCGCCGCGATGACGGCGGCCTTTCAGGCGGAGCTGCACTCTCTGCAGGGGACGATGCTCTATACCGGGCGCGAGGCCGGGTCGATGAGCCGTTCTATCGGCGGTGGGTTGCGGCGCGCCTTCGATGGCCTCGTCTTCGACGGCATGCGCCTGTCGGACGCGTTGCGCACTGTCGCCACGAGCATGGTCGACGCCGCCTACAACTCCGCGATGCGGCCGGTGCAGAACGCCGTTGGTGGCGTCATCGCGAACGGTGTGAACGGCATTCTGTCCGGGCTCATGCCGTTTCAGCACGGTGGCGCGATCAGCCAGGGGCGGGTCACGCCCTTCGCGCGTGGCGGTGTCGTGCGGGGGCCCAACGTCTTCCCGATGCGCGGTGGCATCGGCCTTATGGGCGAGGCCGGCCCCGAGGCGATCCTACCCCTCGCGCGCGGCGCCGACGGTCGGTTGGGCGTGGCGAGCAGCGGCGGCGGCACCTCGGTCCATGTCACCATGAATATCACGACGCCCGATGTGCAGGGCTTCCGCCGCAGCCAGGGCCAGGTGGCCGCCGAGATGGGGCGCGCGCTGGCCCGCGGGCAACGCAATCGCTGAGAAGGACGAAAGCCGATGAGTTTTCATGACGTCCGGTTTCCGGTCAATCTGAGTCTCGGTTCGGTGGGCGGCCCGGAGAGGCGCACCGAGATCGTCACGCTCACCAACGGGTTCGAGGAGCGCAACACGCCCTGGGCCCATTCTCGCCGCCGCTACGATGCGGGTGCGGGCATGCGGTCGCTGGACGATATCGCGGTACTGGTCGCCTTTTTCGAGGCACGCCGCGGGATGCTTCACGGTTTCCGATGGAAGGACTGGGCTGATTTCAAGAGCTGCGCGCCGTCGCAGACTCCGTCCTTCACCGATCAGAGCATCGGCATCGGGGATGGCGAAACCACTACTTTTCAGCTGACGAAACGGTATGAGGCGGGGAGCACCGCTTACGTTCGGCCGATTTCCAAACCGGTTGGCGGGACAGTCCTTGCTGGCGTGGCCGGCGATGAACTGATCGCTGGCGTTCATTTCGAGGTCGATGAGGCCCAGGGTCTCGTGAGCTTCCTCGAGCCCCCTGGGCCTGGCGACGAGGTGACGGCGGGCTTCGAATTCGATGTCCCGGTCCGGTTCGACACGGACGCCATTCGCACGTCGCTGTCGAGCTTTCAGGCGGGCGAAGTCCCAGAAGTTCCGGTCGTGGAGCTGCGGCAGTGAGCGTGGAGGCTTTGGACGCGCACCTTGCCACGGGTGTGACGGGTGTGGCGCGGTGCTGGAAGCTCACGCGGCGGGACGGGGTGGTCCACGGTTTCACCGATCACGATTGCGATCTCGGTTTCGATGGCACGACATATCTGGCGGGCACGGGGTTGAGCGCGGCGGCTCTGAGCCAGAGTACCGGGCTGGCCGTGGACAACAGCGAGGCGGTCGGTGCCTTGTCGGACGTCTCGGTCACCGAGGCCGATATCGTGGCGGGCCGGTTCGACGGGGCGGAAGTCGAGGCGTGGCTGGTGGAATGGGCCAACCCGCAGAACCGTGTCATGCAGTTCCGCGGCAACATCGGCGAGATTTCCCGGTCGGGTGGAGCGTTCACGGCCGAGCTTCGCGGGCTGGCCGAGGCGCTCAACGTCCCTATGGGGCGGGTTTATCAACACACGTGTTCCGCGGTGCTCGGGGACGCGGCATGCGGCGTGGACCTGACATTGCCTGACTACGCCTTCGACGTACCCGTTGCCGCGGTCGAAGACGGGCGCGTGTTTCTTTTCGAGGGCGTCCCGGGCTACGAGGCGCGCTGGTTCGAGCGTGGTGGTCTGCGTGTGATCGGTGGACAGGGCGCGGGTCTTGCGGGCGCCATCAAGAGCGACAGGCCGCAGCCCGACGGATCACGCCGGATCGAATTGTGGGATCGGCTGCGGGCGGCGGTGGAGCCGGGAGACATGGTTCAATTGTCCGCCGGATGCGACAAGCGCATGGAAACCTGCCGCCTGAAATTCTCCAATCTTCTGAACTTTCGTGGCTTTCCTGACATTCCTGGTGAGGACTGGCTGGTTGCGCATCCGACCCGGGTTTCCGCCCGTGATGGGGGCAGCAGACGGTGAGCGAGCCCAGGATCGACGTGGTGAACCTCGCGCGGCTGTGGATCGGAACGCCTTATATGCATCAGGCGCGGTGCCAGGGTGTCGGCTGTGACTGTCTGGGGTTGGTGCTGGGCATCTGGACCGATCTACGTGGGGGGCTTCCGGAGCCTCCACCGTCGTATACGCAAGACTGGTCCGAGGCCGGGGGCGGCGAGCGTCTTTGGCGGGCGGCAGAGCGGCACCTCATCCCCAAACCAGTGTCGGAAGCGGAGATCGGCGACGTTCTGCTTTTCCGGATGCGGCGCGGGGCCGTGGCCAAGCATCTCGGCATACAGTCCGCTGTTGGCGAACAGGCTGCCTTCATACACGCCTATTCAGGGCGCGGTGTCGTCGAGAGCCGGCTCACCGCCTCTTGGGCGCGCCGCAACGTGGCGCGTTTCGAATTCCCGAAAGGACGCTAGGACATGGCGACACTCCTTCTTTCTGCTGCTGGTGCGGCGCTCGGGGCTGCGTCCGGCGTCTCTGCGTTCGGTCTGTCGGGGATGGTGCTTGGCCGGGCAGTTGGCGCGACGATTGGACAGGCCATCGATCAGCGGCTGCTGTCCTCGGGTTCGGAACCGGTGGAGCACGGTCGTGTCGATCGTTTCCGCTTTACCGGGGCGGGCGAGGGGGCACCGATCGCCCGCGTCTTCGGTCGTATGCGCATCGGCGGTCAGGTCATCTGGGCCACACGTTTCGTCGAGACTGCGACCACGACCGGCGGCGGCAAGGGGGCACCGCCGCGGCCACGGACGACAACCTATTCCTATTCCGTCAGCCTCGCCGTTGCGCTCTGCGAGGGGGAGATCGCGCGGGTGGGGCGCATCTGGGCGGATGGGGTGGAGATGGATCTCCAGTCCGTGGCGCTTCGGGTTCATCGCGGCGACGAAAGCCAGATGCCCGACCCCCTGATAGAGGCCGTGGAAGGTGCAGGGCTTGTGCCAGCCTATCGCGGTCTGGCCTATGTGGTGTTCGAGGATCTGGACCTCGGGCCTTTCGGCAACCGGGTGCCCCAATTCTCCTTCGAGGTCGTGCGGCCCGCGCGCCCGAGTGACGCTGACGGCCTTGTGCCGGCGCCTGCGGAGTTGCTCAGGGCGGTGGCCATGATACCGGGCACCGGGGAATACGCGCTCTCGACAACGCCCGTTCACTACGCGGGCGCTCTGGGCGTGTCGGGTGCCGCGAATGTCAGCGCTGAGGGCGGGCTTCCAGATTTCGCGCAATCGCTTGAAACACTTTGCGAAACACTACCCAACCTGACCTCTGTCTCGCTGATCTATTGCTGGTTCGGCGACGACCTACGCGCCGGCCAATGCCGCGTTAAGCCCAAGGTCGAGGCCCATGGCCGTGACGGCGTGGGGCAGCCCTGGACCATTGGTGGCCTGCCGCGGTCCGCGGTCGAGGAAATCGCGCGCGACGTGGAGGGCCGTCCGGTCTATGGCGGAACACCCTGTGATGCGGGCGTGATCGAGGCGATCCGGGCGATCAAGGAAAAGGGTGGCGAGGTGATGTTTTATCCCCTGATGCTCATGGAGATCCTGGAAGGGAACGGTTTGCCCGACCCGTGGGGCGGTGCGGAACAGGCGGCTTTCCCATGGCGCGGGCGCGTGACGGGCGAGATCGCGCCCGGTCTGCCGGGCAGTACGGATGGCACGCAAGGGAACGGGGCGGACTGCCTCGTTTTTTTCGGCAGCGTGAGGGCGGCGGATTTCACCGTCTCGGACGGTGCGGCGCAGTATGCCGGTCCGCCGGAATGGAGCTATTCGCGCTATATCCTGCATTCTGCCGCTGTCTGCGCCGCCGCCGGAGGCGTGGACGCCTTTTGCATCGGAACCGAGATGCGTGGCGTTACGCAGATGCGCGACGCGGATGGCTACCCGGCGGTTGCGCATTTGGTGTCACTGGCCGCGGAGGTACGGCAGCTCCTTCCCGATGCCGAGCTGACCTATGCCGCCGACTGGTCCGAGTATTTCGGCCACCAGCCGCAGGACGGTTCCGGCGATGTGGTGTTTCATCTCGACCCGCTCTGGTCGGACGACAACATCGATTTCATCGGGATCGACAATTACATGCCGATCTCCGACTGGCGCGATGGTGCGGAGCATGCTGACGCCGAGTGGCCCGCGATCCACGATCTCGGATATCTCAAGGCCAATATCGAGGGTGGCGAAGGCTGGGATTGGTTTTATCCAAGCGACACGGCGCGTGCGGAGCAGCAGCGTGAGCCGATCACCGACGGGCAGGGTGGTACTCCGTGGATCTACCGCTACAAGGCATTACGGGACTGGTGGTCGAACCTTCATACCGACCGGATCGATCCCGCCCGTGGTTCCGTTCTGTCGGGCGGTGAGATCCCTGCGGCATGGCCCCCGCGGCTTGCCGCATCGGTCAGTCCTGTTGCGGACATGGTCGGGGCTTACGTTGCTCCGGTTTCGGTGGAGGGGGGGGCCGACCCGTGGCAGGCGATCGAGACCGACGCCACCGTTCCGGTCGAGGCCAATCAGGACCATGAGATACGCCTGACGTTGAAACCGGGAACTTCGGGTGGTTTCCGCGCCAGGATCCTTGCCGATGGGGTCCCGGTGGTCGAGGTGATCTCGGACGGCGATGTCGCGTCGCCGGTCGCCACAAGCTTTCTCGGGGCGAGCACCTCCGGAATGGCGGTCGAAGCGGCGGTCGGTGGAGCCGTGGTCTTCCGCCTCGTGGTTACGCTCCCCGTGCCGGCGGGTGTCAGCCTGTATGTCGGCCCCGGTGCCTGCGCGCCGGGGGAGGACGTCATCGTCTTCGGCGCAGCCGTGATTCCGTGGCCCTATCCGGACACCGGTTGGCAACCACAGTCCAAGCCCATACGCTTCACCGAGTTCGGGTGTCCTGCCATCGACAAGGGCGCCAACGAGCCCAATACGTTCCTCGACCCCAAGAGCGCCGAAAGCCGCGTGCCGTGGTTTTCGACCAGTCGCCGCGACGACGTCATCCAGGCGCAGTATTTGCGGGCGGTTCTTGACTACTGGTCCGACCCCGGGCTCAATCCGGTCTCTGACGTGTTTGGCGGTCCTATGGTCGATGTGGCGCGCGCCCATGCATGGGCTTGGGATGCGCGCCCATGGCCGGCCTTTCCCAACGACATCGAGCGCTGGTCGGACGGCGCCAACTGGCAGAAGGGCCATTGGCTGACGGGTCGACTGGATGCCGCGCCGCTCGATCTGGTCGTGGCCGAGATTTGCGAGAGGGCGGGGCTGCGCCATTACGACGTGTCGCGACTGCATGGGCTGGTCAGGGGGTATGTCGTGGCGCAGACCGACACGGCGCGCGCCGCCCTCCAGCCCCTGATGATCGCCCATGGCTTTGGCGCGGTGGAAAAAGACGGTTGTCTGGAATTCGCTCCGCTGCCGCGCAAGCCGCAGGCGGAGATCAGCGATGCCCTGACCGCGCTCGACGAAGGTGGCAGCGGCGGCATCAGCCATGCACGCGCGGCCGAAGCCGAGACGCTTGGCCGTCTCAGGATCGGTTATACCGACGGCGAGGCGAGCTATGACGACCGGGTGGCGGAGACGGTGCTGCCGGGCGAGCAATCCGATCTCGTTACCGATATCGGGCTGCCGATGGCGCTGATACCGTCCGAGGCGCTGGGGATCGCCGAGCGTCGCCTTGCCGAGGCCCGGGTCGCCCGGGACGCGGTGAACTTCACCCTGCCGCCGTCGTCGCGCGCGCTTGGAGCTGGGGCGATGATCAGCCTGCCGGACGGGTCCACATGGCGGATCGACCACGTCCTCGAACGGGGCGCGCGTGACCTGCAGGCCGTGCGGGTCGAGCCGAGCACAGCAGAGCCCTCCGACATCGCATCGGAGCCTGCAGCGGTGGCGCCCTTCTTGCCGCCTTTACCCGTGTCACCCATCTTCATGGACCTGCCGCTTCTGACCGGCGAGGAGGTGCCGCACGCGCCGCATGTCGCGGTGGCGGCGACGCCCTGGCCCGGCTCTGTCGCGGTCTACAAGGCGCCCGGGCCGGACGGGTACTCGCTCAACCGGATGATCGAGCGCGGTGCGATAGCCGGCAGGCTGGTCACTCCGCTGCCAACTGCGCCTGCCGGTCTGTGGGATCGCGGGGTGCCAGTGCGGGTGCGCATCGCCACGGGGTTGCTTTCCTCGGCCGAGGTGGGTGCGGTGCTCAACGGTGCCAATGTCGCGGCGATCGGGCCGGGGGATGGTTCGGGCTGGGAAGTGCTGCAATTCGGCCGCGCCCAGTTGGTGGCGGAAGAACAGTGGGATATCTCGATGCGGCTGCGAGGACAGGCCGGCAGCGATGCCGACATGCCCGAGGTCTGGCCGGAGGGCAGCCTCTTCGTGCTGCTGGACGGTTCGATCACGCAAGTCGACCTGCCCGCCTCGGCGCGCGGGCTGGCGCGGCACTGGCGCGTCGGGCCCGCGCGGCGCGCGCTGGACGATCCGAGCTATGTCGAGCGGGTGCTGGCCTTTGACGGCATCGGACTGAGGCCGCTTCGGCCCGTGCATCTCAAGGCGATACGGCAGGGGCAAGACCTTGTGGTCGAATGGATCAGGCGCTCGCGGATCGATGCCGACAGCTGGGCGGGGCAGGATGTGCCGCTCGGCGAAGTCGTCGAGCGATACCACCTGCGTATCGTCGATGCGACTGGCCTGAGACGGGAGGTCTACACGGCCGAGCCCGCCTTCAGCTACGCCGCGGCCGAGCGGGTCGCCGACGGCACCCAATTCCCCTTCACAATCGAAGTCGCCCAGGTCTCCGACCGCTTCGGGCCCGGACCTTATGCAAGGATGGATATCCATGACTGAGACCGCAAACCTCGCTCTTCCGCTGGTGCAACCTGCTCAGGCGCAGAAGCATGTGACTGTGAACGAAGCGCTGGCGCGGCTCGACAGCCTGGCGCAGATGACGCTCGTTTCGGTCAGCGAGACCGTTCCGCCGGTCAGCCCGACCGAGGGCGCGGCCTACGGCGTACCGCCTGGCGCTGTGAACGACTGGGCGGCGCAGGTCGGACATGTGGCCATCGTGATCGGTGGAGGCTGGGTCTTCGTTCCGGCTCGGCGCGGGTGGCGCGCCATGGTGCTGGACGCCGGTCAGCCGGCGATCTTCGACGGAGCGGACTGGCGCGTCGGCGCGGCGACGCTGACCCCGGGCGGTGCGTCGCTGACCATGCGGTCGGTCGAGGCCGATGTGGTGCTGTCCGCGGGCGCATCCATGGTCACGCCGCTGGTCTTTCCGGCGCGCTCGATCGCGCTGGGCGTCACGGCGCGCGTCACGATGGAGATCACTGGCACCGCGACTGCCTGGGAGATCGGGGTGGACGGCGACGGCGCGCGCTACGGCACGGGTCTTGGGCTGAATGTGAATTCCGCGGTGAACGGGCCGGGGACACCGGTTGTCTACTGGGAGGCCACTTCACTGGTCGTGGCAGGCGTCGGCGGTGACATCGCTGCCGGGACAATCCGTCTCGCGGCCCATTTCGTGGCACTCTCGTCGCCCGCGCCGGTCTAGGGAAGCCTCGCTTTCGGACCCCGGTACCGGGGGCCGCGAAAGCAAGGCTGATGCTTCCGGCGGGAGTTTTGCGCCAGGATGACGGGGCGGGCCGTGGCGCCAAGGTGATTGGACCACGTCGGCGCGCTGCGCTATGTTATCGCGCGAAGCGAAAAGGAGGCCCCGCCATGGCCCGCGTGCAGTCCCGGATTTCCGAACTCGATCCCGTCTGGAGGCGGATCATCGAGGAGGCTCAGGCAGCTGTCATCGACGAGCCGTTGCTGGGCGGCGTGCTGCACGCCTGCATCCTGCACCATTCCAACCTCGAAAGCGCGTTGGCCTATCGCCTGGCGCAGAAGCTGTCTTCGGGGGAGATGTCCGAACAAATCCTGCGCGAGATCGCCGACGCGGCCTATGGGTCGGATCCCGGACTGGGCAATGCCGCGCGCGCCGACGTGGTCGCCGTGCATGACCGCGATCCGGCCTGCCAAAGGTTTCTGCAGCCGCTCGTCTTCTTCAAGGGATTTCAGGCCGTGCAGGCCTATCGCGTGGGCCATTGGCTCTGGCGGCAGGGACGCCGGGATTTCGCATATTTCATCCAGATGCGCGTGTCCGAGGTGTTCGGGATCGACATTCACCCGGCGGCCCGGATCGGCAAGGGGATCATGATCGATCACGCTCATTCGATCGTCATCGGCGAGACGGCGGTCGTGGGGGACAATGTATCGATGCTGCACTCGGTGACGCTCGGCGGCACCGGCAAGGAGACCGAGGATCGACACCCGAAGATCGGCGACGGCGTGCTGATCGGGGCGGGCGCGAAGGTTTTGGGCAACATCCGGATCGGCAATTGCAGCCGGATCGCCGCAGGCTCCGTCGTGCTGGAGGAGGTTCCCCCCTGCAAGACGGTGGCCGGCGTGCCGGCGCGCATCGTGGGCGAGGCGGGGTGCGATCAGCCTTCGGTCAGCATGGATCATCTGCTGCCGGGCGCGGGGGGCCAGACGAACGCGACATAGCAAGGCGCGACATGCCGGACAATGGAAGCGCGGCGCCGCCTTTTTCATGGGGGGACAGGGCGCATCTACCGCCGCGTCTTCTCAGGAAGGATGTCGTCCTGTAGGATGTGGCCGATCTGGACCTGGGAGTCGTCCGAGACACTCGGGCCGAACGCCGTGTTCAGACGGCGGCGCGGGCCTGACGTTTGCGTTCGTGCGGGTCGA
Organism: uncultured Roseicyclus sp.; assembly: GCA_964578115.1. GTDB lineage: Bacteria > Pseudomonadota > Alphaproteobacteria > Rhodobacterales > Rhodobacteraceae > Roseibacterium. The sequence goes on from CAZOBK010000013.1 coordinate 67,049, forward strand.
GGTGTCGCTTCCTGAGCCGGATCGCGCTCGGTGTCACCTCCACCAGTTCGTCGTCGTCGATATAGGCGATGGCCTCCTCCAGCGACATCCTCACCGGGGGCGTCAGGCGCACGGCCTCGTCGGAGCCGGAGGCGCGAATGTTCGTAAGCTTCTTGCCCTTCAGCGGATTGACCTCGAGGTCATTGTCGCGGCTGTGCTCGCCGATGATCATGCCCTCGTAGACATCGTCCTGCGGGTTGATGAACATCCGCCCCCGGTCCTCGAGCCCCCAGAGCGCGTAAGCCACCGCCTGTCCGTTCTCCATCGAGATCAGGACGCCCGCACGGCGGCCCGGGATCGGGCCTTTGTGCGGCGCCCAGGAATGGAACACGCGGTTGAGCACGCCCGTGCCGCGCGTGTCCGTCAGAAACTCCCCCTGATAACCGATGAGCCCGCGGGACGGGACCAGCGCGGTGATCCGCGTCTTGCCCGTGCCCGAGGGGCGCATGTCCGTCATCTCGCCCTTGCGTGGGCCGGTGAGCTTTTCGATCACCGCGCCGGTGTAGTCGTCATCGACGTCAATGGTGACCTCCTCGATGGGCTCGACCGTGACGCCGTTCTCGTCGCGCAGGATGACCTGCGGGCGCGAAATGCTGAGCTCGAA
>CAZOBK010000014.1:0-65746 GCA_964578115.1 uncultured Roseicyclus sp.
CCGACGCTACGAGGCCGCCCTGCCCGTCTCAACCATAATCCTTCTGACAACACCTGCCGATCGGCTCACAGCCGGCACGCCCGACCTGCTCTCCGCGCTTCTGGCAGAGGGGCACATTGAAAAGCACCGCATCGTTCTGCGGCTGCAGGCCAAGGTTCTCGGCGACGCGCTGGATCTCCAGCCCGATGTAATCGAACCATCCGTGCTCACCATCGACGCGCCCTTCGCCCTGCGGCGTCGGGGTGTGGAGGGCAAGATCGTCGTCGGGGACCGGGAGCCAAACCCTGATCGCACGCTGCTGCGCGCCCTTGCCCAGGCGCACGCCTGGGTGGCCGATCTTCGCAAGGGCAAGCCTCTGGGCGACATCGCGGCCTCAACCGGGCACTCCGAGTCCTACATCCGCACCCGGGCGCAACTGGCCTACCTTGCGCCCGCGATCCAGGGCGCCATCCTCGACGGGCGCCAGCCGGCCGACCTGACGCTCGAACGGATCATCCGGAAACCGGTGCCCCTCGACTGGGACATCCAAGCGAAGCTCTACGGGTTTGGGCGCGGCGCACGGCATCCCTGATCTGCGGGCGGCGTTCACTGTTCCTGCGAAAAACGTCCCTGATAATCTCGGAAATGTTCCCTGTTATCTTGCGTAGGGAATTTTCCTGTAAGCCTCTGATAAAGCTCGCGGATTCAGCGCCTGATTCAGGGCCAAAGGCCGGATTCCGGAAAAATTCCCTGCAAATTCCCTGTTTGCAGGGAAATCCGGGCCCAACCGAAGCGCGTGATGCTGCCTCCGGAGACGGCGCAGGGAAATCGAGGTGATACAGGGACTGGCTGTCGTCTCCCCCGCAGAAGGCTCTAGCCAAGTCCAGGAAAAATCAAGGGAAAACAGGGAGGAAACGACTGCGCAGGCAGAGACAGGGGTGGCTGGCGGAGAGACAGGGATTCGAACCCTGGAGACGGTTACCCGCCTACACGCGTTCCAGGCGTGCGCCTTCGACCACTCGGCCACCTCTCCGGCGGGCTTCCGATAGCGCAGCGTGTCACCTGCGCGCAAGGCCTGAAATTCTCGAAAGCGGTTCCAAACATGCAGAACGCCGCCATGAGAACGGGCAGCCGGTTCGGATGGGCTCAGATCGTCTCGATCGTGACGCGCCGGTTCTGGCGGCCTTTCTTCTCGATCTTCGCGATCCTGAGTTTGCCGATCTCACCGGTGCGCGCCACATGGGTACCGCCGCAGGGTTGCAGATCGATCGCTCCGTCGCCCTCGCCGATCTGCACGAGCCGGATGCGGCCCGCCCCGCGCGGCGGCTGCACCGACAGCGTCTTGACGAGGCCCGGGTTGGCGTCGAGTTCGGCGTCGGTGATCCACATCTCCGTGACCGGCAGGTCGCGCGTGACGAGCGCGTTCAGCTGTCCCTCCAGCACCTCGCGATCCTGCGGGGCCTCGGGCATGTCGAAGTCGAGCCGCCCCTTCTCGGCCCCGACGGCGCCGCCCGTGACCGGAAGCGGAATCACAACCGACAGCAGGTGCAACGCGGTGTGAATGCGCATGTGGCCATGGCGGCGGTCCCAGTCGAGCCTCTGGTCGACCGTGGCCCCCACGGGCGGCAGGCCGCCGGGTTCCGCCGGCACGAGGACGATCGCGCCCTCCTCTCCCTTCACGGCCGTGGCGATGGCGATGCGGCCGCCGGACCAGTCCAGCGTGCCGCTGTCGCCCGGCTGACCGCCGCCACGGGCGTAGAAAATCGTCCGGTCGAGGACGATCCCGCCTTCGTCCGTATGGGCAACGACCCGTCCCGACGCGGATTTGCGATACGCGTCGGCAAGGAAAAGCTGTTCTGTCATGAGGTGGCTCCGGTAGGTCCGCTCGCGTCGGGATCAGGTCCCTTTTCGGTGCTGTCGGGCAGTTTCCCGACCTGCGCATCGGGCCGCAGTGCCTCGGGATTCCTGAGCCAGATGTCGCGCTGCGCGAAGGGGATCTCGATCCCCTCCTCCGCGAAGCGCTCGGCGATGCGGTGATGTATCTCGGTCTTGACGGCAAGCAGTTGGTTCACGTCGCGCAGGATAACGCGGATGCGGAAATCGAGGCTGTCCGCACCGAAGCCGAGGAAATCCACCCCCGGTTCGGGAAAGGCCGCGATCACCGGGTGCTCGCGCGCGACTTCGGTCAGGATGTCCTGCACGCGTCTTGTATCGGTGCCATAGGCCACGCCGACGGTCATGACCGCGCGGCCGACGGTGTTGCCGCGTGTCCAGTTGGTGACGGTGCCCGAAATGAAATCGGCATTGGGCACGATCACGTCCGTGCGGTCGAAGGTTTCGATCCGGGTCGAGCGAACGGAGATGTCCTTGACGATCCCCATTGTGCCGTTGACCTCGATCCAGTCCCCCTCGGAAATCGGACGCTCGATCAGAAGTATGATGCCCGAGACGAAGTTGTTGACCACGTTCTGCAGGCCGAAACCGATACCGACCGACAGCGCACCCAGCACCACCCCGAGCGCGGTCAGGTCGATGCCGCCCGCCGTGATCGCGATCACCGCCGCAAGTCCGATGCCGATATAGCCCACCCCCGAGGTCAGCGCCGTTCGTGCACCGGTATCCAGCCGCGTGCGCGGCAGGACGGTCGATTTCAGCGCGCCCTGCAACAGACGGGTCGCCAGCACGCCCAGACCGAAGATCACCGCCACGGCGAGGATGCTCGAGGGCGTGATCCGGGCGTCGCCGATCGACAGCCCCTCCCAGAAGCGGGCGTAGACATCTCCCAGTGTCTCGGGACGCGCGCCCCAGATCAGCACGAAGAGCGGCAGGGCACCGAAGACCAGCAGGAAGTTCACCAGAACCGGGATCAGCGCCTCGCCGGCGGCTTCGGGCGTTGTGCGCAGCACGACGGCGTAGAGGTCGCGCACCACCGGCTGCAATGTCAGCAGCAATCCGATCAGCCCGAGGCTGAGCGCGGCCGGCACCATGATCGCCTGCGTCGCGTTGACGTAACCGATGGCCCCCAGCAACGGCCCTATTACCGCCAGAACAACGAGGATATTCGCCACGAGCGTCAGCGCGCGCGCCGAGAACCCGGGAAGGTCGTCCTGACTGTCCTCGGCTACATCGGCCCGCAGGAGCCGGGAGGTCCGCCAGAACAGGTAAGCCATCAGCACGTAGACCGGCAGCAGCAGCACGCCGTGGGCGGCCGGCGGCACCTGGTCGAGACCGGCGATCGTCTCCATCACGAGCGCGAGGCCCACGGTCACGCCGACGGACACGACCACCCTGCGCGCGGCCATGGCCATGCCCGGCTCGGCCCTCAGGTTGACGAACACGGCGTCGCCGTCGTCCCGGAAAAGCCGGCCCGCCAGCCAGAGCGAGACATAGACCGCGACTGCAAGGCGCGCGAACGATTCAAGGATCGCGGTCGCCTGCGGCCCCACCATGCCCGAGCTGATCACGGCCGCGAGGAAAAGGATCACCCCGGCCAACGGCACTGTGATCTGAAGAAGCGACACAAGAAAAGCGACAGCGGTCCGGCCGCGCGTGCGTGCGCGCCGCTGTAGTCGTTCGGTCAGCCGTTCGGTCCAGCGTCGGCCGCGAAAGATGGCCAGAAGACCCAGAAACGCCAGCAAAGCGATCCCTGGCGCGTTGTCGACCAGCTCGTCGCGCCGCACGGGGTCGGAAATACGGTTGACGATCTGCCTCTGGATCGTCACCGCGAGATCCCGCATGGCGGTCAGGGCAATGGCCCAGTTCACGGGGTTGAGCGGGCTGGGGTCCAGTTGCAGAAGCTGCTGCTGCTGGCGTTCGCGCAGCAGCATGTCGATCTCGGCGATCAGCCCGTCGGCCCGCGTGAAGGCCGCCGCCGCGTTGACCTGAGGAACACGCGCTTCGGCCAGCCGGGCGTCCAGTTGCGCGCGCCGTTCCGCGATGGCGTCGGGTTCGGGGCTGCCATCCTCCGGCGCCGGGCCGAGCGCGTCGAGCTGGGCCTCGAGCGTGCCGATCCGGGACGCGTTGACGCCCTGGCCGGCGAGGAACCTCGCACGCCAGTCCACCAGCGTTGCGCGCAAGTTCTGGAAGAAGGAAGTGGAGGCCGTGCCCGCTTCGAGCAGGTTTTCTATGCGCTCGGCCTCGGCCTCCCACTCTGCGAAATCGATGGACTCGACTTCGGTCTGAGCCTCAACCTCAGCCCCACCCCCAGCCTCAGCCTGCCCTGAGGTGTCGCCGGTCTGCGCGGTGGCAGGGACCGCACCGAACACAAGGATCAGCGCGATCAGCAGGGAGAAAAGACTGCGTATCATGTCTCGAAGACACTCGGCAGATCACGACCGGCCCCCGTCATCCAGGGCGGCACCGGCAGGCCCTTTTCCCTCAGGAACGCGGGGTTGAAGAGCTTGGACTGGTAGCGGGTTCCGTAGTCGCACAGGATCGTCACGATGCGGTGCCCGGGTCCCATGTCGCGCGCCATGCGCACCGCGCCCGCCACGTTGATGCCCGAAGACCCCCCAAGGCAAAGCCCCTCCTCGGCCAGAAGATCGAAGACGATGGGCAAGGCCTCGCTGTCGGGGATCTTGTAGGCGTCGTCGGGGGTGAAGCCTTCGAGATTGGCGGTGATGCGCCCCTGCCCGATGCCCTCGGTGATCGAATTGCCCCCGGCCTCCTTGCCCGTATAAAGCTTGTAGAGTCCCGACCCCTCTGGATCGGACAGCGCCACCTTCACGCCCTTGGGCTGCAGCACCTGCGCCACGCCCGCGATGGTCCCGCCCGAGCCGACGGCGCAGGTGAAACCGTGCAGCTCGCCCCCGGTGTCGTTCCAGATCTCGGGGCCGGTCGTCTCCACATGGGCCTGCCTGTTGGCCACGTTGTCGAACTGATTGGCCCAGATCGCGCCGTTGGGCTCGGACTGTGCCATCCGCTCGGCCAGACGCCCCGAATAGCGCACGTAGTTGTTGGGATCGGCGTAAGGCACCGCCGGCACCTCGACCAGCTCCGCGCCGGCCAGCCGGATCATGTCCTTCTTTTCCTGGCTCTGGGTCTCGGGGATCACGATCACCGTGCGGAACCCCATCGAGGCGCCCACCAGCGCAAGGCCGATGCCAGTGTTCCCGGCCGTGCCCTCGACGATGGTGCCGCCGGGCCGAAGCGTGCCCTTGGCCATAGCGTCGCGGATGATGAAAAGCGCGGCGCGGTCCTTGACCGACTGGCCGGGGTTCAGGAATTCCGCCTTGCCGAGAATCTCGCAGCCAGTCGCCTCGCTGACCTTGTTGAGCCGGATCAGCGGCGTATTCCCGACGGCGGCGGCTAGATCGGCGTGAAACGACATGGGGCGGGGTCTTTCGCACAGGGGGTGGGACCCACAGGGATAGAAGCCCAATCGCCCGAACTCAAGAGAGGCCGGCGGTGGCGCGTAACCGGTGGCGGTGCATCGCCAGCCATTGCAGCGAGATGATCGCGGGCGCGTTGACCAGATCGCCCGCCTCCATCAGCTCCATCGCCCGGTCGAATCCGATGACGTGGCCGAGGATATCCTCGTGTTCTTCGGCGTGACCGCCAAGCCCTGCTGCTTCGTCGGGCAGATCGGCGATACCGACATAGGAAAAAAGAACCTGCGAGACGCCGCCTGGCGTGGGATAGTAGCGCGACACGAAATGGAGCTCTCCGATGGCCAGCCCCGCCTCTTCGGCGGCCTCCCGCCGGGCGGAGGTCTCGGGGTTTTCGCCCGCGTCGATAAAGCCCGCGACCGGTTCCAGCAGCCATGGTGAGGGATCGCCCTGCGCCAGCGGGCCGAAGCGGACCTGCTCGACCAGCAGGATCCGGTCACGCACCGGGTCATAGGGCAGCACCGTGGCGGCATCGGTGACGCGGAAGACGGCGCGCAGCACTTCCGACCGGTCGGCGCCGTCGAAGCGGCGGAACCGCGCCGTCACCTCCTCGACCGAGAAGAACCCGTCATAGGGATGGCGGCGTTCGACGATCTCGACGTCATCGGCCGCGAAGCCCCGTCCGACGAGGCCCGGGCGCCGCCACGCACGGCTGCGCAGCACGGCATCGGCCCGAGAGCGGATCACATGGACCACGCGGCCGACCTCTTGGGGTGAGCGATGTTCGAGCTGCCGCACGATGTCCTCGGCGGCCTCCAGCGTCACCGCCCCCCACGTCTCGGCCCAGTGTGCAAGGCTCCATGGCACACCACTGCCGGGGTCGTCGTGATCGGGTCGCCAGACCTGCGCGGCAATGGTCCCGTTCTCCGTGATTACCGCGACGTCGTGCCGATGATATCCGAACACCGCCTCATAGGCATCCACCCGCGCGAGCGTTTCCGGATCGCACGCCACCAGCAGCCCCTCGACCTCGGCCCGCCCGTCATCCACAAGCACCGGCCAGTCGCCGAAGGCCGCGCGCTCGCAGCGCGCACCGGGCATCGTCGCGGATACGCACGACAGCGATTGCCCCGCCACCAACCGAAGAAGGGGATCGTATCGCAACGTTCCGAAAAGAAAGATCTGTGTTTCCGTCACCTGGCCTATCGCCACAACCTGCCTGCCGCTTCGACCACCAAGCCGCAAAGCGCGCCGCCGATCAAGAGCGTGCCCCAGACGGGGATGGTCAGGGATTGCAGGAAGTACTCGATGGAGATGTCGAAGGTGGCCACCACGGCCTCCCACGGGGCATCGTAGCGCAGGTTGGAGGCGCGGCTGAACATGGTCCTTAGCGCGAACAGCAGAATGCCGAAGAACGCGATCTGAACCGAACAGCGAATACCGTTGCCGAAAGCCACGCCGATCCCCTGCCCCGCGCGCGAGCCCGACACCATCCAGCCCTGCCAAAGGCCGATAAGCCCGATGGTGAGCGGGAAATAGGTCGCCGCCATCTCGGGCGGGAAGGTCAGCAACGTGTAGACCGCCGCCTGCCATCCCACGAGGAAAAACAGGATCGCTGCCACCAGCTTGGCGGCTGTGGGCATCTGCGCCTTGGGAGCGCCGGATTGTGTCTGCGGCGGAAAGAACATGGCGAGCAGGAAACAATCCGAATTTGGCCCATTTATGGCCAAACCGGGCAGCATCCGTGGATTTCCGCAGGCGATGCCCGCCGTGTTACCGATCTCTTCAGACCGGTTTGCGCACGGTGATCTGGATCACGTCGGTCACGCCGAAGCGGAAGGCAGCGGCGCAGGAGCACAGGTAGAAATCCCACATCCGCCGGAACCGGTCGTCGAAGCCCAGGCGCGCGACCTCGTCCCAGCGGGCATCGAACGTGTCGTGCCAGCGCCGAAGGGTCTGGGAATAGCTTTCGCCAAACCCGATGGACCCCGCGAGCTCCAGCCCCGCGCGGTCGACCTGCTGGCGCAGGACCTTGGGCGCGGGCAGCATGCCGCCGGGAAAGATGTACTTCTGGATGAAATCCACGCCGCGCTTGTAGATCTCCCACCGCTTGTCCTGCACGGTGATGATCTGAAGCGTCGCCTGCCGACCGGGTTTGAGCCGCTCGCGCAGGGTGTCGAAATAGACGGGCCAGTATTTTTCGCCCACGGCCTCGAACATCTCGATGGACGCGATGCCGTCGTAGAGCCCGCGCTCGTCGCGATAATCCTGCAGCTTGATCTCGACCCGGTCCGACAGCCCCGCCCTGGCGATACGCGCCACAGCGTAATCGTGCTGTTCCCGCGAAATCGTGAGACCCGTGACGCGCAGCCCCCGCTCCTTCGCGGCATATTCGGCGAACCCGCCCCAGCCACAGCCGATCTCGAGCACATGGTCCCCGGGGCGCGCGCCCATCTGATCGACCATCGAGGCGTATTTGGCGAGCTGCGCGGCCTCCAGGCTTTCCTGCCCGGTGTCGAACTTCGCCGAGGAATAGGTCATCGTGTCGTCGAGCCAGAGCCCATAGAACTCATTCCCGAGATCGTAGTGGTAGGAGATGTTCTTTTTCGCCTGCCGCCGGGAATTCGACTGCAGCCAGAAGCGCAGCCTCTCGTAGGCGCGCACCAGCTTGATGCCGAGAAAGCCGTCATAGACCTCCTCGTTGTCGGCATGGACGAGGTCCATGAAGGCCTGCAGGTCGGGCGTGGTCCACCAGCCGTCGAGATAGGCCTCGCAAAAGCCCAGATCGCCCTCGCGGATCAGTCGCGCGAAGATGTCGGTGTTGTGGATATGCAGCTCCGCCACCGGGCCGGGCTTGGGCCCTTCCGTGCGGAAGACGCGGCCATCGGGCAGCACCATGTCGAGCCGCCCGTGTTCCATGCGGCTGGCCTGGTCGAAAACCGCCTGAAAGTAGCGCGGCAGCCCGGTTTCCCCGTGGGTCGTTGTCTTTATCGTCATGGTCTTTCCTGTTTCACGTATCTTGTCCGCAGTCGGTGCCGGGATACAAGCCCCGCCCCATCCTCGGCGCCAACTCCGCCCCGTCAGAACCCGCGGTTTTCATAGGCTTCCAGTGCGCGCTTGCGCCCGCTTGCCGCATCCACCAACGGCGCCGCCGGATAGTCGTCATCCGGCGACATGCCCCAGCTGCGCGGAATGGCGTCGAAATAGCTCAACGCCGTTTCCGGCGGGTCCGACGAAAGCTCCGCCACCCATCTGCGGCGATAACGGCCATGGGGGTCGAATTTCTCGGCCTGGGTCTCGGGGTTGAAGACCCGGAAATACGGCGTCGCATCCGGCCCGGATCCCGCCGACCACTGCCAGCCCATGGCGTTCGAGGCCGGGTCCCAGTCCACGAGGCACTCCTCGAACCAGTCCATGCCGATCTTCCAATGGCTCAGAAGATGCTTGGTCAGGTAGGACGCCACCAGCATCCGCGCGCGGTTGTGCATCCGCCCCGTGACATACATCTCGCGCATCGCGGCATCGACCACCTCCATGCCGGTGCGGCCGCGTTTCCAGTCGCGCACCTCCTTCAACCGCTCGTCCTCGTTCCACGGAAACGCGTCCCACGCCTCGCGCCAATTGCGCTCCACGATATGGGGCGTGTGAAAGACGAGATGATAGGCAAAGTCGCGCCACACGAGTTCCTTGAGGAAGGTTTCGGCCCCTGCCTTGTCCTCCTCCATCGCGCGCTGACCTGCCCACCAGCAGGTGCGCGCGGAAATCTCCCCGTAAGTGAGGTTTTCCGACAGGTGCGAGGTGCCGTCGCGTGCCAGATCATCCCGCGCCTGGGCATAATCCGCGATGCCATGGGCGATGAAGGCACCAAGCCGCCCCTGCGCCGCGGTCTCGCCCACGGCCAGATGCGGGCGCACCACCTCGGCGCCACGGTTCATGGCACGCTCCAGCCCCATCGTGGAAAGGGTCTCCGACGCCGGCCATGCCGCAGGCCCACGCAGCGTCGGGGTCGCCAGCGGCTCTCCCGGATCGCGGCCCCGGACGGCCTTCCAGAAGGGTGTGTAGACCCGGTAGTACCCGCCCGATCCCGTCTCCACGGTCCAGGGCTCGAAAAGAACATGGCCCGCATGGCTCTGCGCCGCGACGCCGTCCGCCTTCAGCGCCGCCTTCACCGCCTCGTCCCGCGCGCGCGATGCCGGATCGTAAAGCCGGTTCCAGTGCACCTCCCGCGCGCCCGTTTCGTCGACAAGCGCACGCAAGACGTCAAGCGCAGCGCCACGTCGCACGATCAGGTCCGAGCCCGCCTGGCGCAGCGCGCACTCGAAAGCCTCCGCACCAAGCCCCAGACGCCATTTCGGCGCGGCCCCGTGGCTCTCGACCACCTCGTCGACGATGAAGACCGGAATGATCGGGCCGCGCGCGGCCGCCGCGCAAAGCGCCGGGTTGTCCGCGATGCGAAAATCCCGCCGCGTCCAGTACAGGATCGGTGTTTCTGTCATGCGTGACCGCGTCGCCCCTCAAACCGCTTCGACGCAAGTAACACCACGGTAACACTCGTCAAGGCAGGCGCGCTCGGCCCACCCTTCATCCTGGCCGAAAACTCCGGGGGGCGCCCGCAGGGCGTGGGGGCAGAGCCCCCTGCCATGCCCCCTCAGGAGCGCACGTCCACCACGACGCGGCCGCGCACGCCGCCCTTGAGGATCGCGGCACCCAGTTCCGGCAGATCGCCAAGGCCCGCGGGCTCGATCATCGCCTCGAGCTTGTCCTGCGGGACGTCGCGCGCGACACGCTCCCATGCGCGCAGGCGGCTCTCGTAGGGCTGCATGACGCTGTCGATCCCCAGAAGGTTCACGCCCCTCAGCAGGAAGGGAACCACCGTCGCCGGCAATTGCGCGCCGCCGGCAAGGCCCACAGCCGCGACGCTGCAGCCGTATTTCATCTGCCCCAGCACGCGGGCCAGCATCGCGCCGCCCACGGCATCCACGCAGCCCGCCCAGGTCTCGGCCTCCAGCGGGCGCTTCACCGTCTCGGCCAGGTCCGCGCGCGGCACGATCCGGGCGGCGCCGAGGCCCTTGAGGTAATCCTCCTGCTCCGGCCGTCCGGTGACCGCTGCGACCTCGTAGCCCAGAGTGGCCAGCGCGGCCGTGGCGACGGAGCCGACGCCACCGGCTGCACCTGTCACAAGAACCTCGCCTTTCGAAGGGCTTAGCCCGTGATCTTCAAGCGCCATGATCGCCAGCATCGCGGTGAAACCCGCCGTGCCAACCGCCATCGCAACCCGCGTGGTCAGCCCGTCGGGCAGTGGAACCAGCCAATCGGCCTTGACCCGCGCCTTCTCGGCATAACCGCCCCAGTGAGCCTCGCCCACGCGCCAGCCGGTCAGCACCACCTTGTCGCCGGGCCTGTAGCGGTCGTCGTCGCTGGCCTCGACGGTGCCGGCGAAATCGATGCCGGGGACGTGAGGATACCTGCGCACCAGCCCGCCGCCGGAGCCGAGGCAGAGGCCGTCCTTGTAGTTCAGCGTCGAGTACTCAACGGCGACCGTCACGTCACCCTCGGGCAGCCGGTCATCCTCGAGCGTCTGCACGCTGGCCGATTTCTGGCCCTGTTCTTCCTCTTCCACCACCAATGCGCGAAAAGTCATGCCGGTCTCCCCTTATTCGTGTTGCGCGAAAGTCACGCCGCAACATCCTGTTTCCTGTGCCAGAACTCTTCATGCACCGTTGCCGGAAGCACACCATCCTGCGTCTGCACCCTGAGTTCGGCGCCCTCGTCCCAATGGGTCATGCGTACCATCCCGATCGCCACGCCGCAGCCGAAATCCGGCGATTGCGCGGCCGAGGTCACGATGCCTACCTGTTTCTTGCCGGCCATCAGCGGCCACATCCTGTCGCAGGGCGGCAGGGAGTGGGTCTCGATCTCGATGGCGCGGATCTGCTTGACCGGCCCTTCCTTGGCCACGCGCAGAAGAGCGTCGCGCCCGACGCAGCCGATAGCCGTCGCGGTGTTGCAGAACCGGCCGAGCCCGCATTCATGGGGCGTGTTTTCTCGTGTCATGTCGTTGCCGTAGCTCAACAGCCCACCCTCGATCCGCTCGATGGCGTTTGGACAGCCCGCGCGCACATCCAGATCGCGCCCCGCCTCCATCAGCGCGTTCCACAACGGCATGCCGATATCGGCGCCCTCCACGTAGATCTCGAAACCGCCCTGCCTGGAATAACCCGACCGCGCGATGACGATGTCGCGGCCCTGAAAGTCGAAATGGCCGAAGCGGAAGAAGCGCAGCTGCCGGATGTTGTCGCCGAAGACCCGCGCCATCAGATCGTCCGAGTGCGGCCCCTGCACGGCCAGCGGCGAGACGTCGGGCTCATCGACCAGCACGTCGAGCCTGTAGCCATTCGCCATCGCTTTAACCCAGAGCAGCAAGTCACTGTCCGAAATGGAAATCCACCATCGATCCTCGGCCAGTTTCACCGCCACCGGATCATTCAGCATGCCCCCCGTTTCGTCGACCATCGGCACGTAATAGCACTGCCCCGGCAACATGCCGCGCAGGTCGCGGGGGGTCAGCATCTGCACCAGCCGCGCGGCGTCTGGCCCGCGGATTTCCACCTGCCGTTCGCAGGATACGTCCCAGAGCTGCACGGCGTGTTTGAGGTGGTGGTAATCCTCCTCCAGCGAGCGGAAGACCGTCGGTAGCAGCATGTGGTTGTAGACCGTGTAGGCGCTCACGCCCGCAGCTTCCACGCCCTCCGAGAACGGCGTGCGGCGAAGGCGCCGGGAAGGAGACATCAGCGCCATTCAGGGACCTCCTCGGGCATGAAGGGAAGATCGGTGTCATCGGGCCTTGCGCCCGCTGCGGTCAGCATCGCGTGGACTTGCCCGCGATGATGGGTCTGATGATTGAAAAAATGCGTCACGCAAAGCGCGTAGGGCTTGGCCATATCGCGCCCCAGCGCAAAGGAATGCCACCGCAATTCGCCTGCGAGTTCGTCCGGCATCACCATCCACGCCCATGCCGCGATCCGCGCGTCGAGCACCGGCCGCTCGGCCCAGAGCGTCGCCCAATCGTAGCGCGCCGCAGAGTCGGCAATGGCGCCGCCGGGCCCCTCGCCCCCGTCGAAGCGCGCGATCCACATCAGATCGCCCCACATCAGGTGACTGAGCGTGGCCCGGATCGACCCGAAGAACGCACCGCGATCTTCTTCGCGGGTGGCGTCGGACAGGTCCCAGGCTGCCATGTAGATCGACTGGTTCTGCCACGCGTTGTAACGCGCCATGGTCTGGCAATAGGCGGGCGTGATCATCGCCCTACTTTCCCGCCGTCCCCGACCAGTCGATGGCGCAGATCTCGCCCGACTTGCCGGAGAGGTCCCAGACCCGCCCGAAATCACGCACCTTGGACTTCAGCCCGCGCGCCGCGATCACGTCGGGACCCATCCAGTACTTGGTGTTCGAGATGACGACCGGATGATCCGGCGAGGCGCCGTCGATCATCTCGATCTCGCCCTGGATCTTGCGCCCGACATAGAGGCCGCGCTTGCGTCCCTCGCGGACGATCTCGACCTTCTCGCGCTCCGCCCCGATGATCTCGGAGACCAGCAGCGTGAACAGCCCCGTGGTGCCGCCCGCCGCGCCAGAGAGGATCTGCAGCAGCCCGTTATAGGCCTTGCCGCTCGCGCGGTCGTCGATATAGGCCGCGACCTTCCAGTCGCCTTCGGCCATCTTGCCGGGGATTTCGACCATAAGCCCCACGTTCAGGCCCGTAAGGCTTTCGCCCTCGTAGTGGCCGTCATCGATGGCGATGGCCATCCACGCCTTGCAGGTGCCGTCCGTGGGCGGGTGTTTCCCGAGGCTGACCACGCAGGGGCAGAACACCGTGCAGGAGCAGTTGAGAAACAGCTCCCCCCTGATGGCCCAGTCGGTCGGGCGCATCTGCCGGCGCCTGGGGTTCTCCACCCGGCTGTCGATGCGCTGGCTGACCGGCAATCGGTCGGCGTCGGGTCTCTGTTTCACGGCCATGTCTTTCCTCCTCAGACGATCGCGGCGGCGAGAGTCACCAGCCCGCCCGCGATCAGCAACCCGCCCAGTGGCCGCGTGATGACGGCGCCGATCCAGGTCAGTTTTTCCAGCGCCATCACCAGTGTGGCGAGCCCCATGAAGGCAAGGTTCATCACGCCGCCCACGAAGGCCAGCAGCATCAGGGCCCAGCAGCAGCCAAGGCACACGGCGCCGAGGCGCAGGCCGTTGCGCAACGGCCCCTCGTCCCAGTGCTGCATGAAGAAGGCCAGCGGCGCGCGGCATTTGCTCAGGCAGGCTTCCTTGAGCGCGCTGAACTGGTAGAGTCCCGCAAGGATCAGGAGCGCGCCCGATAGCGCCGCCGACCGGCTGTCGCCGAAGACGGTCAGCGCGCCCGCCTGCGTCAGCGCCATCTGTGCGCCCGCCGCCAGAACCGAGAACCCTGCCCAGACCGCAAGGTAGCCGCCCACCAGCGCGCCGAACCGCGTGACCGTGCGCGCGCCGAGTTCGTCATAGGTGGCAAAGGCGGGAAGGGCCGTGGGCGCCATCATCGCGGCACTCATCAAGAGCCACATGGCGACAAGTCCGAAAAACCCCGCGGCATCGGGCGAGACGACGCAAAGGTTGCGCAGGAACTCCGCCCCGTAAACTGCGCCCGCGGCGCGCAAATCCGCTGGCAGCGCCATGACGTAAAGCGCACCCCAGGCGATGACGATCCCGGCGTAAAGCGCCAGCCAGTGGGTGCGCGCCATGCCACGAATGCGTGCTGCGACCATGCCCCGCGATCCTCCCCGAACGCGAAATGCCCTGTACGCGAAAATTCTTGCCGAAACGAATGTCAGACTTTTAAATGTCTGACAAATGAAAATTGACCCGAATTCAGATGCCGATCTCTCGGCCCAGATCGCCAAGGCAATCCGCGACGCGATCATCTCGGGCGCGTTGATCGTCGATGAACGCCTGCCGTCCGAGGCGGAGCTTGCCGACCAGTTCGCGGTCTCGCGCCCCACCGTGCGCGAGGCGCTTAAGCGGCTTGCCGCGCAATCGCTGATCCGCACGCAGCGCGGGGCGTTCGGAGGCGCCTTTGTCAACCGGCTGAGTTACCGGGAGGCGTATAATCAGCAGATCACCACCTCGACGCTGCTGCTGTCGATGAACGGCGTCAGTTTCGACGTGGCCTGCGAGGCGCGCTTCGCGATGGAACGGGCCTGTGCGCCGCTGGCCGCCCGGCGTCGCAGCGCCGATCACCTTGCCACCATGCGCGCCGAGATCCACCGCCAGGCGCAGCCGGGGCTGACGGATCAGGCGTTCTGCGCCTCCGATGTCGCCTTCCACCGGGCGCTGGTGGATGCCGCTGGCAACCCGGTCCTGTCCTATCAGCTCGCCGGATCGGTCGAGGCGATGCAGCCGCTGATGAACATGATCACCTTCACGGCGCGGTCGCGCGGGCAGATAATCGCGTTGCACGAACGGATCGCCGACGGCGCCGAGGCGGGGGATGCGGCCTGCGTGACGGCCGCGCTGGAGGAACTCGAGGCCTACACGATCGCGCTGGCGCGCTCGGTCCTGGCGGAACGTGCGGCAGCTCGGGGCGAGATCGCGCAAGGTGACGCGACCGGACAGGCGTGAGACCGCTGCAATCGCCCGGGACCGTTGTGGAACGGGCTTGCGGCACACCCGGCCCGATCTTACGTTCCCCGACAGAAATAACGCCTAACCAACAGGGAATCCCACCACCATGATCCGTCACCTTACTCTTGGCACGGCCATGTCCGCCGCCCTTGCGATCCCGGCCTTCGCGCAGGATCTTCTCGTGTTCGACTACTCCGGCTTCGAGGATCCCGCCTTTCACCAGCCCTATGTCGATACCCATGGCGGCAGCCCCGAATTCGTGTTCTTCGGCGACGAAGACGAGGCGTTTCAACGCCTTCTCGCGGGCTTCCGCGCGGACGTAACGCATATCTGCGCGGGCTCCGTGCCCCGCTGGCGGGAATCCGGCATCATCGAGCCTTGGGATACGTCGCGCATCGACGCCTTCGACACGCTGACCGCGGAGCTCGTGGGGGCGGACGTGGCCTCGGGGGAGGCGCTCTACTTCCTCCCGACCGACTACGGCTCCACTGCGGTCGTCTACAACTCGGACGAAGTACCGTCCGAGGATGTGTCCAGCCTCGGGGTGTTCACCGACCCCGACTATGCCGGCCGCCTGTCGATCCCCGACAATGTCGATGACGCCTACGCGCTGGCCTATCTCGCCACAGGCGTGACCGACTGGCGCGGCGTGACCGACGCCGAGTTCGAGGCGGCCACCGAATGGCTGCGCGCCGTTCACCCGAACCTCGTGAACTACTGGGTCGACCCCGCCGAGATCCAGCAGCTCATGGCCTCGGGCCAGGTACTGGCCGCGTGGGCCTGGAACGAGGTGCCGGTGGCGCTGGCCGACGAAGGGTTTCCCACGGGGTTCGCACGCAACACCGAGGAAGGCACCTCCGTCTGGCTCTGCGGCTACGTGAACATGGCGGAAGGCGAAGGTTCCGAGGACCGGGCCTACGACTACGTCAACGCGCTGCTGTCCGAGCCTTCGGCCGGCCCGCTTCTGGACGCGGGCTTCGGCTCGGCCAACGCGGCGGCTCTGGAAGCGCTCGGCATGGAGGCGATGGAGGCCGCAGGCCTTGGCGCGGTCGAGGTCCCTGTCCTGGCGCAGCTGCCGATCTCCAACGAACAGCGCGAGCGTCAGGCCGAGGCATTCGAACGGATCAAGGCCGGTTTCTGATCCCACGCCCCTGCCCCGGCGCCCATCCTTCGGGTGGCGCCGGGGTCTCGCGTCCGGCTGACGGGCGCGCGGAAATCTCTGGATTTCCGGAAGTGAAAATGCGTGTTTTACCTTATGTTTTTCGCGAGGAAATCGCCCCTGCAGAATGGGTTTCGTGATAGGCTGCCGTCGATGGCATCGAATGCGACCGCGACCATGGCAGCCCCATCGACAACCCTTGTTCCCAAGCCGAAGACGCGCCCCGAGCGCCCGCGGCTCTACAAGGTCATCTTGCTCAACGACGATTTCACGCCGCGGGAATTCGTCGTGACGGTACTCAAGACCGTGTTTCGCATGAACCGGGACGAGGCGCTTTCCGTCATGCTGACCGCGCACCGGCAAGGTGCCTGCGTCGTGGCTGTCTTCACCTTCGAGATCGCCGAGGAAAAGGCGCGCAAGGCCACTGACATGGGCGCGAAGGAGGGCTATCCGCTGCAGTTCACCACGGAACGCGAGCGCTGAGACGATCGCTCACGCGTCTTGAAATGCGCCCCGCCCCAGCGTATCTGTTGCATGTCCCTTCGGGGACTATGGACATAAACGTGCGTGGAATAAGCGGATCGGACCCGGGGGCGGTACCCGGCGGCTCCACCATAAACCCTCGTTGGGGGAGCATGGGGCCGAAACAGGATCGACGAACGTGTAAAGACGTGGCTTTGTCCCGGTGAGATACCACCGTTATCGGTTCACAAAGCATAATTGCCAACGACAATCGTGCTCCGGTCGCAGTTGCCGCTTAATGCGGTTCCAGTGATCGAAATTTAAGCCCAGTCCTCTAGCAAGGGCTGGCGGGGTTCGCAGGCACCTGGCAACAGAAGCCTGCACTTTCTCAATTTTGATCCGATCTGTCTGCGCCTCACGGGTTCGTGAGTTTTTTGTCAGCTGCAAGTGATCCAATCGCGCATCCGGGCCGAATAACCAACAAACCCTATGCAAGGAACGCGGAATATGCTGAGCGCGCTGACGCTTGTCGACATGATCAACATGGCCGTGGGCCTCATGACCATCGGTCTGGGCCTGCTAGGCTGGCTGGCACCCCGTTGGACGATGCAGCAACTCGATATCGTCGCGGGCCCTTCCAACATGGCCTATACCGAGATCTCGGCGGTGTCCGGCTGCCTCTTTGTCGGACTCGGGCTTGGCGCGATGATCCTCAACGAACCTTTGGGATGGGTCGTGATGGGCATCGCCTATGGCGGTGCCGCGGTTGGCCGCGTCACCGCGATTTTCCGCGACAACGCGGCCTCGCGCCAGTCCTGGACCTTTTTCGGAAGCGAGGCGGCGCTGGCATCCTGGCTGATCCTGGCCAATATCTGAGTGTCGCGGGTGGCTCTGCCTGCGGGGTGCGGGCTCTCTTTCATATCGTTGCGAATCTTCTATGGTGGAGGCACCGCCAAACGGTAGAATGCCGCCATGCCCGAAAACGTCGACACAATCGCTTACGGCCGACTGATGCATCACGCGATGCGCGGTCTGATTCAGACAGTGCTGACTGATGTCGCGCGCGACGGTCTGCCGGGGGAGCATCATTTCTTCATCACCTTCGACACCCGGCACGCGGATGTCGAACTCGCCCCGTGGCTGCAGGAGCGTTACCCCGACGAGATGACCATCGTCATCCAGCATTGGTACGACGGGCTCGACGTGACCGATGAAGGCTTCACCATCACGCTGAACTTCGGGGACAGTCCCGAACGGCTGCGCGTGCCTTTCGACGCCATCCTCACCTTCGTCGATCCCTCGGTCGAGTTTGGCCTGCGCTTCGAAACGGCACCGTCTCCGGACGGCCCCTCCGGCGATGACGATTCCATGCCGGAGGAGTCGGAAGAACCGGGCCTTGAGGATGATACCGCGCCGGTTCAGGACGCCGAGGTGGTCAGCCTCGACACGTTCCGCCGCAAGACGTGACAGCAGGAGGCGACGGCGGCGCGGGCCGCCCTATTTCTCGCCCAAGCGGTGTCGATTCCTGCCCGCGCCTTCAAGAGACCCCGACCATGTCGCAATCGGATTTCGCCCTGTTCATGGGGCAGCTGGCCCGCAAACCCCATCAGGTCGTGGCGCTCGCGCCCTCGTCGCGCTTTCTCTGCGCCGAAATGGTCGCCGGGCTCGACCCCGCGGCGGGGCCCGTGATCGAACTTGGCGCGGGCACGGGCAACATCACGCGCGCCATCCTCGATCAAGGCATCGCGCCGGAGCGCCTCCATTCCATCGAGATGAACCCCGAGTTCTGCGACCGCCTTCGCGCCCGCTTCCCGGGCCTGAATGTCTATCAGATGAGCGCGGGTGACGTGAGCGACTTGCCGGTGGATGGCGCGCAGGCTGTCGTCTCGGGCCTGCCGCTTCTGTCCATGCCGCTGCCGCTTCAGCACAGCATCCTTGCCGGCACGTTCCGGCGTGTGCGCGCAGGCGGCACCTATGTGCAGTTCACCTATGGCCCCAAGCCGCCAGTGGCCCGGTCCGTGCGCGAGGAGCTTGGCCTTACATGGCAGGTGTCGCGCAAGATCTGGTGGAACCTGCCGCCCGCGCGCGTCTACCGGTTTTCGCAAGCGGCGTGAGCCTGCGCCAATTGATGCTGTTGCGCGCCGGCCCCGGCCTCGGCTAGACGGCATGCGACAGCATACCGGAGGGACGATCATGACAGCGACCAGAACAGAATCCGACAGTTTCGGCCCCCTCGAGGTGCCAGCCGACAAGTACTGGGGCGCGCAGACGCAACGGTCGATCATGAACTTCCCCATCGGCTGGGAAAAACAGCCCGTGGCCATCGTCCGCGCGCTCGGCGTCATCAAGCGCGCCTGCGCCGAGGCCAACAAGGAAAGCGGCAAGCTGGACGCGCGGCTGGCCGACGCGATCATCGAGGCCGCGCAGGAGGTGATCGACGGCAAGCTCGACGACAACTTCCCGCTGGTGGTCTGGCAGACAGGGTCCGGCACCCAGTCCAACATGAACGCCAACGAGGTGATCGCCAACCGCGCCATCGAGATGCTGGGCGGCGAGATCGGCTCGAAGGATCCGGTCCACCCGAACGACCATTGCAACATGGGCCAGTCGTCGAACGACACATTCCCCACGGCGATGCATATCGCCGCCGCCGTCACGGCCCACGAGGTCCTGATCCCGGGGCTGGAAAAACTTGCCGCGGGGCTTGAGGCCAAGGCCCACGCGTTCCGCGACATCATCAAGATCGGCCGCACCCACACGCAGGATGCCACGCCGCTCACGCTGGGACAGGAGTTCTCGGGCTACGCCGCGCAGGTCCGCAACGGGATCGAACGGATCAAGCTTGCGCTGCCGGGTATCTACGAGCTTGCGCAGGGTGGCACGGCGGTGGGCACCGGGCTCAACACCTCCGCCGGATGGTCCGAGACGGTCGCGGCCAACATGGCGCGCATCACCGGCCTGCCCTTCGTCACCGCGCCCAACAAGTTCGAGGCGCTCGCGGCACATGACGCGATGGTCTTCATGTCGGGCGCGATCAAGACGGTGGCGATGGCCTGCTACAAGATCGCCAACGACATGCGGTTTCTGGGCTCCGGCCCCCGCTCGGGCCTGGGCGAGCTGATCCTGCCCGAGAACGAGCCGGGATCGTCCATCATGCCGGGCAAGGTGAACCCGACCCAGGCCGAAGCCATGACGCAGGTCTGCGCCCATATCCTCGGCAATGACGCCGCGATCGCCTTCGCAGGCTCCCAGGGGCATTTCGAGCTTAACGTCTACAACCCGATGATGGCCTATAACCTGTTGCAATCCATGACGCTTCTGGGCGACGTCGCCGACAGTTTCACCGAGCGGATGCTGATGGGCACCGAGGCCAACGTGGACCGCATCGAGAAGCTGATGACGGAAAGCCTGATGCTGGTCACGGCGCTGGCGCCCACCATCGGTTACGACAACGCCACGACGGTCGCCAAGACCGCGCACAAGAACGGCACGACGCTCCGCGAGGAGGCCGTGCGGCTGGGCTTCGTGGACGAAGAGACCTTCGACCGCGTGGTCCGGCCCGAAGACATGATCGGCCCGAAGTGACCGGCAAGCTCGTCAGTCTGTCGAAGGCCCGCAAGACGAAGGCGCGAGCCGAGAGCAGACGGCAGGCGGATGCCAATGCCGCGAAATTCGGCCGGACCAAGGCCGAGCAGACGGCCGATGCGGCGAAGACCGACGTGCAGAAGCGGCGCCTCGACGATCACCGGCGGGACGAGGAATGAACGCGCGGCCGCGCAAACGGTCGCTGACCCTGCGCGGCCATCGCACCAGCGTGTCGCTGGAAGATGCGTTCTGGGACGAGTTCCGGCGCATCGCCGCGGCGCGCGGCCAGTCGGTCAACGACCTCGCCGCCGAGATCGACGCGGAACGGATCATGTCATCCGGCCTTGCGTCGGCTATCCGCGTCTTCGTGCTGTCCGAGGTCAAGGCGGGCCGTTAGGTCGGCGTTAACCATGCTGTGGTGTGCTGACCGCCACGGAGAAACGATCGCCGCCGACCCGGAAAGCGAAACCTGCGCCAGGCAGAGGACCTCCAGTTCTTCTGGAGGGAAAACTGCAGTTTTCCCGCACGGAAATCTCGAGATTTCCGCCCCCTCACCGCCGCGTGACTCGCAACCTGATCCCGTCGCGCGACCGCACTGTCAGGAACGCCACCGGCACCGGGTCGGCGCCTGCCACCCGCTCGAACCGGAACCTGCGCAGGAACAGCGCCAGCAGAAGCGGCCCTTCCATCATCGCGAATCCCGCGCCGGGGCAGACCCGTGCTCCGCTCGAGAACGGGATATAGGCCTGCCGCTGACAGGCCTTGCCGTTCTCGGTCTTCCAACGACCCGGATCGAACGCGTCGGGATTGTCCCAGAGCCGCTGATGCCGGTGCAGATGCCAAGGCGAGATCACCACCTGCGCGCCCGCGCGCACTGGCCTGCCCCGGAACGTCTCGGCGCACCGTGCCTCGCGCACCATCATCGGCACAGGCGGATAGAGGCGCAGCGCCTCGCGGAACACGTCGCGCGTCAGGGAGAGCCGCGCCACGTCGCCCGGCGCCGGGTCCTCAGGCAACGCCCGAGCCTCCTCGGCCACACGATCCTGCCACTCGGGGTAGCGCGCCAGCAGGTAGAGCGTCCACGACAGCGCGCTCGCACTCGTCTCGTGGCCGGCAAGAAAGAAGATCGCCACCTGGTCGACCATCTCGGCGGCTGAAAGCATGTCCCCGGTTTCCGGGTCCCGCGCGGTCAGGATCTTCGTGCCCAGATCGTCGGGCGCGCTGCCCGCCGCGATCTCGTCCACGCGTCGGCGCGTCAACTCGCCGACAAGCGTCCGGATCGCGCGCGCCGCTCGCAGCGTTTCTCCCCGGTGCCCGCGCGGCACCCAGCGGGGCAGCGGCAGGAAGGCGCGCAGGTTCAGGATCGGCTGACTACGCTGGTAGGCGCGGAACTGGCGATAGACCCCGGTCGCGATCTCGTCCTCGATCGGAATCGAGAAGAGCGTGCGGAAGATCACATCGGCCGCGGCGTGGCTCATCGCGGGCTCGATGTCCTGTGCGCCGGGGGTCATCCGGTCCACCGCGGCCAGCCCCGCGGCCTGCATCGCCGGAAAGACCTCGCGCAGACGCCCGCCCTCGAAGGCCGGGTCGATGATGCGCCGCTGCCGCGCCCATGTCTCGCCGTTGGTGAGAAAGACCGATTGCCCCAGAAGTGGACGGAGCCCCTCGCCCACGCGTTCGGATTTCGGAAAATCCATGGGCCGCGCCCTGAGAACCTCTTCTATCAGATCAGGCTGATTGACGAGGAACGACCGGAAGAACGGCGTCCGGAACTCCGCCATCCAGGCACCGTAAAGCCGCTCGGGCTGCGCCGAAAGGATGTCACGGCGAAAGAGACGCATGTAGCGCCAGAGCGACACGCGCCCGTCGCGGGTGGCAGGCTTCGGGGGAACGTCGCGGTCAGTCGCCGTCATGCCGCGCGGTTCGTGTAGCGATTGAAGGGGCGTTCGATCCGGCTGGCGGAGGGCCTGCGCGCGGCGAAGCGTGCGGCCAGCGTCCGCGGTCCTGCCGTAACCGCGAAATAGTCATAGGCGCCGGGGTCGTCCGCAAGATTGTCGAACGCGTTGAGATACTGGAAATGCCGTTCGAAAAACCGCCAGCGCAGCGTATCCCACGCCTCTGGCGACAAGGTCTTTCTGAAGGCCGCCGACAAGACCAGCGGCCAGCGCTTGTGCGGTCCCGCCATCCCCGACACCGCCACCGGATCGCAGAGCGCGAAGGAACAGCCATCGCCGGGGGCCGTGACATCGACCCAGGCCAGCCGGTCGGACTGCGACAGCGCCGCCAGATCGCCGCGCAGGCGCGCCGCTGCGGGCAGGAAACTGACCATCGGCACGACATGGCCGAGCGTCAGCAGTGACAGGGCCGGCCCGCCCTCGGGCACGCGCCCGCAGCGGAGCAGGTCGGCCACCACCGAGATGGCGATATGCGCACCAGACGAATGGCCGACGACCAGCACCTCGTCCACATCCCAGGCCAGCGCCGCCGCGATCCGGTCGGCGAAGGCGGCCATCCGCGTCTCCTGTTCCGGGGGATAGGCGCCGTCGCGCGAGGCCGTGAAGGCATAGTCGTGCATCAGGTAATGGGCGAAGAACCTGTTGTCCGCGGACTTGAACCAACGCAGCAGCAGGTAGCCGGCTGTGAGGCCGACGGAAATCCCGGCCAGAAACGCAAAGGCGAAGCTGACGGAAAACCACTGCTCCCCGCGAAAGAGCGTCTCCCACCCCGCGACGAAGCCGAGCCAGACGGCGACAGCGAGCAGCAGCGCCAGCGCCAGCTGGACCAGCAGGAAACCCACCGGGTAAAGCGCCGCGATCAAAGGGCCCTTCCGCAGCCGCATCAGTCGAAACAGCGCCCCCGAAGCCAGGTAGACCCGGGCCGTGCGCAGGAGCTGGCCATAGGTCGCGACGATCCCGCCCGACATGGACGCGCGCACGATGTCCGCCCAGTGCAGCAGCTCGATGTCGGTGACGGTCTCCGCCCCTTCGATCCGCGCGGCCACGTGCCAGCCATAGCCGCCGGCCCGATTCATGGGCGACACCGTGATACTATGCGCCGACAGCTCCACCTGCCGCGCGGCCTCGCGGCGGTAGCGTTCCCGGTAGCTGCGCGGCGGCACCGGATCGAAACCCGGGATATAAAACACCGCACGGCGACGTACCTGATCTGGCGACGGGGCTTGGTCGGTCATGGCCGCAGTCTACCGCCCCCGCATCGCACGCCTAGTGCGAAACTCACCCCAGAAGCGCGAGCGCCGGGAAGGTCTCCAGAAGCCAGAAGGCGAAGGCCGAGAAGGCGCCAGTGATCAACGCCGTGCCCACCGCGACCAGAAGCAGGCCCATGGCCCGCTCGATTGCCTTCATGTGCGGCTTGAGCCGCGACATGACCGCCATCGCCCGGTCGATGAAGGCTGCGGCCAGAAGGAAGGGAATGCCAAGTCCGACGGCATAGACACCCAACAGCGTCGTGCCCCGCTCCACGCTCGACTCGGTCGCGGCGATCGACAGGATCGCGCCCAGCTGCGGGCCGATACACGGCGTCCAGCCGAAGGCGAAGGCGAGCCCCAGGATGTACGCGCCAAGCGCCGTGCCGCCCCGGTCGCCGGCATCGAGACGCGCCTCCCGGTTCAGGATCGGGATATTGATCACACCCAGGAAATGCAGGCCGAAAACGATGATGATGGCCCCCGCGATCCGACCCAGCAGGATCTGGTTCTGCAAAAAGAACTGGCCGAAGATCGAGGCGGTGAAGCCAAGAAAGATGAACACTGTGGACAGGCCCAGCACGAAGAAGGTGGCCGCCATCAACGCCTTGCGCCGGGCCGCCCGCGGATCATCGCCAAGCTCGTCGAGCGTTATGCCCCCCATATAGGCCAGGTAGGGTGGCACGATGGGCAGGACGCAGGGGCTGAGGAAGCTCAACGCACCCGCCGTCAGCGCCACCAGCATCGCCGGCAGAAGCGATGCGTCGAAAAGATCGATCCCGAACATGTCTGCAGAGCTACAGGCTTTTTTTGACCGCGTCACGAGGCAGAAGCGTCACATTCCCGTGGACCCGGGCACGCGCCACGGCTAGAGGGGCGACATGGACTGGGATGTCGAGATCGACGCCATCGGGCTGAAATGCCCCCTGCCCGTTCTGCGCCTGCAGAAAAGCCTCGCGGGGTTGGGCGCGGGCGAGGTCGCGCGGCTTCTGGCCAGCGATCCCATGGCCGCGATCGACGTGCCGCATTTCTGCGCCGAAACAGGCCATGAACTGATGGGCAGCACCGAGGCCGCCGGCCATCACGAATTCCTGATCAGAAAGCGTGCCTGATCCCCTTCATCTTTCCTGAAATACGCAAGCGCGCAGCGCGTCAGCGCCCGTGCGTGGCTCGATGCCGCGCATGGGCGCGTGCCCCTAGCAGAACAGCGACAAAGCCCTGGGATCCCAGGCAAGCGTGGTCGTTTCGCCCCGCTCCAGCACGCGGCGGCCCGGCATGTTGCGCGCCGAGACCGAGACCGTGTCCGGTGCTCCGTCGAGCGCGATGTCGTAATAGGTCATGTCGCCGTAATAGGTGACCTCGGCCACGCTGCCGCGAACTTCCCGGTCATGCGCCACTCCGCCGTCGAAAAGGATCGTCAGACTTTCGGGGCGCAATCCCACCGCCGCCGCTCCCGGATGCGCCTCGCCGGGGCATTGCCCAGCGTCGAGCGTCACGCGGCCCAGCCCCGCGACCTCGGCCTCGATCCGCCCTGACCCGGACCCTGTCACCCGGGCGGGCAGGAAATTCATCATACCGATGAACTCCGCCACACGGCGCGAGGACGGGCGACGATAAAGCGTCTCGGGATCGTCGAGCTGGGCGATACCTCCTTCGAACATCACCGCGATACGGTCCGACATGACGAGCGCCTCCTCCTGGTCATGGGTGACGAGAATGAAGGTGATGCCGACCTCGCGCTGCAACTTGATCAGCTCGACCTGCATGACCTCGCGCATCTTCTTGTCGAGCGCCGAGAGCGGCTCATCGAGCAGCAGCACCCGCGGCTTCAGGATCAGCGCGCGCGCCAGCGCCACGCGCTGCCGCTGCCCGCCCGACAACGCATGGGCCGCACGCGCGCCGAAATCGCCCAGGCCCACCATCTCCAGCGCCTCGCCCACCGCGCGGCGCTTGTCCTCGGCGCTCATCTGCGCCTTGCGCAGGCCGAAGCCCACGTTCTGGGCGACCGTGAGATGCGGGAAGATGGCGTAAGACTGGAACACGAGGTTGGTGGGCCGCCTGTTGGGGGCCACGCCCTCCATGTCGCGCCCATCGAGCCGGATACTCCCCGACGAGATATCCTCGAACCCCGCGATTGCGCGCAGAAGCGTGGTCTTGCCACAGCCTGACGGCCCCAACAGCGAGAAGAACTCGCCCTGCCGGATCTCGGCCGAGATACCGCGCAGCGCGTGGTACTCGCCGTAATATTTCTCGACCGCCTGCAGCGTGACGATGGCGGGCGCTTCGCCCCTTTCCGAAGACGTGTCTCTCACAGGAACCCTCCAGAATCCTTCAGTCCGGCGCGCCTCAGGCCACGGCGGCGGAAGGTTTCGGCAATGACGAGAAGCAGGATAGACAGCACCACCAAGATCGTGCCGAGCGCCATGATCATCGGCAGGCGCGCCGGAAATCGCAGCTGCCCCCAGAGGTAGACCGGCAGCGTCGGCGCGTTGCCCGACAGGAAGAAGGCGATGATGAACTCGTCCAGCGAAATCGTGAAACAGATCAGCAGCGACGCCACGATCCCCGGCGCGACCAGCGGCAGCGTCACCAGCCGGAAGGTCGAAAGCGGCGTCTCGCCGAGGTCGATCGCGGCCTCTTCCAGGCTCTGGTCCATGTTCGCGAAACTGCCCTGGAGGATCGCCACCGAGAACGGGATGCACAAAAGCGTATGGCCCGCGATGATCGACCAGATGCCGCTGTCGAGACCCAGCTGCATCAGCACCACCAGAAGCGAGATCGCGACGATCACCTCCGGCAGCACCAGCGGCAGCATGATGAAGCCCAAGATCCCGGTCTTGGCCGGAAAGCGGTAGCGCGTGGCGGCGCGCGCGGCGAAAAGGCCCAGACAGGTGGCCAGAACGGCCACGCTCACCGCGATGACGAGCGAATTGCGCGTGGCCCGGTGCAGTGCCGGCGTCTCCAGCAGAAGACCGAACCACTCGGTCGTGAAGCCCCTGAGCGGAAAGGCGATGACGGTCCCGTCGTTGAACGCGAAGATCGGCAGAAGCATGATCGGCGCATAGAGAACCAGCAAATAAAGCAGAGCAAAGAGCGCGAGGGGGCGTGCCTTCATATCCCGGCCCTCCCCTTCGGCACTTTCACGAAGATCAGAACCGAGCCCAGCGTGGCAACGGCCAGAAGCCCCAGCACGGTGCCCGGCGCGCCAACGATCGCGGGGCCCAGCATGAAGATCGCGCGGATGGCGAGGATCTCGGCAATGCCGGCGGCCAGCGCAATCCAGACGCCCCGCCCCTCCGCCAGCCACAGCCAGAAGCGGATGCGCGCGATCAGCCACAGAAGCGACAGCGCCACGATGGCCATCGCCAGAACCGCCAGCGTCGCACCCATGGGCCGGTCGTTGAGGTCGAAGATCTGCGCATAGATCATGTTCGCGATCATCGTACCGCCCGACCCGCCGACCAGGCGCGGGGTCACGTAATCGCCCACCGTCGGGATCGACACGATCAGCACGGCGGCCAGCACCCCCGGCATCGCCAGCGGCAGGGTCACGCGCAGAAATGTCATCGCCTTGCTCTCGCCCAGATCCCGCGCGGCCTCCAGAAGGGAGCGGTCGATCTTCTCGAGGCTGACGAAGATCGGCAGGATCGCGAAGGGCGCAAAGGCATGGGCGAGCGTGATGATCACGGCATTGGCGTTGTAGAGGATGAAGGTCAGCGGCTCGTCGATGACACCCAGCCCCATGAGCGACCCGTTCACCGGCCCGTCGAAGGCCAGGATCACGCGCCACAGGAAGACGCGGATCAGGTAGCTCGTCCAGAACGGGATGGTGATCAGGAACAGCCAGAGCGACTTGCGTTGGGGGGCCACGTGGAACGAGATGAAATAGGCGACGGGAAAGGCGAGGATCACGGTCACGGCGGTGACGCTGGCCGAGATGCGCAAGGACCGCAGCATCAGCTCGCGATAAAGCGGATCACTCAACGCCTCGGCGTAGTTGGCGATGGTGAAGGTGCGGTCGATATCGAGGAAGTTCTGCGTCCAGAAGGAAAACAGGACGATCGTGGCCAGCGGTGCCGCCAGCAGCAGCAGCGCGTAGACAAGCGGCGGCGAGACCATGATCAGGCCCTTGCCGCCTTCGCTTCTGAGCGCGCGCGTGACTCCGTTCATCCCCGTTCCCCGCCCCGAGGCCCCGGGCCGGATGCGCCCGCACGCCGAGGATTGCAGCCAATGCGCGCGCTTCGCAAGTGGCAGCGTAGCGGCAGCGCGTCAGTCGGCGTCGATGGCCTGAACGCTGTCGAAACACTCCAGCACGGGCGGGCCGTCATACATCGCACCAGAGGATTTCGCCCCCTTGTGAGCGGCGCGGAACGCCTCGGATTTCGTCCATGCCTCGAAGGACGCGCGGTCTGCCCAAAGCGTATGCGAGGCGTAGAGCCGTGCGCCATCCTCGATCTCGCCGCGCATCAGGTGGAAGCTGACGAAGCCGGGCACGGACTTCAGATGGCTGTCGCGCGTCTTCCACATGGCCTCGAAGGCGTCCTCCTGGCCGGGGATCACGCGGAAACGGTTCATGGTCAGGTGCATCTTGGTCGGGCCCTCATTGCTCATTGCAACATGTCATGCAATGCGGCGGCGTCAAGAACGGTACGTCGGACAAGGGCAACAGGTCCAAGCCTCCTTTCGGGCACGCATGGTGACCCTCCCATCGCGTCACCCCGCGTGTCGTAACGGTTGCAGCACAATAGCGGTTCAGGCACCGAGTGGTTGAGGGCGTTCACCTGCTAAGGCTTTGCCCCAATGAATCGCGGTGTCCTGACATGCATTACGATCCGTTACAGTCTCATGTATCGATCCGGACGGTCGTGGCGCATCGGGCGAGAGAACGATCCTGAAAAATATCGAAAAAAGTTGTTTGATCCCGCGCGACTCGCGTCGCGCAGGTTTCTGTTCGAGACCCTGACGCTGCCATCGCTCGATCTTCAGCGCTTCGACCCATGCGTGCACCGCGTGCAGGTGTTGACATCCAGAACGCTGCCTGAACTCGATCGGTCATTCCTCGAACGGCTGTCGGCCAGTCGGGACTGGATGGAGGTGATCGACGTCGACGACGACACGCAGACCGATCCCTATCAGCAGGCGTTCGAGGCCTTCATCCGAGGCAATCGCCGGCCTGCAGGGCGTTGTATCAGCGTTCGCCTCGACGATGACGACGCCCTCGCCTGCGATTTCGTTGATGTGCTCACGGATATCGCCCTGCGATATGACGACGATATCGCGATCTCTCTGGCGAGGGGGGCGCTCTTGCCGTTCGACGAGGCGCGGAGGGAATTCGGCAGTCTCTACCAATACGATTGGCCCTTCGGCTCGGTCGGTCTGGCCGTCGCGGGCCATTTCGACGTTTCAGGACCGGACGCGCAGATCCCGAACTGCATCTTGCGCATGGGAAATCACCTGAAGATCGCGGAACGGGTCCCGGTTGTCGTCGATTGCCGGACGCCGGCCTTCATTCGAACCGTGTTCGCGTCTCAGGACATGGCCGGAAAGGACGCACGGAAGATAGATCCCGACAAGGAGCTTTCGTTGGCCGAGGCCGAGAGGATCCTGCCCGATCCGCGGTTCATCAAGGGCCTCGGCAAAGTCAGCTACGACGATGTCTTGACCTGATCCGGAGGTTCTGGACGCGGCTCCGCAACACGGTGATGACTGACCTGCTTTCGTCAGCACCACCCCCTCGTCAGACGAAACTCAACGGTCGAGGGCGGTTTCCCGCCTCGCTCGCGCGCGATGAACAAGGCCAAGCGCGCCAAGCCCTGCCAGCAGCATCGGCAGGCCGGCAGGCAGCGGCACCGGGGCGGGGAGCGGCAGATCGGGCGGCGCGGGCACACCGGGATCAACGGATGGATCGAGCGGATCGGGGACGAGAATCCGCTTGGTGTAGTAGTAGGAGATCGAGAGCGCCCCGTCGGTGACCGCGGGCAAGACCTGCACCCTCGGATCGAACGACTGGACGTTCGTCGTGATGGCCCCGAGGAGCGGCGCGGACCCGGTCGCCCGCGTTTGCAGGAAATCGGCGACGCCCCCTTCGATGAGGAAGGTACTGCCCGCGGTGTTGTCGGCGCCCTGAACGCGGCTCGCCGCATCCGCTTCCATCTCGAAGAATGTGAACCCCGCCACCGATGTCGTCGCCGACCCACCGCGTCCGGTGGCGAAGATGGACGCCAAGGTCGCGCTATCGAGCAGGGACCGGAACCCGCGTCCCGCGAAACCGTCAAAGCCCCAGGACAGGCCGATCTGTCCGACATAGGGGACCGGTTGGACGGTCGGAGAAAGGGCTGGGCCGACAGTCACCAGGTTGGGGGCGGTGATCGCATCGACCCGCGTGACATAGCCGAATTCGACCCGCACACGGTCGAGCGTTCAGGCTCCGGCCTGCGTGTCGAAAGCATCGTAGGAAAAAAGCGCGCCCGTCCCCGGGGCGCCGAGAGCGACCGACTGAACCTCGATCCCTTCTATCGCGACGGTTCGCGCCTTGGCGGCAACCACGGGTGCGAGCGCAAGCGCCGTCGCCAGAAAAATGATCGATCTCATCGGACTCCTCCCCCTTGGATACAGCGGACATGCTCTTTCGATACGCTGCAGCGGGTAAGGTCTTGCACCGCTTTACTAAAGTCAACGTACCTTTGTCGCATGAGACAAGGGCGCGGCGACGCGGCGGGCGGCGGGTTTTCAGGCACAGCGAGCGCACAAAGCAAAAAGGGCCACCCGAAGGCGGCCCTTTCCGTATCCTGTCTTGTCGTGCCTCAGCGCTTGGAGAACTGGAAGCTCTTGCGCGCCTTGGCGCGACCGTATTTCTTCCGTTCCACCACGCGGCTGTCGCGGGTAAGGAAGCCCGCGGCCTTCAGCGCGCCGCGCAGGCTGGGTTCGTAAAGCTGCAACGCCTTGGAGATGCCGTGCTTGACGGCACCTGCCTGACCCGAAAGCCCGCCGCCCTTGACGGTGGCCATCACGTCGAACTCGCCGTCGACGCCGGCCACGGTGAAGGGCTGGCGCAGGATCATCTGCAGCACGGGGCGCGCGAAATAGGCGTCCATGGTCTTGCCGTTCACGGTGACCTTGCCGGAGCCCGGCTTGATCCAGACGCGGGCCACCGCGTCCTTGCGCTTGCCCGTGGCGTAGGAGCGGCCGAGCGCGTCGCGCACGGGCTCCCGCGGGGTGGCGTCGAATGTGGCTGCCGCGGGGGCGTCGGTGCCGTCCACGGCGCCTTTCAGCTCGTCGAGCGAAGAAAGTGTCTCGGCCATGTCTTACCCTTCCCGCGTGTTCTTGGGGTTCATGGAACGCACATCCAGCACCTTGGGCTGCTGCGCCTCATGAGGATGATCGGTGCCGGCATAGACGCGCAGGTTGGTCATCTGCCTGCGGCTCAGCCGGTTGCCGGGAAGCATGCGCTTGACGGCTTGTGTCACGACGCGCTCGGGGTGGTCGCCCTCGAGGATCTGGCCCGTGGTGCGCGACTTGATCCCGCCCGGATAGCCCGTGTGCCAGTAGTTCGGCTTGTTGCGCTTGTCGCCGGTCACCTGCACCTTGTCGGCGTTGATGACGATGACGTTGTCGCCCATGTCCATGGACGGCGTGAAGGTCGGCTTGTGCTTGCCGCGCAGGCGCGTGGCGATGATCGAGGCGAGACGGCCCAGAACGACGCCTTCCGCGTCGATCAGGATCCACTCCTTCTCGATATCCGCCGGTGTGGCAGAGAAGGTTTTCATGGCTTCGGTCCTTTCGGGGGCACGCCCATGCGGCGCGGCCAGAATGACAGAAAGAGGCCGAGGCCCCTTCCGCGATGGCGCTGTTCTAACCATTTCCCGGACCGCGTCAAGTGGCGCGATCCGGGAGATATGCCGTGTTTTCAGTGCGTTAGATTTAGGGTATTATTTTACCCCATAACGTATCGGCGCTGTCACTCCGCCGGCTGGCCCAAACCGTTGCCAGACTTGGCGCCGTCCCGCTGGTCTTCCGTGGTCCGGCCGAAGGCCAGCGCCTCCACCGTGTAGACGAGGATGGCGATACCCACGGCGCCCAGGGCCGCGATGCCAAGCAGCACGATCACGTCGACCGGCCCGCCGATGTCGCGCAATGCGCTGTCGGTCATCACCATGACGAACCAGACGGCTGCCACGGCACCCACCGGCATGAAAAGCTGCGCGATCAGGAACTTGCGCATGCCCACGCGCTTGTCGCGGATGAGAACGTAGATATAGGCCAGCGTGATGATCACGGCCGCCGCCACCATGGCCCAGAAGAGGACCGCGCCGAACATCTCCTCGAAGACGGCGATCATGGTCTGGGGTGTGAGGTCTTCCATCTGAATATCTCCCGTTGTCGCCGGTTCAGGCCATGCCGCGCAGCATGGCGTTGTAGGTGGCCTTGAGCGCCACTTCCTTCATCAGCCAGCTGATCCACAACTCCTCCAGCGGCGCGATCACGCCGGGGAAGCTGGGCACCAGGTCGTTGTTGTAGTCGAACTCGATCAGCATCGCGCGACCGATCCGCGTGATCATCGGACAGGAGGTGTAGCCGTCGTAGGTGGCCGTGCCTTCCTGACCTTGCGTGGCGGCCACGAGGTGATCCTCGACCACCGGCACCTGCCACTTGACGCTCGCCGCCGTCTTGCCCTTGGGCACGCCGGCGATATCGCCCGCAGCGAAGATGTTCGGGTAGCGCCGATGGCGGAGCGTGTACGGGTCCACCTCGGCCCAGCCCTGCCCGACCCAGCGATCCTCCCAGTGGAGGCCCGATTGCACCACGAAATCCGGCGCGCGCTGCGGCGGGATCACGTGCAGGTAGTCATAGCCTTCCTCGACCGGCCCGTCGGCGGTCTCGAAGGTGGCGATCTTGCGGCTCGCGTCGATCGAGGTCAGCGTCCGCTGCATCTGCGTCTCGACCCCGCGGTCGTCGAAGAGCATGCGCACTTTCTCGGCCACGATGGGGACCCCGAAAAGCCCGCCCTGCGGCGCGGCATAGACGATTTCCGCGTTCTCGCGGTTGTTCGCGCGGCGCAAGAGATCGTCGATCAGGAAGGTGTGCTTCAACGGTGCGCCCGCGCATTTCATCTCGGTCGCGGGACGCGTGAAGATGCCACGACCGCCGTTTTCGACGAACTGCGAGGCCGCCTCCCATGTCCGCGCGGCGTATTCCGGCCCCGCATACAGCGCGCCGATGCCGTTCTGCCCCACCATGTCGAGCGAGAAGCCCTCGATCGCGTCATGATCGAGCACGAGACCCGGCGAAAGCACGAGGAAATCGTAATCGAGTGTCGTGCCCTCTTCGGTGGCGACGGTCTGCGCCTCGCCATCGACCATCGCGACGCGCTCGGGCAGGAGGCGGACAGCGGCGGGAAGCCAGTCGGTGGTCTGGGAAATCACGTAATCGGCAGGCTTCAGACCAGCGGCGACCAGCGTCATGCCGGGCTGGTAGATGTGGCGCACGCTGGGATCGACGATCGTGATCTCGGCCCCCTCGAGCCGGTTGCGCAGCCGGTTGGCCAGCGCGCTGCCCGCCGCACCCGCGCCGATGATCACCACCTTGGCGTTGGTCTGCACCGACGGTCCACCGACAGCGGCCCTGGCATCGCTGGACGGCAAGGCGGCCAGTGCGCCGCCGGCGGCGGCCATCGCCAGAAAGGCACGGCGCGTGCTGTCGAAGTCCTGAGGCATTTCCTGAATCCTCCCGAGTGGAATGCTTTCGCGGGGCTTAGTAAACATTGCCAACTTCCGGCCTTGATCTGGATCAATAGGGCCATCGGGGCCCATGCGCGGAACGATTTGCCGCACCTCCGACCTGCTGCTTCGGTCGGAGCCGATCGGCCAAAAAAATCCGGAAATATCCTTATTTCGGCTGGGATTTGGCGATAGGGTCCGGGAAATCCTGTTCCGTGTTCCTGTCATGACCTTCTCAACGCCGATCCTTCTGTCCATCGCGGTCCTTTTCGTCGCGATGACGGCGGTCGGGATCTATCCCGTGCTGCGGCTGATCCGCATTCACGAGGCGCGGCATGAGCTGAAACGGGGCTCGGCGTCATTCCTGAGGTCGCTGGCAGGCTGGTCGGTCATCGCCCTCTGGATCGGAGCGACATGGTTCTTCGCCACCATCATCGGCGACTGGTGGGCCACGGATGACCTCGCAGGCGCGGTCGACCGCGCCATGCTGCGGCTTTACGTGCTGCTGGAAATCCTCGCCGCGCTGGCGGCGTCCGACTGATGGAGGGTGTGCGCGCGGACCAGGACGAGATCCGCTGTCCGTCCTGCGGCGGACAGGGCACATATCGGCCCGGTGCCGGGGCGCTGGTCTGCGAGAGCTGTGGCAACGCCCGGGATCTGGCCTGTCCGGACCGCGATCGCGCCGCCCGGCGTGAGACAGCCCATGACCCCGCGCGCGATCATGAGACCGCCACGACCGAGGCGCAGGTGTTCGACGGCACACATCTGCATGCCTGTACCGCCTGCGGTGGCCAGATCGTCTTTGCCGGGCATGCGATCTCCGAGAACTGTCCCTATTGCAACGGCGCCGTCGTGCTGGGCCCCGAGGAGGCCGCCTACACCACCATGGGCCTGATCCCTTTCCGCATCGAAGAGGACAAGGCACGCCTGCGGGCGCAGGCATGGATCGTGCGCCGCATCGCCGCGCCCTCGGGCCTCGACCGGGCGGTTTCGGAGGGGCGGCTTGCCGGGCTCTATGCACCCTTCTGGACCTTCGACAGCGACGAGGCGATCACCTACTGGGCGCGCTACAACGTGCGCTCGGGCAAGAAGACCCGCGTGCGCGCCGTGCGGGGCAGCATGCGCACCCGCTTCGACGACCTGCTGGTGCCCGCCTCGCCCCATGTTACCGCCCTGATCCGCGACGGCATCCTGCACGATTTCAGGCCCAAGGACCTGCGCGCCTTCCGACCCGGTTATCTCGCGGGGTTCGCGGCGGAGCGGCACCACCAGACCGTCGCCGAAGGGCTGCGCGCCAACGAGGACGACAAGGCGCTGCTGATCCGCAACCGCATCAAGGCCCATGAGGGGCGGCGGGATCTCTATGATATCGGCTATCGCACCGATACCACGGGTATCCATTATCGTCGCATCCTGCTGCCCGTCTGGATCATCCATTACCAGCATGGCGGCGCGCCCTATCGCGTCGTCGTCTCGGGCATAGATGGGCGCACCTTCGGCGAACGGCCGTTTTCACCGCTCAGGCTCGCGTTTTATTCCGGGGCCATCACGGCGGCCGCGATCATGGTCGGACTGGCCTGGGGCGCGGCTGGTGTGGTGTGAGACCGAAGAAAATTTCGCTTGCGCAGAAATTGTCTCTTGATCCGACTCAGCGCGGGACTTAGGTGCGGCGTTCACGACACCGGGACCGATCCCAACCCTGCCACAAGCGGGGGGGCGCTAAGGACCCACCACATCAATCTGCTGGTAAGAAGGGGGACCGCCATGGACGGCGCCGACCTCTTCCAACTGGGGACTGGTCTGGAGACAGGCGCCCATGCGGAAGACCCAAGCAGCCTTTCGGCTGCACGAGACATTTTCGACGACACGCGCGAGGACCATTTCATCCGCCGGGATGGGTCGGTCTTTGCCGGAACCCACCTGATCATCGAGGTCGAGAACGGCCACGGTCTGGATGACGAGGCGCGCATTCAACAGGCGTTCCGCGACTGCGTGACCGAGTGCGGGGCGACGCTTCTGCACATCCACACGCACAAGTTCAGCCCGCAGGGCGTCTCGGGCGTGGCGGTGCTGGCCGAAAGCCACATCTCGGTCCACACATGGCCCGAGATCGGCTATGGCGCCTTCGACGTGTTCATGTGCGGCGACGCCGAGCCCTGGCGCTCCGTGGACGTGCTCAAGCGCGCGTTTGCCACCGAGACGGTGCATGTGAAGGAGCTTCGCCGCGGCGAAGGGCTCGTGACCGAGACGGCCGCCGCCTGAGGGCGGCGGCGCGCGGAGGACCTGCCATGACCGACCTGACCGGCTGGAGCATCGAGCGTTTGCACGCGGACCACGCGCAGGGCCTGCGCGTGGCGGTGGAGCATTACGACAGCGCCACCGACCACCAGCGCATCCGCGTCTTCGAGAACCCGACCTTCGGGAGGATCATGACGCTCGACGGCGTGGTGCAGGTGACCGAGGCCGACAACTTCATCTACCACGAGATGCTGACCCATGTGCCGATCCTCGCCCATGGCGGGGCGCGGCGCATCCTGATCGTGGGCGGCGGCGACGGCGGCATGGCGCGCGAAGTGCTCAAGCATGACGGCATCGAGCAGGTGACGATGGTGGAGATCGACGGCGCGGTCGTCGATTTTTGCAAGACGTATCTTCCGAGCATCTCGGCGGGCGCCTTCGAGGACCCGCGCCTCGATCTGGTGATCGCGGACGGGGCGGATTTCATGCGCCAGAACCGCGACGACTACGACGTGATCATCGTCGATTCGACCGATCCCGTCGGACCCGGCGAGGTTCTTTTCACCGATACGTTCTATGGCCACGCAAAGGCGCGACTGGCCGAGGGAGGCATCCTCGTCACCCAGAACGGCGTGCCGTTTCTGCAGGGTGGGGAGCTGACCAACACGATGCGCGCGTTCCGGGCGCTGTTCACGGACGCCACCTGCTATCTTGCCACGGTGCCGACCTATGCAGGCGGACCGATGGCGTTCGGCTGGGGCACGGACGGGGCAGCGCGGGGTGTGACGCTCGAGACGTTGCGGCAGCGCTTCGCGGCGGCGGGGATCGAGACGGATTACTACACGCCCGAGGTGCATCTGGGCGCCTTCGCCCTGCCCCCCTACGTGGCGCGCCTGATCCCCTGAGCCACCATCTTCCGCGCCCTCACTCGGGCCGGCAGATCTCGTCCCGCGCGATCGCCAGCCCCGTGCGCCAGAGCAACCCAGCAACCACGGCCACCAGCAGCGCCAGAACGATCAGGCCGATGCCGACATGCGCGGCACTTTCCGCCACACGGCCGTAGACGAAGCTGGCGACCGACAGCGCGGCCAGCGGAAAGCTCAGCGCCCACCAGCTCAGCGCGAAGGGCAGTTTCATCAGCTTGGGCACCTGCACCAGAACGAGGGCGGCGAAGACATAGGCGCTATTGAGAAGGATGTGCCCGAAGGCGTCGACCCCGCCCGAAAGCCGCATGTAGCTGACGAAGGCCACGGCGGGCGGCGCGATCAGGATCACCAGCGTCGGAAAGAGCCGCGCGGGGATCGGCGCGTGAAAGATCAACCGGTTGAAGACCAGAACCAGCAGGATCAGCCAGAAGATCATGCCGGCCGAAAAGAACAGCCAGCTGATCTCGATCCAGCCCATCTGCGCACCAGCCAGCGGCACGATCACGTTGCCCACCGCCGGGATGAACCACGCGGGCGTCAGGTGCCCGACCTCGAAGGCGCGGTGGCTGATCCAGCCAGATATCACGGCAATGGTCAGCACCCCCTGCCCCGCGACCCCGATCAGCCAGACGGGCTCGGCGAGGTCGGGCCGATAGCCATGGATCGCCGTGGCCATCAGCAGAAGCGAGATGGTGATGGTCGGAAAGAAGGCGAGTTTCACCGGGTGGTGCCACTCGGCGGCCACGGCGCGGGGGTAGCGCACCGCCTTGGCGATATAGACCGCACTGATCGTGGCGAACCCCGCGAGACCCAGCCACAAAGCGGCGCGCGCCGGAGCCTCTGCCCAGGCGAAACTGCCGGCGGCCGCGTAGAGCGCCAGCGCCAGCCCGAACAAACCCATCAGGACCGCGAAAAAGGTGACCGGCAGATGCTCCAGCCGGCTGAAATCGTCCGTCTCCTGCGTTGCCGCCTCGTCCATGCCTGTCGCCCCAGTTCTATTGCCGTCGTCAACCAACAGGCTACGCGCCGCGCTGCATGGTTGCAGCGCAACCCAGTGTCGCAGCCTTCAGCGTTCCGGCGGGACGGAATAGGTCATCGAGGCCCGGGCCACCGGCGCCTGAACGCCCACTGAGTACAGCAGGCACTCGCCCACCGCCAGCACCCGGCCGAGCTTGAGCAGGCGGCACGCGCAGATCATGTCGACGCCCGCCGCCGGCTTGCGCATGAAATCGATCGAGCAATTCGTCGTCACCGCCAGCGCCTTGGGTCCGATCATGGCCAGCACCGCGAGGTAGACGGAAACATCCGCAAGCGCGAACATCGACGGCCCCGACACCGTGCCGCCCGGCCGCAGATGCCGCTCGGCCACCGGCATCCGCACCCGGATCGCCATCTCGGATACCTCCTCGATGACGAAATCGTCGGCCGTTTGCGGAAACTCCCGCGCCAGAAATTCCGTCAGCGCGTCCTCATCCATCACGATGCCCATGGTCCTGCCCTGTTTCCCCCCGTGGCTTTTGGCGTTAAGTTGCCCCGACTGGGCTCGAGTGACAAGGGAGACACAAGGGTGAGCGACGACCTGCTGCTGCGCGAGGATGACGGCGCGGTAACCTATCTGACGATGAATTCACCGGGCAACCTCAATGCCTTGTCAGACGCCATGCTGGCCGAGCTCGCATCGGCCTTCCGCGCGTTGCAGCAATCCCAAACCGCGCGTGTGGTGGTGCTGCGC
The DNA here is from genome assembly GCA_964578115.1 of uncultured Roseicyclus sp. Classification (GTDB taxonomy): domain Bacteria; phylum Pseudomonadota; class Alphaproteobacteria; order Rhodobacterales; family Rhodobacteraceae; genus Roseibacterium. The sequence continues at coordinate 37,975 of CAZOBK010000014.1, forward strand.
GGCACCGGCAAGGCGTTCTGCGCGGGCCACGACCTCAAGGAGATGACCGCCAAGCGTCAAGCCAACGATGGCGGCGCGTCGGCCATGCGCGATCTCTTCGACCGCTGTTCAGCGATGATGCAGATGATCCAGCGCGTGCCGCAGCCGGTGATCGCCGAGGCTCATGGCATCGCCACCGCCGCCGGCTGTCAGCTCGTGGCCTCCTGCGATCTCGCCGTGGCGGCCGAGGGCACGCGCTTTGGCGTCAATGGAGTGAACATCGGCCTGTTCTGCTCCACGCCCATGGTGGCGCTGTCGCGCAACGTGCCGCGCAAGCAGGTCTTCGAGATGCTGACGACCGGAGAGTTCATCGACGCCACCCGCGCCCGCGAGATCGGGCTAGTGAACCGCGTCGTGCCCCATGACGATCTGGCCGCCGAAACCGACGCGCTGGCGCGCAAGATCGCAAGCAAGCTGGGATCGGCGGTGCGCATCGGCAAACGCGCCTTCTACGACCAGCTCGACCTGCCGCTCGACAAGGCCTATGAGCTGACAGGGGCGGTTATGGTCGAGAACATGCTCAACCGCGACACGGTCGAGGGCATCTCTGCCTTCCTCGACAAGCGCGAGCCGGATTGGAACCAGTCCGACTAAGCCGCGTCGAGGCCGTTCAGATCCCGTAGATCGCGCCGAACTTGGCGTCGAGATAATCCAGAAGCGCCGTCTCGCTGACCTTGCGCGCGGCGGCGTATTCGATCGTCCTGGCGGGTTCCCTGAGGCCGCCGAAGCGTTGCAGCCGCTCGCGCAGCCATCCCGTGGCGAGCGACGGATCGCCCTGGGCCAGCCACGCATCCAGGTCGGGCAGGTCCGCGCGCATCGCCTCGTGAAGGATGCCCGCATAGACATTGCCGAGGCTGTAGGTCGGGAAATACCCGAAGAGCCCCGCCGACCAGTGCACGTCCTGCAGCATCCCGTTCCGTGGCCGGTCGACGGCAATTCCGAAATCGGCCGCGAAGCGATCGTTCCACGCGGCCTCCAGATACTCGACCTCCAGATCGCCCGCGATCAGGGCGCGCTCGAGGTCGAAGCGGAGCATGATATGGAGGTTGTAATGGACCTCGTCGGCCTCGGTCCGGATATGACCCGAGGACACGTTGTTGACGGCCGCGTGGAAGGCCTCGGCGCTCTCGACCCCGATATCGCCGAACTGATCCCGCATCCGCCCATAAAGCCAGCCGGTGAAGGCGGCCGAACGCGCAAGCTGGTTCTCGTAGATCCGGCTCTGGCTTTCGTGCACGCCCATCGAGACGCCGCGCCCCAGAACGCTCAGCGCGTAGTCGGGCGCGATGTTCTGCTCGTAGCCCGCATGCCCGACCTCGTGGATCGTGGAATAGAGACAGCCCAGCGGATCGGCCTCGTCGACGCGCGTGGTGATCCGCACATCCGCCCCGGACCCCGAAGAGAAAGGATGCACCGCAAGGTCGATCCGGCCGGTGTTCAGATCATAACCGAAAGCCAGCGCGATCTCCCGCGACAGCGCCAGTTGCACGTCACGCGGGAAATGCCCCGAAAGGGCCCGCGGCGCCCGCCCCGCCTCGCGGATGCGGGCGCGCAGGTCCACCAGCCGCGGCCGCATCCGGTCGAAGAGCGCGCCAAGCTCCGCCGCCGTCATCCCCGGCTCGTAATCGTCGATCAGCGCGTCATAGAGATCGCCGCCCTCCGCGAGGGCCTCGGCCTCCACCCGCTTGAGGCGCACGACATGGGCCAATGTCGGCAGGAAGGCATCGATGTCGTCATCGGCCCTTGCCAGCGCCCAGACCCCCTGCGCCATGGATGTCACCCGCGCCAGTTCGGTCGCCAGATCGGCCGGGATCTTCACGGTCCGCGCATGCTCCCGCGCGATCAGACGAAGCTGCGCCGCCTCGGCCTCCGTCTCGGGGTCCGCCAGCGCCAGAAGCTCCCCGATCCGCGGATCGGACCGGCGCGCGTGCAGCACCGCCTCGAGCGCGGCCATCTCCTCGCCGCGCTGCGCGCCCGAGCCCGGAGGCATCACCGTCTCCTGGTCCCAGCCCAGCCGCCCCATCACCTGGGCCAGCGCCTCGGTCTGGCGCTGATATGCCAGCAGATCGCTCAACGCGCTCATGCCGCGGCCCCCCGTACGCTCTGGCGCATCGGGTACATCGCGTAGAACCGGGCGCGGAGGATCAGCACGATCAGGACGACCGCCCCGAACTGGTGCAGGATCGCGAAATACCAAGGCGCGGAGTAAATGACCGTGACGATGCCAAGCAAGACCTGCAGCACCATCATCAGCATCATCGCGTGAAACGCCCCGCGCGTCACGGTGCGCGCCGACCGCCGCCCGGCGAACCACGCAGCCGCGGCGACCAGCAAAAGCATGTAGCCGACGATCCGGTGAATGAATTGCACCGTGCCGTCATTCTCGAAAAGGTTTCGCCACCACGGCTCCAGCGCCCACATACCCGGCGGTGTGAAACCGCCCGCCATCAGCGGCCAGTCGGGGTAGTTGCGGCCGGCGTCGATGCCGGCCACCAGCGCGCCGATCAGGATCTGCAGGAAGCTCAGGTGCAGCACGCCCGTCGCCATGCCCTTGAGCCTGCGGTCCCCCTCGCGCCGCGCGGCCATGAGCTCCGCCTCCTCCCGGCCGAGTTGCAGGACGTACCACGCGATCAGCGCAAGGATCAGGAAGGCGAGCCCCAGATGCACCGCAAGCCGGTAGGACGCGACATCCAGCATCCCCGGCGCCAGCCCCGAGGACACCATCCACCAGCCGATCGCACCTTGTAGCCCGCCAAGCGCCCCCAGAAGGGCCGCGCGCCCCGTCCAGCCGCGCGGCATGGCGCGGAACGCCAGAAGCCCCGCGAAGCCAAGCGCCCAGACCAGCCCGATGACCCGTCCCAGCTGCCTGTGGCCCCATTCCCACCAGTAGATGACCTTGAACTCGGCCAGCGTCATGCCCCGGTTCTGCATCTGGTATTCGGGGATCGCGCGATAGGCCGCGAACTCGGCCTCCCAGTCCTCGGCCGACAGCGGCGGAACCGCGCCCGAGATCGGCGCCCATTCGGTGATCGAAAGCCCCGAATCCGTCAGCCGCGTCAACCCGCCCACGGCGATCATGATCACCACCAGCACGAAAAGCGCCTGCAGCCAGATCCTCAGGGCCCGCCGACCGCGTCCCCGCCCGCCCGTGACCCCGCCCGGCGTCGCCGCCGGTTTCCGGGTCTCGCTCACCTCTTCGAAGATGCTGCGCTTCTCGGCCATGGACACTCCCCTTCGCGTCGCGACTGACCTATCCCGACGCCCGCCCCCCTTCAAGCGCCTGCGACGCCGTGCACCCGCCCGCACGGCACGCGCGCGCCATCCCCCTTCATCTTTCCGGAAATACGCACATGCCCACGGCATGCGCGCCAGCCCGGACTCGATCCCCGGGGTGGCGCGGTCTGACTAACGATCCGGGCGCCCGGCCCACCGCACCATCTGGCGCATCATCCCGTGCAGCGTCTGCACATCGGCCCGCGTCAGCGGCAGGCGCGCCCAGAGATTGCGCAGGTTGAGCTTCATGCCCGCCGCCTTCGCCCCGGGAAAGAAGAACCCCGCCGTCTCAAGCCGTTCCTCGAAATGATCGCCGAGTGCCGCGATCTCCGCGCCCGTGGCGAATTCCGTGCGCGCCATTTCCATCACCGCCTGCGGCGTCTCGACCGTCGCGCGCCGCCACTCGTAGGCGCACAGCAGCACGCATTGCGCGAGGTTCAGCGACGGGAACTCCGGATTCACCGGGACCGACACAATGGCGTTGGCCCGCGCGATATCGGGGTTTTCCAGGCCTGCGCGCTCCGGCCCGAACAGGACCGCGACCTTGCCGCCCGCCGCGATCATCTCGCGCGCCTCGACCATGGCGCGTTCGGGCGTGACGACGGGCTTCGTCAGCCCCCGTTCCCGCGCGGTGGTGGCGTAGACATAGGTGCAATCGGAAATCGCCGCCGGCACGTCGTCGAATATCCCCGCATGGTCCAGAAGCCGTCCCGCCCCGCTTGCAAGCGCCACGGCGCGTTCATTGGGCCAGCCGTCGCGGGGCCCCACGACACGCATCCGGTCGAGACCGAAATTCCACATGGCCCGGGCCGAAGCGCCGATATTCTCGCCCATCTGCGGACGGACGAGGACAAAGGCGGGCTGGCCCGTGCCCTCGTTTGTGCTTTCTGTCGTGCTTTGCTCCATGGGGCCGCGCGATAGCCCCGGAACCGGGCCGGGGCAAGAGGGCCCGCTTGCGGGCTGTGGCCCGAGCGCGTAATCAGCGCATCCAGAGGCGGCAGGACAGACCATGGCAGACACCGAAACCCCCCAGATCTACCTCGTGACCCCGACCGCGTTCATCCCGGAGGAGTTCGGGCCGGTGCTCGCGCGGCTGTTCGACAGCACCGAGATCGCCTGCCTGCGCCTCGCGCTGGCCGATCCGGACGCCGACGCCGTCGCGCGGGCGGCCGATGCCTGCCGTGAGGTCGCGCATGCCCGCGACGTGCCGCTGGTCATCGAACGCCATGCGGGGCTGGTCGAACGCCTCGGCCTCGACGGGGTGCATCTGACCGATGCCGCCCGCTCGGTCCGCGCCACGCGCAAGGCGCTGGGGGCGGATGCCATCATCGGTGCGGCCTGCGGGGCGTCGCGTCATGACGGGATGGCGGCGGGCGAAAACGGTGCCGATTACATCTCATTCGGGCCCGTGGGCGACATGGGGCTCGGCGAGGAGACGCGGGCCAAGCGGGATCTTTTCGCGTGGTGGAGCGAGATGATCGAACTTCCCGTCGTGGCAGAGGGCGGGCTCGACCGCGACCTGATCGAAAGCTTCGCGGCCGTGACCGATTTCTTCGCCATCGGCCCCGAGATCTGGCGCGCCGAGGACCCCGTCGCGGCCCTTGCGGACCTCACCGCGCCGCTGCGCTGAAGCCGTCGCGCACCGCTGCCTCCGCCGCCGCCGCCAGCGCCTTCCTGTCCGCGAAATCGGCCACCCTCAGCGGCGCGTGATAGGTCACGCGGACCCCGCCCTGTCGCGGCACGGCAAGGATCGCGAGGAGGCTGGGACCGAAGGCAATGTCGCCCCACCAGCCGTAGAACGAGGCCGCCTGCCCTTCCGGCGCGGAGTAGACGAGGCTCACGGGCTGGATCTGCGCCACCTCGCGCAGGGGCGCGGCGAAGAACGGCGCGAAGAGCGTGGTGCGGAAGGGCAGAACGCGCAGCCCGTCGGTCGAAGTGCCCTCAGGAAAGAACAGGAGCCTGTGGCCCGCGCCCAGCCGCGTCTCCAGCATCTCGGCCTGCCGCTTCGCGTCATTCCGGTCGCGGCGCACGAAGACCGTTCCTGTCCCACGCGCCAGCCAGCCGATGCCACCCCATCCCGCCACCTCGGCCTTGGCCACGAAGTAGAGCCGTTTCCACGCGTTCAGCACGAAGATGTCGAGCCAGCCGACATGGTTCGAGACATAGGCCCCCGGCCCACGCATCGGCACGCCCGTGACCTCGCGGCTCAGGCCGAGGCACCAGCAGGTCCAGATGCAGACCCCTTGCGTGATCCAGGGCGTCACCGGACGCGCCTCGCCCCAGATCACGCGCTCAGGCCAGCGCAGGATCAGCAGGAGCGGAAAACACAGGAGCAGCGCGCCCAAGATGCCGACCCCCCGACGCAGGACCCTCAGCCAGTCGCGCAGGCCCAGATCGGGCGGCGGCGGCGGCGGCGCGCCGTCCCATGTGACGCTCACCGGTCGCCTCCGGTGTCGGAGGCGCGGGTGTAGATCGCCTTGTGTCGTTCGGACATGCGCGCGACATCCATCACGAGGCACACGTCGATGCAGTTGAAGGGGCGGTCTATATAGGCGCCCTGCCCCACGAACCCGCCGAGCCTGAGATAGGCCTTGATCAGCGCGGGCGTGTCGCGGATGGCGGCCTTGCGGTCCAGATCGGCCTCCGCGATCAAGTCCATCGCCTGATACCCGGACGGTCGCGCCTCGGGCCGGATGTCGAGCGGTGCCAGATGCCGGTGATGCAGCAGCGACAGGGGCCCCTTGATGCGCTCGGGATCGGTGCCGTGAAAACTCGCCACGCCGAACATGACCTCGATACCGTGGGCGGCGATGTAGTCGGCCAGACCGTTCCACATGTGCAGCATCGCCGTGCCGCCGCGATAGTCGCGGTGCAGGCAGGAGCGCCCGAGTTCGAGCAGCCGCCGCCCCGAGGCGCGCAGGGGGCCGAGATCGTATTCGTCCTCGGAATAGAACTGCCCGGCGGCCTCTGCCTGATCGGCGCGCATCAGCCGGTAGACGCCCACGACATCCGCGCCCGGCGCGCGACGGCGGTCGCGCAGCAGCAGATGGTCGAAATGAGGATCGAACCTGTCGGCCTCGATGCGCGCGTCGTGATCGACCAGCGTGCCGTCGCCCCCCAACTCCTCGATGAAGACGTCGTAGCGCAGCCGCTGCGCCTGGCGGATTTCGGCGTCGGAGCTTGCCAGTGCAAGATCGAAATGGCTGTCGTTCAGATCCATCGAAGCGAAGACTGCGCCATGGTCGGTGTCTGTGTCCGGTATAGGGTCGGCCCCGCGGCCCTCCGGCCGGGGGTAGCCCCCGGCGTGCCGCGATGCAAGCCGGGTGGCTCCATGCCGTGTAATGGGCCACGTCCCGGGCCGCTTTCGGCGTTAAGCCGGCTTTAACCAAAAGCCCCTATCTGAAGGCCACGACGCAACGGAACGGGCCATCGCGCGCCGGCCCGTCAGGACGGGAATTCCATGATCAAGGCGATCTTGCGACCATCGATGACCACCTTGCCCGCGTTTTCGAAGTTGACGGTGACCTTGCCGTCGATATTGGATTGCACCTGCCCCAGGCCCCACTCCGGCTCATGGGGGTGGCGCACGAACATACCGGGCTCCAGCATCGCGGTGATGTCTGCGGACATGGTCTTTTCCTCGCCCCCTCGCATGATCGGACCGCGCAATGGATGACATGATGCCCCGTGAACGACAAAGCCTTGCCGATCTGATCGGATCGCGGTTGTGCCACGATCTAAGTAACCCGCTGGGCGCGATCGGCAATGGCGTGGAACTTCTGGACCTGACCGGCGCTGCGCAGGGGCCGGAGCTTGACCTCGTGCGCGACGCGGTGGCCGATGCTCTGGCGCGGGTGCGCTTCTTCCGCCTCGCCTTCGGCCATGCCGGGCCCGACCACATGACCAGCGTGCGGGAGGCGCAGACCACGCTCGAGGGCTTGTATCGCGCATCCCGCATCGCGGTGGACTGGAAACCCCGGGACGACATGCCCCGCCGGCAGGTGAAGCTTGCCTACCTGATGATGCTCTGCGCCGAGACGGCGCTGCCCATGGGCGGTGCCGTGACCCTGTCGATGGAACCCGGCGGCCAGTGGTCGCTTTCCGCGCGCGCCGACCGCATCGCCGTGGAGGAGGCGCTTTGGTCCGTGCTGCGCTTCGGCCCCGGCGCGGTGGGCCGGCCGCTGCGACCCTCCGAGGTGCAGTTCCTGGCGCTTCACGACGCGGCCGAGGCCGTGGCCCGGACGCTCAACTACGTCCATGACGACAGGAACCTGCGCCTGACCACCGCTTGAGCGGTCAGTTCACCGGCGTCAGGCTGTCGCGGAACCGCCGCATACGCTCCTGGTAGTGCGCGGCGGAGGCCAGGAGCCCGGCCCTCGCGCTTTCGTCGAGTGCGCGCACGACCTTGCCGGGCATCCCCATCACCAGTGAGCCGTCCGGGATCTCGCGCCCCTCGGGGACCAGCGCGCCCGCCCCGATCAGGCAGCCCGCACCGATCCGCGCGCCGTTCAGGACCGTGGCCCCCATGCCGATCAGGCTTCCGTCGCCGATTGTGCAGCCGTGCAGCATCGCCTTGTGGCCGATCGTGCAATTCGCGCCCACGGTCAGCGGAAAGCCCATGTCGGTGTGAAAGACGCAGTTTTCCTGCACGTTCGAGCCCGCGCCCACACGGATCTCTTCGTTGTCGCCACGGAGCGTCGCGCCGAACCAGACCGAAGCGCCTTCCTCCAGCACCACCTTGCCGATCAGGTTCGCGTCGGGCGCGACCCATGTGTCGGTGTGAAGAACGGGGGCCACCCCGTCGAGCGCGTAAATCATTTCACCGATTGCCTTGTTCGAATTCACTGTGGAGACGTTGAACGTGCTTCGCCAACCAAGGCTGTTGTTCTCTGCGCATCCGTTCCGCTGAGATTATGAGCCGCAAACTATCAAACGTCGCGTCCAAGTCATCATTGACGAGCACATATTCGTACCCGTCCCAATGGCTGATTTCATCCCAACTCTTGTTCATGCGCTTGGTGATTACTTCGGCAGAGTCCTGACCCCGGTCAATCAACCGCCTCCATAGTTCCGGAATGGACGGCGGTAAAATGAAGATTGAAAGCGCGTGGGCGCTCAACTGGGAATTCAGAATCTGGACGGTACCCTGCCAATCGATGTCGAAAAGCACGTCGCGCCCGGCATCGATCGCGGCCTTCACCGGCGCCATGGGCGAGCCGTAGAAATGGCCGAAGACATGGGCATGCTCCAACATCGCGCCACCTGCGACCAGTGCCTTGAAGGCCGCCTCGTCGAGAAACTGGTAATCCTCGCCGTCGACCTCACCCGGGCGCGGCGCGCGCGTGGTGGCCGAAACCGAGAAGCTCAGCGTCGGGTCCCAGTCCATCAGCCGCCGGGCAAGCGTCGATTTTCCCGCGCCCGAGGGCGAGGACAGGATGATCAGGAGGCCGCGACGGCCGGAGGATTGCGCGGGCATCGTCACTCCACGTTCTGGACCTGCTCGCGGGTCTGGTCGATGGCGAGTTTCAGGTCAAGGCCGATGGCCGTCAGGCCCGCGTCCTGCGACTTGGAGCACAGCGTGTTGGCCTCGCGGTTGAACTCCTGCATCAGGAAGTCGAACTTGCGCCCCACGGCGCCGCCCTGCGCCAGAAGCTCGCGCGCGGCGGCCACATGGGCGTCGAGCCGGTCAAGCTCTTCCATGACGTCGGATTTCACCGCCAGAAGCGCGAGTTCCTGCGCCAGCCGCGCCTCGTCGACCTCGGTGGCCTCGAGGAGCGTCTGCAGGGTCTCGCGGAACGTGTCGGCCTGCCGCGTGGACCGCTCCGCCGCCGCCGCGCGGGCAGCTTCGGTCAGATCCGCGATCCGGTCGATCTGGTCCGACAGGACCGCCTGAAGGGCTGCGCCCTCGGCTTGCCGCATCGCCACGAAGGCGTTCAGCAGCGCCTCGGCATCTTCTAGAAAAACGGCCATCTCAGGCAACTCCGCAGGGGCCGAGCTCTCGGCCAGCGCGCGCAGGTTGAGGATTTCGGCGGGGCTGGGCGGCGCCATCGGGAAGCCGCGCGCCTCGGCCGCGGCCCGGACCTGCGCCAGCGCGTCGAGCGCCGCGCCGATCGCGGCGGGATCCAAGCCCGACGCGGCGGCATCGTCCACCCGACTCAGCCGCAGCGTCACGTTAATGGAGCCGCGGGCGGCCCGCGCCGCCACCCGTTTGCGCAACTCCGCCTCCAGCGCGCCGAAGCCCTCGGGCAGGCGCAGGCGGATATCGAGGCCGCGCGCGTTGACGCTGCGGATCTCCCACGTCCAGGCAAAACCCGGCGCAGCTCCCTCCCACGTGGCATAGCCGGTCATCGATGTGACGCGCCCCTGATCTTCCCTGTCGTTAACCAATTGCAAACCTTCCCACTGCACGTCGAATTGAAACGAAGCTAGTAAGGATCGGCAAAGCAAGAGCCACAAGTGGAATTGCCGCACGCCCGTCGCTGCGGCGCGAACCGGACCGAGGAGGCCGCCAACATGACCCGACATGTGCCGGAAATCCGCACGCCGCGCCGTCTCGACGGTGTCCTGCACGACCCCGGCCTGCGTGCGGCGGTCGCCTACTGGGACAGCCTGCGGGGTGCGCGTGCCCTGCCGGCGCGGATGGAACTCGACCCCGCCGCGCTGCGCCCGCATCTGCAGGACGCCGCCATCCTCGAGCTGTCGCGCCCCGGCAGCCTGCGCATCCGGCTTGGTGGCGGGCGCATCAACGCGCTTCTGGGGATGGATGTGCGCGGTCTGCCGCTGCGCGCGCTGTTCGACCTGTCCGAGCGCGCCCGCGTGTCGGCGGAGGTCGAGGCGGCGATGGGCGCGCCCGCGGCGCTCCTGTTCGACGTCATCTCGCCCGCGCCGCGCTTCGGCCGGCCCGAGGCCGACCTCCTGCGCGCACAGGTCGCGATCCTGCCGATGACGGATGCCGACCTCGCCCCGACCCGTGCGCTTTACGTGATGGGCAGCGTCGAGGGCGACGCGCGTCCCGCCGACGCGCCGCACCGTTGGTGCACGACCCATATCCACAAGACACCACTGCGTCCCGGCGAGGCGGTTCTGTCCGATCCGCCCGCGCTGCCTCGGCCAAAGCCGATCCCGAAACCCGCCGGCGACGAAACCGCGACCGAGGCGCGCGGCCCCCTTGCCCGCGCTCGGTTCCGCGTGATCGCGGGCGGCCTGACCTGACTTAGACGGCCGCGCGCAGTGCCTCGCGGCTGGTGGAAAGCTCCTCGGCCACGAGGAAGGCCAGTTCCAGCGATTGCGACGCATTCAGCCGCGGATCGCACGCGGTGTGGTAGCGCGAGGACAGGTCCTCATCCGTCAGTGCCCGCATGCCGCCGGTGCATTCGGTCACGTCCTTGCCCGTCATCTCGAAATGCACCCCGCCCGGCACCGTGCCCTCGGCCCGGTGAATGGCGAAGAACTCCTGCACCTCGCGCAGGATCGAGTCGAAGGGACGCGTCTTGTAGCCGGTGGACGACTTGATGACGTTGCCATGCATCGGATCGCAGGACCAAAGCACGTTGGCGCCTTCCTCCTGCACGGTGCGGATCAGGCGCGGCAGGTGATCGCCGACCTTGCCCGCGCCGAAGCGCGCGATCAGGGTCAGGCGGCCGGCCTCGTTTTCAGGGTTCAGCTTGGCCATCAGGACCTTGAGGTCCTCTTCCGTCGTGCTGGGCCCGCATTTCAGGCCGATCGGGTTCAGCACACCGCGGGCGAATTCCACGTGGGCGCCGTCGGGCTGGCGCGTGCGGTCGCCGATCCAGATCATGTGACCCGAGCCCGCGAGCCACTTTCCGGAGGTCGAGTCGAGGCGGCAGAGCGCTTCTTCGTATTCCAGAAGCAGCGCCTCGTGCGAGGTGTAGAAATCGACGGTCGACAGCTCGTGATTGGTCTCGCCCGTCAGGCCCGCGGCGGACATGAAATCGAGGCTGTCCTGAATCCGGTTGGCGATGTCGCGGTAGCGTTCGGCGTCGTCGTGATCGGTGAAGCCCAGCGTCCAGGAATGCACACGGTGGATGTCCGCGAAACCGCCCGTCGAAAAGGCGCGCAACAGGTTCAGCGAGGCCGCGGCCTGCGTATAGGCCTGAAGCATGCGGGCCGGGTCGGGCATGCGCGCCGCCATCGAGGGCGCGATGTCGTTGATGATGTCGCCCTTGTAGGACGGCATCTCGACGCCGTTCACCATCTCGGTGGGCGCGCTGCGCGGCTTGGCGAACTGGCCCGCCATGCGGCCAACCTTCACCACAGGCACCTTGGCGCCGTAGGTCAGCACCATGGCCATCTGCAGCATGACCTTGAACGTGTCGCGGATCGTGTCGGCGGAAAACTCCGCGAAGCTTTCGGCGCAGTCGCCGCCCTGCAGCAGGAAGGCCTCGCCCCGGCTGGCGGCGGCAAGCTCGGCCTTCAGGCGCCGCGCCTCGCCCGCGAAGACCAGCGGCGGGTATTTCGACAGCTGCGCCTCGGCCGCACCAAGGGCGCCTGCGTCGGGATAATCCGGCATCTGCACGCGCGGCTTGGCGCGCCAGTCTGTCTTGGTCCAGCCTTTTGCTGTCGCGGCGGTCATGGCGGCCTCCAGTGCTATCTTCGCGGCCGGTCTATACGCGAAGCGCTCCACGGGGCCAATCCCGCAATTGCGCCGCGACGGGGATTGCCCTCGCGCGAAAATGGTGATTTGCGTTTATGTCCAATGAAAGTGGCACCGCGCCGCCGCCGGCGCGGGCCGACATGACCGACGAGGCGACGATGGCCGACCCGATGCGGCGAACCGACGGCGACACGCCCCCGCGACGCTTCGTCTTCGTCCTGCTCAACCAATTCACCATGCTGTGCTTCTCCAGCGCCGTCGAAGCGCTGCGGATCGCCAACCGCATGTCGGGCCGTGCGCTTTACGAATGGCGGCTCGTGGGCGAAGGCGGCGAGGAGGCCTGGTGCAGCGCCGGCATCGGCTTCAAGCTCGACGGCGATCTCGAAGAGGTCACGCGCGACGACACCGTGCTGGTCTGCGGCGGCATCGACGTGGGCAAGGCCACCACCAAGCGCGTGCTTGGCTGGCTGAGGCGCGAGGCGCGAAAGGGCGCGACCATGGGCGGGCTCTGCACCGCAGGCTACACGCTGGCCAGGGCGGGGCTGCTGGATGGCAAGCGCGCGACGATCCACTGGGAGAACCAGGACAGTTTCGCCGAGGAATTCGAGGAGGTGACGCTGACCAAGTCGGTCTTCGTCATCGACGGTAACCGGATCACCACGGCCGGCGGCACGGCCTCCATCGACCTGATGCTCAAGATCATCGCAGACGATCATGGCGAGGACCTCGCCAACCTGGTGGCCGATCAGCTGATCTATACCTCCATCCGCACCGACCAGGACACGCAGCGGCTGTCGATCCCCACGCGGATCGGCGTGCGGCATCCCAAGCTCGGGCAAGTCATCCGGATGATGGAGCAGAACATCGAGGACCCGATCAGCCCCGCGCAGCTGGCCAAGGAAGTGTCGATGTCCACCCGGCAGCTGGAACGCCTGTTCCGCCGCTATCTCAACCGCAGCCCCAAGCGCTACTACATGGAGCTGCGGCTGGCCAAGGCGCGCAACCTGTTGATGCAGACGGACATGAGCGTGATCAACGTGGCGCTGGCCTGTGGCTTCGCTTCACCCTCGCATTTCTCGAAATGCTACCGGGCGCATTACGACACGACGCCCTACCGCGAACGTGGCAGCCACGGGACACGGGTCAAGGCCTGAGCGCGCCTGGAACTTTGGGATCCGAACCGTGGGATCAGAACCGCGGGATCAGAACATCGGGATCAGCACATCCGGGTCACTGTTGAAGGTCATGTTGATCGCCAGCACCTCGCCCCCTGGCCGCTGGTGCCACAACAGACGGACATAGATGTAGCCCGCCCCCGTCCAGTAGGCGATGAGATCCTGCGCGAAACCGTTCTCCATCTGCTGGCGCATCATGAGCGCGGAGTTCTCGAAATCCTCCGGAAAGAGGTTGCGCACCTGCGTCTCGAGCCCGAACATGTCCTGCGACGTCATCTCGTCGGCCCCACCGAATGCCGTGAGCAAATCGGCGATACGGCGCTTGGACATCAGGTCGTCGAGCGTGCCGCGCATATCCTCGTAGCTTGAAAAGACCGGCTCGCCCTGGGTCTGCGCAGCAAGCGTGCCGGCGATGGTCATGGTAAGGCCGAGAGCGAAGATGGCGGCTAAGAAAAAACGCATGTCTCTATCCTGTATAAGAATTGATCAGCCTTCGGGGACCCGCGCCGCCCGGCCGCCCCGGCGACCTGCGCGCGGCAGCGCCTGAAGCCCCTCGGCCAGAACGTCCCGCATCGGGTGGTCTTCGGGCGCATCGGAATGGCGTTCCAGAAGACGCTCGATCAGCGCCTTGGGGTCATCGGCCTGCACGCTCAAAGCCCAGTCGACGAAGATCGACCGGCATTCCGAGGCAGTGATCCCGTCGATGCGGAAGGCCTCGCGGATCAGGCCCTTGGGGTCCGCCGCATCCATGTCGGGGCGTGGGTCAGCCATCTGTCACCTCCTGTTCTTCCGCATCGGTGGGCGGCGGGAGCATTTTGTCAATGACGGCCGCAGCCCCCTGCCGCGCCTCGTCCAGCGCTTGGGCCAGCGACTTGGCATCGGGCATACGCGCCTGATCGCTCAGGAAGGCACGGCCACCGGTGCCGATGGTCTCGGGATCGAGCGCCTCGTCGCTCAGCAGACGGCCGGACTGGTGCACCCGGGTGAACAGCCGATGCGTTTCGCTCAGGCTTTCAGCCTCAGCCTCGGCGATCCAGCCGCAGCGCGCCGCGGCCTGCAGCTGTGCCTCTGGCCAATGCTCGGTCGCGCTCGCGATCAGCGCACCCGCCTGCGCCAGCAGTTCGATATCCTGCATGCCGCCGGGGCCGTCCTTGACCGTCCATGTGACCGCCGCGCGCCCGGCCTCCGCCAGACGGGCGCGCATCGTGGCGGCGTCTGCGGCGATCTTGTCGCGGTCGGTATTCTCCCGGATCACCGCGCAGCGCACATCCTCGATATCCGAGGCGAGGCTGGACTCCCCGGCGATCACCCGCGCGCGCGTCAGCGCCATGTGTTCCCACGTCCAGGCCTCTTCGCGCTGGTACCTCTCGAAGGAGGCCAGCGCCGTCGCCACAGGCCCCTGCCGCCCCGATGGCCTGAGCCGCATGTCCACCTCGTAAAGCTTGCCCGCCGCCGTCGGCGCCGACAGCGCCGCCACCAGCGATTTCGTGGCCTTCGCGAACCACGCGCGCGGGTCGAGCGGGCGGCGGCCTTCGGTGAAATCCACGCCCTGCGCGTCATAGATCACGATCAGGTCCAGATCAGAGACCGCCGTCATCTGCCGGCCCCCGAGGCTGCCCATGGCGATGACCGCCCCGCCCCGCCCGGGTGCCGCGCCATGTCGCCGCCCGACCTCGGCGCAGACCAGCGGCCAGAGCGCGATCACCACCGCATCGGCGAGGTCGGTGTAGTGCTGCCCCGCCGTCTCCGGCGTGATCAGCCCGCGCAACTGATGGACCCCGATGCGGAAATGCCATTCGTGCTGCCAGCGGCGCGCCGCGTCGAGGCTTTGCTCGTAATCCTCTTCCGCCAGAGCGCCGCGAAGGTCCTCCACCAGCGCCTCGCGCCCCGGCCATGGGGCAAAGAAGCGACCGTCGAGAACGGCGTCCAGAACGGCCGAATGGCGCGAAAGATACCGCGACAGGCGCGGCGCGGTCGCGCTGATATCCACGATCAGTTCGACAAGCTGCGGATTGGCTTCGAACATCGAGAAAAGCTGCACGCCCGCCGGTAGACCGCGCAGGAAACCGTCGAAATTCTGCAATGCCTCGAGGGGCTTCGCGGCCTTGTCGAAAGAGGCGAGGAAACCCGGTTTCAGCCGTTCGAAAATCTCCTGCCCCCGGGTCGACCGCAGGGCGGGATAGCCGGGCCAGCGCGCCACGATGGCCGCGGCCTCCTCGCCGATTTCGGGCAGCTCGGTCTCGGCCTCGAGCGGGGCGAAGAAGGCGCCGGTGATGCTCTCGACCCGCGTGATCCGCTCCGACAGCCGGGCGCGGAAGGCCGCCGTGTCGGCCTCGCCGCAGAACCGCGCGAGCCTCTCGAAGCCTTCGTCGGATTTGGGCAGGACATGGGTCTGCGCGTCGTCGATCATCTGCAGCCGATGCTCGATTTCCCGATGATGGGCGTAAAGCTCGGCCAGGTCGGTCGCCTCCTTTCGCGTGATCCAGTCGGCCCGCGCCAGTGCGGCCAGCGCCTTGACGGTCCGGCGGTCGCGCAAGCTGGGATCGCGGCCGCCGGCCACCAGCTGCCGTGTCTGGGCGAAGAACTCGATCTCGCGGATACCGCCCGCGCCCAGCTTGATGTTGTGCCCTTCCAGCGGGATTTGCCCATCGCGCCGCATGAGCCCCTTGTGCTCCCGGATGCGGCGGCGCATGTCCATCGTGTCCTGCACTGTCGCGAAATCCAGATGCCGGCGCCAGACGAAGGGCTGCAGCGTCTCCAGAAACCGCTCTCCCGCCGCGATGTCGCCCGCGGCCGCACGCGCCTTGATATAGGCCGAGCGTTCCCAGGACCGCCCCTCGGCCTCGTAATACCGCTCGGCCGCGGCCATCGAGATGCAGACGGGCGTAGCCCCGGCATCGGGGCGCAGCCGCAGATCGGTGCGAAAGACGTAGCCCTCCGCCCCGGCCTCGCCCAGCGTGGCGGCGATGCGCCGGGTTGCGCGGATGAAGCCCGCGCGCGCATCCATCTCGTGGCCGGGTTCGAACCGGCTTTCGTCGAACAGGCAGATCAGGTCGATGTCGGAGGAATAGTTCAACTCCCCCGCGCCCATCTTGCCCATGGCCAGCGCCACCATGCCCGCGCCGTCGCGAAACGCGTCCTCCTCGGTCTGGCCGGGGATCTTGCCGCGCCGTGCCTCGCGCGCGACGTGGTGGCCGAGCGCTGCGGCAAGGCAGGCATCGGCGAAATCCGTCCAGGCCTGTGTCACCGTCTGCAGGCTCCAGACGCCCCCCAGATCGGCCAGCGCCACCAGAAGTGCCGCGCGGCGCTTGAGCCGGCGCAGACCTGAATCCAGATCGCCCTCGGCCAGGTCCCCCGCCTCCCGCAGAAGCGTGATGATCGTGTCTTCGGGTTCGTCCTCGAGCGCGTGGGACAGCCAATGCCCCTCGCGCCGGATCAGCCCTCCGAGATAGGGCGAACAGCCCGCCGTGCCCTCGATCAGCGGGCGCAGCTCGGGCGGAAGGCCATGGAGATGCTCCAGCGCCTCGGCCCCGCGCTCGGGATTGAACGGGATCGGATGGCGGGTGACGCGCACGGCAAAACTCATGGCGCGCCCGCCCCGGCCTGTTGCGCCTTTTTCACCGCCCTGCTCTCTTCCACCGAAGGCCCCTCTGCGCCCTTGTCTCCGGTCCCGATCCTTGCAAGTCTCTCGGCCGGGGAACAAGGGCGGATTTCCGGGACGATCTTCGATGTCGAAAAGCGTCAAACGCGTCGTGCGGGCTCTCGCGGAGGCCGGGATCGACACCGAGATCGTGGAAATGCCCCAAAGCACCCGCACCGCCGGGGAGGCCGCAGCCGCCGTGGGGTGCGCCCTCGACCAGATCGCGAAATCCATCGTCTTCCGCGCCGAGGATCATGGCAGGGCGGTCCTGTTCATCACCGCGGGCGGCAAACGCGTCGACCCGGACAAGGCCAGCGCGCTGGCGGGCGAGCCCTTGGGCAAGGCCGACGCGGCGCTGATCCGGGCGCAGACCGGGTTCGTGATCGGGGGCGTGGCGCCGGTCGGCCATCTCAGCCCCATCCGGGCGTGGTTCGACCCGCGCCTGCTGGAGTTCGACACGGTCTGGGCTGCGGCGGGCACGCCCCGGCATGTCTTCGCCATCGCCCCGGAGGCATTGTTGCGCCTGTCGCAGGCGGAAAGTGCCGCCTTCACCCTCTGAACGGGCGGTTCTTTAGCGCCTCAGATCACCCGCAGCACCGATCTCGCCGCTCTTGTCCCCGGCGGCTCCCCGCCCCGTCCCAGCCGAAGCATCGTCGCGTCCATGGCGTCGAATTGCGCCCTGCGCGCGGCCTCGTCGGACAGAAGATCGTGCAAGGCCTTCGCGATCGGCTCAGGTCGGCAATCGGGGCCGAGGAATTCCGGCACCGCGCGTGTTTCCGAGACCAGATTGACCAGCGTGACCGTATCGACCTTCAAGAGCGCGCCGATGATCTTCCCGCTCAACCAGCTCATGTCATAGGCCACGACCATCGGTGTCCCGGCCGCCGCAAGTTCGAGGCTGACCGTGCCCGAGGCCGCAAGCGCCACGTCCGCCGCTGCGAAGGCGGCGCGTTTCTCGGCCAGATACGCCTCCGCGGCCTGCCCGCGCGGATCGAGGATGAGCGGCTCGGCCGGCCAGTCCCTCAGCTTTTCCGCCAGCATGGGCGCGACGCTCTCTGTCGTGGGCAGGACCAGCCGCGCGTCGGGATGCGCGCGCAGGACCGCGCACAGCGCCTCGCCGAAAACGGGCGCCAGACGGTCGACCTCGGACCGGCGCGACCCCGGCAGCACCAGGATGAGCGGCGCGTCCGCGCCTATGTCATGCAGCGCCCGGAAAGCTGCCGCTTCCTCGGCGCTGGCCACGGGTTCGGTCGTCACCGGATGGCCCACGAAATCGCAACCCATCCCTTCGGCTTCCATATAGGGCGGCTCGAAGGGGAAAAGCGCGAGCACATGGTCGATGGATTTCGCCATCTTGCGCGCGCGCTTGGGCCGCCACGCCCAGACCGTGGGCGCGACGTAGTGGATCGTCGGAACCTGCGGGCCGCGCGCCTTCACCTTCGCGGCCACGCGGAGCGAGAACTCCGGGCTGTCGATGGTGATGAGCGCGTCCGGCTTGATCTCCAGCACCGTCTCCGCCGTTTGCGACACGCGCCTGAGCAGGCTGCGCAGGCGCGGCAGGATCTCGGTCAGGCCCATGACCGACAGCTCCTCCATCGGGAAAAGCGAGGTCAGCCCCTCGGCCTCCATCAGCGGCCCGCCGATGCCGTGAAGCTCCAGAGCCTCGCCCGAGACCTCCCGCAGCCCCCGGATGAGCGCCGCCCCGAGCCGGTCGCCCGAGGCCTCGCCCGCCACGAGGAAAAGCCGCAGCGTCACGGGCTCGCCCAGAGTGCCACGCCGGTCTCGGCACAAGCAGCGAGCACCGCGTCACGGTCAAGAAGCAGCACGCCGCCCGAGGCGATCTCGATGCCGTTCAGGCCCGCCGCCGCGACCGCGCGTATAGTATCCGGGCCGATTGCCGGCATGTCGAAGCGCAGATCCTGTCCCGGCTTGGGGCGCTTGACCAGCACCCCGCCACTGCCCGGAGCCGTGCGCGCGACGAAATCGAGCATCGCGTCCGTGCCCTGCAACGTCTCGATGCCGAGGATCTGTCCGCGCCCCGCAACCGCTGCCTGCCCGACATCGAGCGGCCCCAGCGCATCGAGCACGGCGCGGGCGCGGGCCACGTCAGCCTCGGGCAACTGCTCACCGGCCAGACACCCCACTTCGGCGACCAGGTCGGGGCGCAGGTCGTGGGCGCCGATGACGGCCACGCCGCGTTCCTCGAAGAGCGCCGCGATATCGCGCAGGAGCGCATCGTCGCCCTGCGCCATGGCCTGCATCAGCCGCGGCATCAGCGCCCTGGTCACATCGTCGAGCGCCGTGGGGTCGAGCGCAGGGCGCGACATCGCGCCGGCAAAGCAGATCTCGGTCACGCCGGTTGCCGCCAGATCGTCGAAAAGGGCGCCGAGGCGTTCGAACCGCGCAGGGATCAAACCCGTGCCCTCGGCCTCGACCGCGATACCGTCAAAGGCCACGACGCGCGCCGGGCCCTTCTGCAGCAAGAGCTCCGGCAGCACGCCCCTGCCCGCGATGATCGCCCGCGCGCCCACCCTGCTCAGCCCGGCGTCAGGTAGGAGCGGTCCGTGTCTCCGAGAACGAACTCGACGATCTCGCGCACGTAGTCCGACTGTCCCTCCTCGCTGTCGCCAAGGCGTCGGGCACGGTCCTGAAAGGCGCCCTCGCCCTGCGCCAGCGCCTGAAACGCGGCCCGGAGCGCGGTGATGTCGGCACGGTCCACGCCGCGGCGCTTGAGCCCGACGAGGTTGAGCCCGTCGAGCATGCCGCGCGGCCCCTGCACCAGGCCGTATGGGATGACGTCGTTGGTCACCATGGTCACGGCCCCGATGATCGCGCCGCGGCCCACGCGCACCCATTGATGCACGCCAGACAGGCCGCCGACGATCACGTCGTCGGCGATCGCGCAATGGCCCGCGATAGAGGCGTTGTTGACAAGGATCACCCGGTTGCCGATCTGCGCGTCATGGGCCACATGCGCGCCGGCCATGAAAAGACCGTCGTCGCCCACGCGCGTCACGCCGCCACCATGCTCTGTGCCGGTGTTCATGGTCACGCCTTCGCGAATGCGGTTTCGCGCGCCAATGATCAGCCGCGTGCGTTCTCCGGCGTATTTGAGATCCTGCGGGATGTCGCCGATATTGGCGAAGGGAAAGATCACCGTCTCGTCGCCCACCTGCGTCCAGCCGGTGACGACCGCATGGGATTTCAGCGTCACGGCGCGACCGAGTTCCACATCCGGCCCGACCACGCAGAACGGCCCGACCATGCAGTCCGGTCCGATCACGGCCCCGTCCTCGATCACCGCGCTGGCGTGGATCTGCGCGGAGGCGTCGATCGTCATTCCGGCGCCCCTTCGCCGGGCTCCGCCGGCATGTCCATCATGGCGGTAAAGGTGCATTCCGCGGCCAGCTCTCCCTCGACCGTGGCGCGTCCGGCGAATTTCCAGACCTTGCCGCCCGGCTTGCCCCGCGTCACTTCGATGGCCAGCTCAAGCACGTCGCCCGGGCCGACCTTGCGGCGGAACTTGGCGCTGTCGATGCCCATGAAGTAGACCAGAAGGTCCTTGTCGGCATAATCCGAGGACACGCCCACCATCACGGCCGCGGTCTGTGCCATCGCCTCGATGATCGTGACACCGGGCATGATCGGCACGCCCGGGAAATGGCCCTGAAAATGCGGCTCGTTGTATGTGACGTTCTTGATCCCGACCGCCGACTTGAACGGCGCGATATCGCGCACCTTGTCGATCAGCAGGAACGGGTAACGATGCGGCAGGAGCCGCTGGATCATCTGGATATCGGCGCTCAACAGGTCGGTCGGGGCATCAAGGCTCATCTTCGCGCTTCTTCTCCTGCGGTGTGGCGCACGCCCGTCCGGCCGGCGCATCGGGTCGGTCACGTGGGGCTTAACAACAAGGCAGGCGGGCAGCAAGGCGCGGGCACGTTCAGGGGGCAGTCCCGCCGTCGGATGGCGGCAAGGCTTCGTCCGGCACCGCACCCGTGTCGATCGTTATGATCGGCTCGACGCCGCCTTCCCCGAGGGTCTCGTCGATCGCGGTGATCGCCGCTTCGGTCACGTCGACCCGGTCGGCCGACAACAGGACCGAGCGGCTGTCCATCAGAACGGCGGCATTCCTGTCTCGCACGATTTCCAGAAGGATGGGCGCCACGCTTTCGAAGAATTGCGACTGGGCGGCGTCGGCCTGCCCGGTCAGGTTTCGGGCCTTTGCCTCCTGTTCGGCGCGGATCGCCTCGACGCGGGTGTCGAACGCATCGGCAAGCGCGCGGAACTCGGTGGCTTCGAGCGTGCCGCGCAACTCGGTCAGCTCCAGCTCCTCCTCGGTGAGGCGGGCCTCGATCCGGCGATTCTCGGCGGCCAGACGCGCGGAGGCGTCCTCCAGCTCGCGCTGGATCCGCTGGCCGTAGAGGCTACGGGCGAAAAGCCGTTCCTGGTTGAGGATGAGGATGCCGGATACCGGCGCGGGCGCGACGTCATCCTCGACGACGCTCTCCTGTGCCGGGGCCGGGGCGACAAGCGCCACGCTGATCCCGAACCACAGCGCGGTTAACAGGCGCCGCGCCGCCGCGCCCCGCCGGCGCATCCGTGCCGCAGGGTCAGGTCGCATGCCTGTCAGAACCGCGTCTGGACCGTGAAGTCGAAATCACGTGTGCGGTCATAGGGCTGCGTTTCCAGCGCGCGGCTGAAGTTGAAGCGGAGCGGGCCAAGCGCGGTGTCCCAGAAGATCGAGAAACCGATGGCCGAGCGCCAGTAGAGGCCGTCGTCGACCGGGTTGCCGCCGAACCCCGCAGTGTTGTCAAGGCCCCAGACCGACCCGATGTCGTAGAAGACACCGCCGGAAATCCCGTATTCCTCCGGCAGGCCGAGCGGGAACGCCGCCTCGAACCGGGCCACGGCGAAATAGTTCCCGCCAAGCGCGTCTCTGTTCGGTGCATTGAGGTCGCGTGGGCCCAGGCCAAAGGTATCGAAGCCGCGCATCTGCCGCGAATTCAGGAAGAAGCGGTCGTTGTAGTGGCTGTTGCCACTGGCGGCCAGCGCGCCGCCCTCGAACGTGGCGCGCAACGTCGCTTCCTCGCGCAGGATGGCACGTTCGGCGATGGCGGTACCTTGCGTCCGAACATATTCGGCGTCGCCGCCCAGACCGGCCAGATCCGCGCGCAGATCGAGGGCGATCCCCGCGTTGGGATTTAGCCCGGTTGTCCGGTTGTCGAAGCTGTAGCGCAGACCGACGGCCGAGGTGACACGGGAACCCTGGTCTGCGGTCAGGATTGGCGATGAATTCGCCGCCTGATTGCCAAAATTGATCTCTCGCCGGTCGATGCTGTAGCTCAGCCCGAGGCGGCCGTTTTCGCTGGCAGGGAAGGAGAACGAGGTGCTGAACCCGTAATCCTCGGTGTCGAAGGACCGATCCTGCGACTGCGTCTGTTCGTAGTAGAGGTTGAACCCGGCCGATAGGTCACGCGCCAGGAAATTCGGCTCGGTGAAGGCGAAAGTGAAGCTCTGCCCGCCTTCCACCGTGCTGACGCCGAAGCGCAGGCTCTGCCCCCGTCCAAGGAAATTCTCCTCCGAAAAGTTGATCGCGATCCCCGCGCCGGAATCGGTGGAATAGTTCAGCGAGAAGCCCAGCGAGCCCGTCGGCTGTTCCTCGACATCGACATCCACGATCACCTGATCGGGGGATGACCCCTCTCGGCCCTCGACGGACACGTCCGCGAAATAACCGGTCGCCCGGATGCGCTCGGCCGCCTGACGGATCGCGCGCGGATCGAACGGGTCGCCCTCGACCGTGTCGAACTGGCGCCGGATCACGCGGTCGAGCGTGGTCTGGTTGCCCTCGATATCGATGCGCTCAACGAAGACGCGCGGACCGCGGGTGATGGCGAATTCGACGTCCAGCGTGAGATCGGCGTCGTTGCGGGTGACGCGCGGTTCGATCCGGACGAAACGCTGGCCCTGCTGCGTGGCGAGATTCTCCATCCGGGTGATCGTGTTGTCCACGAGGCGCGGGCTGTATGTCACCCCCTCGCGGATGCGCAGCGTCGCGGCGTAGTCGTCCGCGTCGATATCGGCGACCTCAGAGACAACCGTGATGTCGCCGAACCGGAAGCTCTGCCCCTCGCGGAGGTTGAAGGTGACGAAATACGCGTCGCGCGCGCGGGTCAGTTCGGGCGTGACCGACAGGACCTGGAAATCGACGTAGCCGCGGTCAAAGTAGAAATCCGTCAGCAACTGCCGGTCGAGCGCGATACGGTCCTCGATGAAGGTGTCCGACCGGATGATCAGCGAGAAAAGTCCGGCCTGTGTGCTTTCCAGAACCCGCCGCAACCGGCGGTCGGAATATTCGCGATTGCCGACGAAGGCGATCCGCTGGGTTTCGACGACGCGACCCTCGGTCACCTCGAACACCAGGTCGACGCGGTTGTCGCCGCGCCGGATGATCGCCGGTGTCACCGTTGCGGTCAGGCGGCCGGACACGCGATAAGCCTCTGCTATGGCGGCCGCGTCCTGTTCGGCGCTGGCCGGGGAATACACCCGCCGCGTCTGGGACTGCAGGATCGGAAGCAGATCGTCATCGTCGATGCGTCGGTTGCCCTCGATGGCGATGCGGTTGATCGTCGGGTACTCGAGCACTCGGATCAGAAGCGTGCCACCCTGTGGGATCAGCTCCACCCGTTCGAAAAGACCGGAATCCTGCAGGTTCTGGAGCGCGTCGTTGACCTGACCTGCCGAGACCCCCGCACCGGGCGTGATGCCGGTATAGGCGATGATCGTCTCGTCCGTGATCCTCTGGTTGCCCTCGATCCGGAAATTCGAGAACCGGAAGGCCTGGGCCTGGACCTGTTGAGTGCTGATCGCGACACCGATAGCGGCGGTCGAAACTGCCGCGATGCCGGTCGGAGACGAAACCATTGCGCCAATGAGGACAGTCGCCGCGACGCGCATATGCCGGATCATCGAATCCAACCCCTTGGTATTCTTGCAGACAGGTTGTGCGTATCGGAGGGATATGGGGTTGTCAAAACGATGATGCACAGGATGTGGGCATATCGGCACGTTTCCCGGTCAATGTGACGAATCCGATACGGAGTCCGGATGTCGAAAGCCCGCGCAAGGGTGGCGCGGGCTTGTCGGGGAATTGCGGGTTTTGTCCGTGATCGGCGCGGCCAGCGCGCCGGCATCATCACATGGTCTGCAGAAGCGACACCAGCCATCCCGCCAGTGTCAGCGAAGCCACGATCAGCACCGGCACCAGAAACCGGTCGGTGTTCACCGCCACGAACAGCGACAATCCACGATAACTTTCGGTAAGGAACTTCATCTCGCGCTCCCGCACAGCCATTCGGTGCGTTTGTCCACCCAGACAAATACTGACGCGGAAATGTGGCGTCTTTGGGACAACGAGACGGTGTTTTATGGGTGCAGCGGTCCCCACACGGCGATGCGCCGCTTCGGGCTCAGGGGCAGAATATGTCGTTTGTCAGCGCGAACAGCATCAGCGACAGCAACAGCGTCAGGCCGACGGTCATGAACACGCGCAACGCCTTGTCCGACGGTGGCTTGCCGGCCACGGCCTCGTAGGCGTGGAACAACAGGTGGCCGCCATCGAGCACGGGGATCGGGAAGAGGTTCAGAAGCCCCACCGCCGTCGACAGCACCGCGATGAACCAGATGAAATCGTCGATCCCCTGGCTCGCCATCGCGCCGCTGGTCTCGGCGATGCCGATGGGACCTTGCAGGTTGCACGACGAGATCGCCCCGGTGATCATGTGCCACAAGCCCGACAGCGACGAGCGGATGATGAAGCCCGTCTGCTCGACGCCGGACCAGACCGCATCCACCGGACCCACGCGCACCGTCTCGGGGTCGAAGATCAGCCCGCCGGTGATCCCGATCAGCCAGCGCGTCTCGAAGCCGCCATCGGGAAGCGGCAGATCGGTCCGCCTCGGGCTGAGTGTGATGTCCAGAATCTCGCCGTCCCGCCAGACGCTGAGGTCCAGCGGCGCGCCATCGCTGGCGTCAACGGCCTCGCGCAGCTGCGAGAAGGCGTGGATCGGCGTGCCGTCGACGGCGCGGATCACGTCGCCCTGCTCGAGTCCCGCGCTCATCGCGGCCGATTGCGGTGATACCGACTGCACGATCGGCAGAAGCGGGAAGGACGCCTCGACGGTCTGCGCCTGCCCGTCGCGCTCCAGCCCGTAGGTCACGGTATCGGAGGGCTGCATGTCGCGCGCCACCGTGAAGACATCGCCCAGCGTATCGACGGGCGTGCCGCCGATGGATGTGATCAGGTCCCCCGACTGCAACGTCTGCATGTCTGCGGGAAGGGCTGCGGGCGTGCCGACGATGGGCGCTTCGGCCGGACGCCCGGCGATCATGAGGACGGAGGCGAAGATCAGGATCGACAGGATGAAGTTGAAGACCGGCCCAGCCGCCACTGTCGCGGACCGTGCCCAGAGCGGCGCGCCATGCATCGAGCGCCGCCGTTCCTCCATATCGAGCGCGTCGATGGCCGCGCCGTCCTTGCCGCTGGCCGCATCGGAATCACCGAGGAACTTGACGTAGCCGCCGAAGGGAAGCGCCGCGATCTGCCATTTCGTGCCATGCCGGTCCACGCGGGAAAACAGCACCGGGCCGAAGCCTACGGAGAACACCTCGGCATGAATGCCCGACCAACGCCCGACGATGTAATGGCCGTATTCGTGGATCGCGACGATGATCGACAGCGCCGCGATAAAGGCCACAAGCGTAAAGGCCAGACCTCCGAAGTCCGGTATGAATTCCATGTCTCAGGCTGCTCCGCGTGTTTCGATGAGGCGCCAGGCCGCCTGACGTGCCATGTGGTCCGTTTCCAACACGTCCTCAAGGGTGGTTGGGGGATTTGTGAGGCCGAATTCCGACGACATCGCGTCAAGCGTTGCCTCCACGACACCCGACATGTCCATGAAACCGATGCGCCCCCCGAGGAACCCGTCGAGCGCGACCTCCTTGGCGGCGTTGAAAACGCAGCCCGCGCAGCCGCCGGTTTCCATCACCGCCCGGGCGATCCCGAGGGCCGGATACCGGCGCGGGTCGGGGGCGTAGAATTCCAGCGTCGCGATCTGTGCAAGGTCGATGCGCGCCACCGGCAGGTCGCGCCGGTCCGGCCAGTGAAGCGCGTAGCCGATGGCGTGCCGCATGTCCGGCGCGCCCAGATGCGCCATCAGCGCCCCGTCGCGGAAGCCCACCAATGCGTGCACGATGGATTGCGGGTGGATCACGGCCTCGATCCTGTCGGCCGGAACTCCGAAAAACTCTTTTGTTTCAATTAGTTCCATGGCCTTGTTGAACATGGACGCGCTGTCGATGGTGATTCTCTGGCCCATGTCCCAGTTGGGATGCGCGCCAGCATCCGCGACCGTGGCCTTGGGCAGCGCCTCGAGCGGCCAGTCGCGCAGGCCGCCGCCCGAGGCTGTGACGATGATCTTCTCGACGGCCTCGATATCCTCGCCCACCAGTCCCTGGAAGATCGCGGAATGTTCGCTGTCGACGGGCAGGATCGTGGCCCCCTGTGTCGCGGCCTGGGCCAGCAGAAGCGGCCCGGCGGTCACGAGGCTTTCCTTGTTGGCCAGCGCCAGCGTCGCGCCATGCCGCAGCGCCCGGAAGCCCGGCGCAAGACCCGCGGCACCGACGATGGCCGACATGGTCCAGTCTGCGGGCCGGTCGGCGGCCTCCAGCAGCGCGCCCTGCCCCGCCGCGGCCTCGACGCCCGATCCGGCCAGCGCGGCGCGCAGCTCCTCCAGCCGGTCCTCATGGGCCGTGACCGCCACCTCGGCCTGCAGCCGCCGCGCGTCCTTGGCCAGTTGCGCGATATTTCCGCCGCCCGTCAGCGCCACGACATCGTAGCCGCCCGGATCGCGCGCGATCAGGTCGAGCGTGTTCTGCCCGATGGACCCGGTGGCCCCGAAAACGCTGATCCGACGCATGTCTCCTCCTCAGGTCGTGACAGGCTCAGGTCGTGACGGGAGGAAAGCCCGTAGAGCTTTCGATCACCAGAAGCAAAAGCGACGCGCCCAGCATTCCGTCGAATCTGTCCCAGACCCCGCCATGGCCCGGCAGCAGTGCGGAGCTGTCCTTGACGCCCGCACTGCGCTTGATGGCCGATTCCCCGATGTCTCCCAGCTGGCTGGCCATGCTGAGCGCCACGGATATTCCGATCAGCGCTGCTCCCATGCCGGTTACCGCCATGAAGGCCCAGCCGACGATGCCGGCGCCAATCCAGCCCGCCACCGTCCCCGACCATGTCTTTTTCGGACTGACGCGCGGCCAGAATTTAGGCCCGCCGATAAGGCGCCCCGCGAAATACCCCGCGATATCGGTGACCGCGACCACCAGCACGAGCCACAGCATCCATGTCACGCCGAACGTGTCGCGATGTGTGATCAGACCGAAACTGGCCAGCATGATCAACGTGGCCACGACGAAAAACAGGGTGCGGTTGCGCGGCAACAGCGACAGGCCCGCCAGCCCCGTCACCGCCAGAAGCGGCAGGCCGACCCCGATGGGCAGAAGCTTCGCCGCCAGCAGCAAAACGCCGCCGGCCACGCCCAGCCCAAGCGCCGCGTTGCGCGGCGCGCCCAGCATCTGCGCCAGTTCCCAGATCAGCACGCCGATGATAACGGCGACCAGAAGCGTGAACCACGGATAGCCCGCCCAGATGGCCGCAAGCCCCACGATGGCGACGGCCGCGCCGGTCAGTAGTCGGGTGAGAAGATCGGAGAAACTGTCGCGCGCGCGCGCCATGCCCGCCCGGCCCTCAGACCGGAACGGCGCCGAAACGACGTTCACGCGCGCCGAAGCGGGACAGAACCCGGGCGAATTCATCGGGCGTGAAATCGGGCCAGAGCGTATCGACGAACTCGTATTCGGAATAGGCCGACTGCCACAAAAGGAAGTTCGATATACGCGCCTCGCCCGAGGTGCGGATCACGAGGTCCGGATCGGGCAGCACGTAGGTGTCGAGGTAGCGCGGGAAGG
>CAZOBK010000015.1:0-8270 GCA_964578115.1 uncultured Roseicyclus sp.
CGGGGGCGCACCGGCGCCTTCAGGCCGGCCGCACCCAGCGCTTTCGACAAAGCCATCGCCCTCTCGGATTTCGACCCGTCGGGTTCGCCGAGCGAAAAGCGGTTGCCCTCGATATGCCGGATCGTGCCCGGCTCGGACACCTCCGCCGCCGGGTAGACGACGCAACCCAGCACGCGGTCGGGACCGAACCCGTCCCATTGCGCGCCGCCCGGATCGACGCTTTCCAGTCGCGTGCCCTCCAGCGCCCCGCCGATCTTGTGGAAATACCACCACGGCACCCCGTTCACGCCCGAGACGATCGTCGTGTCCGGCCCGATCAGCGGCATCATCCTGTCCACCACGGGCGGCACCGAATGCGCCTTCAGCGTGACGATCACGTAATCCTGCGGCCCGAGATCGGCCGGATTCTCCGAGGCCGTCACCGGCACGGTCACCGTCTCGTCCTCCTCGATCAGCGTCAGGCCCTTCTTGCGCATCGCCGCCAGGTGCGGCCCGCGCGCGACAAGGCTCACATCCGCGCCCGCCTCGGCAAGCTTGACACCCATGTAGCCGCCGATGGCGCCCGCTCCGAAAATGCAGATCTTCATGTTCCGTCCCTCACCGGACCACGCCTCCCTCTTGTCACAGGGTGGCGAACCCCTTCATCTTTCTCCAAATACGCGCGCGGGGCCGGGGGGCTGCAAGCCCCCCGCGGATCGCCGCGTCAGCGGCGAAACCCCTGCGTCAGGCGCCCTCGACCAGTCCCAGCTTCTCGGCCAGCCCGATGCGTTGCAGCTTGCCCGTGGCACCTTTCGGGATCTCGTCGAGGATGACCACCTTGCGCGGCACCTTGAACGCCGCCAGCCGCTCGCCCGCGAAGGCCCGGATCGCGGCCTCGTCGGCCGCCTCCCTTTCGCGCAGGACCACGGCTGCGGCCACCTCCTCGCCAAGCTTCGGATGCGGCAGCGCGAAGGTCACCACCTGCGCCACCGCCGGATGCGCCGACAGCACACCGTCGACCTCCAGGGGCGAGACCTTCTCACCGCCACGGTTGATGATCTCCTTCAGACGGCCCGTCAGCGTGAGATACCCCTCCGCGTCGAACGTGCCCTGATCGCCCGTGCGGAACCAGCGCCGTCCCTCGGCCTCGAAGAAGCTCTTGGCGTTGGCGTCCGGGTTGCCCTCGTAGCCCGGCGTCACGTTCGGGCCCGAGATCACCACCTCGCCCACGTCGCCGCTTCCGATCAGAAGGTCTTCCGTCTCATGGGCGATGCGCACGAGCGGCCCCGCCTCCACGCCGACAGAGCCTGGTTTCTGCGCCCGCGGCGGCAGCGGGTTCGAGGCCATCTGGTGCGTGGCCTCGGTCATTCCGTAGCCCTCGATCACCGGCGCGCCGAAGGTCTCGGCCAACTGCTCCATCACCGGCCCCGGCAGTGACGCCGAGGACGAGCGCAGGAAGCGCAGCGGCACCTCGGCGATGGTCTCGGCATTGCGCCCCGCCCGCGCGAGGATCGCCTGGTGCATGGTCGGCACGGCTGTGTACCAGCTCGGCCGCGTCTCCTTCATCCAGCCGAAGAACTTCAGCGCGTCGAAACCGGGCGCGCAGCAAACCGAGGCGCCCGCCGCCAGCGAGGCCGACACGGCGGCGATCAACCCGTGGATATGAAAAAGCGGCATGACGTTGAGACAGCGGTCCGCGGGAGACAGCTCCAGCGAGGCGCCGATGTTGCGCGCAGAGGCCGCGAGGTTCGACTGCAGGAGCGGCACGATCTTGGGCCGCGAGGTGGTGCCCGAGGTGTGCAGGATCAGCGCCACGTCGCCCGGACCGGGCGCAGATGTATCCACGTCTTCCGGTTCGGGCGCGGATGTGTCCACGTCTCCCTCCGACCCCTCGGCATGCAGCGTGAAGCGGCCGGCAGGCCCCTCGCCCGGCCGCAGCCGGATGACCGGCAGCCCGAGGCCGGTCGCCGCTTCATGGGCCGGGCCCGCCTCACCCTCCATCAGGATCACGGCGCGGGCCTTCAGGTCCTCGAGGTAGAAGGCGAATTCGTCCTGCTTGTAGGCGGGGTTCAGCGGGCAGGTCGTGGCCACCTGTGCCACGGTCACGAAAGCGGCCGCCATCTCGGGGCCGTTGGGCAGCACGATCGCCACCCGGTCGCCCCGGCCGATCCCCGCGCGATGCAGGGCCGCGGCCACCTGGCCCGACAGGCCGCGCAGGCCCGCGTAATCCATCCAGTCCCGACCGGGCGCTCCCAGCGCAGGCGCAGACCCGTCATGCGCCGCGATCAATGCCGAAAGTGTCTCGCTCATCTCGTCCCTCCCTTGGTCCCGTTCCAGCGGCACCCCGCGCCCGCCCCCCGTGGCGCCAACACGGAGGCAGCACATCCCGCGCCGGGATGCAAGCTACCGCTCTCCCTTGCGATAAGGCGTCATCAGGGCCTCGGGCACCTGCGCACGGCGGGCCACGAGGATCAGGGCCACGATCGACAGCACATAGGGCGCCATGAGGAACAGCTGGTAGGGCACACCCTCCACCACCGTCTGCAGCCGCAGCTGGTAGGCGTCGAAAAATGCAAAGAGCAGCGCCCCCAATAGCGCCTTTCCGGGCCGCCAGGATGCGAAAACCACAAGGGCGATGCAGATCCAGCCCCTCCCCTGCACCATTTCCGGAAAGAAGCTGTTGAAGGCCGCCGTGGTCAGGAACGCGCCGCCCAGCGCCATCAGCGCGGAGCCCGCCATGACGCAGCCGATGCGGATCAGCGTCGGATCGAGCCCCTGCGCCTCGACCGCGTGCGGGTTCTCGCCAGTCATGCGGATCGCAAGGCCCAGCGGCGTGCGCGCCAGCACATAGGCCATCACCGCCACGGCAAGCAACGCGAGATAGGTCGGTGCCGCCTGCGAGAACAGCACCGGACCCAGGAAGGGGATGTCGGACAGAACGGGGATATCGAGGGGGCGGAAGGGCACGATCGTGGGCGGCGATTCCCCCACCGTCACGATCAGGCGATAGAGGTAATAGGCCAGCGCCGAGGCGAAAAGCGTGATGCCGAGACCCGAGACATGCTGAGACAGGCCCAGCGGCACGGTCAGAAGCGCGTGCAGAAGCCCCATGAGCGCCCCGGCACCCGCCGCGATCAGAAGCCCCGTCCATAGGTCCGCGCCGAGGAAGACCGAGAGCCATCCGACCATGGCCCCCATGGTCATGATCCCCTCGATCCCGAGGTTCAGCACGCCCGCACGCTCGCACAGGAGCGCGCCCAGCACCCCGAAGATAAGCGGCGTGGCGATGCGCAGCACGGCGGCCCAGAGGCTCGCGTTGAACAGAAGGTCGAGAGCCTCGGTCATCGCCGCACCCTGTAGCTGGTGAAAAGAAGCGCCACGAGCATGGTCAGGAGCGCCAGCGCCACGATCACGTCGGCGATGAAGGACGGCACGCCGGTCGCCCGGCTCATGGCATCCGCGCCGACAAAGACCGTGGCCACGAAAACCGCGGCCGCCACCACGCCCGCCGGATGGAGAGCCGCCAGCATCGCCACCACGATCCCCGCATAGCCGAAGCCCGGCGACATGGTCGTGGTCACGCCGCCCGTGACGCCCATGACCTCGATACCGCCCGCCAGCCCGGCCAGCCCACCTGACAGAAGCGCCACGCCCATGATCGTGCGCGGCAGCGAGACGCCCGCGAATTCCGCCGCGCGCGCGTTGAAGCCCGCCGCCCGTGCCTCGGTCCCGAAGACGGTGCGCGCGAGGATCAGCCAGACGATGCCCGCCACGGCCAAGGCGATCAGCAACCCGATATGCAGCCGCGTGCGCGGGATAAGGTCGGGCAGACGGAACGCGTCGTCCACCGGCACCGATTGCGGCCAGCCGAAGGCCAGCGGGTCGCGCAGCGGTCCCTCGATCATCAGGCCTACGAAGAGGATGACGATGAAATTCAGAAGGAGCGTCGTGACCACCTCATCCACGCCGAAGCGCAGCCGAAGGAAGGCAGGGCCGGCCAGCAGAAGCGCACCGGCCGCCATGCCCACGACCATCAGCACGGCGATCCCCAGCGCCGGGGGCAGACCCGACATCATCGAATGCCCCACCCAGGCCACCGCAAGCGCGCCGAGGTAGAACTGCCCCTCCCCGCCGATATTCCACAGCCGCGCGCGGAAGGCGACGGCGGCGGCAAGCCCCGTCAGCATCAGCGGCACGGCACGGGTCAGCATCTCGGTCACGGCCAGCCGCGATCCAAGCGCGCCCTTCAGCATCTCGGCATAGGCCGCAAGCGGGTTCACGCCCGCCGCGAGGATCAGGCCCGCGGCCAGCGCCAGCGCGGCGGCAATGGCGGCAAGCGGTGCCGTGGCCGCGAGCGTCCAGGGCACGGAGGGGCGTCGCTCAAGCCGCATCTTCGGGCGCCTCCCAGACACCGGCCATCATCAGCCCCAGACGGCGGGGGTCGGCCTCCTCCGCCGCGACCGGGGCCGAGAGGCGCCCGCTGACGATGGCCTGCAACCGGTCCGAAAGTCCCACGGCCTCCTCCAGCTCCTCCGAGATCAGGATGATCGCGGCGCCCTCGGCACGGGCGGCCAGCAGCTCCGCATGGACGGCGGCGATGGCGCCTTCGTCAAGGCCGCGCGTGGGCTGGTTGGCGAGGATGACCTTGGGCCCGGCGGACAGCACGCGGCCAAGGATCAGCTTCTGCATGTTGCCCCCCGAAAGCAGACGGATGCGCGTCTCTGGCGTGGCCCCGCGCACGTCGAAGCGTTCGATCAGCCCCGCCGCATGATCCCGCGCCGCCGCGCGCCGCACGAAGCCGCGCGTGGAAAACTCGGGGGCCCCCAGACGTTCCAGCACGCTGTTTTCCCAGACGGGCAACTCGCCCACCACGCCTTCCGCATGGCGGTCCTCGGGGATGCGCCCGATCCCCTCGGCGATGAAGGCGCGGGGCCCCAGCCCGCCGATCTCGCGCCCTTCGAGCGTCAGATGCCCGGCCTCCGGCTCGGCGAGGCCCGACAGAAGCGCGCCCAGCGCCGCCTGCCCGTTGCCGGAGACGCCGACGATGCCGAGGATTTCGCCCGCGTGCACGGTGAAGGACACATCCTGCAGGGCGGGCTTGCCGTCGAGCTGCACGGTCACGTCCTCGGCCACCAGACGCGGCGCACCGACGGCATGGGCCTGCCGCCGTGGCCGGGTCACGCGGCGGCCGACCATCAGCTCGGCCAATTCCTCGGGCGAGGTTTCCGGCGTCTTGCGTTCGGCCACCTTGCGTCCGCCGCGCAGGACGGCCACGCGGTCGGAGGCGGCCATCACCTCGTTCAGCTTGTGGCTGATGAAGATGATCGACAGGCCCTGTCCCGTCATGCCCCGCAAGATCTCGAAAAGCCGCTGCGCCTCGGGTCGGGCAAGCACCGCGGTGGGCTCGTCGAGGATCAGGATACGCGCATCGCGATAAAGCGCCTTGAGGATTTCCACGCGCTGGCGTTCGCCCACCGACAGGCCCGCCACCCGCGCGTCGGGGTCGACCGGCAGGCCGAACTGCTCGGACAGCGCCATCAGCCGCGCACGCCCCCCGTCGCGACGGCTGCGCAGACGCAGCAGCGGCTCGGAACCCAGCATGACGTTATCGAGCACGCTCAGGTTGCCCGCCAGCGTGAAATGCTGGTGCACCATGCCCACGCCCGCCTCGATCGCCGCGCGCGGGCGGCCCGGGGGCAGATCCTGCCCGAAGACCTCGACCCGGCCCTCGTCGGCGGCGTAATGGCCGAAGAGGATGTTCATCAGCGTCGTCTTGCCCGCCCCGTTCTCACCCAGAAGCGCGAGGATCTCGCCCTCCTTCAGCTCAAGCGTCACGGCGTCGTTGGCGGTCAGCGCGCCGAAGCGCTTGGTGATGCTGTCGAGGTGGAGGACCGTGGTCATGCGGGCATCCCAGCGATCGCGAAGGGATAGGGGATGGGCGGCAGGTCCGCCGCGATCCGGGCCGCAAGCGACAGGAGCGCACGGTCGGAATGGGCCGGGCCGACCAGCTGCACCCCGCGCGGCAGCCCGTCGGCCATGCCCGCCGGGATCGCAAGCGCCGGCAGCCCCGCGAGATTGGCGAGCGCAGCCCCCGGCGCCATCGCCTCCATCTTCGCAAGATGGGCGTCGATATCGGTGTGATCGGTGGGGAAATGGCCCACAGTCGGCGGAGGACCCGACAGGATCGGCGCCAGCACCACGTCGCAGCCGGTGAAAAGCGCGCGGCGCGTGGCGTCGGAAAGCTCCGCCGCAAGGTTGGTCATGGCGAAAACCTCGGTGCCGGACAAGCCGCGCCCCCGTGCGCGGTTCGCGGCAGCGAGCGGGCTGATCTCGGCGTCCGGCACGCCGAGCGCGTCGAGCCCTGTCGCCAGCGCGACCGAGAGTATCTGACCGATCAGCGCGTGCACCTCGCGGCCCAGCGCGTCCGGTGCCTCGATCTCCACGATCTCGCAGCCCGCCGCGCGCAGCAGGTCGGCGACACGTCGCGCGGCCTCCGCCTCCGGCGCGCCACAGCGGTCCAATACCGCCAGCCCCACGCGCGGCGCGGCGGGCAGCGTCGCCTCGGCCGGCGTGACCCGCGTCAGTTCGAACGCCGTCGCGACATCCCGGAGCGAGCGGGCGAGCACGCCCTCCGAGGCGATGCCCATCAGGTTATTGGCGAAGACCGGTCCCGACGCCTCGGCCCCGCGCGAGGGTTTCAGCCCCCAGAGCCCGCAGGCCGACGCTGGCACGCGGATCGACCCGGCGGCGTCGGTGGCATGGGCGATGGCCACGATGCCGCCCGCGACAGCGGCCGCCGCCCCGCCCGAGGAGCCGCCGGGCGTCTTTCCCGTGTCGAACGGGTTGCGCGCGACGGGTCCGCCGGGCGGCTCCGCCGACAGCGCGAAGCCGAATTCAGGGACGGTGGACAGGCCGACCGGCGCAAGCCCGCCCGCCCGGAAGCGCCGCATCAGGTGCCCCTCGCTCTGCCGGTCCGCAGGCGGGAGCCGGGATCGCAGCGCCTCCGACCCCACGCCCTGCCGCAACCCGGCCGCCGGTGCGCCAAGGTCCTTGGCGAGCATCGGAACCCCCGCGAACGGACCGCCCTTCGCCCGCGCCTCGGTGATCGCCTCGCGGATCGTGCCTTCGTCGAACAGCGTCACGACCGCGCCCAAGCCGGCGCGGTCGCGCATCGCATCGCGCACGGCCCCCGCCAAGGCGGATGGATCGACCCCACCCGCCTTGATGGCGAGGCCAAGCGCCGTCGCGTCCGTCATGCCTGTGATGCTCCTCAGGCCGGTTCGTCGGCGTCGATCGGCACCTCGAACTCGCCCGCCTCGATCATGGCCTTCTTGGCCTCCATCGCCGGGATCGCCTCGGCCGGCACCATGTCGGACACGTAGATCAGCTCGTTGCCGCCATATTCCATGAAGGAATACTCGGTGTAGTCACGGCCGACCGGGTTGCCCGCCTGCACGTCGGCCACGATGGCCGCGATGGTCGGCCCGTAGTTCCAGATCGCATTGGCGAAGACCGTCTCGGGGTAGCGCGGGGTATAGTCGATCAGGCTGCCGATGGCCTTCACGCCGCGGGCCTCGGCGCCATCCGCCGTGCCGATCCGTTCGCCGAAGAGGATATCCGCGCCCGCGTCGATCTGGGCGATGGCGGCCTCCTGCGCGCGGGCCGGGTCGAACCACGCGCCGATGAAGCCATTGAGGAAGGTCGCATCCGGGTTCACCTCCTGCACGCCGAAGCGGAAGGCGTTGATCAGCAGGTTCACCTCGGGGATCGGGTAGCCGCCGACGGAGCCGAAAACGCCGGTCTCGGACATTGCGCCCGCGAGCATTCCGGCGAGATAGGCGGCCTCGTGGTTGCGGGTGCCGAATACGCCGAAATTCTCGCCAGCAGGCCCGCCGGAGGAGCCCATGAGGAATGCCGTTTCGGCATAATCCGCAGCTACCTCGCGCGCCTCGCGCTCCACGGCGTAGGATTCGCCCCAGATCAGCTGCGCGCCGCCTTCGGCGTATTCACGCATCGCGCGGGGGTAGTCGGTGGCGGCCACGCCTTCGGAGAATTCGTACTCGATCAGGCCCGCCTCGGCGGCCTGCTGCATGGCGAGGTGGATGCGGCTGTTCCACGCGTTTTCCACGGGGCTGGCGTGAATGCCGGCCACACGCACGGTGGTTTGGGCGTTCACGCGGCGGATATAGGCCGGCAGCGCCAGCGTGGCGGCCGCCCCCATCATCAGCGTGCGGCGGGTTGTCGTGAGGGTCATGGCAGCGTCCTTTCCTGTTGGCTGGTTCGTTTTTTCA